>JBEPVD010000037.1:0-33615 GCA_041691155.1 Candidatus Dormiibacterota bacterium | reverse complement strand
CGATAGTGGTTGTTCAGTTCGAAACGGTGGCGGTGCCGTTCATACACGACCGGCTCGCCGTACGCCTCCGCCGCGCGCGTTCCCGGCGTGAGCTTGCATGGATACACGCCGAGCCGCATGGTGCCGCCCTTCTCCTCGATGTCGCGCTGCTCCGGGAGCAGATCGATGACCGGGTGCGAGGTGAAGGCGTTGAACTCCGTCGAGTTTGCGTCAGGAGCGTCCAGAACCTCGCGGGCGATGTCCACGATCGCGCACTGCAGGCCGAGACACAGCCCGAGGTATGGGATGAGGTGCTGGCGGGAGTATCGCGATGCGAGCACTTTGCCTTCGATGCCGCGATGGCCGAACCCACCCGGGACGACGATCCCGTCGACGCCTTCCAGCGGGCTCATGTCCTCATCGAGATGCTCGCTGTTGACCCACACGAGGTCGAGATCCGCACCGCACTTGACAGCCGCGTGACGCAGCGACTCGACGACACTGATGTACGAGTCCGGCATCTCCACGTACTTGCCGACCAGAGCGATGCGCACGCTCGGCTTGGGGGCGGCGATGCGAGCGCAGAGATCCTTCCATTCGTCGAGATCCGGCTCCTTGGCGTCAAGGCTGAGGAGCTGGACGATGTAATCGCCGAGACCGGCCTCCTCGAGCATCAGGGGCACCTGGTAGATCGAACTCGCGTCGGGGACGTTGATCACCGCGCTCAGCTCGACGTCGCCGAAGAGGGCGATTTTCTCTTTCAGCGATTGACCGATCGGCTTATCGCTGCGGGCGATGATCGCGTCCGGTTGGATACCGATCGAACGCAGCTGGTTCACCGAGTGCTGGGTGGGCTTGCTCTTGAATTCCTCGCTCGTGCTCACATACGGGACGAGCGTCAGATGGACGTAGCAGACGTTGTTCCTGCCCACGTCGTTCTTCATCTGGCGGATCGCCTCGAGGAAGGGCAGCGACTCGATGTCACCGACCGTGCCACCGACCTCGACGATCACGACATCCGGCTGCGGGAGTTCGTTCTCGGCGACGCGCAGGATGCGATGCTTGATTTCGTTCGTGATGTGCGGGATGACCTGCACCGTGCCGCCGAGGTAGTCGCCACGGCGCTCCTTGGCGATCACCGATGCGTAGATCTTGCCGGTGGTGACGTTGCTCGCCTTGCTCAGCGCCACATCGACGAAACGCTCGTAGTGACCGAGGTCGAGATCCGTCTCGGCGCCGTCGTCAGTGACGAAGACCTCGCCGTGCTGATAGGGAGACATCGTCCCCGGATCGACGTTGAGATAGGGATCGAGCTTCTGCATTCCGACGTGCAGACCGCGGGCCTTCAAGATCGTTCCGATCGAGGCGGCGGTAATTCCCTTCCCAAGTGAAGAGACGACTCCGCCTGTCACGAACACGAACTTCGCCATGCGCAGAGCCTCCCGGGATGGTTTGAGCAATTGTATCAGGGGCGTGCGACGCGCACGCACCGATGTTCGAACGTAACAGTCAGCCGGCTCGGGTCTCGAGAAAGACGACGCGGGTGTCGTCGGTGTCTCCCGACGATCCGGTGATCACCAATCGAGGCTGCGCTTCCCACGCCCCCTCGGCGAGCCCCATCTCCTTGGCGAACTTCCCCACCGGGTCGTACTCGCCGCCGTCACCCGCGCCGTATCGAGCTGGAACCACGATGCTCGGCTCGACGGCGCTGACCAGCTTCGCCGCCTCGATAGCGCCGAGCGCATCGCCCCCGCCCACCGGGAGCACCAGGACATCGACGTGGCCGAGGCTGTCGATTTCCTCTTCGGTGAGCTGCCGCTTGAGCCGTCCGGCTGCCACCACGCGCACCTCGTCGACCGAGATCCGCATCACCGTCGTCTCCCCTGCCGCCAGCCCGAGAATGCTGACGCCGCCGATCTCGAACTCACCCGGTCCGCACACCTCCTGCAACTCGCCTTCGCGAGAACGGAGTTTGGCGGGGTCAGTCTCGCCTTCCGTGCGGACGATGATCCCGAGGGTGCCCTTGGCGAGGCCGGGGAGGGCCGTCTGCGGTGGGTCGACGACGACGGTCATCTCCCGCCCGCGGAGGCGGACGCACGAATGGCCGTGGTAGGTCAACTCCATGTGGTGCCACCAGTGTGCCGGGTGGGGCGCATCAGCCGCTTCCGACCGTCAGGTCGATCGAGCGGGTGGCTCCATTCCGAAAGACGCTGAGCGTGACCTGCTGGTCCGGTGCGAGCCCGAGCACGGTGGGATCGAAGGGGTGGTCGGCGTCGAGTGACGTGCTTCCCACAGCGATGACCACGTCTCCGGGTGCCAGCCCCGCGAGCGCCGCAGGGCCACCGGCGGTGACGCTGAGGATCAGTGCGCCCGGCGGTACACCGGCTGCGGCGGCCGTCGCCGGGTCCATGATCTCCGAATCCACGCCCAGGGTCGGTACCGGCGCGGTGCCTCCGGTGCCGGTCACGACGGCGGCCAGTGCTGAGGCGCCCGTCATCGAGAGCGCCACCACGCCGGGAGCGGCGGCGCCGGCATCGACAACCACTCCGATGACATCGCCGGTACCGTCGAGGAGCGGTGCGCCATCCTCGCGCGCGTCCGGGGTCGCATCGACCGTCAACACGTCGCGGAGCGCCGGCTCCCCGTCGACGAGAATGACCGTGATCCCGACCGAGCTGACCGTCCCGGTTCCCAGGGTGACGGGGGCAAAGGGCGTGTGCGCGACCACGATGGCGAGATCGCCGATGTGCGCGGTCACCGTTGCGAAGGTGAGCGGCGTGAGCCCGTGCGCGCCGACGGCCTGGAGCAGCACCACCCCGTGAGTCGGGTCGGCGCGCACGATGGTCGCGGGGTAGATGTCACCGGCGGCGGTCGCGATCCGCAGCGTCGCGGCCCCCCGGATGGCGTGGATGCTCGAGATGACCAGACCGTCCGCAGACACGACGAAGCCGTCGACGATGCCACTTGGACCGGAGAGCAGCGACGCAGGGGTGACCGGCTTGGTGATCACTTCGACGACCGAGATCGACTTCGCCTGGGCGATCGAGCCGGCTGTGAGCGCGCCGTTGGGGTTCTTGCCGCCGCCCACGATGGTCTGGGTGATGACCCGCTCGACGGGTCCGAATCGCGCGTAGATGCCCCAGGCAGCCAGCCCACCCCCGATGAGTCCGATCACCGCGCTCAACACCACGACGGCGATCAGCCGGTCGCGCGGCTGGGCCGCCTGGGTCATTCGGCGGGTGCGGTTGCCCGCTGGTGCAAGTAGCGAACAATCCCGGCCGCATTGCTGTGGACGCCGTTCAGGACCTCGGCCTTGGCACGAACCTCTTCGGGGAGCGTCTCGGGGTCCAGCGCGAAGGCGTCCGCCAGCGCGCTCGCCACATCGTCGATGCCTGCGTCGGACGCCTGCTCGATGACACCTTCGGCGACCTCCACCCAGCGGTGGAGCATCTCCTCCGCCTCTGCGAGGGTCGCCTGTGCATCGGCAACCGGGCCGTAATGCGTCAGGACCATCGTGGTCGGCTTCAACTCCCTGAAGCGGCCGAGGCTGTGCACCGCCTGCTCGAGGTCGAAATCGGGAGGCGGCGTGGCGGGCCGCAGCACGGCCACGGCGGGCAGCATCACTCCGACGGCATCGCCGACCATCAAGGTCCCGGTGTGTTCGTCCAGCACCGCGTGGTGGTGCTTGGCGTGGCCCGGAGAGTCCACGAGCACGAGTTGCCGCCCATTGCCCACGTCAATCCGGTAGCCGTCCCCGGCGGCGATTAGTCGGTCCTGGGGCACTGCGGTCATACGGCCGTACAGGCTGTCGAGCAGCGGCCCGTACACACGCGACGCGCTGTCGACGAGCCGTGTCGGATCGATCAGGTGCCGGGCGCCACGCTCGTGCACCACCACCGTGGCGGACGGGAAATCCTTGGCGAGGTCACCCACCGCACCCGCGTGGTCGAGGTGGATGTGCGTGACGATGATCCAGCGGAGATCGGCGGGGCCGAGACCGAGTGCCGCCAGCGCCGCATGGACCGCCGGCACGCTCGACTGCGAGCCCGTCTCGACCAGCGCGGGCATCGGACCGTCGATGACGAATCCGGCGGTGAGCTCGTCCATACCGCCCAGCAACGTGTCCAGCTGGTGGATGCCGGGTGCGATCTCGATCGCGTCGCTCACGCCGTCCATCGTCGGGGGCTCAGGACTTCGGAGTAGCGCCCGCCTGCTGGGCGAGCAGCGTCCGCAGCTTTGCCAGCTCGGACTGCACCTTGGATTCGTCGACGCCGTAGAGGGTGTAGTTGCCGGCCATGAGCGCCGCCTGAGCAGCCGTGTTGTCGCTGACGATCTGGCTGTCGAGCGCGAGGATCTGCTGCTGGAGCGTGCCCGTCGGCGAAGGCGTCGGCGTCGATCCCGCACTCGGAGTCGGTGTGGGCGACCCGGATGCCGTGGGCGACGGGCTCGGTGAACCGACCGCAGTGGTCAAGCCCGGAATCGGATCGGTGGTGTTCAGGAGCGACTGGAGTGCGATCTCGAACGACTGCCCCTGCGCCACATTGTTCTGGGTGCCGACGATGACCTCCTGCAACTGCGGAAACGCGGTTCCCCCGTTGGCGGCAGCGGTGACGAAGAGTGGTCGCACGTACAGGAACGAGTCATTGTTGAACGGCAGCACGATCACGTTGCCGAGCGTGACCGTCGAGCCATGCTGACCCAACAGGCTGATCTCCGAACTGATCGTCTGATTGGTATTGATGTTGTTGTCGAACTGCAGCGGACCCAGGACGTTGTCGGCGTTGTTCAGACGCACCGAGACGAGCTTTGGGTTGTCGGTGTTCGTGTAGTCGCACTCGGCCGCCAGCCATGCGGTCATGTTGCTCGCCTGCCCACCGCCGCCGCTCGCACCGGGACTGAACGTCTGGAGCAACACGAATTGCGGCGCATTCGTATCCGGCAGTGTTGCCTCCACGTAGTACGCGGTCGTCGATGTGTTTGCGCCGTTGAGACTTTCCTGCGCAAGGTTGAAGAGGTCGCTCCCCTGGTAGTACACCGACGGGCTGGTGATGTGCACCGAGGCGTAGGCCTGCGCCTGATCGTTGAACAAGTCCTCCGGGTAGCGCAGATGCGTGCGCAGATAGGGCGAGATGTTGCTGAGCGGCTGCATCAACCCCGGGTAGATCGCATTCCATGCAGCAGTGATCGGCTCGTTCAGATTCACCGCGTAGAGATTGATCGCGCAGGTCTTGGCGTCGATCACTGCTTTCACCGAGTTGCGCATGTATGAGGTGCCGTCGCTCTGCTGGTACGACTCGGGAAAGAGCGATGTCTTGACCGACGCATCGGCGATCCACATCAAATGGCCGGTGCCGGGATCGACCACGATGTACGGATCCGAGTCGACGGAGAGGAACGGTGCGAGCGACGTGATGCGGGTTTTGATCTCACGATTCACCAGCACCCGGCTGTTCGGCGTCATCGAGTTGTTGAGGAAGAGGTTGAAGCCGCCGAAGTCCGACAACGAGAGGGCGAGCTTGTCGACGGGATTGGTGATCGGAATGCCCACCTCACTCGCGTCGGCGTGCACCTTGCTGTCGTCGGCGCCCAGTGGAAAGTTGAATTCAGCCTGAGTCGTGCCCGACACCACACTCTGGGTCGTGTCCAGCCCGCAATAGATACTTGGGTCCGCGTTGGGGTTGCCGCCGAAGGAAAGATCCGGTGGGGACCCAGCGACGACCTGGGTCATGGGTTGATGCCCGACGAGGACCTCCGGCTTGCCCTCTCCCGCAACCGCATTGACTGACACCGCGGTGACCCCGTACCCATGGGTGTAGGCCAGCGCGGAGTTCACGAAGGACTGATTGGGGATGTCCTGTTCGGCGATCTCGCGAGTCCCGATCATCACCTCGACGTCAGCGCCGGTGGTCGGATTCGGATAGCGATCCACGGTGATGGTCGAATAGGTCTGGTAGCTGCGGCTCCGGTCGACCTGTGCCAAGGTGTCCGGGAGCTCCTGCGTGTCCTGGATCCGAACGTTCTGCAGCGTCCCCAGATCCGATTCCAGGTCCGAAAGTGTCGGGGCATGCGGCGTCCCGAACGCCCGGTTCTCCACCTGAGGGTTGGAACCGGTGGACTCGAGTGCCCACGCGTACCGACTGGTCGTCAGGAAGTCGCTGATCGTTGCCGTCTGCGCGGTCTGTCCGTTCGGACCAACGCTGGTGGCCTGGTAGATGGCGGCCGGCACCGCTTGCAAAAGCCCGGCAACCACCAGCCAACCACCGAGCAGCGAGCCGAACGCGATCGCCGTCCCGGTGGAGGCGCGACGCCAGCGAAGGCCGACGAGGACGAGCGTGACGATCGCCAGGACGAATGCCAGCACCTGGAGGAAGCCGAGGATCGGCTGGACCACCGCGCGCTGGGTGGCGTCGAGACCGGCGTAATTGCCGCCCTGCGTGTGCGAGCTGGTGGCCAGGTGGTAGACGCCGAAGTGCGCGCCGAACGCCGCCAGCACGAACACAGCGGCCAGAGCGATGCCACCGGTGATCACCGCCACCCGCAGCGCATCCTCCGGGGTCCGCCCCGGAGGTGGCTCGAGCGGCAAGGGCAGTTCTTCGGGCGCGTTCATGACCGTGACAGCGACGGCTGCCGTCGCGATGGAGGCGAGCAGTCCGAGAATCACTCCACCCCAGAGGAGTCCCATGAGGTCGTCGATCGCCGGGAGCGTGAAGACGAAGAATGAGAAGTCGAGATGGAACACGGGGTCGGTGGCGCCGAAGGGCACCTGGTGCATCCAGACGAGGATTTCCTGCCATGCGCCCGACAGGGTCGACCCGCCCGCGATCCCGGCGAGCACGGCGATCGCCGCCCCACTCCAGAGCACGATGCGGCGCCCGCGACGGTCGAGATTCCCCGCCGCCATCGCGCAGCCCACGGCGGCGGCGCCGAAGAGGAGGAAGACGATGACGAAGCCGATGACGAAGAGAACGATGTGCGCGATCAGCGGAGTCCAGAAGACGTTGGTGTGCCCGACACTCTGGTAGTAGAGATAGTCGGCGCGGAGCCCGAGCAGCCAGCGCGCGACCACCAGCAGCAGGATGATCGCGGCGACGATGCCGAAGATGATGATCCGGCGCCGGAGCTGTCCAGGCGGTCGGACAATCCGTGGCCGGTTGCGCCGTCGAGCAAAAATCTGCTCGGGATCGAATCCAAAAGCGCTCATGGGTTCACCGAGTGTAGCTGCGGAGCCTCCCCCCGACGCTGCAGCTTCAGCGGCGTTGGAGCAGCAGCCTCACGTCGAAGGGGTCGCGCCGGCGGCGGACCCTGCGTGAAACCTCGGGACGGATTTGAACCATATAAGGCTCCTGCTGGCGCAGCACTTCCTCGATCGCATCGGCGATCAGCATGCCAGTGTGCACGGTGGGAACCCTTTCACTCAGGGCCTCAGCCATGCGCTCGGTGACGTCGGTCAGGTTGAGCTCGTGCGCCTGCTCGAGCACGTCGAGACAGTCGTCAAGTCGCCGGAGCCGGAGGCGCCGGTCCTCACCATCCATCGAGGTCATCGCACTCCACGTTAGCGCACGTGGCCTTGCTGCGGGGACGACGGCATCAGCGATCAGGTCGAGACGGGCACCCGTCTGCGTGCACGGGGCGCGGCAGCTCTCGGCGCTGGGACCCCCGGCACGGTGATGCGCGGCGCTGGCAGCATCCGCAGGAGGTACTCGCCAGTCGCACTCCGTGGGTTGGCCGCTACCTCCTCGGGCGTGCCTGAGGCGACGATCTCGCCGCCGGCGTCACCACCACCTGGACCCAGATCGATGATGTGGTCAGCGGTCTTGAGCACGTCGAGGTTGTGCTCGATGACGATGACGGTATTGCCGGCGTCGACGAGCCGGTGCAGCACGGCGAGCAGCTTCTCCACATCGGCGAAGTGGAGACCGGTTGTCGGCTCATCGAGGATGTAGAGCGTGCTCCCGGTGTCGCGACGCGAGAGTTCGGTGCTGAGCTTCACCCGTTGCGCTTCCCCGCCGCTCAATTGCGTCGCCGGCTGCCCGAGGCGGATGTAGCCGAGCCCGACGTCCTGCAGCGTGCGCATCCGCCGGAGAATCCGCGGTTGGTGTTCAAACAGCAGCGCCGCTTCGTCCACGGTCATCTCGAGCACATCGGCGATGCTCTTGCCCCGGAACTTCACCTCGAGCGCCTCGCGGTTGTACCGGCGCCCTTTGCAGACCTCGCAGGCCACGTAGATGTCCGGAAGGAAGTGCATCTCGATCTTGATCATTCCGTCGCCTGAGCACGCCTCGCAGCGACCGCCTGAGACGTTGAAGGAGAAGCGCCCGGGCTTGTAGCCGCGGATCTTCGCTTCGGGCAGCTTCGCGAAGAGATCGCGGATGTCCGTGAAGACGCCGACGTAGGTCGCCGGATTGCTCCGCGGCGTCCGGCCGATCGGCGACTGGTCGACATCGATGACCTTGTCGATGTGCGCGATGCCATCGACACGATCGTGCGCGCCGGGCCGCTGCTTGGCGCGATACAGCGACTGCGCGAGTTTCTTGTAGAGAATGTCGTTCACCAGCGTGCTCTTGCCGCTCCCGCTCACTCCGGCGACGCAGATGAACGTCCCCAGCGGGAAGCTGACGTCGACGTTGCGCAGGTTGTTCGCTCGCGCGCCGCGCACCACGAGGCTCTTCGCGGTGATCGGTCGGCGAATGAGCGGCATCGGAATGGCACGCTCACCGCGCAGGTATTGCGCAGTGATGCTCCCCGGCGTGGCGAGCACTTCCTCGACGGTGCCGGACGCCATCACCCAGCCGCCATGCTCGCCTGCGCCAGGCCCGATGTCGACCAGCCAGTCGGCGGCACGGATCGTCTCCTCGTCGTGCTCCACGACCAGCAACGTGTTGCCGATGTCGCGCAAGGCGATCAGTGTTCGGATCAGCTTGTGGTTGTCGCGCTGATGCAGTCCTATCGACGGCTCGTCGAGGATGTAGAGCACCCCCATCAACTTGCTGCCGATCTGGGTCGCGAGCCTGATTCGCTGCGCTTCTCCGCCGGAGAGTGTCGCCGCGCCGCGGTTGATGGTGATGTAGTCGAGGCCGACGTCGTGGAGAAATCCCAGACGTTCCTTGATTTCCTTGATCACCTGCCGGGCGATGGTCAGCTCGCGCTCGCTGAGTCGCAGAGAGTCCAGGCGCACCAAGGCCCCGGCGATGCTGTGCTTGCAGAACTCGGCGATGTTCATGCCATCGATGGTCACCGCCAGGTACTCGGGCTTGAGCCGCGCGCCGTTGCAGGTCGGGCACGCCTTCTGCATCATCAGGCGCTCAATCTCCTGCTTCACCCACTCGGATTCGGTTTCGCGGTAGCGCCGCTGGAGGTTGTTGATGACCCCCTCGAAGCCGGCCTCGAAACTGCGCGACTGGCCGCTGTGCGACGTGTAGCGCATGCGCACCGTCTCGTCCTTGGGAAGGCCGTAGAGGATGACCTGGCGTTCCTTGGGATCAAGGTCTCTCCAGGCGACGTTGAGCGGGATCTTGAAGCGCTTGCACACGGTCTCAAGCACTTCCATCATCCAGTGCTGCGAAGGACCCCGCGTCCACCCGGACAGCGCTCCTTCATCGATGCTCAACGACGCATCCGGGACCACCGCGTCGGGGTCCACCTCGAGACGCACCCCCAGGCCCGTGCACGCGGGACACGCGCCGTGCGGATTGTTGAACGAGAAGTTGCGCGGTGCCGGCTCCTCCATCGAGATACCGCAATAGACGCAAGCGAATTCCTCGGAGAAGAGCAACTCCTGCATGCCACTCTCCGGGTCTGCCGGGATGAGCAGAATCAGTCCGTCACTGAGCTTGGAGGCCTGCTCCAGCGACTCGTGGAGCCGCGAACGCAACTCGGGCCCGATGATGATGCGGTCGACCACGACCTCAATGTCGTGCTTGAACTTCTTGTCGAGTGTGATCGGGTCGGCGAGGTCGTGCAGCACGCCGTCGACACGTGCACGAACGTAGCCGAGTCGCTTGGCTTCATCGAGGACGTCGCGGTGCTCGCCCTTGCGTCCCTGCACCATCGGTGCGGAGATCAGCAGTCGCGTCCCTTCCGGCAAGAGCAGCACCTGGTCGGCGATCTGCTCGATGGATTGCTTGCTGATCTCGCGCCCGCAGTTGGGGCAATGCGGATGGCCGATGCGTGCGTACATGAGCCGGAGGTAGTCGTAGATCTCGGTCACGGTGCCGACCGTGGAGCGCGGGTTCTTGCTCGTCCCTTTCTGGTCGATGGAGATCGCCGGCGACAGCCCTTCGATGTGATCGACGTCCGGCTTTTCCATCTGCCCGAGGAACTGGCGCGCATACGCGCTCAAGGACTCCACGTAGCGGCGCTGACCTTCGGCATACACCGTGTCGAATGCCAGCGAGGACTTACCACTTCCTGAAAGGCCGGTGATGACGATGAGCTTGTCGCGCGGCAGCGTCAGGTCGATGTTCTTGAGGTTGTGCTCGCGTGCACCGCGAATGACGATCTGATCGTTAGGCATTGACCGTCTAGCGTACCCAAGCATCGGAGGCGAGCAACATCCGGGTCACGAGCCTCGGCACTCTAGCACAATGGGCGTACATCTGTTCGTATCGTGACCCAAAAATCGATGGTGGTGTCGACCCCGCGCCTGCGACGGGCAAGGAAGCCGACTCCGGTCGAAAGTGCCGGGTGCGCCGGGCACAACGGCCGCCGCAAGCGGCTTTTACTCGGTTGGAGGTGCGCTCGGCGGCCCGGCCGCCGCTGCGGCTCCGGCAACAGCCTCGGCCTTTTCCTTCTTCTCGCGACGAGGTCCCTTGGGCACGAGCCGCATCTTGACCTCGCCGTCGATCAATTCGACGAACACCTGGTCACCAGGACCGTGCTTGAGGCGGAGCAACTCTTCGCTCAACGGATCTTCGATGACACGCTGAATCACACGCCGCAACGGACGCGCACCGTAGATCTTGTCGAAGCCCTCTTGAACGAGCTTCTCCTTGGCGTCATCGGCGACCGTGAAGTTCAACTCCTGCGCCGCAAGGTGCATCGCAACCTTGGCGAGCATCAGATCGACGATCTGCCGCATCTGCGGATGGTCGAGGCGCTGGAACACCACCACGGCGTCAACACGGTTCAGGAACTCCGGGCGGAACTGCTTCTTGAGCTCGTCCATGATGCTGTCGCGCATTTTGGTGTGCTCGTGCGACGACGTCCGCTCATCAGGGACGGCCGGCTGGAAGCCGAGCGACATGTTGAGCTTCAGCCCGTGCACACCGAGGTTGCTGGTCATGATGATGATGGTGTTGGCGAAGTTGACTGCTTTGCCCTTGGCGTCGCTGAGGCGGCCGTCCTCGAGGATCTGCAACAGCATGTTGAAGACTTCGGGATGCGCCTTCTCGATCTCGTCGAACAGCACGACCGAGTACGGGCGGCGGCGCACTGCCTCAGTGAGCTGTCCGCCTTCGTCGTAGCCGACGTAGCCTGGCGGCGAGCCGACGAGGCGAGCAGTCGAGTGACGCTCCATGAACTCACTCATGTCGAGACGGATGACTGCGTCCTCGTTGTCGAAGAGGAACGCGGCCAGCGCGCGTGAGAGCTCCGTCTTGCCGACACCGGTCGGGCCCAGGAACATGAACGATCCGATCGGGCGCTTCGCGTCCTTGAGTCCGGCACGTGCGCGGCGCACCGCCTGCGAGATCACCTTGACCGCATCGTCCTGGCCGATGATTCGCTTGTGAATCTCCTCCTCCATCCGGAGCAGGCGTGAAGTCTCCTCTTCGACCAAGCGCGACACGGGGACGCCGGTCCATGACGAGATGATTTCGGCGATGTGTTCCTCGGTCACCTCCGGAACGTTCGCGCCCAATTCATCGCGCCACTTGGTTTCCTGAGAAACGTACTTGTCCTTGAGCTTCTTTTCCTTGTCGCGGAAGTTCGCCGCAGTCTCGTAGTCCTGTGCGGCGATCGCCTCTTCCTTTTGCGTCTGCAGTTCGCGAATCTCGCGCTGCATCGCGCGGAGGTCTTCCGGCGTCGTGGTGAGCTTCATGCGCACGCGCGCACTGGCCTCATCGATGAGGTCGATTGCCTTGTCCGGCAGCGAGCGATCGCTGACATAGCGAACCGACAACTCTGCCGCGGCCTTGAGCGCTTCATCGGTGATCGTGACGCGATGGTGCTTGTCGTACAGCGGACGGATCCCGTGCAGGATTTCGATCGTCTCCGCGAGCGACGGCTCGTCGACGAACACCGGCTGGAAGCGGCGCTCGAGCGCAGCGTCCTTCTCGATGTACTTGCGGTATTCGTTCAGCGTCGTAGCACCGATGCACTGAATCTCGCCGCGCGCGAGCGCGGGCTTGAGGATGTTGGCCGCGTCGATGGCGCCTTCCGCGGCACCGGCGCCGACCAGCGTGTGCAGCTCGTCGATGAACAGAATGACCTCGCGCGATGCGCGGATCTCGTCAAGGATCTTCTTGAGCCGCTCCTCAAATTCGCCGCGGTACTTGGTACCGGCGACCAGCGCGCCCATGTCCAGTGTGAGCACGCGCTTGCCCATCAGCGACTCGGGGATGTTGCCGAGGATGATCTGCTGCGCGAGACCTTCGGCGATCGCGGTCTTGCCGACGCCCGGCTCGCCGATGAGCGCCGGATTGTTCTTGGTGCGCCGGCTGAGGATCTGCACCACGCGCTCGATCTCCATCGCGCGTCCGATCACGGGATCGAGCGAGTTCTTGATCGCGAGATCGGTGAGGTCGCGACAGAACTGATCCAGGAGTGGGGTCTTGGAAGGCTTCTTCTGCGCTTCCTTCGACTCCTCGTCGATGCCCGACTCGTGCAGCAACTTGTCAATCTCGCCGCGGACCTTTTCCAGGTTCGCACCGAGATCCTCGAGGACATGAGCGGCGATGCCTTCACCCTCGATGAGCAGCCCGAGCAGCAGGTGCTCGGTACCGACGTAGTTGTTGCCCATGCGACGCGCCTCTTCAAAGGAGATCTCGATGACCTTCTTGACGCGCGACGTCGGAATGATCTGCTGGATGATGATGCGCTCGTTGCGACCGAGCACCGACTCGATCGTGCTGCGCACTTTGTTGATCTCGACACCGAGATTGTTCAGGACCTTCGCGGCAAGTCCTTCACCTTCACGGAGCAACCCAAGCAAAAGGTGCTCTGTGCCGATGTACGAGTGATGCGAACGCTCCGCTTCCTCCTGCGCAAGCGTGAGCACCTTCTTCGCCCTTTCGGTGAAGCGCTCGAACGGGTACAAAACCGCCTCCATTGCCCTTCCGGCCCCCCCGTGGATGGAAAGGGTCAGAGATCGGGCACTGCCGTATCGAGGATCATTATGCCCGGCCCGGACGCGAGCTAAGCAACTTTGCAAATACGGGCTCGTAGCCTCGTCGAAACGGCCAAGTCGCGTCTCATGGGATCTGTGACTCCTGACAGCCGCCGACGGTCATCCGGCTCGGATCTGGTCTAGGATCCCGGCGCGGTTTTCTCCGGTTCGCTTGCACTGTCCGCTGCGGTGCTGTGAGCGGGCGCGTCACCGCCGGCCGGGTCGGCGGCGGTTTCGACCTTGGCCACCTCCGCAACTTCTGCCTCGAGCTCGGATTCCGGGGCTTCGTCCACGCCATCGGCGGCCACCTCGGGATCAGCGGGAGCGGGGACGTCGGCGGCATCGGCGTCGGCCGGCGGTGCGACCTCTGCGGCTGCGTCAGGTTCCGTTGCCGAAGCGACGCCGGCGTCAACCTCAGCGTCCGTTGCCGTAGGGGTGTCCGCCTCGGTCTCGTCACCGCCACCGGCCTCCTCCACTGCTTCGTCGGCAACGGCGGGCGCCTTGGCGACCTTCGCAGCCGGAGCCGGAGTGGCGTCCTCGTCGTCATCGTCGTCGTCCTCGGGATAGTCATACGAGGGCGGCGTGATCTCGTCGCCTTCGCCGGTCGGACCCCCACCGTGCAACTGGCGCAGCGACAGGCTGATACGGCGGCGGACCTTGTCCGCGCTGAGCACCATGACCTCGACTTCCTCGCCGACCTTGAGCACATCCTCGGTCCGCTCGACGTGGTCCCACGACAACTCACTGATATGCAGCAGACCCTCGACGCCGTCGGCGATCTGCAGGAACGCTCCGTACTTCTTGGTCTTGGTGACGATGCCGGGCACCGCCTTCCCGGGCGGGAACTGCTGCTCGATGGTGTCCCAGGGATCCTGTGACATCTGGCGCAGCGACAGACTGATGCGGGACAGCTCGGGGTCGAGCTTGATGACCTTCACCGAGAGCTCGTCGCCGACCGTCAGCACATCACTGACGTTGTTGATGCGATCCCAGGAGAGTTCACTGATGTGGATCAGCCCGTCCGCGCCACCGAGGTTCACGAACGCCCCGTACGAGGTCACGCCGCTGACCTTGCCGGTGATCACGTCGCCGACCTTGAGCTTCTCGAAGAGCTCCTCGCGCTGGCGCGCGCGATCCTCATCCTGCGCGGCCCGCTGCGAAACGATCAGACGGTTGCGCTTGCGGTTGACCTCGAGGATCTTCACCGGGATCTTGGTCCCGACCAGCTCCATGAGGTTGCCGCTGAACTGACGCGCCACCTGACTGCTGGGCAGGAATCCACGCAGGCCCATGATGTTGACGATCAGTCCGCCCTTGTTCTGCTCGCGGACTTCGGCGTCGAGGATCTCGCCCTCCGACTCCTTCTCCGCGACCGCTTGCCAGATGCCCTCCGCGCGGGCTTTGCGCAGGCTGAGCACGACATTTCCGTGCTCGTCCTCGGGCTGGATGATGTAGACCTTGACGTGGTCGCCGGAGTTGAGCGTGACCGGCGTCTCCCCGCGTGCGGAGAGTTCGCGGTTCGAGATGATTCCCTCGCTCTTCGCACCGATGTCGACGAGCACTTCGTCGGGATCGACGCGGACGACCACGCCGTCAACGATGTCGCCGTGGGCCAGGGCCCTGATTGAGTTCTGATCCTCCCGCAGGAGGTCTTCCATGGTGAGCGTCTCAGGCTCCTGGGCCGACGTCGGGGTCAACTCGCTCCTTTGCTCGTACTCCTGCCTTCAGATTTATTCTCTCGCCGGTCAGGGATGCGGGCTTTCGCCTTCAAATGATCGCGTTTGGGACGGAAATGGCGCGTTTGCGCCGATGCCATTGCGAACTCGCGGAGTGTATCACCCGAGGCTGATCGGTCCTCTTTCGCCGTTCTGTTGCACGGCGTTGGCGCGCCCGCGACAGCGCCATCAGCGAGGCGTCGCACATGCCATGCGACGCTGCGCAACGAAATGCGAGTGACCATCACCTGTGAGGAATGCGGCGAGCGCCACCGTCTCGAACGGCGTGTGAGCGAGCCGGGTCCGATCTGGATTGTGTGCCACAACTGCGAGCTTCCGCTGCAAGCGGTGCTCGACGGTGTGACATCCCCGACAACGGCTCCTGCAGCCCAGCCTTCACGGACACCGTCCGCGTGGGCGGGCGTCGTCGACTTCCGCGCCTGATCGACGTCGCTCCCCCGGGAGCCCCGCCATCGGTAGCAGGAGGGAGGCGGCAGAGGGGGGCTCCTCGGTAGTAGTCCTCTATGCGGGACCTGAGCTACGCTAGGTGTCATGGCGACCACCGCTGCGCCGACGCCGACGAAAGCTCCCGCACCAGCCAAGGCTCCTGATCGTCAGGACAAGGACCAACGCGAGTTCGGGTGGAACGTGATGGTGTGGAACGACCCGATCACGCTGATGTCCTATGTGGTCCTCGTGCTTCGCAAGCTCTTCGGGTATGACCACGCGACCGCCACGCGCTTGATGATGCAAGTGCACACTGAGGGCCACTCGGTGGTGGCGACGCAGCCGCGTGAGCAGGCCGAAGTCTCGGTCGCGCAGCTGCACTCCTTCGGGCTCCAGGCGACCCTGGGCAAACCCTGAGCCACCGGACCAGGCAGTAGGTGGCCCAGGTGCTCCGCCGGCGCGGGCGGATCCAGGTGAAGGTCGACAAGCGTGAGCGTGCGGCGCTGATCGGCATCATCGATTCGTTGAGCCCGCGGCTCGTCGCGCCACTTGCGTCTGCACCGCGCGCCTATGACGACGCCAAGCTCCAGGCCGAGTACGACCGCTGGGTGCGGCCGGATATCGACCGTGGTCGCGAGGCCGATGTCACGATGGTGCGCGATGCGCTCAGCGGTGGTGAGGACACCTTGCCCCTGACGGAGCCCCAGGCTCTGGCGTGGCTCCGAGCGTTCAATCACCTACGTGTCGCGGCGGGCGAGATCCTCGGGATCGAAGATGACGGCTGGGAGGACACCGCGACCGACGCAACCCGTCAAAAGCAGGAGTACGGCGTCCTCATCGCCCTGGGGTATCTCCAGGAGGAGTTGGTCGCCGCTCTGGATTCTTAGCGCGGTAAGCGGCGCGCGCGCAGCCGGCGAAGGGGTTTCGGGCTCTCGGACGGAGGCGGCGGCGGTTCCGGTGTCGGGTTGATGGTGTCGCTGTTCCACGCCACGCTTTGGTCGACATCGACCCTGAACGATTCGAGGCCCGACTCGGCGAGCACTGCTGCGACGCATGCAACGCTGCCGCCGACATACGTGCTCATGAGATCCACGTCGGTGGCCACGCACCAAGCTCGGTCCTCAGGCCACCAGAGGCTGGGACCTTGGTCTCCAAGGTCCAACCACGTGGTGACCGCGTCCAACGGGCCACGGAAGAGCACCATCGAGCGATATGGCATAAGCACTTTCGAGACACCATCGCGTGGGTAGCGGGCGGAGCTATAGCCCTCCCAGATCGCAAATCGGCACTGCTGGGAGGTGGTGGTGAAATGACCGAGCGCGCCTGCGAGTAGCGCCGCCTGTCGACGGGGCAATGACCCGATCGAGGGCGCCCGATCCCAGATCCCCGGCTGGGCCTCGCGACACATGTAGTCCCAGTCGCCCGTAATCGCGACCCACTCCATCGCCGCGTGAGCGATCCGACCGTTGGCCGCCGCCACCTCAGACCACGTGACGTCAGCCGACGACCCGTCGGCAACGATGCGACCCGCGGGATGCACGACCCTCGCGTAGGCGGGGAAGGTGACTGGGAGCAGCGATCCGACACCTTTGCCGAACTCGCCGACGCTGCCGACGATCCAATCCGCGCTACTCACGTCATTCATGAGATGAAGTTCACCGAGCGTGAACGCTTCGCTCATGGACCCAGTATGCGGATCCGCCCCCTCGTGGTCCGAGCCGCAAAGGTCGTTACGAGCCCCTTCCGTCGCCGGCGATCAGGCGCTCGAGAACGGCTCCGCAGGCGGCCTGAGCTCCGCGAGAAAGGCCGTCAACGCACGCCCCAGCACCGCCGGATCCCGCACATCCGCATGCGAACGCTGGCCCTGATTCATCCGCCGACCGCGGGCCTCGATCTTGAGCACCGCGTCCTTCCGAAACATCACCACGCGCGCCTCAACTGGGCCACTGGCCGTTCCGATCGTCGCCTCGCCGTCGGTAGCGAGCCGCAGGGCCGCCCCGTTGACGACATCGCCGTACCGATTCTGGATCACCTGTGCACGATGGTGCGCCTCCCGCTGCCAGTGGTCGTGCTCGGTTTGCGCACGTGCCTGCAGCCTTTCCGCGACCTCAGGATTCAGCCGCTGTGCATTCGAATCACTGCCGATCAGCCGGTACCCGCTCCCCTGCACGGCCCGTCGCCACGGCCGCTGACCACGAGGCCGATTTTTTCCCACCAGCCCAGCACTGCGCTGCATGTAAGCGTGCGAAGGGTTCACCACGCTGTGAACCCAGCTACCCAGCGACATGCCCCAAGTCTGCTCCTGTCAGCATCACCAGCGCACCCTACGGAGGATCGAATTTCCCCAGACGAGCCCTGACACGACGCGGACGGCGGGTGGCACCGCGGGCGGCAGCGCCGGCGCGCAATTAAGCGCGACGGCGAGGGGTACCCGCGGTGACAGGACCCGCGCACCACCGCGCAGTCGTCAGTAGCGAGTGACCTTCATTGAGAAGTCCAGCGCCACCGCCGAGTGCGTCAACGCACCAACGCTGATGTAATCAGCTCCGGCAAGCGCGTACGCACGAGCATTGGTCACCTGGACTCCACCGCTCACTTCGACGGTCGCACGACCGCGAATCAACGCCATCGCCTCGCGCACCTGTCCGCAGGAGAAGTTGTCGAGCAGGATGTGCGACGCCTTGTCGGCGAGTGCCTGCTCGAGCTCCTGGAGGTTGCTCACTTCGACGTGGATCTCCATCTCCGGATATGCCTTACGTGCGGCACGCAGCGCGGGAGTGATACCACCGACCAGCGCAAGGTGCGTGTCCTTGATCAGCACGGCGTCGTATAGACCCATGCGATGGTTGACGGCGCCGCCCATGCGCGTCGCGTACTTCTCGATGGCACGCAGCCCGGGAGTGGTTTTCCGAGTGTCGAGAATCTTTGCTTTGGTGCCGTCAACCGCCTTCACGTACTTGGCGGTCATGGTCGCGATACCGCTCAGGTGCTGCAGGAAGTTGAGTCCCACGCGCTCTGCGGTCATCATCCCGCGCGCCGGCCCGAAGAGGCGCGCCACAATCTGATCTGCCTGTACCTTCTCGCCATCCTTGGTCTTGGCGTCGAACTGAATACGCTCGTCGACCCGTTGGAACACACGCTGCGCGATGCTCAAGCCCGCGATCACGCCGTCCTGCTTGCACACGATCTTCCCCCGACAGGTCATGTCCATGGGGATCACGGCCTGGGTCGTGACATCGCCAGCTCCGACGTCCTCGGCAAGCGCAGATTCGATGAGCATGTCGATGCTCTCCGACGAAAGCGCCTCGGTGATAGGTCTAAAGGTGACGGTCAAAGCGTGCTCCTCTGTCCTTGTGCATGACGAGATCGCCATGCCATTGATCGCTTGCTTGGGGGAGATCAGAACGGAGGTGACAGCCACGGCTCTCCTCGCGAGCCAGGGCCGCTGCGCACACCAGCGACGCCGTCCGGGCGGCCGCGTGCAATTGCAGTGCGGCGAGGGCCGTCGCGCCCGCCGTCGCCGCGGCGACGGTCTCGCATTCCTGCGAAGCCGCGCGCAAACCGTCTGCGTCACGGACGACACCGGCGCCCGTCCACAGCGAGTCATGGAGGACGCGCCAGCCCTCCCGTGGGTCGAGCGTCGAGGATCGTGCCGTCGAGCTGTGCGACACCACGGCTCCGTCGTGACGCGGCGATTCGGCCGCCCACCCCACTGCCGCATGCATCGCCCGCTGCGAGAAGACGAGCGACTCGAGCAGGCTGTTGCTCGCCAGCCGGTTCGCGCCGTGCACGCCGCTGTGTGCCACTTCGCCGGCGGCGTAGAGCCCCGGCACCGTCGTGGCGCCGTCGAGGTCGGTCGTCACGCCACCAACCATGTAGTGGGCGGCCGGTGACACCGGAATCGGATCGCGGGTGATGTCGAGCCCGTAGCGGGCGCAGGTTGCGGCAATGGTTGGAAAGCGCGCCGCTGCACGCGCGCCGAGCGGTGAGCAATCAAGAAACACCGAATGCTCGCCGCTGCGCTCCAGCTCGTCCCAGATGGCGCGCGCGACGACGTCGCGTCCCGCGAGCTCCCCGCGGGGATCCGCGTCGAGCACGAAGCGCTGCCCGTCGCGATTGACGATCCACGCGCCTTCACCGCGCACCGCCTCGCTGATGAGGAAACGGGGCGCCCCGTCGACTGCCAGCGCAGTGGGGTGGAATTGCGCAAATTCCATGCCGGCGACCTCGGCGCCGACCGTGTACCCGAGGGCCACACCGTCACCGGTCGCCGATTGCGGGTTGGTGCTGTTGCGCCAAAGGCGGCTCGCTCCTCCGCTCGCGAGAACGACTGCGGACGCCGTCAAGTTGGTCGTGTGCGCAGGCGATCCATTGGTGGTGATGGCCACACCGCCGGCGGCCCCGTCGGCTGTGGTCAGGATGCGGGTGACGTCGGCGTGCTCGATGACGCGCACGCCGGTCGATCGCAGACGCCGGATCAGCGCCGTCTCCACCTCCAGGCCGGTCCCATCGCCGCGCGCATGGAGAATGCGTGGCCGCGAGTGGGCGGCCTCCTGGGCCAGCAACAACTCGCCGTCCTGTGTGTCAAACGCGACGCCCCATTCGATGAGCTGGCGAATCCGCGCCGGTCCCTCTTCGACAAGGACGCGGACCGCCTCGGGATGGCAGAGACCGCGACCTGCGGCCATGGTGTCGTCAAAGTGCAACTCCGGTGAGTCGCCGTCGCCAACCGCCGCGGCAATGCCTCCCTGGGCGTAGCGGCTGCAACCATCATCCAACGCGCCTTTGGTCACGACCGCAACACGTGCGCCAGGGGTTGCGGTGAGTGCGGCTGAGAGTCCGGCGATACCGCTGCCGACAACGATCACGTCGTAGTCGGGCGATTCAGCCGTGTTGATCACGCGATTGCCGCCTGCTCACGAATCCGGTTGTTGGCGTCAATGCGCACAACCGTCGGCGTGAATTCGCGCAGCTCGCGTTCGTCGAGTTGTGCATACGTGATGAGAATGACGGTGTCGCCCGCGGTGCCAAGGTGTGCCATTGCCCCATTGAGTGTTACCTCACCTGGGCTCGCTTCAATCACATATGTGATTGCGCGCGAGCCGTTGGTGGCATTGACCACGTGTACCTGCTCCCCCACGACCATGTCGGCGGCGCGCATCAGTTCGGGCGCGATGCCGCACGACCCCTCAAAGTCTCTCGACGCCCGCGTCACGGTGGCACGGTGAATCTTCGACTTCATGATGACCCGCTGCATGATCTCCCCTAGACGCCACGACCTACGGGCGCTGTGTCGACCCCCAGCCGAACGACATCAATCAACCGTGTGTTCCCTATTCTAGCAGCCACTGCGATTTTGTTTGTGGGGACTGCCTTTTCGACCTCGGCGAGGTCGTCGTCTCTTACCACGGCAACGTAGTCCACGTCCAGCCCCGCGTTGGCCAGCACTGACCGAACACTTGTTGCGAGCGTCTGCGCATCGCGTTCCCCTGCCTCAAATTCGGCAAGCGCCGCACTGAGGCTCGTGGGGATAGCGAGCGCCCGTATGCGATCTTCGGTGCTCAGATACGCGTTGCGGCTGGAGATGGCCAGCCCGTCGACATCGCGAACCGTTGGGCAGACAACGATTTCGACGCCCGTGTCGAGATCCGCTGCCAGACGCCGGACGACGGCGCACTGCTGCATGTCCTTCTGCCCGAAATAGGCGCGGTCCGGCAGTCCCGCCACCAGCAGCTTTGCGACCACCAGAGCGACACCGTCGAAATGCCCTGGCCGGATCGCGCCTTCGAGCCGGTCGCCCAAGGGCCCGACGACATGGAGGCGGGTGACCATCCCGGCCGGATACATGACGTCGACGCTGGGAATGAAGACGGCATGCACCCCGGCCGACGCCAGCATCGCGACATCGGCGTCAAGGTTTCGGGGATAGCGCGAGAAGTCCTCGGCAGGACCGAACTGCGCCGGATTGACGAAGATCGTGACCACCACCGCGTCGTTTTCGGCGACGGCGCGGTCGATGAGCGCCCGATGTCCGGCATGGAGTGCTCCCATGGTGGGCACCATGCCGACCGTCTCCCCCGCCGTCCGGCGCGCCCCGGACCACCGGCGCAGCTCGCCAGGGGTCGCCAGGAGCTCCGGTCCGTCAGTGGAAGGAGTGGGCATCGTCCGGGAACCGGCCCTCGCGCACGTCCTCTGCGTAGGCCCGCGCCGCGGAGACGATGACCTCGCCGAGGTCCGCATAGGGCTTGACGAATTTCGGGGCCGTGCCGCGGAGGTGCCCGGTGATGCCGAGCAGGTCATGGATGACCAGCACCTGGGCGTCGCAGTCCGGACCGGCGCCGATGCCGATCGTGGGAATCGCGAGCTCGCGGGTGACCTGCGCGGCCACCTCCCGCGGTATCCCCTCGAGCACGATCGCGAACGCGCCGGCATCCTGCAAGGCGTGGGCGTCGGCGAGCAGGCGCTCGCGGTCGGGAGCGCTGCGCGCCTGGACTCTCATGCCGCCGAACGCGTTGACGGACTGCGGCGTGAGCCCGAGATGCCCCATCACCGGGATGCCGCGCTGGATGAGGCGCGCGACGGTCTCCACGACCCAACCACCGCCCTCGAGCTTGATGGCATGCATCCCGGCCTTCAGGAAGTCGACCGAGTTGGCGATCGCTTCATCGCAGGAGCGCTGGTAGGCGCCGAATGGCAGGTCACCGACCAGGAGTTGCTCAGGCGCGCCGCGCGCGACTGCGCGAGCGTGATGGAGCATCTCGGGCATGGTCACCGGGATCGTGTTCGCGTAGCCGAGCACGTTGTCGCCCAGTGTGTCGCCGACGAGGAGGACGGGTATCTCGGCCTCGGCGAGCAGACGCGCGGTCGGGTAGTCGTATGCGGTGAGCATGCTGAACCTGCTCCCGGCCGATTTCCACGCGGCGAGATCCCTGATCGTGATCGACACCTTCAGGCCACCTGGGTCCCGGCTTCGCCGGTGTGTGGCTCCGCGTCCGCGAGGGACTCCATCGCGCGCGTGAGGTGCAGGTAGAGGTCGCGTGCTTCGGGATGGTCTGCGAGTGCGTCGAGGTGGGCGGCGATCGCCGCGCCGTCCCCGCGCGCCACCGGTCCCGTCAGCGCAGCGGCCGGACCCGTGCGCCGGGCGTTGTGTGCGGCACCCTCGAGCAGCGCGGCCAGCGCGGCGTGGGCGTCGGCTCCGCTGACCCCCGCAGACTCGAGCAACCTCGTCGCCTCGGCAAGGAGCGCCAAGGGCGCGTTGCCGGCGAGCACCGCGGCCGCGTGATACAGCGACGCCCTGGTGGGGTCGATCGCCAGCGGCCGCGCCCCGAGCGCCGAGACGAGCGCCTCCAGGCGTTCGCGAAGCAACCCCTGTGCGTCGATCCGGAAATACGCGCGATCGAGCAGGGACGCGCTGTCCGGTCCCGCGAGGGCCATCAACGGATGCAGCACGCCGACCTCGGCACCGGTAACCCGGAGTGACCCGATGACCCCCGGGCCGAAGCGTGCCCCGAGGTGGACGACTCCGCGGCCGCACAGGGCGACGCCTGACGCGGCGATCGCCGCGGCGACGGTGGTGACCGCGCCGTCAGGGACCGCAAGCAGCGTCAGGTCAGCCAATGCGACCGCGGCGAGCGGCGTGGCGACGGCGCGCGCGCCAACGGTGTCCGCCAGCCGCGCAGCAATCTCGCCTCGGCGGCTGGCGACGGCGGCGATGCGATAGCCGGCGTCATGCGCCGCAATGGCCAGCGCGGAACCGGCGCGACCCGCGCCGATGATCGCCAGCGACGGAGTCCCTGCTCCCTCCACGTCTCGGTCCTCCTTGGATCCAAGCGTTTTCGAGCCGGCTCGTCCCCCGTCGGCGGCCATCGGACCTCGAGGCGCGGCGCGCGTCCCCGGGTCGAGTAGAGCCACCGGCGGCCGCAACGGCCGGACCGGCTGAGTGTACCCCTACGCCCCGGCGGCTGCCTCAGCCGGCGGCAGCAGTTCGGGCGGAGCCGGAGGCGCGTCAGGCATCGGCCCGCTGCCATTCGACGGCGCCGAGCCGCTGTGCGCCTCGGTCTCGTCGATGACCCGCTTCATTTCGGCCGCATCCATGGTCTCGACTTCAACCAGGCGGGAAGCCAGGGCACGCAGCACCGGTTCACGCTCGCGGAGGACTTTCTTGGCTCGCTGGAACGCGTCCGCCACCAGCTGATGGACTTCCTGGTCGATCTCGGAGGCAATCCCCTCGGAGTAGTTCCGCTGCTCGCCGAGATCGCGACCCAGGAACACCATCTCGGGGCGCTCGCCGAAGGTCAGCGGACCCAGCTTGTCGCTCATGCCCCACTCGGTGACCATCTTGCGAGCGAGGTTGGTGGCTTTGCGGATGTCGTCTGACGCACCCGTGGTGATGTTCTCCTCACCGAGGATCAGGTCCTCGGCGCAGCGGCCACCAAGCATCTGGGCGAGCTGGTCGATCAGTTCCGCCTTGCTCACGAGGTAGCGGTCCTCGATCGGCAGGCTCATGGTCCAACCCAGCGCCTGGCCGCGGCTGACGATCGTCACCTTGTGCACGGGATCGGTGTGCTCGAGCGTAGTCCCGACCAGCGCGTGGCCCATCTCGTGGAACGCGATGGTCAGCTTCTCCTTGTCGCTGATCATCCGGCTCTTGCGCTCGGGACCTGCGATGACACGGGCGATCGACTCCTCGAGGTCGTTCATCACGATGACCTTGCGGTTGCCGCGAGCGGCGAGGATCGCAGCCTCGTTGATGAGGTTCGACAGGTCGGCCCCGCTGAATCCCGGGGTCTGCTTGGCCAGTGTCTCGAGGTCCACCCCGGGGTCGAGGGGCTTGTTGCGCGAATGCACCTCGAGGATCGCGCGGCGGCCGCGGATGTCCGGACGGTCGAGCATCACGTGACGGTCGAAGCGGCCGGGACGCAGCAACGCCGGGTCGAGGACGTCCGGGCGGTTGGTGGCCGCGATGACGATGACGTGCTGGTTGGTCTCGAAGCCGTCCATCTCGACGAGCAGCTGGTTGAGGGTCTGCTCGCGTTCGTCGTGGCCGCCGCCGAGTCCGGCGCCACGCTGGCGGCCGACGGCGTCGATCTCGTCAACGAAGACGATGCACGGCGAGTTCTTCTTGGCCTGGTCGAAGAGGTCGCGGACGCGGCTCGCGCCGACGCCGACGAACATCTCCACGAACTCGGAGCCGCTGATGCTGAAGAAGGGCACGCCCGCCTCACCGGCCACGGCCTTGCTCAGCAGCGTCTTGCCCGTGCCCGGAGGGCCGACCAGGAGCACGCCCTTGGGAATGCGCGCACCGACGGCGACGAACTTGTCAGGGTATTTCAGGAATTCGACGATCTCGTTGAGCTCCTGCTTGGCCTCGTCGACACCGGCGACGTCCACAAACGTGATCGCCGGCTTGTCGCCTGCGAGCAGGCGGGCACGGCTACGGCCGAACGACATCGCCTGATTGTTGCCGCTCTGGGTCTGCCGGAAGATCCACAGGAGGATCAGCGCCATGAGCCCGAACAGGATCAGGTTGGGAAGGATGACGCTCAGCAAGAAGTTGCCCCCGCTTCCGGAATCGACTTTGTAATTGTAGTAGCCGGCATCCTGGAACTCCTTGGAGAGGACGTCGGCGGAGGATTCCACGGTCGAGAATTGCTTCCCGCCGCGATACCAGATGACCGACTGACCGTCGCTCTGGATCTCCGCCGTCTGCGACTTGTCGCTGCTGATCGCGCCCGACGAGGTGGGGCTGGTTTTGAACGTCGCCACTGCCGAGGCCAATTGCCCGGCACCGGCGCTCTGGGCACTACTGCTCGGGAATGTCTTGTAGAGGAGCGCCGCGACGACGATCACCGCCAGCGCGATGAAGATATACGTGAGGCTTCGACGAGACGTGGGCATGAATTCAGTCTATCAGGGGGTCCTGATCGGAACCTCTCTCTCGGAGGACCCGCCGTCAGCGGCGAGGGACTCGAGCAGCCGGCGCTGCCGGTCGGCAAGCACGACAAGGCGCCGTCGAGCTCCTGGAAACACCGCCTCGAGCGCGGGAATCACTTCATGACGAACCCGGCTGCGCAAGAACCGCGGGTCCGCGTTGCTCGGGTCGTCGATGGCCACGATCCCCAGGGCTGCGCAGTACGCAATCGTCGCCTCACGCCAGACCCGGAGCAGCGGGCGCACCAACCCGGACTCGCGTTCGCCCATCGCCGGAAGTCCGGCCGGTGACGCCCCCGCGAGCGCACGCATGAGCACGGTCTCCGCCTGATCATCGGCGGTGTGCCCGAGCGCGATCACCGTCGCACCGGTCCGCGCGGCCTCGGCGCGAAGTGCGGCGTGACGTGCTCGTCTGGCCCGATCCTGCAGTGAGCTTCCCGCGCCGACACTGACCGAGAGCGCCCGGAAAGCGAGACCGCGGGACTCGGCAAGGGCTGCCACGACATCGGCCTCGCCGGACGAACCCGCGCGCAGCCCATGGTCGACGTGCGCGACCGTCAAGGCCCAGTGTCGAGGCGGGGCGAGGCGCGCCAGCGCGTCCAGCAAGGCCGTCGAATCCGGGCCACCGCTGCAGGCGACAAGCACGGACTCACCGAGAACGATCACGCCGCGCCGATCGACAGCGGTCGCCACCGCCCGCCGGACCCGAGCAACGGCGGCAGTCCGCTCAGGCGGCGACAACGTTCCCGACATGAGGTGCATGGTGGCGGTTCCTGGATTCGAACCAGGGACATACCGGGTATGAACCGGCTGCTCTACCACCTGAGCTAAACCGCCAGGCAATGCGCTGCAGAAGCAGATGGACTAGCGCGCACGAGTGCGCACTGTACGGCGGTCATCGTACCCGGCTCCGACGGCTCGCTGACCAGCGGGAGGCCTGCCCGTCCCCGGTGCGGCCTCAGTTCGCCTGAGTGGGCACGTGGTTGCGGCGGTTGGATTCGAACCAACGACCTTCGGGTTATGAGCCCGACGAGCTTCCACTGCTCCACGCCGCCCGCAGAGGATACCGCACGCGGCCGCGCACTCTTGGCCGCGTCAGCCGTCAGTGCGGCGAGGGCGTGGGGGAATGCGCCGGTGTTGGCGACGGAGTCGGCGAACCCTTGGGGGTCGGACTCGAACTCGGTGTCGGCGTGGGTGAGGGCTTCGGGGTCGGCGGCGGAATCACCCGGAACGTCGGGATCGGCACCGAGACCCCGCCCGACGATGCCGTGTTGTGGCCCGGCGGAATGATCACGTAGAGATGCTCGCCGGGGAAGATGTAGCCGAGCTGGCGCGCCTCCTCCTCCAGCCAGGCGACGGTCTGCGCCGCGGCAATCTCGCGCTCCCGGTCCGAGATCTGCTGCCGCATGGCGGAGTTCTGCGCAACCAGTGCGGTCACCTGGGCGTCGAGATGCCGGCTCTGCGCGACCTGACCGTAGACCGCGAATGCCACGAGCCCACAGATGCCGGCAATGAGCACGATGGCAATCCGGCGCAGCGTGATGGGACTGTCAATCGCGGAACGTTGCGGGGGACGGATGATGCAGCCCTCTTCCCGGCGCTGAGTGAGACGAATGGGGCGATGTGGCGCGCGGGGTGTCGGGATAGGATGGGGGGCAATCGCGAATTTGACAAGGGGACGACGTCCCGCCGGTCAGTGTTCGGTGGCCTCCCAGCGCGCGTGCCAGGCAGCATCGTCGAGGTCGTGCAGGTCGACGCCGTCGGCGCGGGCACGCGTTTCAAGCGCGCGGAACCGGACGCCAAATCGCATCGCACGTCCGCGCAACGCCTCCTCAGGGTTGACGCGCAAGCGGCGCGCGAGGGCGACCACCCCGAAGAGCAGATCCCCGATCGCAGCCTCGGGATCGGTCGCGCTGCCTGCCCAGTCCTCTCCCCGCTTCGCCTCGGGCTCGGCCAGCGCGTCGATACGACCGAGCGCGGTGCGAACGCCGTCCAGCGCCATGGCGATGGTCGGCGTCTCGTCGAAGCCGACTCGCGCCGGTCGCTTCTGCACCCCCTGCGCATGCGCGAGGGCAGGCATCGCGGCGGGTACGCCGTCGAGCAGTGACAGGCGCTCGCGTTTCTCCGCGGTCTTCAACTTCTCCCAGTTGACGACCACCGCAGCCGCGCCGTCGACGGTCACGTCGCCGAACACGTGAGGGTGACGGTGAATCATCTTGGCGCGCACGTCATCAGCCACATCACCGATGTCGAATCCGTCCGTCGACTCCATCGCGATCGCGCTGTGCATCAGCACTTGCAGGAGCAGATCGCCGAGTTCCTCGCGCAGCGTCGTGGAGTCGGCGCTGTCGATCGCCTCGAGTACCTCGTACGTCTCCTCGAGGAGGTAGGGGCGGAGACTCCGGTGGGTCTGCTCGCGATCCCAGGGGCACCCACCCGGCGCGCGCAGACGTTCGACGACTTCGTTCAGCGCTCGCAGCGCGTCGACCGCTTCGTCACGCATGCGCGTTCCCTCCGGCCGCAACCGGCTCGCGCTGTGCCGCGCGCACCAGCCGGCCGAGTTCGCGCAGGATCGGAGTGAGCGTCGTCTGCCACGCGTCACCGAGGTGCAGTTGCGACGGCGATGCGGTCACGCCGCGGAACTGCCCCGCCACGCTGTGCAGGTCCAGCCCGTGGTCGAGTGTCAGCCGGATCACCACACCACGACCGCGCTCGGTATCCACCCCCAGTGCGCCGGCGGCGGCCGCGAGCAGCCGGACGCGCAGGGAGTCGATGAGCGCGCCGGTTGGTGTGGGCATTGGACCGAAACGGTCCACGAGACCCTTCGCTCGCTGGTCCAATTCCGACTCGGTGACACAGGCCGCAAGCTCCTGATAGCAGCGGAGTCGGAGCCGCTCGTCGCTGACGTAGTCGCCGGGAAGGAACGCGGCGGTGGGCAGCGTCACGGTGACCTGCGCCGGTGACTCCAGCACGGGTTTTCCTTGCAGCGATGTCACGGCGTCGGCGAGCAGATGGTTGTACAGCTCGAGACCGACGGCCGCGATCTCTCCGTGCTGTTCCTCACCGAGCAGGTTGCCCGCGCCTCGAATTTCCAGGTCGCGCATCGCGAGCTTGAACCCGGCGCCGAGGTCCTGCAGGTCGCCGATGACGTCGAGTCGCTTGTCGGCCTTTTCCGTCAGCGATCGCGTCGCCGGATACATCATGTAGGCGTAGGCACGTTGCCCGGCACGCCCGACACGGCCACGCAGCTGATACAGCTGCGCCAGTCCGAGACGGTGCGCGTCATCGATCACGATGGTGTTGGCGTTGGGGATGTCGAGCCCAGACTCGATGATCGTGGTGCACAGCAACACGTCGATCTCGCCGTCACCGAACCGCCGCATCACCGACGCGAGCATGCCTTCGGGCATCTGACCGTGCGCCACCTCGATGCGTGCTTCGGGCACGAGATCGCGCAGCCGGTCGGCGACGGCCTCGATGCCGGCCACGCGGTTGTGCAGGAAGAAGGTCTGCCCGGAGCGAGCCAGCTCACGGGTGATGACCTCGCGAATGAGCGAGTCCTCGCGGGCGGTGACGTACGTCTTGATGGGTTGACGCTCTTCCGGTGGTGTCTGAATCACCGAAAGGTCACGAATCCCCGCAAGTGACATGTGCAGCGTGCGCGGAATCGGCGTCGCCGACAGGGACAGCACATCCACAGCGACACGCAACTCCTTGAATCGCTCCTTCTGCAGCACACCGAAACGCTGCTCCTCGTCAATGACGACCAGACCGAGATTCTTGAACTCGACGTCCTTCTGGAGGAGCCGATGCGTGCCGACGACGATGTCGACCGCGCCACTGCGCAAACCCGCGAGCGTTTTTGCAATCTCATCGTCAGTGACAAATCGCGAAAGCTGGCGGACCGTGATCGGAAACGCGGCCAGGCGCTCGGTGAACGTGATGAAGTGCTGCTGACACAGCACCGTCGTGGGCACGAGCATCGCGACCTGACGGCCCTCGATCGCGGCTTTGAACGCAGCCCGAACCGCCAGCTCCGTCTTGCCGAAACCGACATCGCCGCAGACCACTCGATCCATCGGCCGCGACGCCTCCATGTCGCGCTTGATCTCCTCGAGCACGAGCATCTGGTCGGGAGTTTCCTGGTATGGAAACGACCCCTCGAGTTCCTGTTGCCACGCCCCGTCAGGAGCGTATGCATGACCCTGTGCCTGCTCGCGGCGCGAGTACAGGCCGAGCAACTCGCGCGCGACCTCCTCGGTGCGCTCCTTGACCCGGCGACGAACACGCTCCCATTCGCCGCTGCCGAGGCGAGACAGTTTCGGATGCGACTCGGCGCCGCCGACATAGCGGTCGACACGGTCGAGATGTTGTGTCGGCACGAAGAGCCGGTCGCCGTCTGCGTACTCCAGGAGCATGTATTCGTGCACCGCGCCGCCGTCGTCGGTGACCGCACGCATCTCGATAAACCGTGAGATGCCGTGATCGCGATGCACGACCATGTCGCCGGGCGAGAACTGGAGAACGAATGCTTCGCGTGCGGCCGCTCCACTCGCCGCCCGGCGCGACCCCCGAGCTGACGTGGACACCGCACGACGAGCACCCCGTGCCAGCACGGAGCGACGCCGTTTGACGGCACCGAAGAGTTCGGCGTCGGTGTACACATGCACGGATCCGCCGGCGACCGCGAACCCCTGGGTGAGATCTGCGGCGGCGACCACGATCGCTCCCGGCGGCAGGGCGGTCGATGCGGCGGTGAAGTCGGTCGCGTCGACTGTGTCGGCGCCGTGCTCGGCGGCGAGCTCCTCGACACGATGTTGCTGACGCGACACCACGAGCACACACCCCTGCCCCTCGCGCTCGAGGAGTGCCTCGCGGACGAAAGCATCGAAGCGACCCACGTAGCTGTCGACGCCGGTCCAGCCAAGATCGGCCGCAACAGCGGTCCCAACCGGTGCCTCACGGACGAGCTCGAAGCAGGGGAAGCGTTCGATGGCCGCAAAGAGGGTGTCCACGCCGACCAGTCCCGACGACGCGCCATGCGGAAGCTCATCGCGAGCCTCTTCCTGACCGCGCAGGGCTTCGATCTCCTCGGCGTGGCGTTCGGCCGCCGCGATCAGCCGGTCGCGCCCTCCGTCGAGCAAAACGATCGGTGTGTCGAGGTGATCGAGCAAGGTGGTCGGCGGATCCGCTCCGAGGTACGGGAAGAACAGGTCGAGCCCCTCCTCGTACACGCCGGACTCGAGCAACTCGCGGTCCTGCTCCCACTGGTCACGCACATCCTCGCGAAGCGCACGGGCGTCGAGCCGGTCCACCGCCGCGATGGCGCGCCCCACCGACTCCTTGCTGAGGTCAAGCTCGCGTGCGGGCCACACCTGGGCAGATTCGAGCTTGGCGATGGACTCCTGGCTCGCCGGATCGAAGGCGCGGATGTCCTCAACATCGTCCCCGAACCATTCAGCTCGCCAAGGTCGCGAGCGATCGACGCCGAAGACGTCGACGATCCCACCGCGCACGGCGAAATCCCCGGGCACGGACACCGCGCTCTCTCGGCGATACCCAAGCTCGACGAGCCGGGTAAGCAACTGATCGCGCGGCAGTCGCGCGCCGCGCTTGACCTCGGTCAGACCCGCCTTGACGACCTGGCGGCTCAAGGTCGGTCGCAGCAAGCCTCGCGGCGACGCGACCACGAGGAGGGGCTCCGCTTTCGCGTGCAGGCGCATCAGGGTCGCGAGCCTGGCGCGGGTGACCTCCTCGGACGGCGGGACACGGTCGAACGGCGGCGTGTCGCCGGCCGGAAAGATTGCGGCGCCGGCGCCTCCATCCCAGACGAGCGAATCCGCAAACACGCGCTCCGACTCGGCTGCGACGACCAGTACGGTCCGGCCGGTTCGCTCGCGCAGCCACCAGGCGATGAGGCCCACGGCGCCCGCCGGTACCCCTGCGACGGTCCCGCCTCTACCGGCTGCCAGCTCACCGAGCCCCGGGAGCTGATCGAGGCGTGCTCGCAAGGTTGCCGGCGCCAGCGTGGCCACCCCCACGCGAGGGTCAGTCCGTGCCGGCACGGTTCCAGACGTTCATTGCCGCCGCGAGTCCGTCGCGCATGATCGCGACAGCCATGCCGGCCGCACGCCCGATGGCGGCGTCAGCGTGTGGGCGCTCGTCAGGGAGAAAGGGATCGAGCACGTGCTCGATGAGGTCGTTGCTGTCGCCGTCCCTCCCCACGCCGATGCGGATTCGGGGAAAGGCGTCGCTGCGCCACGAGTCGATGAGCGACTGCACGCCGCGATGGCCGGCGGCGCTGCCGCCGAGCTTGATCTTCACGCGGCCGAGCGGGAAGTCCGCTTCATCGTGGATGACGATCACGTCGCCCGGTTTTGCGCCGTGCTTGCTCGTGAGCTGGGCGGCGGCCTTGCCGCTCAGATTCATGAACGTCTGCGGGCGAGCCGTGAGCACGTCGTAGCCGTCGATGGTGCCCTCGCGCACGCGCGCCGCACCCTCGCGCCGCTCGCGGCCGAACTTGCCGCGCCGCTCGAGTTCGTCAAGGCACATCCACCCGACATTGTGCCGGGTGCGGGCATATTCGCCTCCCGGATTCCCGAGACCGATGATCAACTGGGTCACGCGGGCACGAGCTCGGGAATGTCGGCGTCCGGCAGGAGTTTGCGGGTCGCCGCGGTCATCCGTGCCGCATCGTCTCGGAGCGCGTGATCGTGGCCGAGACAGTGCAGCAGCCCGTGGACCGCCAGCAGTCGTAATTCGGCCGCGCCGTCCGCGGCCTGCGTCAGCGCACGCTCCACGGAGATCGCCACGTCGCCGACGCGCGCTCGGTCATCGGCTGGGAACGCCAGGACGTCGGTTGGCGCCTCGGTGCCGCGGAACCGAGCGTTGAGATCATGCAACTCGGCATCACCCGTCAGTCGCACGCAGAGGCTCGATCGCGCAGGCACGTCGAGCTGATCGCCACACGAACGGAGGAGGAACCCGAGGCGTGCCTCCGCGACAACCCGGCGTTGTCGCGAGGTGAGGCACGGATCGCGGATGACGCTCACCCGCATGGGCGCAGATGCGTCAGGTGCTCTTGACGCGACGCTTCCGCGCTGCAAGCAACTTTCGCTTGCGGCGCACGGACGGCTTCTCGTAGTGCTCGCGTCTGCGAACCTCGGAGAGGATGCCGTTCTGCTTGATCTTCTTGTTGAACCGTCGTAGCGCGCTCTCAAAGGTCTCGCCTTCGCGAACCTTTACTTCCGACACGGTCGGAATCACCTCCTTTCGCCTGGATCCCGCGCATCTGAGCGCGGACCACAAATTCTACCTTGAGTCCTCGCTGCCAAGGAGCGCCGCCACCAGTTCCGGCATCACGGTGCCCGCCCGGCCGGGGAGGATCAGGCTGGCCATGCCGTCGAGGTCGGTCGGCCCCTCGTTGACGATCACGAGCCTCCCGCCCTGGCGAACCGCCTCGACGGGAATCGATGCCGCAGGCCAGACCGAGAGGGTCGAGCCGACGCAGAGGCAGACGTCGCAGCGGTGCGCCTCCTCGGTCGCGCGGACCACATCGCCCGGAATCAGGGGCTGGCCAAAGCTGATGGTCGCGGTCTTCAGCATCCCACCGCACAGTTCGCAGTGCGGGTCTTCGTCACCTTCGCGGACCCGGTCGAGCACCACGTCGATGGGCATCCGCCTGCCGCAATCCAGACAGATGGCTTCGGATGACGTCCCGTGCAGCTCGATCACCTTGTCCGTGCCTGCTTTCTGATGGAGGCCGTCGATGTTCTGCGTCACCACCACCGGAGCGAGCCCGGCTTCCTGTAGTGCTGTGACGGCGAAGTGCGCGGCGTTGGGCTCGGCGCCGGAGAACCGTCCCTCGAGGCGCGCCTTCCAGCGTTCCACCCGGACGTCACGATCCTTGACGTAGTTCTGGATGGTGTACCGGCTCGGATCGGTGGTCTTCCAGACGCCGTTGGGGCCGCGGAAGTCAGGGATGCCCGACTCAGTGGATATCCCGGCCCCGGTGAAGACCAGGAAGCGCCGAGCGTGGCGCAGCCAGGGCAGTGACGCGGCGAGCGCCGGCGACCATGGCTCATGGGCAAGTTCCGGATCCATTCGCGAATTGTCCGCCGAGTGCGACACCCTCCTGTCGCAAGGTCAGCCCAGAATCGACATCGATGGCCGGAATCGCCTTCCCCGAAGCTCCTGTCTCCGCGGCGCTCGACGAACAGC
>JBEPVD010000036.1:0-35309 GCA_041691155.1 Candidatus Dormiibacterota bacterium | reverse complement strand
AATCGGGCAGGGTGCTTGCCGGTGCCGAGGCCATGTATCGAGTCAGCTCACCGCATCCCGGCTGGATGGAGCAGCAACCCCTGGACTGGCTGGTGGCCGTAGAAGCGGTGCTTGCCGAGCTTCGCGAACAGGCCGCCGAGGTCGTGGGGATCGGGTTCTCGGGGCAAATGCACGGGTTGGTCTGCCTCGATGGCGGCGGCGACGTGATCCGCCCCGCCATCCTCTGGAACGACCAACGGTCCGCCCCCCAGTGCGCCGCCATGGAGGCGGGCGACGGCAAGGCACGTCTTCTGCGACTCACCGGCAATCGCGCACTCCCCGGATTCACCGCGCCAAAGTTGCTGTGGATGCGCGAGCACGAGCCTGCGGACTACGCGCGCATCCGCTCGATCTCGCTTCCCAAGGACTACGTGCGCGATCAGATGATCGGCGGGCACCGCACCGACGTGGCCGACGCATCCGGAACGCTGCTGCTCGACGTCGAGCACCGGCGCTGGAGCAGCGAACTGCTCACGCACCTCGAGATCCCGGAGTCATGGCTCCCCGAGGTGGTGGAGAGCCCGGACAAAGTCGGGGTGCTCAACGGTGTCCCGGTGGCCGCCGGTGCCGGCGACCAGGCCGCCGCCGCCGTGGGAGCAGGCATCATCGGTCCTGGCCCCCTGTCGGTGGTGCTGGGCACATCAGGTGTGGTTCTCGCCGGCGCCGATCGGTACCTGGCCGATCCGGAGGGGCGGGTGCACGCCTTCTGCCATGCCGCCCCGGGACGGTGGCAGGTGATGGGGGTGATGCTCGCGGCTGCCGGTTCCCTCGCGTGGTATCACGACACGTTGATCCCGGAGCTTGCGTATGGCGCGATGCTCGAGGAGGCTGCGGTCGTTGCCGCAGGGTCCGATGGTCTGGTGTTCCTCCCCTACCTCGCCGGCGAACGGACCCCCCACGCCGATCCCACGGCGCGCGGCGCCTTCTGCGGCCTCACGTTGCAGCATCAACGTGGAGCCTTGACACGCGCGGTGCTCGAGGGAGTCGCCTTCGCGCTACGCGACTGCCTCGACATTGTCCTCGGGGTGGGAGCGCTCGGCGCCCGCGGCCGTGTCTCCGGCGGCGGATCGCGAAGCAGGGTGTGGCTGCAGATCGTCGCCAGCGTGCTCGAGATTCCGCTGGAGATCATGGCCACCGATCAGGGCTCAGCTTTTGGCGCCGCCTTGCTCGGCGGCGTCGCGGCCGGTGTCTACGGTGACCTCGACCAAGCTGCCGCCGCATGCGTGGCGGTCACCGACGTGGTTGACCCGGTGGACGCGTGGATCGGCCCGTATCGCGAGATGCGGCACCGCTTCCGGGACTACTATCCGGCGCTGCACTCAGTCGAGCAGGGCGGTCAGCCCCTCCGCTAGCAGCGCGCTCGGCGTCCCTTACGAGCGAATGCCGTACAGGTAGTCGAGGGCGAGTTGGTCGAGGCGCTCGAACGCCAGACCCCGCTCAGCGGCGGCGTCCGGATCGAAGGGCTCTGCGCGGATCGACGCCAGCGTCTCGCCGTCGCCGAGCGTGGTCCGTGCCAGCTCATCGAGGCGCGCGGCCTTCTGTGCCGCCTGCACTTCAGGGTCGGCGCGGAATGCACGCGTGCGGGTGCGCAGCAGCAGGTAGTTGCGCATGCAGCCGGCAGCGGAATCCCACACCCCTTCGAGGTCTTCGGTCCTCGGTGGCTTGAAGTCGAAGTGGCGCGGTCCCTGGTAGCCGCCGGATTCGAGGATGTCGACCGTCCAGAAGGCGCCACGCGCGTTCCCGGCGCCGAAGCGGAGATCCTGGTCGTAGCGCGGTCCGTTCTGACCGTTGAGGTCGACGTGGAAGAGCTTCCCGTGCCAGAGCGCTTGCGCCAGGCCATGCGAGAAATTCAGGCTTGCCATCTCCTCGTGACCCACCTCGGGATTGACACCGACCATCTCCGAATGTTCCAACTCGTTGATGAAGGCCAGGGCATGCCCGATGGATGGAAGAAAGATGTCACCGCGCGGTTCGTTCGGCTTGGGCTCGATGGCAAAGCGAAGGTCATAGCCCTGCTCGAGCACGTAGCCGGTGAGGATGTCGAATGCTTCCTTGTAGCGGTCGAGCGCCGCGCGCACATCCTTTGCACCGCCTGATTCCGCGCCTTCGCGTCCACCCCAGAACACGACGATGCCGGCGCCGAGCTCCGCGGCGAGATCGAGGTTGTCCGCAACCTTCCGGAGCGCAAACCTGCGCACCTTGCGGTCATTGGCGGTGAAGCCCCCATCGCGGAAGACCGGATGTGAGAAGAGATTGGTCGTGATCATCGGGATCACCAGGCCCGCGCTGTCCACCGCGGCGCGGAGCCGTCCGATTGCCTTGCTCTTGCCGGCAGCCGAGGCGTCGAATGGGAAAACGTCGTTGTCGTGAAAGCTGACGCCGTAGGCACCCAACTCCGCCAGTTTTGCCACCGCAACCGGCGGATCCAAGGGTGCGCGGACCGCGGTGCCGAAGACGTCGACGCCTTGCCAGCCCACGGTCCAGAGACCGAAGGAGAAATGATCCTCGCGGCTCGGCTTCAGCGCACTTTCGTCCATCAAGGTTCGTCAGCCTCCGCGAATCGTCAAGCGTGCAGACGAGACGCCGCACTCAGCCCGAGAGCAATTCGTTCGGGGAGTATACATACTGATTGTGAAGCCCGATCGGCCCTCTCAGGCCCGTCGGCGATTTCGTCGAGGCCGTCTCTTGAGCATTGCGATGTGGGTCGGATTCAGGCCGTTCCCATATTGACTCTTGCACTGTTTGACGCGTTAGGGAATACTGAGTAGATCAGGCGTGCGGCGCCGGGAAGGGATGGGTTCCGCCGGGGAGTGGATGGATGGCGACACTTGTGCATGGCAACGGCAGCGCCGTCAACGCCTGCTGCCCCACGTGCTGGGCATGGTCGGACCTCGGGAAGTCCACGACCTGCAAGAAATGCGGCACACCCCTGATCCTCGCTGACGGCCGGCGCGTCGAGGACCTCACCAACGCTCCAGCGGCCGAGCTCGCGGGGACGCCGACCTACGCGTTCCAGCGGCCAAACCAGACGCTCGCCGCACCGGCGTATCAAGGCCCCAACTGGATCGCCATCACCCGATGGATCACCATCGGCTACGGAGCGTTGTCAGTACTCGGGTTGCTGCTGCTCGGGTTGCTGGTGCAGAACGCGAACTTCCTGGTGGTGAATCCCGCTACCGGGCGATTGATCACCGAGATCATCCCGTTCGGATTGATCATGCTGATCGCGGCCGTGCTCGATGGCCTCGTCTTCACGGTGTTCGCCCTGCTGACAAAGTACCCGCTGATGCGCCTCATCATCATGGTGCTGACGCTGGCCGGTGCCTTTGGGACGCTGACGCGGCTTGGCGGGGAATCGCCCGAGGCGATTGCCGGCAGCATCATCTCCGTGTTCCTCGACGCCGGTTTCGTGTTCGTGCTCCTGATGTCCCTACTCGTGCAACCGGTGAAACGCGTCCGCTGACGCCGGCGACGGTCCGACCCCAGTCCTGCTCACGCTTCTGAAGCGCTCAGCGCGAGACTTCTGCAAGCACCTGCAGCAGTCGTGGCGCGTCGTCCCCCCAGGCGTCGGCGCCAACCCGGCGCGCGGTCGCGTCATCGATGCCGGATCCACCCACGATGATCGGCACCACGACGCCTCCCGCCCGCAGCGCGGCGATGAGACGACGGACTGCCGGCGCACGACGTGGGGTTGTGACCGTGACCGCGACCGCCATGACGCGCGGTAGCCGCTGGACGCACTCGACGAATGACTCCGTCGGCACGTCAGCGCCGAGGTCGACGACGACGAAACCTCGCCCGCGCAGCAGATCCGCCGCCAGCGCGGTCGGTATTCCGTGCAATTCGCCTTCGGGCGCGCCCAGCACGACGACGCCGCGCTTCCGCCCGGGGCGGCGAAAGAGCGGGCCGGAGCGGCCGATCAGGCGCTGGATGACCGCCGACGCGCAGTGCTCGTCTGCAACGTTGATCTCGCTGTCCTCCCATCGCTTTCCGATCATCCGCAACGCGGGAACAAAAATCTCGAGGTAGAGCGTCGCCGGTGTGGCGCCCCCTGCCAGCGCCGCCTGAACCAGCGACCATGCCCCCGGCTCATCCCCCGCCACCAGGCGTTCGACCAGTTCGGGCACGCGCCGGCTGTGCGCACTGCGGCCGCGGCCTGCGACCGAACGGACCGCCGGTACTCGCAGTCGATCCACATCCCGCTGATCGACCGACCACACACCTGCTCGCTGCGACGCGGGGAGACGGCCGGTCCGGACGTACCGGTAAGCGGTCATGTAATGCACGCCCAGCAACTCGCTGACTTCGCGAAGGGTCAGCGGCGTCGAGGGCCGTCGATCGATGAGTGACGGGGTTCGGATGTGCTAATTTAGCACTAAATGGATCGTCACCGCTGACCTCTGGAGGGAATCGTTGAGCGAACTCGCCGTCGACGCGTGGCCCGACCGGAAGGCCCCCGGTCTTGCGGGGGGTGCTGCCGCAAACGACGTCGCGCTCATCAAGCGGGTCGCCGCTGGACATCCTGAGGCCTTGGAAATCCTGTACGACCGGTATGCGACGCTTGCGTACTCCCTGGCATATCGCATTCTCGGCGACCATGGCGCCAGTGAGGACGCGGTGCAAGAGGCGTATCTCTCCATCTGGCGAGGAGCGGCGACCTATCACGCAAGTCGCGGCGTACCCCGCTCATGGATCTGCACCGTGGTCCGGAACCGCGCACTCGATCGACTTCGCAGCAGCAAGAGCGTTGCGACGCACGACGTGCCGCTCGAGACGGTTTTCCTGGACGGCGGCGACTCGGAAACATGGGACAGCGTTGCGGAGGTACTCCTGCATGACGACATGCGCACCGCATTGGCACTGCTCCCCGCGCCACAGCGCCAAGCGCTCGAAATGGCCTACTACCTGGGGTACAGCCAGTCGGAGATCAGCGCGGCAACTGCGGTACCCCTCGGCACCGTGAAGAGCCGTACGAGACTGGCTCTGCTCAAGTTGCGCGACTGCGTCGACGACAGCGGTTCGCTGCACACCGCCAGCGTGCTGTAGCCGCCGCAAACAGCGCCTTGAATCGCACGGCCGCGGCCTGCGTCGTCTGATGATCCTGTTCCGATTCGATCTCGGCTGCCTGTCGCAAACCTGCAGCGTACGAACCGTCGAAGGACCCCGTCGATAGGATGGCGCCAATCAATCCTTTGAGTGTCCCGGGAGGCGGTTTTGAAGACGAAATATGCAACGTGTCTTGTTGCCGCGCTCGTCGCGGTCGGCGTCAGCACCAGCATCAGCACGCATGTCGCGGCGGCAACAACGCCGCGCCAATGTTTCGCGTACACAGCGGCGGGCTCGCCAAAGTTCACCATCTCGCGAGCGCAAGGCTTGCAGTCGTCGCCGTGCGTAGGAATTTCCTGGACGTTTCCGTGGAACGAGCTCGAGCCGAGCGCCGGCGCGTACAACTGGTCCTTCATCGACAACGCGCTCGCAGCAGCCGGCTCCAAGCCGTCCATCCTGCGTGTGATTCCAGGCATCACATCTCCGTCATGGCTGCCGCGCGCCGACGGTGTGGTCATACCGAATCCGAAGGGTGGCACCGCGTGGATGCCGATCCCGTGGAACGCCGACTTCCTGGCTTCGTGGAAGGCATTCATCAGTGCGTTCGGCGCGCGCTACAACGCGAACACGCACATTGCCATCATCGAAGGCGGTGGCGACGGCCCGCAGGGTGAGGCGCATCTCACCGGCACCTACGCGCAGTGGGCGGCAGTCGGCTATTCCGAGCAGACCTACATCAGCGCCATCTCGACCGAGATCAACGCTTTCAAGGCAGCATTCCCGAGCCACAAGGTTAGTTTCGCGGGCGCCACGCCACCCACTGGATCGCCAAAGACTCCCAACCTGCTGGCGGGTTTCATCAGCACCTGCCAGGCGGCGAACATCGTAATTCAGAACAACGGCTTGACCGGCACCAAATACGGCCACATCAACCAGAGTGTGATCGAGTTCGGCTACCAGACCGCGAGTTCGCAGGGCACCGGGCTCGGCGCGGCGCTGCGCCTCGCGACAAGCCTCGGCGCATCGTTTGTCGAGGTCTACTACGTGGATGCGACCAACGCCGAAAACTACGCGGCGATCAGCACCTTCCAGTCGTCGTAGCGACGGCTCGCGCGGAGCCGTAACTCCTCCGACACATCGCGGTTTTCTGCCGCGCTGAACCTCAGCAGTCCTACGCGCTCAGGAGTTCGCGAGCTTCGCGGGCCATCTGGGCGTCCTCTCGCGCGGTCACGACGACGACGGCGGGGTTGTCAGCAACCGATGCGATCACGGCGTCCGCGTCGGCGGGAGCAAGCAACGACGGCACACGGAGTATGCGCAGCCGCATGCAGACGCGCGTCCGGATGAGCGAAGAGTGCTCGCCGACACCACCGGTGAAGACGAGCGCGTCGACGCGCTCGAGCGATGCGGCGAGGCCGGCGATGCAACGGCCGAGCACGTGGACGTACACATCGATCGCTGCAGTGCATGCAGCGTTGCCCTGCGCGGCCTCACGCTCGATTTCGCGGAGATCGGACAGCCCGCAGAGACCCATCAGACCGCTGGCGTGCTCAAGCAGGCCGGTCATGTCGGCAGCCGTGACCTGATGCATGGTTTGGAGCCAGAGCAGCGCGCCGGGATCGACTGTGCCGCTTCGGGTTGCCATGACCGCACCTTCCGCCGGAGTGAATCCCATGGTGGTGTCCACGCTTCGTCCATTCTTGACAGCGCACGCGGACACACCTGAGCCGGCGTGCACGATGAGGAGTTGCAAATCCATCGGCGACCGGTCGAGCAACTCCCCGGTCCGCCGCGAGGCCCACGCGTACGAGAGTCCGTGAAACCCGTACCGTCGTACCCCCCACTCGCGCCATTCCCCGGGTACAGCGTACGTCGCGGCGGCACCCGGCATGGCGGCATGGAAGGCAGTGTCCACGCAGGCGATCTGCGGGCAGTCGCTTTCCGCGCGGGCTTCGTCGAGGAGCGCCAGCGCGGGCGGCATGTGCAGTGGCGCCAGTGCCGCCGCGGCAGCGAGTTCGCCTCGCAGGGTGTCGTCGACGATGGTGGCGCGCCGGATTGCCGGCCCGCCGTGTACAAGACGGTGAGCCATGGCGTCCACCGTTCCCGCGCGGGCGATGAAGGTCCGAAGCACGGTCGCGTGATCGGCGCGTGCGTCGACTTCGACCTCCTCCTCCACGCGATCATCGTCACCGACCACGTTCAGCTTGAGACTGCTGGAGCCGACGTTCACAGTGAGGATGCGCATGTCAGCGAACGGCTGTCGGCTGGGTCGTCAGAAACCCGCTCATCCGCGCCAACGCCACTGCGCGATCTCGGGCATGTCCTCGAAGTGTTCGCGGACGTACGCGTGGTGGCGACGCAACATCTCCTGGCAGTGCTGCTCGAGGGCGACGGCGCCCTGGGGCACCCGCCGCGCCCGTCGAAGCGCCTCCATCACCAGGTGGAACCGGCTCATCTCGTTGAGGACCACCATGTCGAATGGGGTCGTCGTTGTTCCGTGCTCGCTGTATCCGCGGACGTGAAAGCGCCCCGCGTTGGGTCGCCCATGCACGACTTGATGGAATGCGCGCGCGTAGCCGTGAAACGCCATGACCACGTCGACGTCGTCGGTGAAGAGTGCGGTAAACGCCTCCGCGCTCAACGCGTGTGGATGAAAGGGCGCCGGGCTGATCGCGAGCAGGTCGACGATGTTGACCAGCCGGACCCGGAGATCCGGAACGAATTCGCGCATGATGGCCGCCGCGGCTAGCGTCTCCAGAGTCGGGATATCGCCGGCGCAGCCGAGAATAACATCCGGTGTCTCACCGTCATCGTTCGATGCCCACTCCCACACCGATGCACCACGTGTGCAGTGCTCGATCGCTGCCTCCATCGACAGATATTGCAGTTCCGGTTGCTTGTCGATGACGATGAGGTTGACGTAGTTGCGGCTCGCGAAGCAGTGGTCCGCGACTGACAGCAAACAGTTCGCGTCGGGCGGTAGATACACGCGGACCACGTCGCCGCTCATCGCCATCACAGTGTCGATCAGCCCTGGCCCCTGGTGGCTGAAACCGTTGTGATCGTTGCGCCAGCACGTGGAGGTCAGGAGTACGTTCAACGACGCGACCGGCAGCCGCCAGTCGAGGGCGCGCGCCGCCTCCAGCCATTTCGCGTGTTGCACGGTCATCGACGCCGACACCATCGCGAACGCCTCGTAGGTTGCGAACAACCCGTGTCGACCCGTGAGCACATAGCCCTCGAGCCAGCCTTCACACAGATGCTCGGAGAGGACCTCCATCACGCGGCCATCGGGGCTGACGTGATCGTCGTCGGGAAGAATGGTTTCCATGAAACAGCGCATCTGTGTCTCGAACACCGCACCGAGACGGTTGCTGTTGGTCTCGTCAGGACAGAACAGGCGGAAGTTGTGCGGGTTGTCGCGATACACGTCGCGCAGCCACTCTCCGAGGCGTCGCGTGGACTCCCCAACCGTGACTCCGGACTCGACGGTCATCGCGTAATCGGTGAAGACCGGCAGCCTGAGGGTCTCCAGCAAGCGGCCGCCGTTGGCGTGTGCCGACGACCCCATTCGCTTGTCAGCTCGAGGAGCCAGGGAGGTCGCCTGCGCCACCGGCGCTCCGGCGCTGTCAAAGAGCCGCTCCGGGTGGTAGCTGCGCATCCATTCCTCGAGTTGACGAAGGTGCTCCGGATCGTCACGCACGTTGGCGAGCGGGACCTGGTGCGCGCGGAAGGTGCCCTCGACCGGCAGCCCGTCGACCACCTTGGGGCCCGTCCAGCCTTTGGGCGTGCGCAGCACGATGGCCGGCCAGATCTGGCGCACGTTGTCGCCGCTGGCCCGCGTGCCGGTCTGGATCTCGCGGATCCGGTCATAGCAACGGTCGAGCGTGTGCGCGAACTCCTCATGCACAGCACGGGGTTCATCGCCCACAACGAAATGCGCCTCGTATCCGTGCGCACGCAGCAGACCGCTGACATTCTCATCGCTTCCACGCCCGAGCACCGTCGGCCCGCTGATCTTGTACCCGTTGAGCTGCAGGATCGGGAGCACGGCTCCGTCGCGCCGCGGATTGAGGAAGCGCACTCCCTTCCAGGATCCTTCGAGTGGACCGGTCTCGGCCTCGCCATCGCCGACCACGCACGCAGCGATCAGGTCCGGGTTGTCGAAGACGGCCCCGAAGGCGTGGACCAAGGCGTAGCCAAGCTCGCCGCCTTCATGAATCGACCCGGGCGTTGGGACGCTGACATGGCTCGGGATGCCGCCAGGCGTCGAGAACTGCCGGACCAGGCGGAGCATTCCCGCTTCGTCCAGCGACACCTCCGGGTAGATCTCCGAGTAGGTTCCTTCGAGGTATACGTTGGCCACGATGGCCGGGCCACCGTGCCCGGGCCCGGTGACGTAGAGGACATCGCACTCGCGCTGCTGGATGAGCCGGTTGAGTTGCACGTAGATGAGGCTCAGGGCCGGCGAGGTGCCCCAGTGTCCGAGGAGGCGCGGCTTGATGTGCGCCGGTGTGAGCGGCTCACGCAGGAGCGGGTTCGCCTGGAGATAGATCTGCGCGACCGTCAGGTAGTTAGCCGCACTCCATGCGGTCACCAGCGCATCCACGTCGACGGTGCCGGTCGAGGGAGTCAGCATGGCCACGGAGCCATCGTAGCGACGCGTCCATCCGGACCGACCCCTTCACCGGCCCTTATCCAGACGACCGCCATCGGTGTATCCACCCACCGCGGTGATGACCCTGCTCGTTAGTGGCCGGCGCCGTGCACCCAGGTTTCCAGGTCGCACCAGCGACCCTTGTTGCGCACTTGGAGCGGTCGCCGATCGGTCAGGACGTAGCCGGCGCGCTGCGCCACTCCGACGCTGGCGATGTTGCCGATAGCCACTTGGAGTGACACCTCGGTCAACGACGCCACGTCATGCGCATACGTTGTGATGAGCCGCAGCGCTCGCGAAGCCAGGCCACGTCGACGAAAGTTGCGCCCCACCATGTAGCCGGCGACTGCCGAAGGCACATCGAGCATCACTTCACCGAATGGCTCGCCGCCATCGTTGGTGATCGCCAGCTGCAGTCGCGTGGCAGCGAGCGTTTGAGCGCGCTGGAGATACGCCTGCGCGGCGGCTGCATCGAATGGCGATGCGAGCGGCGTCCAGAGGGCGACGTCGGGGTCGTCGAACAACGCGACCATCGGTTCGAGGTCGGCAGCAGTCCAGGGTCGCAGCACCAGTCCTTCGCCGGTGATCAGGGTGATTCGTGCACATGCCGTGAGCACGCGCACCCTCTGCTCAACCGAAGCAGCGCGGACGATCCTGTATCAGCGTGGCGCTGCGAACACCGCCGCTCACACCGTCGGGATATCGAGGTACAGGAATTTACCGATGCCCTGTGCCTGAGCCAGCTCGTTGAGCACGAGGTTGGCTGCAGCAAACATTTCCATGTGTTGCTTGATCATGATGTACGCGATTCTCGCAGCGATCACGTTGTGAGTCCGCGGGGTGCTTGCAGCCGTCTGCCACCCCAGAGTGCTGCCCTCGACGAACGCCTCCTTCCTCTCGTCAGGAGACAGCGTGCCAAAGCCCGCGTATGGGCCCTCGTCGAGCTGGGGCGCGACGATTGCGTGGTTGGTCGCCTCCCACACCAGCCCGAACAGGAAGCCGTTTTCCTTGATCGCCTTCCCCTGCTCGGCGAACGCCGCGATGACCGTGGCGTAGATTCCGATCAGCATGAGAATGTCACCGACGGGCCCGAGTGCGAACTCGGTCGTCTCCGCGAACGCGCCGCCCTCGGTACCGAAGAGCCCAGCGATCTCTACCACCGTCAGAGCGCCATGCGCGCCGCTGAGTATCTCGTCGACCTCTTTGCGGAACTGCTCGTCGTCTTTGGTTCCGGGTGGTTGCGCAACGTCGTCCGGCACGTCAGTAGCGGTCGACGCGTTGTCCCGCGAGGCGTCGGTAACAGGCTGCCAGGTCGTTCCATCCCACCACCACTCGCCGTCTTCCGAGCGGGGTGCGTCTTGCGGGATCTCGGGCATTGCCTCTCCTCCATATCGCTGGGTCTACTCCCTCGCGCCAGCGTGCCGCGAGATTCTACGCACTCAGATCTGCTGTCAGCCGCATCCGGAGGCCGCGGAGTTGTCCGGCACGACCACCGTGGTTTCGAGCCCGAACCCATCGACGGTCGGCTCTGCCATGACCCTCTCGGTCACGGTTGAGGTAGTCCCCCGCTCAGCGCGTGCGACGCCGCCAAGCTGCCGAACCCCAGGCTGCGAGCAACAGCGCCATGCCACCCGAGAGCAGCATCGCGCCGCTCTGCAACGCTCCTTTGCCCATCGCGGCGCCCGTGTCCGGCATTGGCATCGTCACCGCAAAGGTCGCCGTTGCCCAGGTGATGCCGCAGGCGCGAGCCTGGACGCCGTACGAACCTGGTGCTGTGCCGGAGGGCACCGTCGCGGCCGCGTAGAACGAGCCGGGGCCGGTGACGGTGACTGCAAGGACTCCCCCATTCCTCGGGGCAAGAACATTCGAGGTGATGTCCACAACCGCACACTGTGGGAAGGTGAAGTTCGCGGGAATCGATCCCATGCGCAGAATTACGGTGAGCTGCTGTCCTGGAGCGACCACCGAGGGGAGGACCGAGAGGCGAGGCCCGTCGACGCCGGCCGCCAACACCGCGGGCGCTTGCATGAACCGGAATACCGAGAGGATGGTCAGCGCGCTGATGGCGAGCCACCGCGACGAGCGCCCGCCCGTGAAACGCTTTTTCTGAGTCAGGCGAGGTCCTTGCTCTCTCGGCATACAGCACTCAGTACGCTCACACCACAGGCGTCGGATCATCTCCCACCCACTGGTACACCGCCTGCCGGCCGCCTCCGGGTGCTGCCCCTACCGGGCAGGACGGTCGGTGACCCTCGACTGTTGCTGTTGTTGCTGCTGCCAGTGCACCGCCGCGTGATAGTCCACCGTGTCGACCTGCTGGCTCGACATCCGCGCCACCCGCACCGAGACCTCCGGTGGTGCGCCGCTCGCCGCGCCGAAGAAGAGTCCGTGATGGGGTGAGACGTCTCCGTAATCACGCCCGACGGCAAGCCGGAGGTGATGTGCCCCGACGTACTCGCCGAGCGTGGGGTCGAGTCCGACCCAACGACCATCGGCCCCACAGACCTCGACCCACGCATGTGACTGACCCTCGACGACGCCCTCCTCATTGACTGGCCCGAGGTAGCCGCTGACGTAGCGGGCGGGCCAGCCGGCGCCTCGAACCATCGCGAGAAAGAGGTGCGTGAAGTCCTGGCAGACTCCCGCGCCCCCCGCCAGAAGGTCATCGATACTCGACTCGACAGTGGTCGCACCGCTGACGTAGCGCAGCTCGCGGGGAATCCGCTGCGCCGTGGAGAGGACACCATCGAAGCTTCGGTCGGTCCCGTTCCAGTCCTGCCACAACGAACGCGTGCTGGGAGCAAGGGGCACCCGCGGACTCGGCAGTGCGAACTCGAGGCGAGGATCACTTGCCAGCGCATCGCCCTCCCACTCCTGCAGCCGACGACGGCGCGGTTCGGTGTTCTCGACGACCGCGTCGACAGTGAACTCGAGTACGTCGTGCGGTGTCGTGACATCGAGCCGGTGCACGTAGTTGCCGAAATAGTCGACACGGCTCCGCGGCACCGCCCACGGCGTGCTCAGCATGGAGAACGCAAGCGTGCGCTGGGAGCCCCGATCCCGCGGGCGCATGCGCACCTCGTTGTACGAGAGCGACACCTTTTCGGTGTAGCGCAGGGTGGTGCGGTGCGACACCGAGTAGGTCAGTGTGTCAGTACCCATGTGTCCTTGCTCCCACCGCCATGCGACGAGTTCACGACAAGTTCCTGAGGGTCCCCCGCGACACGCGTGAGCCCGCCCGGTACGATCCACGGGCGTTCGTCGAGGAGGACGAACGGACGCAGATCCACGACCCGCGACTCGAACCCGCCGCCGGAACGCAGGCACACCGCTCGACTGAGCGCCACCTCCTCCTGGGCAAGCCAATGTCGTGGATCGGCATCGACCTGGGCCATCAGTTCCCCACGCTCCTCGGCCGGCATCAATCTCCCGAAGTGGATGCCGTAACCGCCACTCGTGTCCACGGGTTTCAGCACCATGCTGCCGATGTTGGCATGAACGTGCGCCCGCTGAATATCGTCGGTCAGGTCATAGGTCGGAACGTTGTCCATGAGCGGTTCCTCGCCGAGGTAGTACCGGATCATCGCCGGGACATACGGGTAGATGAGCTTGTCGTCAGCGACGCCCGTCCCGGGTGCGTTGGCGATGGCGACATTGCCCCGACGCCACGCCTCGATGATCCCCGGCGCTCCAAGCATCGAGTCCCTGCGGAAGACGAGCGGATCGAGCCACTCGCTGTTGACGCGCGAATAGATCACATCCACACGGTGGACTGCGCCCTCCGCGTCGCGGCGGTAGACCTCGTCCTCGACCACGATGAGCTCGTGACCTTCCACGAGCGTGGCGTGCATTTCGTTCGCGAGTAGTTTGTGTTCGTAGTAGGCAGCGTTGTAGGAGCCGGGCGTGAGCACGACGATGTCGGCCTCCCACTGCCGCGGAGCGATGCGCTGGAGGATGCGGCGCAGCCGGGCGGTATACCCGTGGATGGGTCGAACCTGCGCGAGCTCGAACCAGTCGGGCGCAAGCGCCTCCATCGCACGCCGGGACTCGAGGGCGTAGGCAATCCCGCTCGGGATACGGACATTGTCCTCGAGCACATGAAACGTGCCCTGCAAACGCACCACATCGATCCCCGAGACGTGACACCAGGTGGCACGAGGCGGGCGGACGCCTACGATGTCCCGCAGGTAGCCGGTGCTCGAGTACACGAGCCTTCCGGGTACCACCCCGTGACGAATCGCTCGTTGCGCGCCGTAGCAGTCGGAGACGAAGTGGTCGAGCGCCATGGCGCGCTGTGAGAGCGCCCGGGTGAGTGATCGCCATTCCCCTGATGAGAGGACGCGGGGCACGGGGTCGAAGGGAAAGATCGGGGCAACTCCCTCGGTCGGGACCCCGAATGTCACTCCGCGGTCAGCAAACCATCGCTGCGCATCGCGGCGCATGCGGGGAAGGCCGCCGGCCCCGCGTTCCAGTGTCGCCAGGAGATCGGCGTACGGCGCGCGCACGTTCCCGTCGATATCGACGCATTCGTCCGCCCCGCGCGGCAAGCCGAACGAGACTCCCGACGGGATACCGGCCTCGATCGTCATCTGAGGACAGTACTCCCCGCGTCGGCACCACTGTGTTTGCACGCAATGCACAAGGACTTGCTCGCGTACTTGTGCAGCCGGTGTGGTTCGCGATCGGCAATTCGGCGGTACAGTGGGGGTCGTGACCGACGCACTCCAGGGTCGTCATCGGCTTCGCGTCGGCTGTGAGTTCCTCCTCGAGCTCCGCTGGCCGGTTCCCTTCGTCCTCCAGGTGGAGCCGCGCCGCGATGCCATTCTCGAGATCGACAGCGTCGCGTTGGAGACCTGGCCGCAGACCCCGCTCCACGAGTACACAGACCTGTACGGCAACACATGCCGCCGCTTCGTGATTGGACCTGGCAGTGCTCGGATACGCTACGAAGCCGAAGTCGAGGTGGACGCCGGGATCGATCTGTCCGACGAAACGGCCCAACAATCCACGGTCGCCGATCTGCCGGACTCGGTCCTCCACTTCACCCTCGCGAGCCGGTACTGCGAGTCCGACAGACTCAGCACGACGGCGTGGCGACTGTTCGGAGGCGTGGACCCGGGCTGGCACCGTGTGCAGGCCGTCGTCGACTGGGTGCACGACAATATTGACTTCCGCCACGGCAGCAGCGGCACGCTGACCGGGGCAACGGACATCTATCTCCAGCGTCAGGGTGTCTGCCGCGATTTCGCTCACCTGGCGGTGACGTTCCTGCGCGGCCTGAACATTCCGGCTCGATACTGCTTCGGCTACCTGCCCGACATCGACGTGCCGCTGCCCGATGAGCCGATGGATTTCGTCGCGTGGCTGGAGGCCTACGTCGGTGACCGGTGGTACACCTTCGACCCGCGCAACAACACCCGACGCACCGGTCGCGTACTCATCGGCCGCGGCCGCGACGCGCTCGACATCGCGATGATGACCCACTACGGTCAGGCGCCCCTGCACGCGATGCGAGTCACCGCCGAACCCGTCAGCGCCGCGCCGTGGTCGAGCGCGATGCCGCCGATCCTCGGCGAATTCCCGGGCTACGTCGCGTGACCGCGCACGCGGATCTGCCGCCACCGACACCGTCCCCGAGCGAATCGTCGGATGGGTCGCATCACATGGACAACGACGGGGCGCTCCGTCTGCGCTACAGGATCCACCAGCGCATCACCTACCGGTACGACGGTCCGGTCCGGCACCTGCAGCAGCGGCTGGTGGTGCAACCGCGCGTCGCGCACGGCGATCAGCGAAGGGTCAGCCGCCGCCTCCATGTCCTCGGCGCGATCCCGCAGCAGGTCGACGCAAGCATGGATGGGTTCGGCAACACGATCCTGATGCTCTCCATTCCGCTGGTCGAGACCGAGGTCACCTTCGTCTCCTCGAGCGTCGTCGAGCGCGATCTTCGGCACGGTCCGCACCTGGTGGACGGCTCGCTGTTGCAGGACCGGCGACTGCACGATGCAACACCGCTCACCGCCGCGGACGGGGCCGTGAACCGGCTGGCCCGCGAACTGCGGGCGAGCGGTCTCACTGCGAGTGCCCTCGCGTACGCCGCGAATCTCCGCGTCCACGACGTCCTCACGTACGAGTACGGCGCAACCTCGGTGCGAACGACGGCAGCCGAGGCGCTCGCACGTGGCGCCGGTGTGTGCCAGGACTACGCGCACGTCTTGCTTGCGCTGACGCGCCGCCTCGGGCTCGCTTCGCGGTACGTGTCGGGACAGTTGCTCGGATTCGGCGGCTCGCACGCCTGGGTCGAGGTGCTGGTGCCTGACGGCGACGGCAGGGCGCAGGTATTGAGCCTCGATCCGACGCACGGATGCGCCACCGGGAACCGCCACGTCACGGTCGCCGTTGGTCGTGACTACGCCGATGTCGCGCCACTGTCGGGGACCTATCGCGCGCCATACGCCGGGTCACTCACCGCCACCAAGCGCGTGTCGATGACATATCTCGCCCCTGACCACGCAGCCAGCTCCGAGGCACGCGCGGTCGCGTAAGCGGCGAACTGACGCCGTACGCCCGATATCCGGGCAGGGGGCTAGGATCTCGAGCGCTATATGCAATCGAGCAAAGAGCGCCGGCGGATGCCGACGACTGACACCAGGGTTCAGACACGACTACGGTCCCCGGGAAACGCTCACGCTGCAGAACGCTCGAGGCGTCGAACGCTGGGCCGATCAGCATGGAATCGCAGAACTCTCGTTCTGGGCGCTGCAGCGAGACGACGGGCGCTGTCCCGGAACCGCCGGCAGCAACACCTGCTCCGGCGTCACCCAGAAGAGATGGCAGTTCGGCCATATCTTCGAACCCTTCACTTGGAGTTCCTGAACGAAACCGCGAGGGTACTAGCCGCGTCCCCAGGCAGTCGCAACCGTTGCCGGATCGACATCCAGGACTCCAGGTTGGATGCTGCCGACGATCTTCATGAAGTCGTTGAGACAGTACATCTCGTTGTGGCTCGTCCAGTGCAGCTGCCAGTTGGAACTGGTGCAATCCCATGAGAAGGCGGAGCTCATGCCGCTCGAACCGCTCACCAGCTGATAGAACTGCAGATCGTCCCATTGGTCACCGGTTTCGTGCTTGAGTACGTTGGCCCAACCGTTGGGATTCGTGTAGTGGCGTCCCTTGGTGGTGCCGAGTGTGTAGCAGGGCTGCGTCCTCACGTTGCACTCCCCGCCGAGGACGTTGTCCGCTTGCTCGAACCAGGGGGCGGCCATTGCGGCACGCCGATTGATCGTCGGTGTGTAGCTGTACTGACGCCCATACGCGTAGCAGGTGCTCACGATGTCCGACTGGATCGCTGTCGTGTACATGTCGTCGGGGTATGCGAATTCGCTCCAGGCTCGAGTGAATCCCTCATTGCTGAAGTCTGGTAGCGAGCCGCAACTCTCCGCTGCCTGCTCCGAGGGCGTCTCCGTGACGATGTCGTGGTGGTTCAAACCCTCGCTGACGACGCCGAATCCATAGCTGGCGTTGAGGTTGTGCAGGTCCGACCAGTTGGCATAGATGTCTCTGTTCGTGCAGTCCTCGGACACCGTGCTCGCGCGATCGATGTTCACCGTTCCCACCGCCATCAGTCCCAGCGAATGTAAATCCGCAACGGCCTGGTCGAGTCGAAGGATACCCGGGACTGCGACGCATCCCGGGGTCGTGTAGCTCCCCTCGATTGATCGCCCGAACTGGATGGTGACGTACGCCGGACCGGCGGCCGTCGCGGTGCGCGGAGCGATCACGGCGGTGGCCAGGACCGCCATTCCCAGCAGAAGGCGGAACGTTCTTGCCAGCATCGGCGATGCTAGGTCAGGGTGCCCCGGAGCCAGCCCGGGGCACCCCTGGACCTCTTACTTTTCAGCCGACCGGTCGGAAGAGCAGTGACTCGCCGCCGAAGACAGCGTTTGGTACGTCAAAGCTCCACTCGTTGGACGTCCCGGTGCCAGTCTTCTGGACACCGATCGTGGCGCTCGAGCCGCCGACAGGGTTGACGTCAATGTAGTTGAACTCGATATTCCGTGAGTTCTTGAAGAAGATCACCTCGAAGCGCACGGTATTGGCTGTGTTCCCGAACTCGTAACCGCGCCATGAGACGATGAAATCGTTCTTGAAATGCCTGGCGAACACACCTGTTCCGGACCCTGTGCCGTTGACCACGAGATCATCCCAGTACGGAGCGACGGCGCCCTTTGGCGAAAGTGTGGTCGAGGGCAGTGACCCGTTGGTGAAGGTAGTCTCGCCGGGACCGGCGAATTGGATGTTGCCGTTGCTGCTCACCCAAAAGGTGGTGTACTTCTTGCCGTACAGATACACCGGGAAGGGCAGCGCGACCTGGGTGACGGAGTCGTCTGCACCGCTCGGGAAGAGATCCACGTTGGCGGTGATGAAGCAGCTCGGACAGGTCGATTCCGATATGTTGTAGTGCACTGCGCCCGGCACTGTTGCCGAAGCCTGCGAACCGAGCGGCAGTGCTGTGATCCCCAGCACCCCGGCCGCGGCCGCGAGGGTGAATCTCCGGAAGTGGTTGGCCATGTCATGTCCCCCTTCGTATGCAAACCAATGACGACTACTGCGGTGTGAGCACTCTCCGCGTGGGCCGACGAACTGCGACCACGTCAGACCACGGCCAAGAGTGAACTCTCGGCGGGGCGTCCATCGCTGGCCCCACGCCTCAGATCCACCGCTCTCGCCATCTGGACCTACCCCTTACGTTGTCGAGCGCCCAGATGATAGAACGGCGAGGCGATGGTTTACAAGGAAGACGAGTGAGAGGGCGTCGTTTCGAGTCGGCGCCTCGCGAAGGCGTTGGCGGACCCGGCAGCCAGCTAGCTGCTGCTGGCGTCTAGACAGGTTTGAGCCTTGCTGAGAATCGCCCGTGCGATCGTCGCGTGGGCGCTCGACACGATTTCCACCGATGCTGCCCCCAAGATGCATCTACACGAGCGATATCGCGATCGGGCCGTAGACTCCAGGCGTGCCTGAATCCGACGGCGAGCTGCTCGCCCTCCGCAACCGCATTGGCGATCTCGACCAACGCATCGTCGAGTTGATTGCCGAGCGATTCCGAGTGGTGTCGAGTGTCGCGGAGGAAAAGGCCGCCTCCGATCGAGCGATTCGCGACTCGGAGCGCGAGCGCCAGGTGCTCGAAGCAGTGGAGCAGATCGCGAGAACCGAGGGAGCGCCGGTCAACCTGGTCCGGCGCATCTACACCGACCTGCTTGCGGAGTCGGTGAGTCGTCAGATCTCGAGCCGGTCGCGAGAGCGCGACCCCGTTGCGGTTCGGGTCGCCGTGCGTGGTGAGCACTCGTTCGGATTCCTGGCGGCCCAGAAGTACCTCTCAGCCCGTGACGTTGACGGCGACCTGATGGTGACCAGCACCTACGAGGGAGCTGTCGCCGCCCTCAAGGCCGGGGATGTGGATCTGGCTGTGCTTCCCATTGAGAACACTGCCGCCGGCAGCATCAACGAAACGTATGACCTGCTTCGTGAGAACGACGTGTCGATTGTGGGCGAGGAAACGCTGAGCATCGACTACTGTCTGTGCGGCGTCAGCGACATCCCGCTCGGCGCCATCACTGCGGTGCTTGGAGCCGTCGATGGACTGGAGCAGTGTTCTCGCTTTCTGCAGGCGCTCTCCACTGCGTCGCAGGTGCTCCACCTCGACACTGGCGCTGCGATGCGACTCGTACACACCGCGGGTGACCCAACCCACGTTGCCATCGGAGCACCGGACGCGGCGGCCGCGCACGGGTTGGTCGTCCTGCGCCACGGCATCGCCAATGAGACCGAGAACCACACGCGCTTCGTGGTCCTCTCACGTCACCACGTCGCGGTGCCGCTCAACGCGCCATGCAAGACGAGTCTGATTCTGATCGCCCGTCACGAGCAGGGAGCCCTCATTCGTTCACTGGACGTGCTCGCCGCCAGTCGCCATTCCATGACCAAACTCGAGTCCCGCCCCCGTCCCGGACGACCGTGGGAGTACATGTTCTTCGTGGACTTTGAGGGAAACATCGCCGACGCGCGGACAGCGGACGCACTGGACGATCTGCGCTCGACGGTGTTGCACATGAAGGTGCTGGGCAGCTATCCGGCCAAGGCCAGCAGGGTCGAGGCCCAGGCCGGCGATGCAACGCCGTTGGTGCCCGAGGCGGCGGCGGTAGACGGGATCGAGGCGGTGATGCCACGGAAGGTCGCGGTCAAAGCCTCAAAGAACTACAGGCTCGCGGGTCGCGCCGCCCGCGCCGCCGACACCATCATCCCGGTTGGGAATCTGCTCATCGGCGGCGACGGTTTCCTCGTCATGGCCGGTCCGTGCTCGGTGGAATCCGCCGAGCAGATCAACGCCACCGCCCGCGCGGCGCGCGAGGCCGGCGCGCAGATCCTGCGCGGCGGAGTGTTCAAGCCGCGGACCTCGCCTTATGCGTTTCAGGGCCTGGGGTGGGAAGGCCTCGAGCTCCTCGCAACAGCGGGCAAAGCCTCGGGCATGCCGATCATCAGCGAAGTCATGGCGGTCGATCAGGTCAGGCGCATGGCGGAGATGGTCGACATCCTTCAGGTGGGTACGAGGAACATGCAGAACTTCGACCTGCTGCGCGAGCTCGGTAAAATCGATCGCCCGATTCTGCTCAAGCGCGGTCTCTCCAGCACCATTGAGGAATGGCTCGGCGCGGCCGAGTACATCCTGGCGGTCGGCAATCAGCAGGTCATGCTGTGCGAGCGTGGCATCAGGACGTTCGAAACCAGCACGCGAAACACGCTCGACCTCTGCGCGATCCCCGTCCTTCGCGAGTTGACGCATCTTCCTGTGATCGTCGACCCGAGCCACGGAACCGGGCATCGCGCGTACGTCCCGCCCATGGCCATGGCGGCTCGCGCGGCAGGCGCCCACGGACTGCTGATCGAGGTGCATCCCGACCCCGACAAAGCGCTCTCCGACGCGGAGCAGAGCCTTTCATTCCCTGAGTTCATGACGCTGATGCGCAGTCTGCAGACGGTCGTCACGGTCCCCTGATCCTCCGTCCGATTGGCTCCTCCGCCATCTGGCGGTGGACGCACCTCGACGACATCCTCGCCACCAACCGCAGCGAAACGCGAAGCGCCGGTATCGTCTCGGTGCATGGCGATCGAGGACGAGCACACTGTGGTCATCGCCGGGACGCGAGACACCGCGCGCCAGCAGATGCCGCGTGCGCTTCGCGAGGAAGTCCGGCTCGTCGGGGAGGTTCTCGGACAGGTGATCGCCGAGCATGGCGGCGGCTCGCTCCTTGCGGACGTCGAGATGCTGCGCACGACGGTCATCCACTCGCGGAGTCAGAGCGGTGTTCGGGGCGGGTACGCGGAGCAGGCGGACGCGACGGTCTCCGCGTGGTCGCTCGATCGAGCTGAGCAGGTGGCGCGGGCGTTCACGTGTTACTTCCACCTCGTCAACCTGACGGAGGAGCGATATCGCGCCCGTGCGCTCCGCGAGGCCGAGCAGGGTAGCGAGGGCCCAGCCGAGGCACTCGGCGCCGCGCTGGAGACGGTCCGTGAAGAGTTCGGCGACGCCGGCGTTGCGGCGCTTCTCGTCGCACTGCGTATCCACCCGGTGTTCACCGCGCACCCGACCGAGGCACGACGACGAGCGGTCACGTCGTCGGTTCGACGCGTCGGAGAGCAACTCGACCGGCTCGGCAATCTCGCATCCTCCGCAGCAGAGCAACCCGAAATCCGCCGTCGACTGTTGGAGGAGGTCGACGGCCTCTGGCGAACTTCGCAGCTGCGAAGTCAGGAATTGCAGCCGCTCGACGAGGTCCGCACCCTCATGGGGATTTTCGACGAGACCCTTTTTCGGCTCGTGCCTGAGGTGTACCGCGCGCTCGACGCCGAGCTGCAACCGGGAAATATCGGAATTCGCCAGCCTATCGCGCCCGCGTTCCTGCGCTTCGGGAGCTGGGTTGGTGGCGATCGTGACGGCAACCCACGGATCACCGCGCACATCACCCTCGAAACCCTCCTGATTCAGTCCGACCACGTACTCCGCGGCCTCGAGGCAGCCGCAACGCGCATCGGATCGAGCCTCACTGCCGACGTCGTGACGACGCCGCTCGACGGTCAGCTCCGCGAGCAGCTGCAGCGCTCCAGTGAGACCGTCGGGGCGGCTGCGGCAGCGATCGAAGCTCGGTCGCCCGGTGAGCCCTACCGCCAGTTTCTCCTGCTCGCGGCTACACGGATCGGAGCGACCAGGCGAGGTGATCTCTCACTGGCATATCCCGGACCAGGCGAGTTGCTGGATGACCTTCGCGCCCTCCAGGTGGCGCTGGTGTCAGCCGGAGCCCCACGGCAGGCATATGGCGAGTTGCAGTCGCTGGTCTGGCAGGTCGAGACGTTCGGGTTTCATCTCGCGGATCTCGAGATACGTCAGCACAGCGCCGTACTCGGACGAGCCCTCGCCGACGTGGAGGCAGGGGGATCGTTGACGGCAGAGACGCAGGAAGTGCTCGCAACCCTGCGCACCATCGGGCTCATCCAGCAACGCTTTGGCGCGCACGCGTGTCATCGCTATGTCGTGAGCTTCACGACGAGCGCTGCCGATGTCGCGGCGGTCCACAGCCTCGCCGCGCGAGCCTGCGCTCCCAACGGGCCGCCGGATCTCGATGTCGTGCCGTTGTTCGAAAGCATCGCCGACCTCCGCAAGGCCACCGGCGTCCTCAATGCGATGGTCGACCTCGAGCCGGTCCAACGGCGGCTCGCCGCGTCGGGCCGCGCACTGGAAGTGATGCTCGGGTACTCGGACTCGGCGAAAGAGAGCGGCCCGGTATCGGCCAGCCTGGCGCTCTACGCGGCCCAGGCGGATCTCGCGGCCTGGGCCGAGCGGCGAGCGATACAACTGACCGTGTTCCACGGACGCGGCGGAGCGCTCGGGCGCGGCGGCGGGCCGGCCAACCGAGCCGTGATGGCGCAGGCCCCGGGTTCGGTCTCCGGGCGGTTCAAGGTTACCGAGCAGGGCGAGGTCATCTTCGCCCGCTACGGCAACCGAACCCTGGCGCGACGGCATCTCGAGCAGGTGGCGTCCGCGGTGCTGCTCACTTCCACGCAGGAGGTGCAGGGACGGATCGAACAGGCTGCGTTGCGTTTCGCCGCACTGGGGAGGCGTCTGGACGTCGCAGCGCTGGCGGCCTACAAGGGCCTGATCAACAGCGACGGGTTCGCCGCGTACTTCGCGGCGGTGACGCCGGTCCGCGAGCTTGCACGTTTGCATCTTGGTTCGCGCCCCGCCAACCGTGGTGGCGACACGACCCTGGAGTCCCTGCGCGCCATCCCGTGGGTCTTTGCGTGGTCGCAGATCAGGCTTAACCTCCCAGGGTGGTTCGGCCTCGGCAGCGGTCTCGCCGCAGCAGATCTGGATGAGCTGCGAGTCGCCTACGACGCGTGGCCGCTGCTGAGCGTGCTCATCGACAACGCGGAGATGAGCCTGGCCAAGACCGATCGATTCATGGCCGCCGAGTATTTGCTTCTGGGTGGGCGTTCCGACCTTGCGACGCTCATCCTCGACGAGTACGACCGCACCATCGAGCAGATCCTCGCGGTCACCGGGCAGTCACGCCTGCTCGAAAAGCGCCGCGTTCTCTCCTGGGCGGTTGAGTTGCGCAGTCCCTACATCGATGCCCTCAGTCATCTGCAATTGCGCGCGCTGCGCGCGTTACGTGGCGGAGACGTCGGCGACGGCGATCAGCGGCGACTCGAGCAGTTGCTGTTGCTCACCGTGAACGGCATCGCAGCGGGGCTGCAGAACACGGGGTAGCCGTCGCGGCTGCGGGCTCGGATTGCTTCAGTTGCGGGCGATCGCTGCCTTCGTCGCGTGACGCGCGGAGACGGCTGCCTCACGCTCGTCGAGGAACGACCACCATGCGTCGGCGGCGGATCGAGCAGCACCCACGACCAGGCTCGCGGGTGGATTCAGTGCGACAACCGCCTCAATCCCCCATTGGGCATGGTCCTCATCCATGGTTGCGTGCAGGTCCCAGAACTGGGTTCCAGCGTCGTCGAGACCGTAATGGCGGCGGAGGCCGTCGGCTTTGGACTCGGCGATCGCCGGGGCTTGCATCTCGTACGCGACCACGGCGGCGAGCCCCTCTGCGGCGCTCGACTCGGTGAGGTGTCGATAGGTGGCCAAAAGAGAGTTGGTGCCTTCGCCCGCAGGGCTCTCGACGGCTCCAACCCCATTCGCAAAACCTTCGAAGAGCGCGACGTGCGGTTCGGGATTGGACTCCTCGTCAGCAAGGTTGCCGCGGATGAGATCCATTGCCGGGCCCGGCTCGAGGCGGTCAAGCACAGAACGGAGAAAGCCCGGCAACGCTGCCTCGAAGTACCGGTATTGCGCTGCGTAGGCTCCGAGGTCATCACGATCGAGCGTCCCAGCTTCCCAGCGCCGATAGAAGGGATGCTGAAGGAGTTGCCGATCGGCGAGGCGGGTGACGAGCTCGCGGTGGAGTTGATCCGGAGTCATGGGATTCCCCTGCATCGGCTTTGGACGTGCGCGCCCGAGGATACGCTCTCCTGCGCGGCCGGGAATGTCCCATCGCGACAACAGTGCCGGGCGTTGTCCAAGTCCGACCACGAGCACGCGACATACGTGCTCGATGCCCACGGCGCTGCCTCGTCTACTGCGCCCGAGCCACCAGCTTGGTGACGACCCAGCGGTGCTTGCCGATCTTGCGATCCCGAGCGAACCCAAGTTTCTCGTACGTGGACAGCGCACCATTGAAGAGAAAGCCCGCGGGCACGAACTCGGCATCCTCGGGATAGCCCTCCACCCTGCCTCCGCCGAGGCTTGCGATGAGAGCGAGCGCGCCGGTCAAGGCCGCAGTAGCCACACCCCGGCGCCGGTGTCCTTTGCCGACGTAGCAACACGCGATCCGCCAATCTGGCAAAGCGGTGTTCCCCTTCTCGTATTCGGCACGACTCTTGATCCGCGGTACCTCGCCCGGTTCGCCGAACTGACACCAGCCGACGCAATCGTCCCCATCGAAGACGAGCGCAGCATGGGCGGTTCCGGCCCGGACGCGGGCCAGCTTGCGGTCGCGGTTGGGCGTCGCCATGTTGCTGTTGGCGACGCCGTCGGAATGGAATCCCATGCACCAGCAACCGCCAAAGACACCGTTGTTGCGCTCGACGAGCGCTGCAAATGCCGACCACGTCGACTCGTCAAGCGGTCGCACCGTGTAATACGCCATGCCCGCAGCCGAATGCCACCAGCTAGTGTGTATTGGCGTTCAGACAGCTCTCAGCGTTGCTGAGAACTGTTGGTGAGATCATGCTGTACGCCTTGTACAAAATCTCCACGGAACCTGCACCGAGGCTGCAGGCAAAATCGAACGTGGTGGCCGCATTTCCCATCTTCATCCACACCGCAACCTGGAACGCAATCGGCGCACCCTCGCCGGCCATGTGGGCATACATCGTCTGATAGTTACCCGTCCCCGTCGCGTAGGCATCGCGCAATGAATCGTTCATCAGAACGCCTTGGGTGCCGAAGGCTTTTCTAAACGACACAATCTCCTGGAGCGTGAAGGTCAGTCCGCTACTACCGGTGGCGTCGTATGGGTTGAAGGCCATGCCGACCAGCACATGTTTCCAAATGCGATAGGCAGCGATCTCCTGTCTGACGGATGCCTCGTCGCGTGCCAAAGTATCGCCGGCAGCAGTCAGGGACGTCCAGCTGTAGCGCAGGAACGGTTCCGGATAGCACAGCGACGCACCCCCGGTCACGACCTCGCGAACAACACTATTCCCGTCGTACTTGGCCGCCAGCTTGGCCTGAAGGTCGGCAAGCGCCGATTCGTAGGTTTTTGTCCAATAGTGCCCGACGTCACAATTGAAGCCAAACGCCGGTTCCGTCACTTGGATTGGTGCGCCGCCGAGCGACTGCGGCCACGCGTCCGCGATTCCGACGGGGGAATTCGAGGAAGTGAACAGCCGAATTCGCAAGCCACGTTGGTCCTGGGGATTTCCTGCATTCCAGGCCGTCACGGCGGCTATGGCCTGATCGATGGGGTTGTTGGCGATGAGCGCCGAATCCGGGCCCGACTGCAATTTGTCCCACCGCACATTCACGACATACCCGGTCGAATACGTCAGCGGGGCCGTCGGCGGGCCGTCCTGGTCGATCAGACCCGCGAGGGCCGCGTCGAGTTTCGGTGCCGGATGCGCTGAGACAGGAGACGCGTTCACTGCCGCGGACGCCACTCCGGACGCAAGGACAAAGGCGAGAGCAACCGCCGCGCTCCGGCGTCGAAGCAATTGATACCCCCGTCTCATAGCGTCGTTCCCCCTGTCCTGATCCCGCTGTGGCCGATGACTGGCCGCCGCTCAGGCGAATCCTATCAGGGCAGCCAAGGGATTTCTATTCCGCCGGGCGTGTGCGATAGCCGCCGAGAGCGCGGCCGCTTGGAGGACCCAAGGCTCCCCGAGAAGACGACCCGGCCGCCGAGTGCTTTGGTGTAGAAGCGCCGGAGCCATCGATGTCGTCGGACATGATGAAGTCGGCCAACACTATTCCCACTTCGGGCTCTGTGAGTACGGTCAACACGCACGTCCATGTGTGACGCTTCGAGATCTATCCACGACTTCCGCGGATGACGCTCAGCCCGCGTCGACGCGTCGGTAGATGTTGACCAGGATTCCGGATGGAAGGGCGCGGGTCTCGACCAGACGGAGTCTTGTGAGCGGGAACCCGGCGAAGAACAGCTTCTTGCCATTGCCCAGCACGAGCGGATGGACGAGGAGACGGTACTCGTCGACCAAGTCGTGTTCGGCCAGCGTCCTGATCAGCTCGGTGCTTCCCCATACGTGGATCTCGCCACCCGGCTCTGCACGTAGCTGCCTCACAGCAGCTGGCACGTCGGGGCCGAGCAGCTGCGAGTTCTGCCAGTTGACCTCGGTCAGCGAGCGCGACGCGACGTACTTGGGGATGCGGTTGTATCGCCTGGTGAACTCGCCAAGCATGCCTTCGGCGTTCTCGTCCCCCGCGCCCCAGCCGCGGGCCCAGATCTCGTACGTCTTGCGGCCGAGCAGTAGTGCCTCGGTCCTGGACTCCCACTCCACGATGAGCTTCTCCCCGACCTCTCCGGCGTCGCACCGGTCTTGCCAGCCGCCGTGCTCGAAGCCGCCTTCGCGGTCTTCGTCGGGGCCGCCAGGTGCCTGGACGACACCGTCGAGCGTGCTGAATGCCTGCACCACAATCGTGCTCATATTCGGTTCTCCTCCGTCGTTCGGACCCGTAGTCCTGACCGCCAGTCTGGCGAGTCCCGTCATTCTTGTTCTGCGACCTTCGCGTCTACCCGTCGACGAGGAGTCCCTTCAGCGGTCCGAGCAGTCGTGCGGATCGGCGCGACACGGCGGGAATCGGCCGGAGCGGGGCGGAATACGGCGGGCTTGATGACAACAATGGCCGCCAAACCGTGTCGATAACTTCAAGAGCTGGTCGACCGGAGCACTCCTGTGCCACATGCTCGCTCCACAGTCGCTCGCGCACACGCTGCGCCAATGCCGCGTCGTCCGTGATGACATTGACCTCGGTGTCATTGAACAGCGAGTGCTCGTTGAGATTGGCCGACCCAATGGTGAGCCACTGATCATCGATGACGCCAACCTTCGCGTGCACGTACACACCAGGCTTTGTCCCCGCGCTTGAGCCAATGGTCCCGACGATCAGGCGGTGGTGATGATCAGCAGTCTGCAACGTGCCAAGCTGACCGCGGGTATCGTCATTGCCGTTGTTGGGGTGCCGAGGCAGCAGGATGCACATGCGAAAATCATCGTGCGGCGGCCGCAACAGCTTCTCGCGCAGCACCGCCGCAACCTCCGTGCTCCACAGGAATTGATTCTCGAGGTAGATGAGGCGCTTCGCGCCACGCAGCGCAGCCAGGTATGCCTCCAGAATGCTGAAGTCACCACGGGGAAGCGGTCGGTAGGTTTTCTCGGGAACTGTCCGAACCACTTGCACGCGACTCTGGCCGACAGGCGCGGGGACCACGGCCCGTGGCAATCGCTCGCCGGTGGTTGCTTCCCAGCGCATCGCGAAATGCGAGGCGACGTCGGCCACCGACGGCCCGGAAAGTGCAGCAGCAACGTCGTGCCAACCGAGGCGAGTCGCATCGTCGTGGGGAGGGCCATCGAACCGGTCGCCGGAAAGATCCGTGAGGTCGATACCGCCGACGAACGCCACCAGACCGTCGACGATAACGAGCTTCTCGTGATGGCAATGCATGGGACGGTTACGGCTATCGAGAGCCCCACGGATCGAAGTGCCACCAACGAGTTCGTCCATGAGCCGCCGTGCTTCGCGGCGTGAAGGGTGCATGACCGGCACGGGCGCCCCAGCCCACACCAGCACGCGCACATCGACCCGATTCGCTGCCTCAGCGAGGAGCTCACGCAGGGTGACCGGTGCACCGTCTCGCTCCATTGCGAATTCGGGATTCACTGTCCATCCGGCGATATGCACGAACGATCGAGCGGAGCGCACGGCGGCCGCGATGGCCGGCAGTGCCGAGGCACCGTCGATGTACACCTCGAGCAGATTGCCTTCGCGAGTCGACGGGTCACGCGCCCAGCCCGTCCCCCTGCCGCTCAGTGCCCGTGCCCACCCGAGGCGCGTCAGACGTCGGACGTGGTGCCGACGATTGGCGTCCTCGATAAACGAGCCGATCTCAGCGTCGATCCTCCCCACAACATCGGTGGTCATTGGCAGCCCTCGTAAAGAGCGGTTGCATGAGCCGACCCAGCGACCTGGGCCATGCGCGGAATCTTATAGTATGACTATCAGGTTGTGCTTGGCCAAGGCTCTCAAGTGACCGCGGCGCACCCTGCAGTCGTTCTGGCGGGCAGGCGCAGGGGCCCTATCGTGTTGAGGAACTGACGATGCCCGAGCCAATCCTCGTTTGGCCCTGACTCTCGCGTGCAGCGGACTCCCCCTCTGCATGCTCCGGCCAGTATCTGAGGACGCGGAACTCGCCGTCCATCCGCTGCCACAACTCGAGCCCCGGGACATTCCGCCAACCCTCCACCAATTCGGCAATCGTCCGGAGGCTCCTGCCGAGGGTGAGCACTGGCGACGCGACATAGCGGCCACACGTATCTCGGTTCATGGTCTGTTGCCTTGTTAACGTCATCGCCGCGCGCGCCGGATCAGTCAGCCCATGACCGACCGCCGCAACGGCGTGATGCCCGCCCGTCGGTTTAGCGGCGAGCTCGCTGGTGCTGGCGTCGAATTCCACTGGAGCGACCGCGCTGGCGCCCCGCGCATCGCTTCACCTCATCTGTCTTGCGGATGGTAGACATCCTCGACGGCGTCCTCGACTTCTCCAAGCTGCTTTTGAAGGTCATCCATCTTGCTGTCGAGGTTACTTTTGTGGACTTCGAGCGCGTCGACGTTGACGTCGAGATGCTGCGCGATTGCAAGGGTTGCGTGGCTGTTGCGCAGAAGTTCGCTCATGATTCCCTCCGCTAGCTTCTCCGCCTTGTCGTTCGTGGCTGAGTCATGCTCCGCCACGATCCGATCTCGCTGGGCGGCCCGATTCGCTGACAGCAAAAGGACGGGGCCTGTATATGCCGCCTGCACGCTGAACAGCAGGTTCAACAGGACGAACGGGTACGGATCCCAACGCTTCGTGAAGGCCACCACGTTGAGGACGATCCACAACGAAACCACGATCGACTGAACGATCAGGAAGCGCCAGGAGCCGATCTGTGCCGCTGCCGAGTCCGCAAGCCGCTCACCCCGCGTGCGTCCCTCGTGGAGTTCCCTGCTGACCGGGTGCTGGAGCGGAACGACGTTCTCAGCGGACATCGCGCCGGTCGAAGAGAGTGACTTGTGTGCCCATGCGACATGATAGCCGCGATGTCACTTTCGTCGGGCGTGCTGCTGGGTCGGGTTCAGCGATCCGCCGCCTTTCCGAACGCTGTCAGGGGACGAAGACGAGCCCTTTTGCCTGGATGGTGGTCACCGCAGTGGCGATGTGCCCAGTGCCAAGGTCGAGCCGGCCGAGATAGTTGGGGTGGTTGAGTGGAATGGTCGCGTCGGCCGGGGTCACAGCGACATACGCGGTGCCGGGCACAAATGGGCCACGAACCATGAAGACTTCGTTGTCGAATGCATCCGTCACGAAAAGCGTGCCGCCGGCGTCGGTCGCCCATGCCGTGTCGTCGACGGACTGCGACAGGCGAAGCACCGAAAGACGTGGCGCGGCACCGGTTGCCCCATCGACATACATCTGCTCACCGTCGCCCTGGCTGTCGAGCATGAAATCGCCCGCAAATCGCGGACTCGCATGCGGCACCACTGCGTTGGAGTCAGGATCCGTCAGTGCGAGGGTGACGTGCTGTCCCACCTGCGCACTGTTGACATTGGCAACAGTGGCGGTGCTGTTGTCGAAGAACACGGGCTGCACGAGCGCGACGCTCCGTGAAGTCAGCCGGACGCGGAACACAGCAGGCCCGTCGCTCACCGTCGGCGCCGAGGCGCTGATGAGGATGGCGCCGCGATACACCGAGATTGCATCCGTCCCACCGCCGTGGGTCAGCGGCACGTTATACGTGTAGTGCGCGATCTGGTCTCCTGCCGGGGCCTCAGGCGAGATGGTGTACAGGCTGGAGTTGCCGTCCTCGTTGACCGTGGCAATCAGTCGATGGCTCGCCGGATCGGCGGACATGCCGTCGATCTTGCCCGTGAGTCGCCAGCTGGCACGGCGGTGGCCTCGCATGCTGTACCCGATGACGGTGCTGGCGGTGACGCCAGTCGAACTCGGTTCGCCCATCGATCCGACCCCGTTCTGCCACGCCACGTAGATGCCGCCGTCCAGGCTGGTGATGTCATCCGGTCCGAACAGGGTGGCGTCGCCCGCCGCGAAAACCCGGACCGACAGCCCCGACTGGCCGGCCCTCGCCAGAGACGCCGGAGCGGCCGCAAGCAGCGCGGGGATTCCGGCGATGATGGCGACGCCCGCGACGACGCGGCGGCCTACGGCATATGGGGTCATAACGCTGTCCATCCCTCTTGCATCGCGGTTAGGGCGCGAATCCTGATTTGTGCGGCCGTCACCGTCGAGCCGCTGGCTCGTCGGCTGCCGCATACGAGGGTACTGGGACCGTGGTTAACGACTTGCTAGCTCGTGGTTGCTATCCGGTTAGGGTTTGCGCGATCGTGAGGGCAGAACGCCGGAAACCGACCAGCCGGCGCGTCTGTGGTCCTCGTGCAATGACCCGCGCTGCCCGTACTCTCAGGCCGTGAGCGATTCGCGAGCCGTCACATGGGCCGGTGGTCATCGACCGCAACTGGTGCTCACGGCGCTGATCGGCGCGACTCTCGTGGCTCGTGCGCTGACCCTGCCGTCCGGCCGGGGGTGGATCGATGCCTATGTCTATCTCGACGCCGCGAGACACCTACTGCACTCTTCGGCGGACCTCTACCAAGGGGTCGCCGGTGTGCCAGGGCGCGCGTTCATCTACCCACCCGCGGCGGCGGCGCTGTTCGTCCCGTTGCTGTCGATCGCATCGTGGGCCGGCACCCCGGCCGCAGCGTTCGTGTGGATATGTATCGACGCAGCGGCGCTCTGGGTCGCACTCCTACGGTTGAGGGGTCACCTGAACGTCCGCGATGGGTCGTGGTGGTGGGCGGCGGTCGCCATGGCCGGGTCGCTCGCGGTCCTGGACGAGTTGTGGTCGGGGCAGGCCAACGGTGCCGTCCTCCTCCTCGCCGTCCTGGCATGGGAGCGGCGGACCGACTGGTCGTGCGGCGTGCTCCTGGGCGCCGCGATGCTCCTCAAGCCCGCAGTCGCGGTGGTGTTCCTTGTGGCGCTCGCGACCGGACGGTGGCGTGCCGCGCTCTGGGGAGCCGCCACCATCGTCGCCGGTTTTGTCGCGGTCATACCGCTGGTCGGGATCGCGAGGGTGGGCCAGTTCGTGACCGAGGTGCTCCCGCATACAGTGGCCTCTGCGTCGCCCGACGCCAACAACCTGTCGCTCTCCGCGGCTGTGCACGGGTTGCCGGCGGGGTTGGCAGTAACTGCAATGCACGTTGCCCTGTGGATCGCCGTCGCTGTGGGGGCTCGTCTCGGGGCGGAACGATGGTCGGCGCTGGTCATTGCGCTGGCGACGGTTCCGGTGACCGCGCAGACCGCCTGGGCTCACTACTACGTCTACACGCTGGGGCTCGTGATGTTGCTCATTGCCCGGCCGGAGCGTGCAGCGCGAACCGCCGCATGGCTGTTCCTGGTGATGGCGCTGGCCGGCGTCACGTGGTTCGTGGCGCCCGTACCGCACGTGGTGCTCCCCCTCGCCACGTCTATGCTCGTCGTGTGGGCGGTTGTGCTCACCGTGCGAGGGCGCCGGGCGATTGCGCCGGCAGAACGTTGGGCTCTGAGTTCAGGCACCCACCGCGCCGTCGATACCCTCCCGTAGCAGGTCGGCGTGTCCGGCATGTTGGGCGTACTCGGCGATCATGCGCAGCATCAGCCAGCGCAGCGTGTAGCCGCCATTCCGCTCCATCATCCCTCTCGCGTCGAGACCTGGCGCGTCGCCGACGATGCCGCGCGACCGCACACACTCAGCCCGCCACACGTCCAATGCCTCAAGCGGATCGCCACCGAGCGACTCGAAGTCCTGATCAGGATCGTCGTCGCTGTAGTACAGCATCGGCAGATCGAGGCCGGCGAAGTTGATGGCGAACCACCACCGCTCCACGCCGGCGAGATGACGCGCCAGGCCGTGCAGGCTCATGGTCGACGGCGGTGAGCTCCGCTCTGAAAGTCGGATGGGAACGACGCCGGCACACTTCAAGTCGAAGGTCTCGCGGTAGTGGTCGAGGTACGCCTCCAACATGGTCTGCTCGTCGCCGTCCCGTGGGATCACGCCGGTGCGCGGCACCGGCCACGCCACCGACGTGACTACCGCCGGTCCTTCGCGGCGCTCAGTCTTGTCGGACACCGCCGGAGTATGGCGAACATCCGAGCGGTCGACCACGCTCACCTTCCCTCCAGCACACGAAGACGACGCTGGTACTCGTCAGTGTCGATCTCCCCGCGCGCGAAGCGCTCACGGAGCACCGCGGCGGCGTCTGGCGTGCCATGGCCACCTTTCCACCACATGCGACCGCGCCACAGGAACAGGCCGATCAGGGAGAGCCAGAGAGCGCCGAAGACCAACGGAAAGATCCACCAAAAGCCGAAGCCGCCGCCAATCCAGTATCCGGGCATGTCGTGTTCCTCCAATGAGTGTTGTGGATGCCTACAGCACCATCGTCGGGAGCGCGCAGTGCTCCTGTCGTCCGTCCGGAAGCGGCACTTTGACTACGTCGGATGGCGTAGCCGCGTGACGGCTTGCTTATGCCAGCGCTTGGCCTGGCGACACGAGCCCGCTCTCATACGCGAAGACGACGAGCTGTGCGCGGTCGCGTGCGCCGAGCTTCTGCATGGATCGGGACACGTGGGTGCGCGCTGTCGCCGGGCTGATGAAGAGTCGCTCGGCGATCTCGTCGTTGGACAGGCCACAACCGGCCAGTGCCACCACCTCACGTTCTCGTTCGGTGAGGTCGGCCAACAGCTTCGGCCGCGGTGCGACTGGTGCCGGGCGGGCGCTGAAGGCCTCGATCACGCGCCGCGTCACGGTTGGCGAGAGCAGCGACTCCCCGGCCGCCACGACGCGGATGGCGCGCAGCAATTCGGTGGGCTCCGCATCCTTGAGGAGAAACCCCCCAGCCCCGGCACGCAGGGCCTCGAACACGTACTCGTCGACCTCGAACGTGGTGAGAATGAGCACGCGAACCCCGGAGAGTTGCGGGTCACTCGCGATCAGACGGGTCGCCTCAAGCCCGTCCAGAACCGGCATCCGAATGTCCATCACCACCACATCGGGTCGCAGCTCTCGCACAACGCGTAGTGCCTCCTGCCCGTCAGCAGCCTCCCCGACCACCTCGATGTCGGGCTCGGCGTCCGTGAGCGCGCGCAGACCGACTCTGATCAACGCCTGGTCGTCGGCGAGCACCACCCGGACGGTCACCGTTCCCCCAGCGGCAGCGACGCCCACACCCGAAATCCGCCCACGGGACGCCTGCCTGCCGAAAAGCTGCCGGCAAGGGCCGTGGCGCGCTCGCGCATGCCCTGCAGCCCACCGCCTTCGTGAGACGGGTCACCCAACCCGATCCCGTCGTCGACGATCTCCAGTTCCAGCCGGTCAGACTCGAGCACGACGCGCACCCTGGCGCTCGCCCCGGTGCCGGCGTGCCGGGCCACGTTGGTCAGCGACTCCTGCACGATCCGGTAGGCGGCCGTAGAAACGATCTCCGGGACGTTGTCATCGGGCTGCGGGAGGTCGAGGTCGATCCGCAGTCCCGCATCGCGCATTTGCGCCACCAGTGCGGGGATCGCACGCAGGCCAGGTGTCGGCCTCCGGTCGCTGTCAGTGAGCCCCTCTCCCCGGAGCGCGGCCAGCTCTGCGCGCAGTTCGCTCAACGCCTGCTTGCTCACGCCGCGGATGGCCGTGACCGCTTTGCGCGCCTCATCGGGGCGGCTGGCGAGGAGATGCTCGGCCACTCCAGCCTGAAGGCTGATGACCGCCAGGCTATGTCCGATAACATCGTGCATCTCGCGAGCTATCCGCAGTCGTTCCTCAACCATGCGCCGGCGTGCCTCCTCTTCGCGGCTGCGCTGCGTCCACTCGGCCCGCGCCCGCGATTCCCTCAGAAAGCGCCGCCGTGTGTCGAGAGCCACGCCGGCCACCGCAGCGAGCCCTACCCAGACAGCAGCGAAGAGTGCCACGAGCCAGGACCACCCGTTGACGGCAGCGTGGACTATCGACAGGAACGTGGCGCCACCCAGTGCCAACACGATCCAGGTTGGCAGTGACTTTGTCGCGCCCAACACGACCACCAGACCGAGAAATGGCGTGAGCAGGATCGGACCTGGCGGACCACCGATGAGGAGATAGGCGCCTGCGCAGGCGAGTGACCCGGCGTACGCAAGCTGCGGCGACCGTCGACGCACGGCCAGCGCCATCGCCGCACCGACGAGCAACAGGTAGCCGGCGACCCCGATCCGGTGCGTGCCACCGATGGCGTGCACTTGCGCCGTGCTCGCGAGGACCAGGAATCCGGTCAAGACCAGCGGGGGCAGCACGTCGGCAAGAGCCGGCGTGCGTCTCGCCATTTCCTCCCAGAGCGCGCGTGGCGACACGGTCGCGGTGAACTCCGCGTTTGCCCGCGGTCCGGGTCGCTGGAGGTCGGTCATGCCTCGGCTAGGATGCGCCGAAGAGCTTCCGCCGGCGAGGCCCGGGTCACGCCGCCGCGTGGATTGATCATCGAACGAGCGGTCCGCAGCGGATCATGCGGTACAGCCTAGCCGCGTGTGATGGCGTCGTCATCCGTTCCCGCGCGGCCGATGGCGTACGTCGCGCAACGTATCAGCGGTACGCCCAGCGTTGAGCCGTCCACTGGACGCTCTAGATGAAGTTCCCGGTGACATATGAGACTCGTGGCGGCGTGGTCAGGCTGCGC
>JBEPVD010000035.1:0-35422 GCA_041691155.1 Candidatus Dormiibacterota bacterium | reverse complement strand
GTGGTCTTACGGGCCGCCGGCTTACGCGCAGTGGTCTTGCGCGCCGTGGTCTTGCGTGCGGTGGTCTTGCGGGCCCCCGGCTTACGCGCAGTGGTCTTCCGTGCCGTGGTCTTCTTCGCGCCGGCGCGCTTCGCGGTTGCCCGCTTGGCAGTCGCCCGCTTCGCCGTCCCGCGTTTTGCGGTTGCGCGTTTGGCAGTCGTGCGTTTGCCGCGGACTGCGGTGGTCGCACGCTTGGCTGCTCCACGCAGACTCGTTTCGAGCCGCGCGACAGTCTTCTCGAGGCCCGCTAGACGCTTCTCAAGCTCACCGACTGGCAATGCCTTCACGAGGTTCTGCACCGCCTTCACGAGGTCGCCACCAGCGGCGGGTGCGCGACGGCGAGCTGTCGTCCCTACGCGCCTCACGGTGCGTTTGACGGCCTTCTCGACGCCGCCTCTCCTACCTTTGGTCCTGGCCATATCCTATGGGCCTCCTTGGTGTTTGTGACAGGTGGTGTCCAAAACCTCCTGTCGATCGCGCATAGCATGCTGGTTGTGATCGTGATTGTCAATGATTGTGCGTCGCGTTGCTGCCAGGGCAGGCAACTACACACCGCATCGGAGTCCCAATCCCGGGGTGTCCCAACCACCCTAAACGACCGCCGTGTTGCGTATAGTCGCCCTGCGCATGTCCGGGATCAATGAGCGCTCCGCCCTGAGCATTGCTCAGCGGCAGTTCGACGCCACCGCCGACGCCATCGGGCTTGACGATTCCCTGCGGGCGGTGCTGCGAGAGGTCAAACGCGAACTCGTGGTGCATTTCCCGGTCGAGATGGACGACGGGTCGTTCGAGGTCTTCACCGGCTTTCGCGTCCAGCACAACATTGCCCGCGGTCCGGCAAAGGGGGGATTGCGCTATCACCCCGCAATGACGCTCGACGACGCGCGTGCCCTCGCCATGTACATGACCTGGAAGACCGCGGTGGCCGACGTCCCATTCGGCGGCGCGAAAGGCGGCGTTGTCTGCGACCCGCACGCGCTGTCCATCACCGAGCTGGAGCGGCTGACGCGGCGGTTCACGACGGAGATTTCACTCATCATCGGTCCCGACCGTGACATTCCGGCACCGGACCTCGGCACCGGTCCGCAGGTGATGGCGTGGGTGATGGACACCCTGTCCATGCACGCCGGCTTCTCCGTGCCGGCGTCGGTGACGGGAAAGCCACAATCGATCGGCGGTTCCGAAGGTCGCTTCACCGGGCCCGGACGCGGGTTGACCATCGTCACGGTGCTTGCGATGCGCGATGCGGGATTGGATCCGTCAGGTGCGCGTGTCGCGATCCAGGGATTCGGCAAGGTCGGCGGTGTCACTGCAGAACTGTTGACCGCGGAAGGTATGCGTGTCGTCGCCGTGTCGGACAGCACGTGCGGGCTCTTCCGCGAGGACGGACTCGACCTCGCGGCGCTGCGTCACCTCAAGGAAGAGGGCGGGCATTTCACGGACTACGCCGGCGCCGAGCAACTCTCGCGTGATGACGTGCTCACGCTCGACGTCGACGTGCTCGTCCCCGCGGCGCTCGAAGCCCAGATCAACGAACGCAACGCCGACAAGGTCCGCGCGAAGGTCATCGCGGAGGGCGCCAATGCGCCCCTGACGACGGAAGCGGACTCGATGCTCTACGACCGCGGCGCGCTCATCCTTCCGGACATCCTCGCCAACGCAGGCGGGGTCGTGGTCTCGTACTTCGAATGGGTGCAGGACATCCAGTCGTATTTCTGGGGCTCCGGTGAGGTGAACGCGCGCCTGCGCGAGGTGATGACCAGGAGCTATCAGCAGGTCAAGGGCGAGTCCGAGCAGCACGGTGTGAGCCTGCGGAACGCTGCATTCCGGATTGCAGTTGGCAAAGTGGCCGAGGCGACGCGGGTGCGCGGGGTCTATCCATAGGGCTCTGCCCTGGATCTGCGCCCTGGGATTGTCCGCCAGGGATCCCTTCCCGAAGTCCCCGGTCGCCGTCCGCCCGAGCGTTTGCGGCGGGCACTAGATGTAGTGGGCAGGTTTGCCCGACTCCACAAGATGGTGCGCTGCCAAGGCAGGAGTCCCTCTCCTCTCCTGTAGAATCCACAGATGGAGTTCGAGTTGGGCAGAGGCAAGCGGGCTCGAAGGGCCTACGGCTTTGACGAAGTGGCCCTGGTCCCCGGTCGTGTGACCGTGAATCCGGCAGAGATCGACGTGACCTTCGCGGTCAACGGGACCACCTTGGAGATCCCATTTCTCGCCGCCGCAATGGACGGGGTCGTGGACACCCGTTTCGCGGCCGAGATGGGAAAGCTCGGTGGCCTGGCGGTGTTGAACCTCGATGGTGTGCAGACCCGCTATGAAGATCCGGCTGAGGTTCTGATGACCATCGCGGCGTCGCCGCCTGACCAGATCAACACCCTCCTGCAGAAGATCTACACGGCGCCCGTGCAGGACGGTCTGATCGGACAGCGCATCGAGGAGATCACCCGCGCAGGCGTGTCCTGTGCCGTCTCGACGATCCCGGCGCACGCAGAGCGTCGGGCTCCGATCGTCCAGGAGGCCGGGGCGCACATGCTGGTGGTCCAGGGAACCGTGCTCACGGCGCGCCACGTGAGCAAGTCGTACAAGCACCTCTCGTTCTCCGAGCTGACGCGTTCTGTGGACATCCCGGTGGTTGCCGGCAACTGTGTCGACTACGCCACCGCGCTCGAGCTCATGGACACGGGAATCAAGGGATTGCTGGTCGGCGTCGGCCCCGGTGCGGCGTGCACGACCCGGGCGGTGCTCGGCGTTGGCGTTCCCCAGGTGACCGCCACCAGCGATTGCGCAGCCGCTCGTGACGACCACTTCCGGCGGAGTGGCGACCGCGTCGTGATCATCACCGACGGCGGCATGCGCCTCGGCGGCGACGTTGCCAAAGCGTTCGCCAGTGGCGCTGACGCGGTGATGATCGGCTCCATCTTTGCGGCGGCCAGTGAGGCAGCCGGCCACGGCAATCACTGGGGGATGGCGACGCCAGACCCCAACCTGCCGCGCGGCACCCGCATCCGCACCGGCATCAAGGGCTCGCTGCGCGAGATCCTGTTCGGGCCGGCGCATGTGGATGACGGGAGCATGAACCTCGTCGGCGCCCTGAAAGCGGCAATGGGCGTGTGCGGTGCGCGCACGATCGCCGAATTCCAGGAGACGGAGATGGTGATCGCGCCGTCCATCAAGACCGAGGGCAAAGTGCAGCAACGCGAGCAGCGCGTGGGCATGGGGGTCTGAGGAGCGGTGGGAGGACAGTGATGACAGTCGCGACCGGCGCAGGCGCGGTGGCGCGCACGCCTTCGCGGGTCGCCCAGGACACGGTGCTCGTCCTGGATTTCGGGAGCCAGTACAGTCAATTGATCGCGCGCCGCGTGCGCGAGGCCAAGGTGTACTGCGAGCTGGTGCCGGGCACCATCAGCGCGGATGAGGTTCGCCGGCGAGAGCCGCGCGGCATCATTTTCAGCGGCGGTCCCGCGTCCGTGTTCGATACGGATGCACCGCATCCGGACCCGGCGCTGTACGACCTCGACATTCCCATTCTCGGTATCTGCTACGGGATGCAACTCCTCGCCGAGAACCTCGGAGGTGCGGTCGCCCCGGCGGAGCGCCGCGAGTACGGGCACGCGTCGGTCACGGTGGACGATGGCACCGGCCTGTTCAACAAGCTCCCGAGCGAGCTGTCCGTGTGGATGTCGCATGGCGACGTCGTCACCGAACTGCCCCCCGGGTTCCGCGCCATCGCGCACTCGCTCAACTCGTCGTGCGCCGCGTTCGTCGGCCCCCGGCAGCGTTACGGCATCCAGTTCCACATCGAGGTCGCGCACACGCCGCTGGGGCGCGACATCCTGCGGAACTTCCTCATCGACGTCTGCGGATGCGCAGGAACCTGGGAGCCCCAGTCGTTCATCGAGATGACCGTGGATGCCTTGCGGCGTCAGATCGGCGGGGGCCAGGTGATCTGCGCGCTGAGCGGTGGCGTGGATTCGGCGGTCGCCGCAACGCTCGTACACCATGCCATCGGCGACCAGCTCACCTGTGTGTTTGTCGACAACGGGCTGCTTCGTCGCGGCGAAGGCGACCGGGTGATCGACGTCATGCGCTCGCAACGGCATATCAACCTCGTGCACATCGACGCCACCGACCAGTTTCTCGACGCACTGGCCGGAGTCGTCGACCCTGAGGAGAAGCGACGCCGGATCGGCGCCACCTTCATCCGCGTGTTCGAGGAGCAGGCGACGCGGATGGGACAGATCGATTTCCTCGCGCAGGGAACGCTGTATCCGGACGTCATCGAGTCGACGTCGCACGACACGCACAACGCCATGAAGATCAAGACGCATCACAACGTCGGCGGTCTTCCGGAAAACCTGCGCTTCGAACTCGTCGAGCCGTTGCGCTACCTGTTCAAGGACGAGGTGCGCAACGTCGGGCTTGCCCTTGGTCTTCCTGACGACATGGTCTTCCGCCAGCCGTTCCCGGGTCCGGGCCTCGCTATCCGGATCATCGGCGAGGTGACGCGCGAACGCCTGGAAACCCTGCGCGCGGCCGACTGGGTGGTCATCGACGAGATCAAGCGAAGTGGCTTGTACCGCAAGGTCTGGCAGTCGTTCGCGATCCTGACGCCGATTTCGTCGGTGGGGGTGATGGGCGACTTCCGCACGTACGGCAACGTCGTCGCGGTGCGCATCGTGGAGAGCGAGGACGGCATGACCGCCGACTGGGCGCGAGTGCCCTACGATGTGCTCGGGTTGATCAGCCGGCGCATTGTCAACGAGGTGCCGGGAGTGAATCGCGTGGTCTACGACATCTCGAGCAAACCGCCGTCGACCATCGAATGGGAGTAGCGCGGGTACTCATCGTCGGCAGCGGGGGACGCGAGCACGCGCTGGCCTGGGCAGTGCTTCGTGACGCGCCGGATCTCGAGGTGCTCGTCGCGCCCGGCAACGGCGGCACCGCCGGTATCGCAGAGAACGTGCTGCTCGACCCCACCGATGCCGTCGCCGTCGGGACGCTCGCCGAGGAGCGTGACGTGGACCTGGTCGTCATCGGTCCTGATGCCGCTGCTGCAGCCGGGGTCGCCGACGCGTGCGTGGAGCGCGGCGTCGCAGTGTTTGGTCCGACTGCCGCCGCCGCCCGCATTGAATCGTCGAAGACGTTCGCGAAGCACGTGATGGACGCAGCCGGGATTCCGACGGCGCGCTGGGTCTCGGGCGAGGTCGCGGATCGCAAGCGTCTGAGCGGCTTTGTCGGAGACCTCGGCGGCGTTTGCGTGGTGAAGGCGGATGGTCTCGCGCTCGGCAAGGGTGTGCTCATCTGCGACGACGTCGACGCGGCTGAGCGTGCGCTGGATGACTGCCTTGGCGCGCAGCGGTTCGGCGACGCGGGAACGCACGTCGTCATCGAGGAACGGCTGACCGGCCCCGAGGTGAGCGTGTTCGGGCTGTGCGACGGACGCAACGTGCGAAGCATCGTCCCGGCGCGCGATCACAAACGGATTTTCGATGGCGACCGCGGCGAGAACACGGGGGGCATGGGCGCGGTCGCACCACCGCCGGACATCGACCCCGCGACCTTCGACGAGCTGATCGCGCGCACCGTGCTCGTCCCGTGCATGGACGCGATGCGCGAGCGCGGCACCCCTTTCATCGGCTGTCTCTACGCGGGACTCATGCTCACGCCGGACGGGGTGCGAGTGCTCGAGTTCAACGCGCGATTCGGCGATCCTGAGGCCCAGGTCACGCTACCGCTGCTCGACGAGTCGTTCCTCGACCTGCTGGTCGCCTGCGCTCGCGGAGAGGTCGAACCGGGGCGGGCACGGGTGCTGCAGCAGTCAGCCGTGGGCGTCGTCGCCGCTGCGGCGGGTTACCCCGGGGACGTGCGCAAGGGCGACCTCATCAGCGGGATCGAGTCGCTCGATGACGATGTCCTGTGCTTCCAGGCGGGAACGGTGCGTGCGTCCGACGGCACGCTCCGTACCTCCGGAGGCCGGGTGCTGTGCGTCACCGGCATCGGGCCCGACGTCGATGCCGCCCGGGCCCGCGCATATGGCAATCTTGCCCGCGTGCATTTCGACGGTCTGCAATCCCGCAGTGACATCGGGCGGCCGGTGACGGCCGGAGCGCGCCCATGACCAACGCGGTACGCGTCGGCATCCTCGTCGGCAGCGAGTCGGATCTGCCGGTGATGGCCGCCACCGGCGAGGTGCTCGACACATACGGCATCGGCTGGGAGATCGGCGTGATGTCGGCGCATCGAGCGGGCGACGTGGTGCGTGCCTACGCGCTCGCGGCATCGGATCGAGGATTGCGAGTGCTGGTCGCGGGCGCCGGTGCCGCCGCGCATCTGCCCGGAGTCGTCGCATCCTTGACGACGCTGCCGGTCATCGGCGTGCCCCTCGCTGCCACACCGCTCGCGGGCTTTGACTCGCTGCTCTCGATCGTGCAGATGCCTCCTGGGATCCCGGTCGCGACCGTCGCCGTCGGCCCCATGGGCGCGCGCAACGCAGGCCACCTCGCGGCCGAGATCATCGGGCTCTTCGACCCCGAGGTCGCGGCCCGCATCAAACAGGAGCGCGCGAAGATGCGCTCCAAGGTGCAACTGCCCGAGGGATTCACGCTCGACTAGGAGCCGGCATTGTGCGGACCGATAGAATGGCCCGCGATGCCCCGTCTCGAGTTGGTGGAGACGTCGCTCCGCCATGGGCAGCAGTCGCTGATGGTCAGCAGACTGCGCCTACGCCACGCGCTGCCGGTCGCCGAGACCCTCGATCACTGCGGCTTCGCCGCACTCGACGTCTTCGGAGGCTCAACCTTCGAGGCGTCCCTGCGCTTTCTTGCCGAGGACCCGTTCGAGCGGCTCCGCGCGCTGCGTGCTGCGGCACCGATCACGCCCTTCCTCGCAGTGATCGGCGGACAGTCACTGGTCGGGCATCGCCAGGCGCCTGACGATCTCGTCGACGCGTTCATCGAGACGTCGGCGGATGCCGGGGTCGACATCTTTCGCTGCTACGACCCGCTGAACGACGTCCGCAATCTCGAGCGTTGCGCGACGGCGATCGCCGCGACCGGGAAACAGGCTGAAGGGGTCATCGTTTACAACGAAGTCGGTGGTCACGGCCTCGACGGGCTCGGCGAGGTGGCTCGTCGGCTCGTCGATGCCGGGTATCCGACCATCTGCCTCCACGATCCACTCGGTGTGCTCGGCGCGGCGAACGCAGCTCGCGCGGTGAGGTTGATTCGCGAAGCGGCAGGTGTGCCGGTGGCGGTCTCCATCTCCGCGCAGACCGGCATGGCCGCGCTCGCCTGTCACTCCGCGGCGCTGGCAGGTGCCTATCGCGCCGACTGCGCACTCTCGCCACTCGCCGGCGGGGCGTCGATGCCTGGTGCCGAGGCGCTGATCGCAGGGTTCGCAGGGACAGAGGTGGATTGCGGCCTCGACCTCGAGCGCGTGGCTGCGGCAGCGCTGGTCCTCGAGCAGGAGCTCGTGCACTACACGGACGTCATCGACCCGCTCGCGGCACGCCTCGACACGTCGGCGTTGCGGGGGCTGCTTCCTCCGTCGGCGATGGGACATGCCATGGCCGAGCTTCGCGATCGCAATGCGCTGGACCGTCTCGCCGAGGTCGAGGCCGACGTGGTGCTGGTGCGTGAGGAGCTCGGCTACCCACCGTTGATCACGCCGCTCACCGAGATCATGGCCACGCAGGCGGTCTACAACGTCGTCGAAGGTGATCGCTACGCGACCATCAGCCAGGAGATCAAGGACTACTGCCTCGGTCTCTACGGTGAGCCGCCCGAGCCGGTCGATCGAGAGGTTCGCCGGCTGGTCAACGGTCGCGAGGAGCCGATCACGTGCCGGCCCGCCGACCTGCTCGAACCGGCGATGGAGGTTGCGCGCAAGGAACTCATTCGCGAGGGACTCCCCGACCCTGATGCTGCCGCGGTCGTGACCTACGCGCTGTTCCCCGGACCGTACCTCGCGGTGGGACGCGGCGACGCCGTCGCCGAGCGCCTCGGCGACGAGCCGGACGCCGAGCCGGCGCCCACCGCGTCGGAAACCCAGTCCGAGGTCGCGGTCGTCGCCAGCGACGCTTCGGGTGAGGACGTCCCCGCGCTTCCCGTACGCGAGCTCACCGTGGAAGTCGACGGACAGAGTTACAACGTGCGCATCATCGGTGGTCTCGAGACCGGAGGTGCCGCGGGCACCGTTGCCGCGCCGTCAGCGCCGGCCGCACCCGTGGTGCGCGAGGGAACCGTGGTCTCACCGATGCAGGGACTCCTGCTCAAGGTGAACGTCAAGGTCGGCGACCAGGTGGCGCTCGGCGACGTCGTCTGCGTACTGGAGGCGATGAAGATGCAGAACGACATCGCGGCCACGCGCGGCGGAACCATCACCGAGGTCTATGTGAAAGAAGGGGTGGTGGTGAGCCCCCGCACGCCGCTCGTCCAGATCGGCGCGTGAGCGCTCGCTGAGGTATCGAGATGTTCGACAAGGTGCTCATCGCCAATCGTGGAGAGATCGCGCTCCGTGTGATTCGCGGTTGCCGCGATCTCGGTGTTCGCACGGTTGCGGTGCACAGCGAAGTCGATCGCACGGCAGCTTTCGTGCTCCTCGCCGACGAGGCGGTGGAAATCGGTCCAGCCCCCGCGTCGCAGTCGTATCTCGTCATGGATCGCATCATCGAAGCGGCCCGATCCACGGGTGCGCAGGCGATACATCCGGGCTACGGTTTCCTGAGCGAGAACCAGCAATTCGCGCGCGCCTGCGCGGAGAACGGCATCGTCTTCGTCGGCCCACCGCCCGAAGCGATGGCGGCAATGGGTGAGAAAGTCCCCGCGCGAGAGCGCATGCGCACCTCCGGGGTTCCGATCGTGCCGGGCACGGACGCCCTCGGTGACGTTGAGGAAACCGTGACGGCGGCGGCGCATATCGGATATCCGGTGCTCATCAAGGCGAGCGCCGGCGGCGGCGGTATCGGCATGCGCGTGGCGCGCGACGAAGCTGAGTTGCGCGGGTCGTTCGACACCGCCAAGAGCACCGCGCAGCGCGCCTTCGGCAACGACACGATCTTTCTCGAGCGCTATCTCGAAGAGCCGCGCCATATCGAGATACAAGTGCTGGCCGACACCCACGGCAACGTCATCCATCTGGGTGAGCGTGAATGCTCGATACAGCGCAGGCATCAGAAGATCGTCGAGGAAGCGCCCTCGCCGGTGATCGACGCGGCGACGCGCGCGCGGATGGGCGAGGCGGCCGTCACTGCCGCCATAGCGGTCGGATATGTCAACGCCGGTACTGTCGAATTCATCTATCGCGAGGGCGAGTTTTTTTTCCTCGAGATGAACACGCGGTTGCAGGTCGAACATCCGATCACCGAGCTTGTCTACGGCATCGACCTTGTCGCCGAGCAATTGCGCATCGCCTCCGGCGAGCGCCTGACGATGACGCAGGACGACGTGGTGCCTCGCGGGCACGCGGTCGAATGCCGCATCAACGCGGAGAACTACGCGCGCGGATTCCTGCCGTCGCCGGGACAGGTCACCGGGTACCACGAACCCTCCGGTCCCGGTGTGCGCGTCGACAGTTCGCTGGTGACCGCCGGCCTCATCTCGCCCAACTACGACCCGATGATCGCGAAGCTCATCACCTACGCGCCGACGCGCGACGCGGCGCTCGACCGGATGCGTCGCGCGTTGCTCGAGTACGTGATCACCGGCATCCACACCAACATTCCGTATCACCTCGCGGTGATTGCCGATCCGGATTTCCGGGCCGGCAACTACAGCACCGCCTTCATCGAGCAACATCCGGAATTGGTTGCCGCTGCGGACGAGTGGGGGAAGCTCCAGGAACCCTTGCGCCGTATCGTGCGCGACCCCGCGCGCGCCGCGGCGATTGCCGCCGCAGTCGTCGTCTCCGGCTGACACCGTGGAGCCGCGATTCGGGCGGCTCTACGCAAACACCGTGCTGCGTCCGCTCGCCGAGCAACTCGTCGACACGCTTGGGGTGCGGCGAGGTGAACGTGCGCTCGATCTGCTGTGCGACGGTGGCGCGCTCGGTGTGGCGCTCGGACGTGCAGTCGGGGCGGACGGGACGGTACGGCTCGTCGACACCGATCCGGGCGTGTTGGACGCTTCGATGCGCGACGTGTCGGCGACTGGTTGCACCGTCGCCGCCGAGCTCGCGGACTGCGGATCGCTCACACTCGACGACGCTTCCTACGACCGCGTCGCGTCGCTCTGCACGTTCGGGTTCTGGGATGGCGGGTCGCTCCTCGACATCGCTGACCGCTTGACCGATGCGAGCGGATCAGCGGCGGTGCTGACCTGGGATACCGCGTCGCCGCCGCTCCACGAAGTGACGCTGTTCGATGCACTGCGCGACCTCGCGGGAGTCGACTCTGCTTTTCTGAAGCGTTGTCTCGCGACGCCCGATCCCGCGCTCCTGCGGCGATGGGAGGCTACGCCGCTGCACGATGTGGTGCGCTTCGACGGTATCGCCCAGTACTGGGCGGCGATGGTCACGGAACGGCCTGTGGCGGCCGAACTCATCGGCCAGTCCGCGGACACCTTGCAAGCGGCGCGACGTGCCTGTGAGCTGGCGTTGCGTCCCTGGATTGCCGCCGACGAGACCATCCGCTTTCCCGTGCGCGCAACCCTCTGGCGCCTGGTGCGCTGACAGCGCTGCTAGGAAGTCGCCCCGACCGTCGCCTGGAAGAGAATCTGCAGCGATTGCGCGTCGACGTCGTTGAGCGACGTCGCGATGTTGAGCATCAAGGTCCCGGATGGAGCGTGAGCGATCGTCACGGTTGCGGTCCTCGAGTTGGGGTCGTACACCGTGGTCGTGGGGAGCGTTGTTCCCGATGCCGACACCACCGAGATCGCGCCGGCGACGGTGGATGCGCTGAGGTCGCTGTCGAAGGTCACCTGCAGCGTGGTGACGCCCGCATTCGTTGTCGAGGTGACCTGCACGATGTGTGGTCCCGACGATTCGTCGCGCAACGGCTTCGTTGACAGCGAGGTCACCACGTAGCCGCCACCCGCCGGATTGTTGGTCAGCGTCAGCACCTCGCTCGCCACTCGCGCCGTGGTGTGGTTGGCATTCGGATCGACGACCAGCTCGATGTTCGCGTCGACCCCGCCCTGTGCGTCCAGGTAGACACTGATGACGTAGGCGCGGCTGAGTTTCTTCGGTGTGTCGGACGCCGCATTCACACCGGCGCCGCTGAGGGATGCGAGCGTCGCGACATCACCTCGCACCTGAGCCTCGACGAACGCGTGCAGCGTGGAGTTGGCCGCAACCGGGATCGGACTCGCGGTATGGCCGGCGGCGGCACCCGGCACGGCTCCGAGTTCGACGGACGGTCCGGCGGCGTTGTCAGAGATGAATGCGATCTGATCGCCGCCCGGCGAGAGCGCGAGTGCCGAAGGACTCGCAGGTGATCCAACCACCAGCGGCGCACCGCCGGGGAGCTGCGCGGCCACCAGCCGCGTGGTGCCGGTGTTGTCCGTCGTGAGATACGCGACCTCATCACCGTCCTGATCGAGCGTGACCTCGGCGATGCTCGTTGTTCCCTCAAGCGACGGCACGGTCGCGGGTGCGTTCTGCGTCACGGGCTCGACAAGCAACCGAGGCGTGCTCTGCGATTCATCGACCCACACGACGGTGGAGCCATCGCCGCTGAACGCAACGTCACCGGCGGCGCCCTGCAGGACCTGGCCGGCGCCGGTGGCGATGTCGAGCAGCTGACCTCCGGGCGCACCTGGCGCGGGAGCGACGAACGCATACGCGCCCCCGGGTGCGAGGAGCGCGATGGTGCCGGCTCCGTGCGGGATCGTGTAGAGCGAGGCTTTCGCTTTCGTGATGTCGACCGAGTTGACGCTGGTGCCGTCCGTGTAGACGATGCGGTCGTTGGAGGACCACACGAGCGACGTGACCGGCGTCGGCGAATCGACCAGGTGCTGCCTCAGCTTGCCGTCGCTCTGGCTCGCGGAGACCCACGAGCCGCCGCTGCCATCGTCCACGGCGGTGCCGAGCGTGAACCCGTCGGCGCTGAACGCCACTGCCGTCGGTGCATTCCCGAGCAGTACCGGCGGCGCTCCAGCACCCTTGTACTCGACCAGGCCACTGGTGACGTCGGGTGGTCCCGTGACGCCCTCGGGAGTCGGGGTCGGGCTCGGAGGCGGTGTCGCCCCCGCGCTGGTCGGCGGCGTCGAGGTTGCCGATGCCGGCGCGAGTCCGCCCGTACTCACGACCGACCCATCCGGTGCGAACAGCAGCGATCCGCCCGTGCCGTTGGGACCGAGTGCAGTCGAGGTGAGCGTGGGCGGGCTCACAGGGCTGACCGGAGCACTCGGCGCGGTCCCGAAAGTGATGTTGATCGGCGCCAAGGCCGATGCCCCCGATGTGGCCACGATGTGGTTCTTCGCGATCGTGACCGTGTAGGGCGTGTTGCCCGAGAGGTGATAGGCCGGGGTGATCACCAAATTGTTGTCAACCCAGGCGAACGACACCTTGGTGGCGGGCTGGATGTGGACACCCTGCTCGACCGCCGTCTCATTCATCGGCTGATTGAACGCGACCGTGATGACCTGATCGGGGCTCACCGAGTGCTGTGCGGTGAGCTCCGAGAAGCCGGTGATCGTCTGATCCTGTGGGTGGTTGGCGACCAGCGTGAGCACGGTCGCGCCGATGAGGGCAACCCCGACCGCCGCACCGCCCCAGGCGAAATGCGCCGGGCCGAGGTGCCACCAGCGCCGCACGCCGTGGGCGGCGCGGCCTCGAGACCCCTCCGCGACCAGCTGGGCGCGCAAGCGGTTCTGGAATCGAGGATCAGGCTCGACCACGGGACGGGAAGCGCGAACGATCTTGGCGGTCTCGAGCAGTTCCGGGTCATCCTGGAACAGTTCCTCGAGCTCGGGATCGAGCCATCCGCCCATCCAGGACATCAGCCGTTCTCCTCGATGGCAACCACGACGCCAAGGCGCGCGCGGACTCCGATCATCCCGCGATGGATGAGGAGCTTCACCGCCCCCTCGCTCTTGCCGAGGATCTCGCCGATCTGGGCGAGCTTGAGGTCCTCGCCGAGTTTGAGCGTCATCGCTGCCCTCTGCTGCGGCGGGAGGTCGTCGATGGCAGCCCAGACCCGAGCGGCCTCGGCGTTGTCGACGACCCGGTCGTCCACGGCGCGCGCAGGATCGGCGACAGCGAGCGCGTTGTCGAGGCTGGTGGTCGGTTTACGGCTTCGATAATGATCATTGATTGCGTTGACACTGATCTGATAGAGCCAGGCGCTGAAGGGATGGCCCGAGGGTTTGTATCGCCCGATTGCGCGGAGTGCTTTGAAGAAGACCTCTGAGGTGACATCCTCAGCCGCTTCTTGATCTCGCAGGCGGCTGAAGACAAAGCGATAAATCTGCCCGAAGTAGTGGTCGTACAATTCCCCAAAGGCGTCGGCGTTCTCTTTGGCACGCTCGACAAGTTGATCCTCATACGCCCGAGGTAGCGTCATCTCGGGATCACCGGGCGCACTCGATCAGTCAACGTCGGTCGACTTCGTCCGGTTACGTGGGGTCGCATCGCCTCTTCCTGATCACCGAGCTCGGCCTCCCTGATCTGGGCTCGGGGCCAGCCCCCTACGGGTTTCCATCGCCACTCCCGGTAGGTCGGTGATTATGGCTGCCACGCGCCCATCCGCAAGGTATGCACGCAATCGCTGCGGCCCATTCACCGTCCAGACCATCAGGGGAAAGTCGCGCGCCTTCGCCTCGGCGAGCAGGCCGGTTCCGAGAGTCCTCCGGCTTCGACGCCGGACAGGGGCCAGCCATTGATGGACCGCGAGCAGATCGGCCCCGCAGCGCTCGGCGAGTTCAAAGGGGAGCCCTTCATAGCGCTGCGTGCGGCTTCGCAGCCGCCCCGGCCCGAGCAACAGGCCACAGCGGGCATTCGGATCCAGACGCCTGACCGTGCTGATCACCGACTCCTCGAACGACGTGAACAGAAGCCGCTCGCGGGGAAAACGTCTCGACGCCGCCTCGACGACCTCCGCTTCATACCCGGGCTCCTTGATCTCGATATCGAGACCGACGCGGCCGGCGCAGAGATCGAGGACCGTGTCCAGCTGGGGCGGCTCGACCGGCTGAGACGCACCAGGCCAGGGTAGGTGAGCATCGACAACGGGACCCCACGGCGCGAGGCGTTGTGGTGGACGACGAGCACGCCGTCAGAGGTGCGGCGCACGTCCAGCTCGACCATGTCCACGCCGAGCGCGATCGCCGCCTCGAACGCGGCCGGGGTGTTCCCCGGCGCGTCGCGAGAGGCGCCGCGATGCGCGATCACGAGGGGCAAGGAGGCGCCACCGGTCACCCCGATAGAATGAACGTACGTGATCCCCCGGTACGCCCCGCAGCAGATCGCGAAGATCTTCTCTGACGCATCACGATTGCAACGCTGGCTGGATGTCGAGTTGCTCGCGTGCGAAGGGTGGGCTGAATTGGGCCGGATTCCGGTCGAAGCGCTGACCACGTTGCGGCAGGCGAGTATCGATGCCGACCGGATCGCCGAGCTCGAGGCCGAGCAGGGGCACGACATGGCCGCGTTCGTGGCGGCGGTCCAGGAGACCGTCGGCGACGCCGGACGGTACTTTCACCTCGGCCTGACGTCGTCGGACGTGGTCGACACTGCATTGGCGACCCAGCTGCGCGACGCCGCTGGTGTCATCGACGCGGACATCGAATCGCTCATCGGTGCGCTCGTCGAGCAGGCCGAGCGGCACCGGCTCACGGTGATGATGGGTCGCACCCACGGCGTCCACGCGGAACCGCTGACGTTCGGGATCAAGCTCGCGAACTTCGTCGACGAGGTGCGACGGGCGCGCATCCGGCTCGCGGCCGCGACGGCGGAGATTGCGGTCGGTCAGATCACCGGGGCCGTCGGCACGCACGCGAGCGTGCCGCCGGAAATCGAGGAGCACGTGTGCGACGGTCTCAAACTGACCACGGCACCGGTGGCAACACAGGTGCTCGCGCGCGACCGCCACGCCTCGTTCGTCACCGCGCTCGCGCTGCTCGGCGCGGTGCTCGAACGCCTCTCGACGATGGTCAGGTTGCTGCAGATCACCGAGGTGGACGAGGTTGAGGAGCCGTTCGGTGCGCGGCAGAAAGGCTCGTCGGCAATGCCGCACAAGCGGAATCCCATTCTGTGCGAACGCGTCTGCGGTCTGGCGCGCGTCCTCCGCGGCTACGCGTCCACAGCGATGGAGGATGTGGCGCTCTGGCACGAGCGCGATATCTCGCACTCCTCAGCCGAGCGCGTGATCCTGCCTGACGCATGCGCGCTCACTGACTACATCGTCCGTCTTTCGACGCGAATCGTCGAGGGGCTCCGAGTCAAGCCGGAGCACATGGAAGCCAACGTGCAGATCCACGGCGGCATCGTGTTCTCGCAACAGGTGCTCACCGCGTTGATCGTCGAGGCGGAATGGCCCCGCGAACGCGCCTATCGTGCCGTGCAAGCGCTCGCGGCGCGCGCGAGAGACGACGAGGCTCCTTTTCGAGATCTCGTCGCTGCCGATGCCGAGATTGCCAGCGCACTCACGGAGTCGACCATCGCGCATTGCTTTGACGTCGAGCCGTACCTCGCGCACATCGACGAAACCTATCGCCGTCTGGGATTGTCCACAACCACGTTGCACGCGGAGGCGAAGGACGCGCGACCGTGCGAACTGTCCGCAGAGGCCGGTCTTGCCGGCGGGAGGATGAACTGATGCAAGTGTTAAGCAGTGCTGATATCGAGGGCCTGAACCTCTTCCGACGCGGCAAGGTGCGCGACACCTTCCAACTCGCTGACGGCACGTTGCTGATGATCGCGACGGACCGTCTGAGCGCATTCGACGTCGTGCTCCCCACGCCGATTCCGGGCAAGGGCACGGTGCTCACGCAGATGTCGCGCTGGTGGTTTGCGCAGACCGCGGGCATCATGCCCAATCACCTGCTCGGGGATGTCGAGGAGGAGATTCCGGAATCCGTGCGCGAGGATTGGCTGCCGCGCTCGATGCACGTCGCCCGCGCACAGCGCATCGACGTCGAGTGTGTGGTCCGCGGCTTCATCAGCGGCTCCGGTTGGAAGGAGTACCGCGACAAGGGGACACTTGCCGGTGAGCAGTTGAGCACCGGCTTGCAGGACTCGTCCCGCCTTCCGTCGCCACGCTTCACGCCCGCCATCAAGAAGGACGACGGACACGACATCAACATCTCCCGTCAGGAGTTGAAGACGCTCGTCGGCCAGGAGCTTGCGGAGAAGCTCGAATCCGCGTCGCTGCGACTCTTCGATTTCGCAACGGCTCGTTGCGAGACCCAGGGGATCTACCTCGCGGACACGAAGTTCGAGTTCGGCTTCATCAACGGGAACCTGACGCTCATCGACGAAATCTTCACCCCCGATTCATCGCGGTTCTGGGAGATCTCGGAGTGGAAGGAAGGTCAAGCTGCGGTGTCGTTCGACAAGCAGTTCGTCCGCGACTACGTCGAGAAGCTCGGCTGGGACAAGACCGATCCGGGACCCGAGCTTCCCGAGGACGTCGTCAAGGGAACGACCGAACGCTACGTCGAAGCAGCCCGACGGATCTGCGGCATCGACCTCGGCGAGACCGTCACCGGATGATCTTCGCGGTCGAAGTCGTCGTCGCACTGAAACCGGTCGTCAACGACCCCCAAGGTCTCGTGGTACGCGACGGATTGCACCGACTCGGGTTCCCCGGCGTGCGTGCCGTCCGCGTCGGCAAGCACCTCGACCTCGAAGTCGAAGCTGAGAGCGAGGAGACCGCACGCTCGCACGTCGAGGCCATGTGCGAGCAACTGCTCCGCAACACGGTCATTGAGGATTCGCGCATCGGGTCCCTCCGCGTGTTGACGGAGACCGCGACCTGATGGCGCTGCGCCGCCGGGTGGGGAGGACCTGGACTGCGCAGGGCACAGGTCGGGACGCCTCTGCCGTCCCGCCCTCACGCTCGCCCGGGGAACAGCCCGGGCTCCGCGATGGCCCTGCTCCGCCCAGGACCTCCCCACCCGTTGGTCGATCGGTGCAGTGATGCGGTTTGGCATCGCGGTGTTTCCCGGGACTTGGTCGGACCGTGACTGCAAACATGCTGTTGAGATGGCTGGTCACGACGCCGTGATGCTCTGGCACAAGGATCGCGATTTGCGCGGCGTTGACTGCGTGATTTTGCCGGGCGGGTTCGCCTACGGCGATTACCTGCGTGCGGGAGCCGTCGCCCGGTTTGCGCCGTTGATGGAATCCGTGAGTGAGTTTGCTGACAACGGTGGTCTCGTATGGGGCATCTGCAATGGGTTCCAAGTGCTCTGCGAGGCGCATCTCCTTCCCGGAGCATTGACGCGCAATAGTTCGCTCGAGTTTCGCTGTGTCCCGGCGTGGCTACGCGTCGAGACGTCCGATACGGTGTTCACGGCGGGCTGCGAACCCGGTTCTGTACTGGAAGTTCCGGTGTCGCATGGAGAGGGACGTTTCGTTGCGGACGAGGAGACCCTCTCACTGCTGGAACGTGAGCAGCGTGTGGCGTTCCGGTATGTGCGGCGCGATGGGTCGCCGGCAGGTGATCAGAGTCCGAACGGGTCCATGCACGACATTGCGGGGATCGTCAATGAGCGACGCAACGTGCTCGGGATGATGCCGCATCCGGAAAGGGCATGCGAGCCTTTGCTCGGGTCGTCCGATGGGATGCGGCTGTTTGAGAATGTTGCGAGGGCATTTGCCCGCAACGGTGTTGTGCCTGTCGGGGTGTTGTGACCGGGGTTGCGCTCGACGCGCCAACTGATGCCGAGCTGGCTGAGGTTGCGCTTACTCGTAGTGAGTATCTGCATCTGGCTGAGGGACTTGGGCGTAGTCCGAATCGGCTCGAGTTGGGCATCGTCGGGGCCCTGTGGAGCGAGCACTGCAGTTACAAAACGAGCAAGCCATTGCTCCGGTCGCTGCCGACGACGGGTGCCGGTGTGTTGCAGGGGCCCGGGGAAAATGCTGGGGCGGTTGATATCGGCAATGGGCTGGCCTGTGTCTTCAAAATTGAATCGCACAATCATCCGAGTGCCATCGAGCCGTACCAGGGCGCTGCTACCGGAGTGGGCGGCATTCTGCGCGACATCTTCACGATGGGTGCGCGGCCGATAGCGCTCCTCGACTCCTTGCGATTCGGACCGCTTGATGAGCCCCATCAGCGTCATCTGTTCGACGGCGTGGTTGCGGGTATCGGCGGTTACGGGAATTGCATCGGCGTGCCGACTGTTGGTGGCGAGGTGTATTTCGACGAGTCGTACCGGACCAACTGCCTCGTCAACGCGATGTGCGTCGGGGTTGTCGAGCAGGGCAAGATCATGCGTGCGATCGCAAGCGGGCCGGGCAACTTGGTGCTCCTCGTTGGTGCAGACACCGGGCGCGACGGCATCCATGGAGCGAGTTTCGCTTCGGTGGTGCTCGACGCGAGCAGTGCGGCGCGCAGGCCGGCGGTGCAGGTGGGCAACCCGTTTCTCGAGAAGTGCCTCATGGAGGCGTGTCTCGAACTTGCAGGTGATCCGAGGGTCATCGCGATGCAGGATCTCGGCGCGGCCGGTTTGTGCGGGAGCACCTCGGAACTGGCACATCGCGGCGGCTGTGGCATTGACATCGATGTTGCGCGCGCTTCACGTCGCGAGACCGGAATGACGCCGTACGACGTGATGCTCAGCGAGTCGCAGGAGCGCATGCTCATTGTCTGCAAACCCGCCGACGTGCGATCGCTGCAGGAAGTCTTTGAGCGCTGGGATCTGCACTCGGACGTCATCGCCGAGATTCTTGCTGAGCCGCGGTTTGTCGTTCGCGATGCTGAGGAGCAGGTCTGCGACCTACCGCTGGACCTGCTCGTTGACGGCGCACCACCGCGGACCGCGCCAGGACCGCCCCCAGGTCGCCCAGTCGCCGAGAGGCCAGACGTCCTCGAGCCGGCGTGGACACCAGACGAGGCGCTCCTGACGCTCATCGGGAGCACCAACCTCGGGAGCCGCGCCTCGGTCTACCGGCGCTACGACCACCAGGTCGGCGACGGCACGATCATCCTGCCCGGCGGTGACGCTGCGCTCGTCCGCGTGGAGGGCACCTCGTCGGGCCTGGCGCTCGCCACCGACGGCAACGCTCGTTATGCAACGCTCGACGCTCGTCAAGGGGCGATGATCGCCGTGTGTGAGGCCGCGCGAAATGTCGTCGCCACCGGCGCTCGACCTGTGGCGGTCACCAACTGCCTGAATTTCGCGAATCCCGAGCACAGCGCTGTGTGGTGGGACCTGCACGATGCCATCGAAGGCATCGGCGAAGCATGCCGCGCCCTCGAAATTCCGGTGGTGAGCGGCAACGTGAGCCTGTACAACGACACCGGTGGCACCGGCATCGATCCGACCGTCGTCATCGGCATGGTCGGCCTCATCGACGACGTTGCGCAGCGATGCACGGCAGGGTTTCAGACCGAAGGGAACCTCATCGCGGTGGTCGGGCCGCTCGATGCCGAACTCGATGGGAGCGAATACCAACGGCTTGCCCACGGGACGAACTCGGGGGCACCGCCACATCTGGATATCGACCTCGAGCGGCGTGTCGACACGTTCGTCCTCGAGGCTGTGGCAGAGCGCCTCCTGCGCTCCGCTCACGACTGCGCGGAGGGAGGTATTGCGATCGCACTTGCCGAGTCATGTCTGCTAGGCGACATAGGCGCGACAGTGGGTATTGACGAACTCGGACAGGCCGGGGGGTTGAATCCGAGGTCGGCCGGTATACTGTTCGGTGAGAGTCAATCTCGGTTTCTCATCAGCTTCGCCAGGGAGGCACTTGTGCGATTGCACGAGCTGGCAGGGCGGCACTCGGTCCCCCTCCGCGATCTCGGCTCCGTAGGGGGCGAGAGATTGCGTGTGACGGCGTGCATCGACGTGTCACTGTCTGACGTGCGACGAGCGCATGAGGGAGCGTTGATCGAGCGTGAGTGATCAGGCCGGTATGGACGCCTTCGACGACGACCACCTTCACGAGGAATGTGGTGTTTTCGGGGTGTACCACCCGGGAGAAGACGTCGCCAACCTGACGTACTTCGGGCTGTACTCACTGCAGCATCGTGGACAGGAATCCGCCGGCATCGCGGTCAGCGACGGGCGTGAGATTCGCATCCGCAAGGAGATGGGTCTGGTCTCGCAAGTGTTCGACCAGGAGATCATCGACGACCTCAAGGGCAATATCGCGATCGGCCATACGCGCTACAGCACGACCGGCAGTCCCAAGCTGGACAACGCGCAGCCGATGTCGGTCGAGCATCCGACGTTGGGACCCGTGGTCATTGCGCACAACGGCAACATCGTCAACGCGGGAAAGCTCCGTGATGAGTTGATCGCCAAGGGGTTCCACTTCGAGACGACCAGCGACACCGAAGTGCTCGGAGCCTTGCTCGCATACACAGAAGCCGACACGCTGGAGCAGGCGCTCGCGGAAGCGCTGCCGCGAGTCGACGGTGCCTACTGCCTCGTTTTCCTCACCAAAGATTCGTTCGTCGCGGCGCGTGATCCGCTGGGCATTCGTCCGTTGTGTCTCGGCCGTTTCGGCGACATCGACGCACCGGGTGGCACGGGGTACGTCGTGGCGAGCGAGACCTGCGCGCTCGACGTCATCGGAGCCACGTTCATCACGGAGATCGAGCCCGGCGAGATCGTGACCGTCGATGCCACGGGCATGCGCAGCACCAAGATTCAGCGCACCACGGCGCATCGTGCGATGTGCTCGTTCGAGTTCATCTACTTCGCTCGCCCGGACAGCGTGATGATGGGCAAGTCGCTCTACGAGGCGCGCCGCCAGATGGGCCGCGAGCTCGCGCGCGAGGCACCCGCCGACGCCGACATCGTGATCACGCTCCCGGACAGCGGCACCCCCGCTGCAATCGGCTACGCTGAGGAATCAGGGATCCCCTTCGCCGAAGGGATGATCAAGTCCCGCTACATCACGCGCACGTTCATCCAGCCGACGCAGCGCCTGCGCGAAGCAGGCATCCGGCTGAAGTTCAATCCCATGCGCCACGTGCTCGAAGGCAGGCGTGTCGTGCTCGTCGACGATTCGATCGTCCGCGGCACCACTTCGCGCCGGATCATCGACGAGCTCAAGCGCGCTGGTGCGCTTGAGGTGCACATGCGCATCGCGTCGCCGCCCATCGCGTGGCCGTGTTTCATGGGCATTGACATCGCGTCGCGACGCGAACTCATCGCCGCCGGCCACACCGAGCGCGAAATCGGCGCGATGCTCGGCGCCGATTCGCTCCGCTACCTCAGCCTCGCCGGCCTCCGGCGTGCCATGGGGCAGCCCGACGGCAACGGCTTCTGCTTCGCGTGCTTCACCGGCTCCTACCCGGTCGACGTGCCCGCGCAACTCGAGATGGACAAGCTCGCGCTCGAACTCCCGGTCGCCGCCGTCTCGTCCTGACCGGGGTCGCCAGTGACCGCACAACTTTGGGATGACGATCATCTCGCGCTCATTCGCGAGGCAGCCGATCGGATCAAAGGTCACGTCCGCCGGACGCCGCTCCTTGGGACGGACATCTCGCCCGGTCTGATGATCAAACCGGAGTCACTGCAGGTGACGGGATCGTTCAAGGCACGCGGTGCGTTCAATGCCATCTTCAGCCTTCTTGAGCGAGAGCCCGACGTGCGCGGGGTGGTCACGCACAGTTCGGGCAACCACGGACAGGCGCTCGCGTATGCGGCGAGGAGCGCGGGCATCCAGGCCACGATCGTCGTCCCCGAAGGCGTCACGCCGGCGAAGATCGAGGGCATCCGGTCGTATGGCGCCACGGTCGTGACCGATGGCGTGAACTTCGACAACCGCGAGGCGATCGCCGAAGAAATCGAGCGCTCCCAGGGTTTGCGACTGATTCACCCATTCGACGACTGGGACGTCGTGCACGGCGCCGGCACCGTCGGCCTCGAGATCCAGGAAGACGTGGCCACACCCGGCGCGGTGGTCGTCCCGATCGGCGGCGGCGGGCAGATCTCTGGGACCGCACTCGCGCTTTCGATACTCTCGCCGGAGACGGCCGTCATCGGCGTCGAGCCCGAGTCAGCGGATGACGCGGCCAGAAGCCTGCACAGCGGGACGCTCCAGTCCCTCACCTCAGATCCGGCGACGCTCGCGGAGGGCGTCAAGAGCAAGTCCATCGGGGAGCGGAACTTCGAGGTCATCGTCGGCCACCATCTGGTGCGCGACATCGTCACGGTGTCTGAAACCGAGCTCAGGGACGCCTTGCGCGTCGCCTGGCGTCGCCTGAAGCTGGCGATCGAGCCGACAGCCGCCCTCGCGCTGGCCGCCTATCTGACCGGGAAGGTGCCCGCCGGCACCGCCGAGCATCCCACGGTGCTGATCCTGAGCGGCGGCAACTTCGATCCCGCGACTGTCGCGGCGATCCTGATTGAATAGGGACTGAGATGGACTTCTGGCTCGGGCAGTGGGAGGTGAGGTTCACCTCGGACGGCAAGGATGCGGCTGGGACCAACACGATCTCGAAGCACGCTGGCCGGATTTTCGAGCTGTTCACAGCGCCCGGCGGCTCCGACGCCTACGTCGGCGCGAGCATCACCCGCCACGACCGCAGACGCGGCATCTGGGTGCAGGAGTACTGGGACAACCGGGGCTATCGCGCCTGGTACGAGGGCGCCTGGCAGGGAGATCGCTTCATTCTCGACATCGCAGGGCGTGGAGGGCATGAGGCGGGCACCATGCGCCTCGTCTGGCGGGACATCACCGAGGACGCGCTCATGTGGGACAACGAGCAGACCAAGGACGGCGGGAAGACCTGGGCGAGCACGTGGACCATCGCGTACAAGCGATTGAGCCAGCCAAAGTAGTTCGCCGGGGCGGCAAATTCTCGGCTTTCCGGGTCTGCCCTACTGCGCCAATCGCGTCAAACTTGCCATCAGGACCGGCAACTTATACTATTGGTAGCTGACGGTGGCCGCGGGATCGCATCAGCGGGAAGGGCTCCCAGGCGGGGCGAATTTGCATAGGGGTGAAGGCTTGAGACTTCGGAATTGCACTGTCGGCGTGATCTCGGCGGTACTGCTGGCATCGGTCGCACCCTGGGCGATCACGGCGCACGCCGACACACTCAGCGCGACGTACTTGCGGACCCTCGGCGGACCCGGGCACGCGGCAATGTACCCGTCGGGCATGGAGATCGCTCCGAACGGCAACGTGGTCATCGCCGACACCGGCAACGATCAGGTCGCCGAGTACACCCCAGCGGGATCCCTGGTATGGCGCGTCGGCTCCGAGGGTTCCGGCCCGACCGGCAGGAGCACCTTGGTGCAGTTCCAGCAGCCCCGTGACGTCGGCGTCGATGCCGCGGGCGACGTATTTGTCGCCGACAACGGCAATGGGCGCGTCGTCGAACTCAATTCCTCAGGTGGCTACGTCACCAAATGGAAGAGCAATCCCAACGGGTCCGCGGCGCCGATCGGCATCACCGTGAGCGACACCACCACGTCACTGCCGGGTCTGCCGGCGGGTCAGCGCGTCTATGTCTCGGACGGCAACCGCAGCCAGATCACGGTATGGACCACCACCGGTCAGTACACCTCCACCATCGACAGCCAGGGTGCATGCGTGCTCAACCGCATGCGGGACGCCGCGGCCGATGCCAGCGGCAACGTCTTTGTCGCCAACTACGAGACCGACAAGATCCTCGAGTTCGGCTGGAACGGCTCGGCTTGGAGCTGCGAGAACCAGTGGGGCACCAAAGGCAAGGCGAACACTGGCGGCGTCTGCGACGGTAACGGCAATGGCAAGTTCGCCAATCCCTACGGCGTCGCAATTGGCAACGACCCGATTCTCGGTAGCGAGGCGGTCTACATTGCCGACTCCAACGACGACTGCCTGCAGGAGTTCACCCCGAGCGGGACCTGGGTCGCCAATATCGGCGGACCGGGAACGACCCCGGGCACGTTCACGCAACTACGCCGTGTTGCCGTCGACAGTTCGGGCAACGTGTGGGGCGCCGACCTCTGGGGCTACCGCGTCGAAGAGTTCACGCGCAGCGCGTCGGGCTACGCCTACAGCGAGACGATCCCCAATCCCCTGGTGTCGCCCGGCAGCACCAACACCTCCGTGTTCAACCAGGTGCGCGGCATCTCGTTCGACGCATCGGGTGACATCGTCGCCATGGACACGGTGAATCAGCGCGTGGTGGTCATGGACCCCACCGGAAACATCCTCTATATGTGCGGCCAGCGAGGCTTCACCAGCGTGGGTGATTTCAACTGGCCCCGAGGTGTCGCCGTCGACCAGTCGACCAACCACATCTGGATCGCCGACACCAAGCAGAGCGACATCCAGATCATCAACAACGCGGCGACCTGCGACCCCGTCACCCAGTTCGACGGTACCGCCGGCTCGGCGCTCGGCGCCATGAACTATCCGTATTCCGATGCGATTCGCGCGAGTGACGGCACCGTCTGGATCGCTGACAACAACAACAACCGCGTCGACTCTTGGCAGCTGTCGACCCCGACCGCGGCAGGTGCGATCAGCACCTACGGAACTCTCGGCAGCGGCAACGGTCAGCTCAACCAGCCGACCGGCGTGGGGATCGATCCGTTGAACGGCGACGTGCTCGTGGCGGACAGCTTGAACAACCGGATCGTCGAGTTGAGTGACAACCATGGCGCGTCGATCAGCCAGCTCGCAACCTTCACCAACGCCGGCCCGACGAACTTCAAGCAGCCCTACGGAGTCGCGGCGAATGCGGCAGGTGACATCGCAGTCGCGGACCGTGGTAATAACCGCGTCGTCGTGCTCAACCCTGACGGCAGCGTGGGCACCGTGATCACCGCCAGCGATGTCACCGGTGGTGGTCCGACCAGCATGTTCAACCCGGAAAACGTCGCTTTCGGACCGGACGGCAATCTGTACATCGCCGATACGTTCAACGACCGCATCCTCGTGTACTCGTTGTCCAACAGCGGTGGCGGATCGCACTTCCTGGTCGCGCCGTCGTATCAGTCGACGCTGGTCGGGCCGGGCCTCGCCTCCATGTATCCGGTCGACGCCAGCAACAGCAGCCAGTACTACTTCGCGCTCGACGCCGGCAACTACCGGATCACCGCGATCAACCGGACGACGCACAACATTGACTGCACAATCGGGGGCATCCAGGGAGGAGGCCCGGGTCAGATCGGTGACGCGCGAGCCTTGTGGTTCGATCAGTCCAACAACGATCTCTTTGTTGCGGACACCCCGAACAACCGCGTCGAGGTCCTGTCATTCTCCGCAACCGCATGCGCGGCAGCCTCGCCGGCGGCGTTCCAGTTTGTGTATCAATTCGGGACCACCGGAACCGGCAACGGGCAGTTCAAGAACGCCTACGGGGTCGCGGTCGATGCCGCCAACCAGTGGGCATATGTCAGTGACGGATCGGGCTGGATCGAGAAGTGGAGCTTCACCGCGTCGTCGGCAACGTACATGTCGAAGTTCGGACAGGGGACGCTCAACCAGCCTCGCCAGGTCTCGATTGCGCCCAACGGCGACGTGTTCGTGATGGATGCGCGGAACCATCAGGCCGTGATCTTCGACTCCAGCGGTAGCCAGGTCGCGACCTTCGGTGGTGCGAGTTACTTCACGCAGGATCCACGCGGGATCGACATCAGCTCCGACGGGATGATGGCATTTGCCACCGACTCGGGAGGCAAGCGCATCCAAGTCTTCTCGCTGGCGATGAGTGGGGGTCAGTACACCGGCGGGACGTTCATGTACTCGATCCCATCGGGCACCGGCAGTGGCGCGTTTGTCGGACCGCGAGGACTAACGGTCACCGCTGACAACCACATCCTGCTCACCGACGAGTGGGGATTCGACGTGCACGAGTTCAGCTTCGTACCGGGAACCACCACCTTCACGTCGACGTGGAATTCGACGCCAACACCGCCGGCCGTGCCCGGGGTTGACGCACCGCGAGAGGTTCGCGTCGCACCGAATGGACAGATCTACATCATGGATTACTGGAATCAGCGGATCGAATACCTGAACCCGGATGGCAGCAACCCGGTCGCCTTCGGCTTCCGCGGTTCGCGCACCCAGCAGGGCGCCATCAACTTCGCATGGGACATGGCGATCCAGCCGAGCACGGGCGACATCTTCGTTGCCAATCGCGAGAGCAATCAGATCGAGGTCTTCACGTCGACGGGAACCTTCATCACCCTCTGGGGCAAGCTCGGCACCGGCCCATCGCAGTTCAACCTGCCGCAGGGAATTACCTTTGCCCCGGATGGGACGCTCTACGTTGCGGACACGACCAACGGTCGCATCGAGCAGTTCAGCATCTCGAACGCGAACAACACGGTCACTCCGACGTATCTGACCTCCTACGGTCAGAAGGGCACATCGGGCGCGGGTTTCCTGAACCAGCCGACCGGCATCACCTTCACGAGCGATGGCACGCTCTGGGTTGCCGACACGCTGAACAAGGCAGTGCAGAAGATGAACACGAGTGGCGTGTGGACGCAGTACACGGCGCCGATCTCGTCAGTGCAGCAACCGAACTTCAATGTGCCGTGGGGCATCACCGCAGCACCTGACGGTAGCCTCTGGGTGTCCGTCACCGGCAACAACGCGCTCGTCGCCATCGACCAGAACGACAATCTGATCTTTTCGGCGACCGGGGCCAGCATCGGCGTTCCGGCGATCAACGGGACCCAGACGATCTACCCGTACACCGTGGCGTTCGACAGCAACAACAACGTGTATCTCACCGATATCTGGAACAACCGGGTGCTCGTGTTGACGACACACGCTTCGTGAATCACAGGAAGGGGATCGGCTCAATGAGTTTGTCAGCACACCACAGCGCCGGCGTCCGCTGGCAGACCGTTGCCATCACGCTCGCGATGGCAGCCGTAGGCGCGGCTGTGTTTCCAACGTTCGCCGATGCGTCGAGCACGCCGACTGCGACGGGCGTGACCATCGGATCGCGCATCACGAGCAATGACGGATTCACCACCGCCGGCAGCGCGAACATCAGCGCCGTGGACGGGAACTTCACGCCGGCTGACGTCGGCTTCGGGATCACCGGCGGAGCGACGCTTCCCACCGGCGAGACGATCGTCTCGGTCAGCTCGAGCACCACGGCGACCCTCTCGGCGCCCGCACTCAAGACGTCGAAGAAGGCGATCTTCTCGATCAGTTTTGCGGGCGCCGGCCTCTATGGATGGGGCGCGGCAACCGAGCCGGACGGTTCGATCCTCATGGGCGACTACTGGAATTTCCGCATCGTCCACTTCAACGCTGACGGCACTCGGGCAACCCCGTACGTTTTCGCGGGAAATCAGGGCAACGGCCCCGGTAGCAACCAGGCGCCGTTCGGGATCTGCGTCGATCCGGTCAATGGAAATGTCTTCATGACCGAAGGAAGCCTCTACAACGTCAACGAGTACAGCAGCACGGGCGCTTTCATCACCAGCTGGGGCAGCAATCAAGCGCTCAACCTGGTGAAGTTCACGTATCCCTCGCAGTGCGCGGTGGACCCGACCACGCAGTTGCTCTACATCTCCAACCAATGGGGCAAGAGCATCGTCGTCATTGACCCGAGCAACCCGAGTGCGCCTGCGAAGTTCGAGTCCCCACCCACCCCGAACACGATCATCCAGCCTCGCGGGCTCGCGTTCGACAGCGCCGGCAACCTCTGGATCGCGGACGAAGGCCACAAGCGCATCGATGTCTACTTCGCCACCAGCGGGCTCAACATGAACGTCGCTCCGCAGTACGAAATCAAGGCACCGGCGTGCGACCCCTCCGCCCCCGCGTGCACAAGCACGACGTTCGACATGCGCGGCCTTGCCATCGACAAGAACACCAACCTCGCGTTCGTCGCCAACGGTCAGGGCTGCTACGTCCAGGAGTTCGACGCCAATCCTGCGGACATCGCCAGCAAGGTGTACGGCAAGTTTCTCCTGAACTTCAACGGCGTCGCGACCGGGAACAGCAACTGCGGCAAGGGCAACGGACAGTTCGCTGACGGCGCGCGGGACATCGCCGTCGATGGCAACGACCACGTGTGGGTTGGCGACCTCGCCGACTTCCGCGCGCAGGTGTTCGATGAGAGCGGCAGCTTCATCTTCGCGGTGCCGGGCACGCCGACACCACCGCCGACCGGTGGCTTCAATGGGCCGCGCGGAGTCGCGTTCGACGCCGCGGGGAACATGTACGTCACCGACATGTACAACGAGCGGGTCGAGGCGTTCTCGCCCAACGGATCCGGCGGCTACACCTTCTCGCAGACGTGGGGCATCCGCGGCGACACCGCAAATACCTTCAACTACCCGCGCCTCGAGTGCGTGGATCCGGTCACCGGCTACCTGATCGTGGCCGACACGGACTCGAGCGTCATCGTCGCGTGGGACGTGACCAAAACACCGCCGCAGGAAGTCTGGCCGCAGGGCGGAAAGTCGCAGGGCCTCATGGACCCGTACGGCGTCGCCTGCGCACCGAATGGCGAGATCTACGTCGCCGATAGCAACCACAAGGACGTGGCCGTGTTCAACGCAGACGGGAGCGTTGGATCTCCCGCGACCATCGGCAGCAATCTCGGCTTTACACGTGGCATCGCTGTCGACCCACTCGACGGCTCCATCTGGGTGAGCGTCGGCGCCAATAACATGATCTATCACTTCGCTGCCAGCGGAACGCAGCTCGGGTCCTTCAGCGTCGGCGCCGGTGAGAACCCGTTCGGCGTCGCCATCGATGCAGGCTATGTCTACGTCGCGCTGAGCTCCAAGAACGATGTCGGGCAGTACACGAGAGCGGGAGTACTCCAGACGACCTTCGGCGGAGCCGGCGCAGGCATCGGGCAGATGCGCACCCCACAAGGGCTTGCGTTCGCGCCTGATGGCTTCCTGTATGTGGTCGAGGAGAACAACGCGCGCGTCAGCCAGTGGTCGGTGCCCTGACCGCCGGCAAGCACTAGCGACTCGGGGATGGACCGATACCATTCATGGCTGACGTGAAAGCGAATCGGTCCGTCCCGCGAGCAACGGTCATTCCGGTGCTCATCTATCCCGACGTGCGCGAGGCGGTGGCGTGGCTGAGTGCGGCGTTCGGATTTGTGGAGCGAGTGCGGATCGGGGACAACCACCGAGCGCAGATGAGTTTCGGCGACGGTGCGCTCATCGTCGGAGACGTGCGCGGCGACCGACAGCCGCCACGCCAGGGCGAGGTCACGCATGTCGTGCTCGTGCGTGTCGACGATGCGCGGGGTCATTGCGAGCGTGCGAGCGCGCAGGGGGCGCGAATTCTGGCGGAGCCGACCGATATGCCATTCGGCGAACGGCAGTACAACGCCGAGGATTTCGCCGGCCATCAGTGGACCTTCTCGGAAACTCTCGAGGATGTCGCGCCCGAAGCGTGGGGCGGGGAGACGGTCACTCCCGACTGACAGATCCCGGCTACGCGCCGGTCTCGCCGTCGATCGCCTCGCGGATGAGGTCGGCATGGCCGTTGTGGCGCGCGTACTCCTCGACCATGTGCACGAGGACCCAGCGGAGCGACCGGGCGCGTCCATCTCTCCCCTTGCGCACGCTCAGCCGGCCAGGGCCACCGTCGGCCAGCGCCTCGGTGGTCACCGCGCGCGACTCGGCGACGGCCTCCTGCCACAGCGTCATGAGTTCCTCGGGGGTCTGCGCCGCTGCCGAGTGCCAATCCCAATCAGCGTCGGCGTCCCAGTCGACGGACGCCCATGGTTGCGCAGCGTCTCGCCCGAGCAGCCATTCGCAGAACCACCACTCCTCGACGTAGGCGAGGTGCTTGAGCATCCCGCCAAGGGTCATCGACGACGCGGCGACCGTCGTCGCCAAGCCCGCGGCGTCCAGTCCCGAGACTTTCCAGACGAGCGTCGCGCGCTGGTGGTCCAGGAACCCCACGAGAGTCGCGGCCTCGCCTCCGTCGACCGGGGGTTCGGTGCGGCCGTGCTCGTCGATATCAGCCATGACGATCGAGTCTAGCGACCCCGCTTCTTCCGCAGCCGCCCCTGTCCGGCGGAGCCGCGAGTGACCCTTAGTTGTTGTGTGCTGCCTCGCGAGCTGCGGCCTCGATTCGCGCACGATGGGTCTCCCACCACGCCTCGTCGACGTCAGGCAGGTTCGAGTCATCTTCCATATACCCGACGCTGCCGTCGATGAGCTCCCGCACCACGTCCGCATGGCCTGCATGGCGATTCGTCTCCGCGATCATGTGCACCAGGATCTTGTGGAGCGAGGCCGCGCCCCCTGCATTCCACCAGGGAACGTGTCCGATGGTCTCGAGTGGGAGTGTTTCGATGGTGACGTCCGCGTGCGCACAGGCACGCTGATACAGACCAACGATCTGCTCGCGAGTTTCCTCGGGTGTGGCCCAGAGGTCCGCATTGGGCTCCGCGCCCGCCTCGAAACCGGGTGTCGGCTCAGGGAACGGCCGGCCGAACGTCTCACCGAAGTACCCCGATTCGAGGCCCGCGAGATGCTTGATCAGTCCAAGCAGATTGGTGCCCGTCGGCGTCATCGGCCGCCGCACGTCATATTCGGAAAGCTCTTTCAGCTTCCAGACGACGGCGTCACGCGCTTCCTGGAGGTAGGTGCGAAGGTCAGCTTTTGGGTCGTATTCCGCCATGACCAGGATGCTACTGGATGGCTGAGCCGCCGATCGCAGCCTCCAAGGACGGCGCTGACGGAGACCCCCCACGGAGCCGCGCGCTCAGCGCCATAATGGCGGTCTCGGCGACCGATTCAGGGGGGCTCACGATGGAAGGTCCAGTACTTGAGGCAAGGCAGGACGCCGTGTCTTCATGTGTGAACCGGAGACTCGGCGCCGTCCGCAGAGCATCGATCGCGGCGGTCTCCGCCGCGATCGGCCTGACTGCGATGAGCGCGGTAGGGTACACGGCGAAGGCGGCGACCGCGTCGCGAGCGGGATCGAACTCCTCGGCCTGGTCGGTCGTGCCTTCGCCGAGCAGTGAGACGCCGGATGGCTACCTCACGGACCTTTCCTGCACGAGCGCCTCGTTCTGCATGGCCGTAGGGACTGACAAAGGCGCGACCAACCACCGTCACGACGCAGCCCTGATCGAGATGTGGAACGGCACTGTGTGGAGTGTCCAGACCTCAGCGCGACCGGCCGGTGCCCGCATCACCGACCTCTACGGCGTTTCGTGCACGTCCGCGACGTCGTGCATGGCTGTCGGCACGTATGAGCCCGCCGGCGAGATCTCGTTTTCGACCGGGATGACCGAGGAGTGGAACGGCGCGACGTGGAGCATCGTGCCGACGCCGGACACCGGGTACTCGCAACTGTTCTCAGTGTCCTGCTCCTCTACTGCCGCGTGCACCGCGGTTGGGTACGACGGCGCTTTCGGTGCATTGGCAGAGCGATGGAACGGCAGAACGTGGACCGTCCAGACGACGGCTGCAGCAGGTCGTCAGAGCCAGCTCGACGGGGTGTCGTGCCCGTCAGCCACCGACTGTGTCGCTGTTGGCAGCGGACTCGACCTGCTTGTCGAGGTCTGGAACGGGTCCACATGGACCGCGCAGCCGACGCCTCATGTGAACTTCAAGTTCGGACTCCTGACGGACGTTTCGTGCACGTCCACAACCGCGTGCATGACGGTCGGCTACTACTACAGCCTCAAGGGCTACAAATCAGGCATCGCCGAGCAGTGGAATGGCAGCGTCTGGACGATCCGGCCGACGCTCAAGCATCGAGGCATCGACCTGAGCGAAGTGTCATGCGTTTCGGCGAGCGCATGCACGGCGGTCGGCATCCATAACAACGGAATCAACATCAAGACGCTCGTCGAGGCGTGGAATGGCACCGCCTGGGTTGTGCAGACGAGCCCAGATCCCTCTCCGTTCGGCAACTCTTTGTACGGCGTGTCCTGCACGGCGGCTGCAACCTGCACCGCGGTCGGCTTCACTGGCGCCGGCGTCCCGTTGATCGAGTCGGAGGGCGCCTAGCGGAAGGCGCCTACGCGAAGCACATCCCTGCGAGTCCAAAGCCCGCGACAATTGCCGTCACCCCGCTCCATCTATTACCCCCGTGACGGGTGTCGCTTAACAGGACCACGCGCCGGTTGCGTGCAACGTCGCTGACGACTCGCCAACCGGCGCGAGCACGGCATCAATTGCCCCATGTACCGCCCCTGTTCCACTTTTTGACAGCGTCACGGTCCGGCTGCTGGCCGGGCTATCCTGGCCGGCGGTCCAAACAGCGCCGCCGGCCGACGTGATACGGACGAGAGCAGGGGTACCAATGACACCAGGTGACACGGGCTTGATCTCGCCTGGCAGCGGCAGATTCCAAGTGCCCGGACCGCCCGCGAAGGTCAATGACACCGCGCCCGAGCCGGATCCGAACGAGACTCGCCCTGTGAGCGTCACCACGACCGGGTCCGTCGCAGGCGGTAGCGGGGTCGATGTGGTCATCTGACAGTCAGCACGGGTTTGCGTGTTCTCGGCTACGGTTGCTGTGATCGCTCCGGTGAAAACAAGCGAGCCCGTCGCCGCGACACGCGGCGAGGTGGCCGTGGCCGGCGCGCACCCGACTGAGCTCATGGTGATGCCAAGAGCCACCATGGTTCCGGGCCATGCACCAACGCGCATCATCCGACTCTGACCATTTTGGCTGGCACTTGCCCGACCTGCGAAGACGCAGATGGGATGTGGACGAGTTGACGCTGGCTGGCGGGGCAGCAACAACTCGTCCTGAGGGGGCCGACTTGAATGAATATGTCGGACCCCTATAGACTGCCGGCGTGCCCGAGTTCCTGGGTCCTACGGATCTCACGTTCAACCGCGGTCTGATCGCGGATCCGGCGGCGTTCGCCCGCGACGCGAACGCCGCGTCGTGGCTCTTTCTCTGCGGCCAAGAGTTTGCCGTGATGGAGGGCGGCATGGCGTACACCGATGTCGAAGCGGCGGTCCCGAGTTCCGCGAACATCGTGTCCGATCCACCTCGCATCCTTGATATGGCCCTGGCACGGCGGCAGGTGGCGGCGCTCGACGAGTTGCCACGGCCGACCCTCGTGACGTGTCGCACCGGTCCGCGCTCCTCGGCCACGGTCTACCTCTTTGCCGGCCTCCGGGCAGACGCCACTGCTGACCAAGTATTGGCACGGGCCGAAGCGGACAAGGCACCCTTCTGCGCCTTCGAGGATCTCAAGGCGTGGGTCGCGCAGGGGCTCGCCGAGCTCACCTGAGAGGGCGACAGGCGCGTCGAAACGCCCGAGTCGGTGGCGGGCGCACCTGCCAAGGTGGACGACGTATCAGGTTCGACAACTACCGTGAGGGCGCGGGGCGACTGGAGCGAACGGGCTATGCATAGTTGACCTCGAGCACCGCGTGATGTCCCGCCCAGTCCAGCGCGACTTGCCAACATCCCGCTGAGGGAACGTCAAAGATGTCCGGATAGATTTCACCCGGGCTTGAATTGTCGGGCAGTGTCTCCGTCAGCGCGGGACTGGATGCTCCGAGCGGGTGTGCTTTGATCACGAGGTTCGAGCCGTTACGCGGTAGATCCATCGCCCAAAGAATTTTGTTCGTTGGATTGTGCGGATGCCCGGCCCGAAGCGGGAACCCGAACAGGTAACCACCGGCGATAGGGGGTCGCGCGATCACATAGGGAATGTCATTGAGGCCCGCGGCTCCGCCCGCAGTGACCAGCCAGGCGGGCACTGCACCGCGGTACACAGGGGTCGCGCCGCACCCCGCCGCCTTGACAATAGTGCTGCCGGGTGGGGGCGTGGCGATTATGGTCGAGAAGGGAGTTGTCCGAGTGCGTGACGAGCCCGTGGGCGGCGTGTTTGCGCACGCACCAACCAGCCACACCGCGCTGAGCGTTACGAAGATCCGACGCCAGTGCATGCTCCAAGTTTGGCACTCATCGCACGACACCTCAGCGACCGCGGGCAGGAGGGATTGACTGCTGGGTAGGCGCCGGCCCTCCAGGCCGGTATTCCTCAAGCACCCCTGACGCGGGGCCCCCTAGGAGACGTCGACCCGAATCTATGGACAGGCATCCCGCGCCCCGTCCGCATGGTGGCTGCGTGTTACTGGATTGGTAGCTGCGAGATTCCGCCGCACGTCGCGCTTCCGCTCTCTTGACCTGTCGGATCACGAACGATCCAATGAACGCTCAGCCGGTCGTACTCACAAACGGCCGCTCCGCTCGGGGACGCTTGGGCGACAGAGTAGGCAGGATGATTCTGGATGAAAGCGGTGCACGCATCCGAAGCCGCCCACCCACGCACGGTGATCGAGGAGTGCAAAGTTCCGGACCCGGAAGGGAAAAGTACGCACGTCGGTCCGACGTGCTCGCCGGCCCAATCAAAGACGCCGCGAGCGTCGGCGACGTTCGACGCAACGGTGACAGTCAGGAGGATCGCGACCGCGACGAGGGAGCCGAGACCTTCGAGAGCCCGCTTGCGCCAGGCGTCGGCGCCTTTTACGTGCGGGGTTTCATCGTCGGCCACCGAACAACTCGAGTCGCCGCCGTGATGATCCGCTACTCCGCCGGAGTGCTGTAACGCGTCGACGGTCAGACGCGTGGACGCGTCTGAGGAGTCGGGAACCAGCGGCGCGCTCGAAGAATTGCTCCATTCGGAGCACCCGGCGCTGATCATGCGCGGCCTCGACGTCAGGGCGGCTCGCGCTTTCGCTTCCGGTCAACCCTGCGCTAGTGGGGGTCGCATGCGAGAGTCTGCTCGATCAGGCCAGTATCCGTAAAGGTACCCACAGCAGACCTGCGCCCATTCAGCCACACAGCGGTTCGATAGACTCACTCGAGCCGAGGCAACATGTCAAGGGGAGCTGGCGATGCCGACACCTACACGAGCAGTGGAAGCCTACGTCGGGATGTGGAACGCGGCGGATGACAGCGAGCGTCGCGCACTCGCCGAGGAAGCGCTCACGGAGGATGCCGTTCTCATGTATCCGACGTTTGAAGCCCAGAGCCGGGACGACGCGGTATCTCTGGCCGAGCGATTCCACAGCGACACTCCCGGGGCCAAGATCAAAATGCTCAGCGGAGTTGAGAGCCATCATGGTTGGGTTCGCGTGGCGTGGTCGATGGTGCTTTCCGACGGGTCGTCAGCGGCCGACGGTCAATCCATTGGCGAGCAGAGTGAGGATGGACGGCTGCGCCGCGTGACTGGATTCCGAAACCCGCTCCCCATCTTGACGCCGGGGTGAACTGCCGGAGGTTCACCTAAGGGCTTCAGCGGTCAGGCGACGGCGTGGCAGAGCAGGCCAGTGTGCCGTCGCCCGTTACCGATCTAGCGGAAACCGACTCCCGCGAGCGCGGCCGATCCGGGACAGAGCTT
>JBEPVD010000034.1:0-37816 GCA_041691155.1 Candidatus Dormiibacterota bacterium | reverse complement strand
ACGTTGGCCTGGTGCGCCCAGGAGGATTTGAACCCCCGGCCTTCTGATCCGTAGTCAGACGCTCTATCCGGGCTGAGCTATAGGCGCATGGCCAGACCCGAGACTGTACCCCATGCGGCTGGAAGCAATAGCGGACGCCGCGGCTTTGCCGAGTCGCGGCATCATGCAAGTTCGGAAAGCTGATTGGAGGTGCGGTCATGGCGGTGTCAGGTAGCGTCGATGCGGGAGCGCTCCCTGCGCTCGATTTCGTGGCTCAGGTCGCTCAGCAGATTCGCGTCGATGGGATCCGCGCGAGCACCAAGGCCGGATCGGGGCACCCAACATCGAGCATGTCCGCCGCCGACATCATCGCGGTGCTTGCGGCTCGCCACCTTCGCTACGACTTCGATCAGCCGAAGCTGGCCAACAACGACCACCTCATTTTCTCCAAGGGCCACGCCTCGCCACTCCTCTACGGCCTCTACAAGGCTGCCGGTGCGATCACCGACGAGGAGCTGATGACCTACCGGACCCATGCGTCGAGACTGCAAGGTCACCCAACGCCGATCATCCCGTGGGTCGACGTGGCGACCGGGTCCCTCGGGCAGGGCATCGCGATTGCAGTGGGCGTCGCCCTCGCCGGCAAGTACCTCGACGAGCTGCCCTTCCACGTCTGGGTCCTCTGCGGTGACAGCGAACTTGCCGAAGGGTCGGTCTGGGAGGCACTCGACAAGGCCGGGCACTACGGCCTTTCCAACTTCACCGCGATCTTCGACGTCAACCGGCTCGGCCAGCGCGGACCGACCGAGTACGAATGGGACCTCGAGGTCTACCGCCAGCGAGTCGAGGCGTTCGGTGGCCGGGCGATCGTCATCGACGGCCACAACCTCGTCGAAATCGATGAGGCGCTCACATCGGCGCGTGAGGGTGGCGACCGGCCGAGCGTGATCATCGCCCGGACCATCAAAGGCGAGGGTGTCACCGAGGTCGCGAACAAAGAGGGCTGGCACGGCAAGGCATTTCCGCCCGAGCTCGCCGACAAGGCCATCGAGGAATTGGGCGGCGTCCGCAACCTGCGCATTCATGTCCAACCACCGGAAGCGCTCGAATCGGCTGCGGCGAAAGGCACCGATTCGGAAGTGATGCTGCCGGAATACAAGCTCGGCGACAAGGTCGCCACGCGCAAGGCCTACGGCGACACGCTGCGAGCGCTTGGTGCGCGCCACAACGTCGTGGCACTCGATGGCGAGGTGAGCAATTCGACTCACGCCGACGAGTTCAAGGATGCCTATCCCGGGCGCTTCTTCGAGATGTTCATCGCGGAGCAGCAGATGGTGGCGAGCGCCGTCGGTCTCTCGGTGCGTGGCTACATCGCGTTCGCATCGACCTTCGCCGCCTTCCTGTCGCGCGCGTACGACTTCGTTCGCATGGCGGGCGTTTCCGAGGTCCATCTGCGGCTGTCCGGCTCGCACGCCGGCTGCGAGATCGGTGCCGACGGACCATCGCAGATGGCCCTTGAGGACATCGCCTCGCTGCGCGCGGTGCACACCTCGACGGTGCTGTACCCGAGTGATGCAGTCTCCACCGCGAAACTCGTGGCGCAGATGGCCGATCTGCCCGGCATCAGCTACATCCGCACCACGCGCGGGGCGTACCCGGTGCTGTACGGCAACTACGAGGAATTCCCGGTCGGCGGCGCGAAGGTCGTGCGTCAAAGCGACAAGGATGATGTGACGCTGATCGGCGCCGGCGTGACCTTGCACGCATGCCTTGACGCCTGCGATCGGCTGGCGAAAACGGGCATCACCTGCCGGGTCATCGACCTCTACTCGGTCAAGCCCATCGACGCAGCGACACTGCGCCAGGCGAATGCGGCGACCGGTGGTCGTTTCGTGGTCGTGGAAGACCATTACCCGCAGGGCGGTCTCGGCGCGGCGGTGATGGAGGCGATGGCGCTGGAGCCCACGCCACCGCGGGTCACGCATCTCGCGGTACGAAGCCTGCCCGGGTCCGGCACACCCGAGGAGTTGATGGCCACCGCGGGAATCGATGCCAACGCGATTGTCGACGCAGTGAGCGCCCTGACGGGCCAGCCCGCGGAGGTCCGCTGAATGTCGACGCCTTTGCAGCAACTCGGTGAGCGCGGTCAGTCCGTCTGGCTCGACTACATCCGCCGAGACCTGCTGACCTCCGGTGACCTGCAGCGTCACCTCAACGATGACAACGTCACCGGCATGACGAGCAACCCCACCATCTTCCAGAAGGCCATTGCGGAAGGCTCGATGTACGACGATCAGATTCGCGAGCTGATCAACGCGGGCATCGACGATCCCAACGACGTCTTCACTGAGCTGGCGATCACCGACATTCAACACGCGGCCGACATCCTCCGCCCGGTTCACGAACGCACATCGGGAGCGGACGGCTACGTGAGTCTGGAAGTGCCGCCATCGCTGTCGCACGACACCGACGGGACTGTTGCGATGGCGCGAACGCTCTGGGAGCGAGTGGACCGCCCGAACGTGATGATCAAGATCCCGGCGACACTGGAAGGCATGGGAGCCATCCATCGGAGCGTCGCCGACGGGCGCAACATCAATGTCACCCTGATCTTCGCGATCGCGATGCATGAGCGCGTCATCGAGGCCTACCTGACCGCACTCGAGGCACGCCATGCGGACGGCCAGTCGCTCGACGTGCACTCAGTCGCTTCCTTCTTCGTCAGCCGTGTGGATACACTCGTCGACAAGTTGCTCGAGGAGAAGCTCGCCGCAGATCCGGGCAATGCATTGGTTGAAGGACTGCTCGGCAAGGCCGCGATCGCCAATGCGGTGCTGGCCTACGAGCTCTACGAGCAGAAGTTTCAGAGCGACCGTTTCACAACATTGCGCGCTGCTGGTGCTCCCGTGCAGCGCCCGCTGTGGGCGAGCACCAGCGCAAAGAATCCCAACTACCGGGACGTCGTGTACGCCGAAGCGCTGATCGGACCGGACACCGTCGACACCATGCCGCCGGCAACCATCGAGGCCTTCCGCGACCATGGCGTCGTTAGCGGCGACACAGTGAGCGCGGATTACGCCGGCGCACACCAGGTGATGGATCAACTCGCCGAGGCCGGCATCAACATGGAAGACGTGACCCAGCAGCTCCTGGACAGCGGCGTCACGACCTTCGCCGACTCCTACGACGCGCTGATCCGCGGCATCGCGGAGAAGATCGACTCGATGCAATCCGGATACGCCGGGCGCCAGCACATCAGCACGGGGACGGTAGCGATCCCGCTCGACACGCCCACCGCGACCGACGCGGCGACCCGTATCTGGCATCGCGATCCGAACCTCTGGAAGCCAGGTGACGCGGCCCACGCGGCAGTCATCAAGAATCGTCTCGGCTGGCTCGACGTCATCGGCGCGATGCGCGAGCAGCTCCCTGCCCTGAACGGATTGCGTGACGAAGTGCGCGCCGCCGGCTGGCGTGACTGCGTGCTGCTCGGCATGGGCGGCTCCAGCCTGTGCCCGGAGGTCCTGCGCAGCTCGTTCGGCAGCACCGAAGGGCAACCCACCCTGCATGTGCTCGACACCACGGATCCGCTCGCCATCACGCGCGTGACCGGTGCCATCGACCCGAAAGTCACCGGTTACATCGTGTCGAGCAAATCGGGAACCACGCTGGAAACGCTGTCGCATCTCGCACATTTCTGGGAGCTGACCGCGTCGGTCACCGACACCCCGGGCGCGCACTTTGTCGCCGTCACCGACCCCGGCACGCCGCTCGCGGACATCGCTCGCGACCGATCGTTCCTGCATCTGTTCAATAACCCACCCGACATCGGCGGCAGGTATTCCGCCCTCAGCATGTTCGGGTTGGTGCCCGGAGCGATCATCGGCATCGACCTCGATCGGCTGCTCACGCGAGCCGCCGACATGCGTCGCAACTGCGCCGCAGGCGTCCCCGGCGACATCAACTGCGGCGTCAGCCTCGGCACGGTGATGGGCACCCTGCACGACTCCGGCCAGGACAAGGTGACGATCCTTGCGCCCAAGAGCATCGAGGCCTACTCGCTGTGGGCTGAACAGTTGATCGCGGAAAGCACCGGCAAGGAAGGCAAGGGAATCATTCCCATCGGTGACGAACCAATCGGTGATCCCGGCGTGTACGCCGGCGACCGGCTGTTCGTCGCACTGCGCCTCGGTGACAACGCCGAATTCGACAGGTCGGTGGATGCGCTGAAAACCGCTGGGCACCCGGTCATCACCTTCGATCTCGTCGACAAGTACGATCTCGCGGCGGAGTTCTTCCGGTGGGAGTTCGCCACCGCCGTCGCGGGTGCACACCTTGCCATCGACCCCTTCGACGAGCCCAACGTCAAGGAGTCGAAGGACAACACCAACGCGGTGCTGGAGCAGTATCAGCAGACGGGATCGCTCCCCGACGAGCCTGCCGGAGTCACCGACGGTGCCCTGCGTGTGTACGGCGACGTGAGCGGGAACAGCGCGACCGCTGCCATCGCGGCGCATCTCGACACCGCGAACCCGGGCGACTACGTCGCGCTGATGGCGTACGTCACGCCTGACGACGCCAACCAGGATGCCCTGCAAAACTTGCGCGTCGCGATTCGCGACACGCGCCGCCTCGCGACCACACTCGGTTTCGGTCCACGATTCCTGCACAGCACCGGCCAGCTCCACAAGGGCGGCCCGAACACCGGCGTCTATATTCAGATCACCGCGGACGATGGGACCGACGTGCCGATTCCGGGCAAGCGGTTCACGTTCTCTGTGTTGAAGCGTGCGCAGGCGGCGGGCGATCTGCAGTCGTTGCGAACCCACGGCCGGCGGGTCATCCGCATCCACATCGCGGGAAATCTCGACGCCGGGCTGGCAAGCCTCGCCGATGCCGTCAGCGCAACCACCGCGGCGCGCTGAGCGCCGTCTCACACCGAGGACTCACGACTATGCAGATCGGCCTTGTCGGACTTGGGAAGATGGGCGCCAACATGGTGCACCGTCTCCGCCGCGACGGTGACCACGCAGTGGTTGCCTTTGATCCGAATCCCGATGCGCGCGCGAGCGTCGAAGCATTCGGTGCGACCACCGCAGCGAACCTCTCCGACCTCGTCGGGGCGCTGACCGCTCCGCGCGGTGTCTGGATGATGGTGCCGTCCGGCAAGGTGACCGATGACACCGTGGCATCACTCCAGTCGCTGCTCGAGAAAGGCGACACCATCATCGACGGCGGCAACAGCAACTACCACGACTCCATCGCACGCGCTGCCAGCAGCGCCGAGCGCGGCATCAACTACATCGACGCCGGAACGAGCGGTGGGATCTGGGGGCTCGAGGTCGGCTACTGTCTCATGGCCGGTGGTGACAAGGACACCGTCGATCACTGGCGCCCCATCTTCACCACGCTGGCGCCCCCCGACGGCTTTCTCCATGTCGGTCCCGTCGGATCCGGGCACTTTGTGAAGATGGTCCACAACGGCATCGAATACGGGATGCTCCAAGCCTACGCGGAAGGGTTTGCGATCATGCAGGCGAAGCCGGAATTCGGTGAACTGGATCTGCACGCCATCGCCCACCTCTGGAACCAGGGCAGCGTCGTGCGGTCGTGGCTGCTCGAGCTTGCGGAGCGCGCGTTCGCGAGCGATCCGCAGCTCGACAACTTGCGCGGCTGGGTCGACGACTCCGGCGAAGGTCGGTGGACGCTCGAGGAGGCGATGCAGCTGTCGGTGCCCGCACCGGTGCTTGCGCTCTCGCTGATGGCGCGCTATCAGTCGCGGCTCCCCGACGGTTTTGGCAATAAAGTGATCGCCGCGCTGCGCAACGAGTTCGGCGGCCATGCAGTGAAAGCCGAGCAGGCATCGGGGACGCCGGCATCACACTGACGGCCGACTACCCCATGGTGGAGCGGCGCCGTCACCCGCGCACGCCCGTTCCCTTCTGCGTGGTCATCTTTGGAGCGAGCGGCGACCTGACCAGACGCAAGCTGGTACCGGCGCTCTACGCGCTCGCCGCGGAAGGTAGCCTCCCGAAGGGTTTCACCGTCATCGGCGCGGCGCGGAGCAGCATGAGCGACGATGAATTCCGCGCGGATATGCGGAGCGGTGTCGAGCACTACGGACGCGTACCCCTCCGTCAAGAGGTGTGGGACGAGTTTGCGGCCGGCCTCCGCTATGTCACGTACGACATGGATGACGCCGACGGTTTCGCGCACCTCTGCGCGGCGCTGCAGGATGCGGACCGCGATCGCGGCACCGCAGGGAATCGTCTCTTCTACTTCAGCACACCACCGGGTGCGGTCATACCGCTTGCCGCGCGACTCAACGAGGCCGGCCTGACTGCGCAGCCACCAGGGACATTCGTGCGGGTGATCATCGAGAAGCCGTTCGGCCGCGACCTCGAGACAGCCCGCGAGCTCAACGAGCGCTTGCACGCCGCCTTCATCGAAGAGCAGATCTATCGCATCGACCACTACCTCGGCAAGGAAACCGTGCAGAACCTGCTCGTGTTTCGCTTCGCGAACGGCATCTTCGAACCGTTGTGGAACCGCCAGTACATCGACCACGTGCAGATCACCGTCGCCGAGGAGATCGGGGTCGAGGGCCGGGGCTCCTACTACGAGGAGGCCGGTGCGCTGCGCGACATCGTGCAGAACCACATCATGCAGCTGGTGGCGATCATGGGCATGGAAGCACCGTCGAACTTCCAGGCCGAGATGGTCCGGGATGAGAAGGTGAAACTGCTACGCGCAGTGCGACCGATTCACGCCGACGACGCGCTCTCGCACTCTGTGCGTGGGCAATACTCGGCGGGAACCATCGACGGTGTCCCGGTCCCTGGCTATCGCCACGAGAAGGGGGTCAGGCCGGATTCCTTGCGCGAAACCTTCGTTGCGCTCAAGGTCGACATCGACAACTGGCGCTGGGCGGGAACGCCCTTCTACCTGCGTACCGGCAAACGCATGCCCAAGCGCTCCACCGAGATCGTGATCCAGTTTCGCCGCGTGCCCCACTCGCCGTTTGCGGGCAACGTCCCGCTCGCCGCGGGGGCGATCCCGACCGACGGGATCGAACCCAACCTGCTCGTCCTGCGCATCCAACCGGACGAGGGGATCACGCTCCGCTTTGGCGCGAAGATTCCGGGACAGGCATTGCGCATCGAGTCGGTGAACATGGATTTCATGTACGGCACCGCGTTCCGCGAACAGTCGCCTGACGCGTACGAGCGCCTGATCCTCGACTGCATGCGCGGCGACCCGACGCTCTTCGCCCGCGAGGATGAGGTTGAGGAGGCGTGGCGCTTCTGCACGGCGATTCTCGACGGCTGGCGCGCGCATCCACCCGATCCGGTGAACTGTCCCAACTACGAGGCCGGTACCTGGGGACCGGAGGAAGCGCACGCCTTCATGGCACGCGATGGCCGGGCCTGGCATCGCCCCTGACATGGCGGAGTTGGAGGGCGATCGTGTCGTCAGTGCGTCGCCGCAGGGCGTCGCCGATGCTGCCGCAACCTGGATCGCCGCCCACGCGCGACGTGCCGTCGCGGACCACGGGAGATTCTCCATCGCGCTGTCCGGTGGGAGCACGCCGCGACTGCTCAACGCAACACTCGCAAGCACCGCGTGGCAGGGACGCATTGAGTGGTCGTCGTGGGATGTGTATTTCGGCGATGAGCGCGCGTGCCCGCCCGGCGATCCTTCCAGCAATTATCACCTCGCGGAATCCACGTTGCTGAGCCTCGTCGCCATCGACCCGCAGCGCGTGCATCGCATGCAGGCCGAGCGTCCCGACCTCGACGCCGCGGCAGCGGAGTACTCGGAGCTGCTCGTTTCATCGCTTCCCTCCGGCCCCCAGGGTGCGCCCCGGCTCGACGTGATCCTCCTGGGGCTTGGCGAGAACGGGCACACCGCATCGCTGTTTCCGGGGACGCCGGCGCTGACGGTCACTGATCGGTGGGCGACGCGCGGTCTGGCCGACTACACGCCCCTCGACCGCATCACCCTCACCTATCCCGCCATCAACGCCGCAGCCGCAGTCGGCTTCATGGTCACGGGGGCCGCCAAACGTGGTGTGCTCGCCGCCACCGCGCGGGGACAGGTGCCCGCATCGCGCATCCGGCCGGTCGACGGGGAACTCGTCTGGTTCCTCGACGCTGACGCGGCGGCGTGACGGCTCGGAGAATTTCGGTAGAGCGCTGACCCACGTCTGCCAGAATCCCCGGGATGCCGCGATCAACCTGGAAGCCGTGTCGGGACGCCATCCGGATCGCGCCGAGCCTGCTCGCCGCGGACTTCGGACACATAGCGGAGGCCGCCCGTGATCTTCAGGAGAGTGGGGCTGAGCGTATCCACGTGGACGTCATGGATGGGGTGTTCGTCCCGAACTTCACGTTCGGCACCGACACCGTCCGCGCGCTCAAGCGCGAAACATCGCTGCCGTTGGAACTGCATCTGATGATCGTCAATCCGGACGCGCACCTCGACACGTTCGCCCGCGCCGGAGCAGACGCCATCACGGTCCACTACGAAGTCTGCCCGCACCTGCACCGCACGCTGACCGCGATTCGCGCGCTCGACTGCCGGTCCGGGGCAGCGATCAACCCGAGCACACCCGCGGAGATGCTCGACGATATTCTCGAGGCCTGCGACCTCGCGCTGGTCATGACCATCGATCCAGGATTCGGCGGTCAGCGGTTGATCCCACGCACGCTGCGCAAGGTTGCGCGCATCCGCGCCGAGGTCGAACGCCAAGGGCTCGACACCGAGATCGAGGTTGACGGTGGCGTCGACGCCGGCAACGCAAAGGCATGCGTCGATGCCGGCGCCGACGTACTCGTCGCCGGGACGGCCGTGTTCGGTCACGCGGGCGGTGTGCATGCGGGGGTGGCCGCGCTGCAACTCGCGGTAGCAGGCAGCGGCGCCGGATGACCGAGCTCGCAACCCCGGCCATGTGCGACGGGGCCGCCGACATCGACCGCGCCTCAGCGGACCTCGCAGCGCGATTGCCCGAACAGCTCGAGCCACTCGCTCGCCTCGCCTACAACTACGCGTGGTCGTGGTGGCCGGGAGGCGACGATGTCTTCCGGATGATCGATCCCAGTCGGTGGGAGGCGAGCAATCACAACCCCATTCGTCTCCTCCACGAGACGTCGTCGGCAACGCTCGATCGCGCCGCCGCTGACGTCACGCTGCTCCGGAGGCTCGACGACCAGGTCGCTCGGCTCGATGGAGCGTTGCGCCGCCCCTCCATGGACGGAAGGGCGACGCCGGTCCGTCCGGTCGCGTTCCTCTGCGCGGAATTCGCGGTGCACCGCTCCCTGCCGATCTATGCGGGCGGTCTCGGCGTGCTCGCCGGCGACATCCTGAAAGAGGCGTCGGATATGGCGCTCCCGATGGTCGGTGTGGGCCTCCTCTACCGGCAGGGATATTTTCAGCAGCGCATGGACCGGTCTGGTTACCAGCTCGAGTACTGGCTCCAGGTCGACCCGGACCGCGTTCCTGCCGCTCTTGTCTACAACGGGAGCAGCCCGCTCACCGTGACGGTGCCCCTGCGTGGTCGCGACGTCGTCGTCCAGGTCTGGCGCCTCGACATCGGGCGCACGCCGCTCTATCTGCTCGACGCCCAGCGGCCCGAGAACTCGCCCATCGACCAGTGGATCACGAGCCGCCTCTACGTTGCCGACCGGCCCACCCGTCTTGCGCAGTACGCACTGCTCGGGATCGGATCGATGCGTGTGCTGGAAGCGATGGGGCTGGATCCGTGCGTCGTGCATCTCAACGAGGGCCACGCGGCACTGGCCCCGCTCGAGATGGCGCGTCGCGAGATTGCGCTCGGACGCTCGCGTCACGAGGCATTCACGATTGCACGCGACCGCACCGTTTTCACAACGCACACGCCCGTAAGCGCGGGCAACGAAGGCTACGACGTCAGCGAGATTGTCGAAGTCCTCGGTGACTACCCCGAGCAGGCGGGACTCGATCTTGAGGGTTTCCTGCACCTCGGTCGTACCCGCCCGGACAACCCACACGAACAATTTGTGATGACGCCGCTCGGGATCAAGATGAGCCGGGCTCGCAACGGTGTGAGCCGCAGGCACGGTGAGGTGGCGCGGCAGATGTGGCAGTCGCTCTTCCCAGAGCGACCGGCGGACACCGTTCCGATCGGCCACATCACGAACGGTGTTCATGTCCCGACCTGGATGGCGCCGCAGATGCGCGAGTTGTTGGACGGCTATCTCAGTGCCGGGTGGGAGACGCGCGCTGCCGATCCCGAGACCTGGCGTGGCGTTGACGACATACCCGATTCGGAGTTGTGGGCCGTGCGCAACGCGCTCCGTGCCGACTTCGTGCGTCGCGTCCGCGAGCAGGCCGTGGCCAACCGCCTCGCCCGTGATGAACCGCGCTGGTACGTCGAGGCCGCAGAGCATGGCTTCGATGAGCACGCGCTCACCTTCGGGTTCGCGCGCAGGCTCGCGGGATACAAACGCATCCAGTTGCTCACCATCGACCCGCAACGCGCCTCGAGCGTGCTGGAAAACAAGGATCGTCCGACGCAGATGATTCTCGCCGGCAAAGCGCATCCCCAGGACGAGGAGGGAAAGCATGCCGCGCAAGGACTGTTCTCCTTTGTGCGCGGTCCGGCTGCCGTGGGCCGCGTCGCCTTCCTCGACAACTACAGCCTGTCCACGGCGCTCGGCATGGTGTCCGGATGCGATGTCTGGATCAACGTCCCGCGACCTCCCCTGGAGGCCAGCGGTACGAGTGGCATGAAGGCTGCGCTCAATGGCGGACTCAACCTGTCGGTACTCGATGGATGGTGGGCGGAGGCGTACGACGGCACCAACGGTTGGGCAATCCCCGGCGACATCCTTTTTGATCACGACATGCAGGACTCGCGTGACGCGGCAACGCTTTTCGACATCGTCGAGCACGAGGTGATCCCACTCTTCTATCAGCGCGACGAGCATGGGATCCCGCGCGGCTGGGTGGAACGCATGCGCGCGTCCCTGCGCACCAACGGCCCGCGATTCTCAGCGGCGCGGATGATGCGCGACTATGCGGCAGATGTGTACAACCTCACTCCGGCGCGCTGATCCGCCAGCGAGTCACATCAGGTCGTGGGGCTGGGGGTCGGTGTCGGGTGATGGCCATGGGTGGGGCTCGCCGACGGTGACGGAGTCAAAGTCGGCGCCAGGCTGACCGGCGAGGTGTCCGGCGGTGCGGTTGCCGTGGGCGTCGCTGAAGAAGTGGGGGATGGCGAAGCGGTGGCCGCTCCCGCAGTGTCGACGGCCGTCGGCACCTCTGCGTCGGTCGGCGCGCTCCCTGTGGTGGATGGGGTGATGACGGGCGCCGCCGGCGCCGATGGCGAGTCTTGCACCCCTGGGCCGCCGAGGGCCTGAACGGCAAAGATCATCATCACGATCAGCGCGAGCACGGCGGCGCCCGCCACCGACCACACCTTCCATCCGACGCCTCCCGGCCGCCCCTCATCCGCCGCGGTGTCGATCTCGAGGCCCGTCAGGGGCGTGCCGTCGTCCTCGTCGACGAACTCGTCGACCGGCAACAGTGTCGGCGCCGGATCGTTGAGCCGCTCGGCGACACCGGCAGCGAGGAGGGCGCGTCCGTGATCGCGCCAGCCCGCGCCGAGAAACGCGGTGCCCGCAATCTCGACATCCCTGCGAAACAACGCGGCACTGGCCGGGCGATCGCGCGGATCCTTCGCCAGACCGCGAACCACCAGGGACCGGGCGATCATCGGAACCGACTCACTCGGCAGGGCTCCGTGCGTGTGCTGGACACCGAGCCCGGCGAGGTCCGTCCCGAGATATGGCGGCTGGCCGGTGAGCGAGTCGACGAGGATCCCGGTGGTTGCGTAGAGGTCGGTAGCGACCGTGTGAGGGCGGCCTCCCCATAGCTCGGGGGCCATGTACTGTGGCGTCCCCGATCGCCAGCCGTGTCGCAGCGGCGGCGCGGGCACCCCGGCGTCCCGCAGGATCGAGGTGCCGCCCGTGTCGACGAGGACGGCCTCGGGATGGACGTCCCGATGCAGGATCCCGACGGCGTGGAGCGCCTCGAGCGCGGCCAGGCAATCATCGAAGACGACCAGTGCCGCCGCGGGCTCCAATGGCCCCGACACGCCGATGACGTGACCGAGGGTCGCCGCCTGGACCCACTCGCAGACGATCGCGGCGCTCCGATCATCGAAGGCGATCACCGCGAGCAGGTGCTGATGGCGGAGCGCCGTCAGCACGCCCATGTCGTGCCGGACCTGACGGCGATATGCAGCGTCAGTGGTCAAAGCCGGGCTCAGCAGGCGGATGACGACCTGCGAACCGGTCGCGTTCTCGTGGGCGTCGACCAGCGCGCCGGCGCGATCGACACTGATGCCCCCATCCAGGGTGTATCCCGGAACGCGACTGCGCGCCCCGGCGATGTCCTGGCCTCCAGGCTGATCCATGCGTCTTCAGTATGCCGTGGCCATGGCTGGGTGAACGTACCGGGTCCACAGAGGCCGCGCTCAGTAAAAAGGGACCATCGCCACGCCGGCACGGGGCGGTGCCGGCCTCGCGCAGCCCGCGTGCCGCGGGCGCGCTGCGCTAAGGTCCACTGCGGACGATGAGCATCCTAGGCACGCGAGTCCTGCGCACCGAGGATCCCCGCCTGCTGACCCGCGGCGGTACGTACCTCGACGATCTCGAGTTGCCCGATGCCGCCCACATCGTCTACGTGCGTTCGCCCCGGGCTCACGCACGCATCCGGGGGATCGAGACGTCTCTGGCGGCGGCGGCGGACGGAGTCGTCGCCGTGCTCACCGCCCAGGACGTCGACATCGCGCCCGCGCCTCCCCGGTTCGTCGGTACGCCCGCCATGGCCCGGCCGTGGCTGGCGGGCCACACGGTGCGCTTCGCCGGCGAGGCGGTCGCCATCGTCGTCGCCGAGACGCGTGCGCAAGCGGTTGACGCCGCCGAGCTGGTGCAGGTCGACTACGATCCGCTCCCCGTTTTGGTCGACCCCGAGGCGGCCCTCGACGACGCGACGCTGCTCTTCCCAGAGGCGGGCACCAACCTGGTCGACGAGTTCACCGTCGGCGATGTTGACGACGCCCTGGCACGGTGCGAGGTCGTCGTCGAGCAGCGCATCGTCAACCAGCGCATATCGGCGTCGCCTCTCGAGACGCGAGGCGCGGCGGCCGCATGGAGCGATGGCCGCCTGACGTTCCGCGTCTCGACGCAAGGGGTCCACCCCGTCCGTGGCCAGCTGGCAGAGGCGCTCGGGGTGGAGTTGGATTTGGTACGGGTCATCGCACCTGACGTCGGCGGCGGCTTCGGGACGAAGACGGATCTCGTCCCCGAGGAGCTGCTCGTCGCCTGGGTTGCACGGCACATCGGCCGGGAAGTCCGCTGGACGGAGACGCGCAGCGAGAACCTGCTCGCCGGCGGCCACGGCCGCGCCCAGGTGCAGCGCGTCACGATCGGCGGCAGCCGCGACGGGCGCATCGAGGCCTATCGGCTCGACATCATCCAGGACTCGGGTGCCTACCCCGCGACCGCCCCCTTCCTCGCCTACCTGACTCGCATGATGGCGCAGGGCGTCTACGACATCGAGAACATCGCAGTGCACGGCCGAAGCGTCGTGACGACGACGGCGCCCGTCATCGCCTTCCGCGGCGCGGGTCGACCAGAGGCAGCCGCCGCCATCGAGCGCGCCGTCGATCTGTACGCCGCGCGCATCGGCATGGGCCCAGCCGAAGTGCGCCGGCGAAACGTGATCGCCGACGACGCCTTCCCGTTCACGACCCACACCGGCCGAATCTTCGGCCCCGACGACGTCGTCGCGCCCATGGCGCGCATGCTCCTGGCGCCGGCCGTGTACGACTCGGGGGCATACGCGACCGCGCTCGACCGGCTGCTCGAGGAGTCGGGCTACGACTCGCTGCGGGCGGAGCAGGAGCGCCGCCGCGCCGAGGGAGGACCGGTGCAGCTCGGCCTGGGTTTGGCGTTGTACGTCGAGGTGACGTCGCTGATCCCCGGCGCCGAGCCGGCGGCGATGGAGGTGCTTCCTGACGGCCACGTCGTGGTGCGCCTCGGTTCCTCACCGCAGGGTCAGGGCCACGCGACGACCTGGGCGATGATCGCGAGCGACCGCCTGGGCGTGCGGGTCGAAGACGTCGAGGTCGTCTTCGGCGACACCGACGTCATCAGGTCCGGCAATCTGACCGCAGGATCGCGCTCCGTGCAGACCATTGGCAACGCCGTCGCCGAGACGGCCGACCTGCTCGTCGAACGCGCGCGTCACCTCGCCGCCGAGGCGCTCGAAGCCGATGTCGCCGACGTCGTCCTCGATCGGCAGAGCGGGCGCTTCCACGTCGCCGGCGCTCCGTTCGAGGCCAAGACCTGGAAGGACCTGGCCGCCGCTGCCGGAGGCGCGCTCGTCATCGACCACGTCTTCGCCATTCACGGATCCACGTTTCCGTTCGGCGCGCACCTGGCGGTCGTCGAGGTCGACACCGAGACCGGTGGCACCGTCCTCCGGCGGTTCGTGGCAGTCGACGACGCCGGGCGCATCGTCAACCCCGTGACCGCCGAGGGGCAGGTGCACGGCGGTATCGCGCAAGGATGCGCGCAGGCCCTGCTCGAGTCGATCACGTACGACCCCGACGGGAACCTGCTCACGTCGACATTCGCCGACTACGAGATCATCTCCGCCGCCGAGCTTCCCGAATTCGAGCTGCACAGCATGGAGACCCTGTCGCCCATCAACCCGCTCGGAGCCAAGGGCATCGGCGAATCCGGCACGGTCGGGGCGACGCCGGCGGTGCAGAACGCGGTCGTCGACGCGCTCTCACACCTTGGCGTGTGCCACGTCGACATGCCCTGCTCGCCGCAGCGCGTCGTGGCCGCGCTGGCAGCAGCAGATGCTCAGGCGACGGCGTGATTTCCGCACCGTTCGACTACCGTCGTGTCTCCAGCCTCGATGAGGCGGCGGCGCTGCTCGCCGAGGACGAGGAGGCCAAGGCACTCGCCGGCGGCATGTCTCTCATCCCCCTGATGCGCCTGCGCATGTCGCGGCCGTCGACGCTCGTCGACCTCGGGGCGCTGCGCGGTGAGCTCGCGTATGTGCGCCGGGAGGGAGAGATCGTGGCCATCGGCGCACTGACGCGACATCATGACGTGGCGATCTCCGCAGTCCTGCGCGAGGACGTCCCGCTCCTCGCTCACGTCGCGAGCCTCATCGGCGATCCGCAGGTCCGCCATCGCGGCACCATCGGAGGCGCAGTGGCGCACGCGGATCCCGCCGGTGACGTGACCACAGTGCTCCGGACGCTCGACGCCACAATCGTCATCCACGGTCGCGACGGTCGGCGAGAGATCGGCGTCGACGAACTCCTCGTTTCGTTCCTGGAGACGTCGCTGCGGCCGGGCGAGCTGATCGCGGAAGTGCGCATCCCTGTACCGCCGCGCAGACACGGGTGGGCGTACACCAAGTTCCGCCGCCGTGCGCAGGACTGGGCGACGGTCGCTGTGGCGGCGATCGTCGAGAGTCGGGACGGAAAGATCAGCCGTGCGGCCGTCGGGCTCGCGAACATGGGCCCGACCGCACTGCGCTCCGCGGGAGTCGAGGCGGCGCTTGCCGGCGCCGACGCCGGCTCCATCCCCCGCGCCGCCGAGCTGGCGGCAGAGGGGACGTCACCCGTCAGCGATCTCTCCGCCGATGCGGACTTTCGACGTCACCTTGCACGTGTGCTGACGCGTCGCACCGTCCAGGAGGCGTTCGACCGCGCCGCCGGCTGAAGGCGGGGTCAGCCCGCCGCGGCGGCGAGCACGGACTTCACGATGTTGTGGTATCCCGTGCAACGACAGATGTTGCCCTCGAGCCCCTGGCGCACATCATTCGCGGTCGGATGCGGGTTCTCACGGAGCAGCGAGACCGCCGCCATGACCATGCCCGGGGTGCAGAAGCCGCACTGCAGGCCGTGGTTCTCATGGAAGGCTCGCTGCACCGGATGCATGTCGTCGTCGCGGGCGAGTCCCTCGAGCGTGGTGATGGCCGCCCCTTCCGCCTGCACGACGAGCACGGTGCACGACTTGACAGACTCGCCGTCGAGCAGGACGGTGCACGCACCGCACGACGACGTGTCGCAGCCGACCTTCGTCGCGTGGAGGAAGAGCCGCTCGCGCAGGACATGCACGAGCAGGTCGCGCGGCTCGACTTCGAGCTCGTGTGTCGCGCCGTTGACGTTGAGGCTCACGGTGGGCATCGCGGCGCAATTCTCCCACCCCTCACTGGCGTCGCCCGAGCGCCCAGATGCAGAGCCGCGGAGTCGTCCCGCCTGCGACCGTTTACATCGTAGAAGTAGTCGAATCGCCGCATAGCCGCCGCCCCCTATTCCGTCTGTTTGGCGCTCTGGGCGGGAGCCTTGGGGATGTTCGGCAGCGCGCCCTGGCCACGATGGTCTCGGTCGATTCAACACCACGCAACCATGGATCGCCCGGCGCACTGACTAGAATGGCCGGGAAGTGGAGTACGTCGAGAGCATCCTCGACCTGGTCGGCAACACCCCGTTGGTCCGGCTGAGCAAGGTCACCGAGGGGCTCCGCCCGCTCATCCTTGCCAAGCTCGAGCAGCTCAACCCGGGTGGCAGCGTCAAAGACCGCATCGGTCTCTCCATGCTCGAGGATGCCGAGCGCCGCGGACTGCTCCGCCCGGGCGGGACGGTCATCGAGCCCACCTCCGGCAACACCGGCCACGGCCTCGCCATGGCTGCCGCTATCAAGGGCTACAAGATGATCTTCGTCATGCCGGACAAGATGTCCGCCGAGAAGATCGCCCTGCTGCGGGCCTACGGCGCCGAGGTGGTGATCTGCCCGACCAACGTGGATCGGGAGTCGCCCCAGTCCTACTACTCGGTGGCCGAGCGCCTCTCGCGCGAGATCCCGGGCGGATTCCAGCCCAACCAGTACTTCAACCCGCGCAATCCCGAGGCGCACTACAAGACCACCGGCCCCGAGATCTGGCGTCAGACCGACGGGAAGATCACCACGTTCGTGGCGGGCGTCGGCACCGGCGGGACGATCAGCGGCGTTGGCAAGTACCTGAAGGAACAGAATCCGGCGATCCGGGTGATCGGCGCGGACCCCGAGGGATCGATCTTCAGCGGCGAGATCGCCCCGTACAAGGTCGAGGGCGTCGGCGAGGACTTCTGGCCTGGCACCTTCGATCGCGATGTCGTCGACGAGTTCATCCAGGTCACCGACCGCGAGTGCTTCGTCGCCGCACGCAAGCTGGCCCGGCAGGAGGGCATCCTCGTGGGGGGGTCGGCGGGACTGGCCCTGCACGCGGCCATCCAGGTCGCCGTCGACTCCAAACCGGACGACGTCATCGTGGTGCTCCTGCCTGACACGGGGCGCAACTACCTCAGCAAGTTCTTCTCCGACGAATGGATGCGCCAGAACGGCTACCTGCAACGGCTCGTACCGGCGCGCGTTCGCGAAGTGATCGACGCCCACAGCGATGGCGTTCCGGAGCTGGTCAGCGTGGGTGCCGGCAGGTCGGTGGGCGAGGCGATCGATCTCATGCAGCAGTACGGGATATCGCAATTGCTGGTCACCGAGAACGGCTCGACCGCCGGCAATGGCGTGGTCGGCAGCATTCAGGAACGCACCCTCCTCGACCGCATCTACCGCGATCCGGCCGTGGTCACGACGACGGTTTCGACCGCGATGGACCCACCCTTCGCCAGGGTGGCGGCGGGCGCACCGATCGAGGAGGCATTCGAAGCGCTGCTCGGTGGCGAGCCGGCTCTGATGATCGTCGAAGGCGACCTGCCGGTCGGCGTCATCACGCGCAGCGACCTGCTCGAGTTCGTCGCCCGACGCGGACGACCCTGACGCCGTGACGCCGAAACCGCACGGGCTGGCGACGCGCGCGCTGCACGTCGGACAGGGACCCGATCCGGCAACCGGCGCGGTGGTGCAGCCCATCCACCTCGCAACGACGTTTGCGCAGGATTCTCCCGGACGGCATCGGGGGTACGAATACTCGCGGTCAGGGAACCCAAATCGCAGCAATCTCGAGGAATGCCTCGCATCACTCGAGGGCGCCGAACATTGCTTCGCCTTCTCATCCGGTCTCGCGGCCACCTCGACGTTGCTGCTGCTCTTCGATCCAGGCGATCACATCGTCTTCACCGAAGACGTCTACGGCGGTACCTTTCGTCTGTTCGACAAGGTGTTCCAGCGTTACGGGCTGACCTTCACCTCCGTCGATCCCACCGACCTCGATGCCATCGGCGCGGCCATGACCGAGCGCACCCGCATGGTGTGGCTCGAATCACCGACCAATCCGCTGTTACGCATCGTGAATCTCGATGCGGTCGGCGAGCTGGCGCACGCGTCCGGGGCGCTGGTTGCCGTCGACAGCACCTTCGCGAGCCCGGTGCTGCAACGACCATTGGAGCGCGGCGCCGACCTCGTCATGCACAGCTCGACCAAGTTCCTGGGCGGCCACAGCGACGTGCTCGGCGGCGCGGTGCTCACCTCGGACGACGACATCGCCGAACGCATGCGGTTCCACCAGAACGCGGTGGGTGCGGTGCCATCGCCGTTCGACTGCTGGCTGCTCATGCGCGGCCTCAAAACGCTGCAGCTACGCGTGCTCCGGCAATGCGACAACGCGCTCGTGATCGCGCGCTGGCTCGAAGGCCAGGACGCAGTGGAACGTGTCCACTATCCGGGGCTCGAAAGCCATCCCGGACACCTGCTCGCCAAACGTCAGATGAGCGGGCACTTTGGCGGTGTCGTGTCGTTCGAGGTCTCGTCCGCGGCGGCGGCGCTGTCATTCCTCGAACGACTCCGCGTGTTCACGCTCGCCGAGTCACTGGGTGCGGTGGAATCCCTCGCGGAAAGTCCCGCGCTGATGACTCACGCTTCGATCCCCGCCGAAGTGCGCGCGCGAGTCGGCGTCAGCGACGGGCTGCTACGCCTGTCCGTCGGTATTGAGGACGTCGACGACTTAGTGGCCGACCTGGAGCAGGCGCTGGCGTAGTCTCGCGCGGCGGGGCTCCGAGCTTCCACTCCCCGGTGGTGAGCAGGAGCGTGCCGTCGATTTCTGGGAGGGCCGGTGCCCCCAGGCGGCGCAATTTGCGCCACTGCTCGCCGTCCTCTTCGCTGAGGAACGTGATCGCCTTGCCTTCGGCGCCGTTGCGCGCGGTGCGCCCCACGCGATGCGTGAGCCACTGCGGCGTCTCGGGAAGCTCGTAGTTGATGACCAGTCCGACGTTGATGACGTCGATACCGCGGGCGGCCACGTTGGTTGCCACCAGCACTTCAGTCTTGTTGGCCCGGAACTGATCGAGCGCACGGTCGCGTGCGTTCTGCGACAGGTTGCCCTGCAACTCGCCTGCGGTGTGCCCCATCCGGAGCAGGTCGCGCACCAGCTTCTTGGCACCGTGCTTGGTGCGATGAAAGACGATCGTCTGATTCAGTTCTGTCTGGCGCTGACGCCTGAGCAGCCGCGACAGCGCATCGACCTTCTGCGACTTCACGACGCTCATCACGCCATGCTCGAGCGACGGCACCTGCTCGTTGACGACGCGAACGCGCGCCGGCTCGTAGAGATGCTTGCTGATCATGCGCTGCACCCAGTCGGGCATCGTCGCCGATGCGAGCACCGTCTGCCGGCGCGCGCCGCTGTCGAACGACGGGCACAGCGAGATGATCTTCTCGACGTCCTTCGCGAAGCCCTGATCGAGCATCTCGTCAGCTTCGTCGAGGACCAGGTATTCGATGTCGCGCAGGCGAGCGAGCCCGTTGGTGGCGAGGTCGAGGAGCCGTCCGGGACAGCCGACGATCACGTCCGGCGCGTTGCGCAGACCGCCTGTCTGAGGCCCGTATCCGACGCCGCCGATGCAGATGACCGTGCGCAGTGCAGGGTCGACCCTCCGGATCACCGCGTTCACCTGGGTGGCGAGCTCGCGGGTGGGGGTGACGATCAATGCCCGGGCGCCGTGCCCCTGGTGGCCGGCGAGGCGCTCGACCAGAGGGACGACGTACGCGAGGGTTTTTCCCGATCCGGTCGGCGCCTCGATCACGCAGTCGCGGCGTGCAAGCAGCGGCGGGATCGCCTCCTGCTGCACGGTATTTGGCTCTGTGAAGCCGTTCTGGCCGAGAGCCGCGGACGTGCGCGGACGCACGCCGATGGATTCAAACGTTGTCACCGTGATACCTCGGGAACCGGGCCAAACCCGCTATCCCAGAATCCCCTCGCTGGAGTGTCGTGTGCCGGATTCTTGAGACCCGCCGATGACCGGCGGAGAGAGGGTTCCACAAGAGGCATGGCTCGCCGATACGCGAGCACTTGTCAAGACAGTACCACAGGTTGGTACACAGACAGCCCTATCACGATGCAGGCGGTATCGGGCGCCGTGGTGTATATCCTCGTTTCGAATGACGTTCGACGCCTTCCTCCACCAACTCCCGGACGCCGACGCCGCGGAGACCGGCGAGTGGCTCGAGTCCCTCGACGCGCTGGTCGCCACCGAAGGCACGGTCCGTGCCCGCTTCGTCATCGGCAAGTTGCTGGAGCGCGCGCGACGCCTCCAGGTGCCGGTGCCGTCACTGGTCTCAACGCCGTACATCAACACCATTCCCCCTGATGAGGAACCGTGGTTCCCCGGTGACGAGGAGATGGAGCGGCGCATCCGTCGCATCGTTCGCTGGAACGCAGCGGTCATGGTGACCCGTGCGAACAAGCGCAGCGACGGCATCGGTGGTCACCTTTCGACGTATGCGTCGGCGGCATCGCTGTACGAAGTCGGTTTCAACCATTTCTTCCATGGGAAGGACGACGGCACCTCCGGCGACCAGATCTATTACCAGGGACACGCCGCGCCAGGCATGTACTCGCGTGCCTATCTCGAGGGAAGGATCAGCGAGGCTCAACTCGACAACTTCCGTCAGGAGACCGGCGGCAACGGTCTGAGCTCGTACCCGCATCCGCGTCTCATGCCAGAGTTCTGGGAATTCCCGACGGTGTCGATGGGACTCGGACCGCTCAATGCGATTTACCAGGCGCGCTTCAACCGGTATCTCTACAACCGGCACATCGCCGACACCAGTGAGAGCCGCGTGTGGTGTTTCCTCGGTGACGGCGAATGCGACGAGCCCGAGGCTCTCGGCGCGCTGTCGCTTGCCGCGCGCGAACAGCTGGACAACCTCACCTTCGTGGTCAACTGCAACCTGCAGCGGCTCGACGGGCCGGTGCGCGGCAATGGCAAGGTCATCCAGGAGCTGGAGGGCATCTTCCGCGGCGCCGGCTGGAACGTCATCAAGGTCATCTGGGCGCGCGAGTGGGACGAGTTGCTGGCACGCGACGTGAGCGGCGTGCTTGTCGATCAGATGAATCGCGTCCCGGACGGGGAATTTCAGAAGTACGCCACCGAGAGCGGCGCCTACATCCGCGAGCATTTCTTCGGTCCGGATCCGCGCCTTCGCAAGATGGTGGAGCACCTGTCCGACGACGATCTTCGCCATCTTCGTCGTGGCGGTCACGACTACCGCAAGGTGTACTCCGCATACAAGCTGGCGGTCGAGCAGCACGGCGCGCCGACGGTCATCCTCGCGCACACCGTCAAGGGATGGACGCTCGGCACCGGCTTCGAAGCACGCAACTCGACGCATCAGATCAAGAAGATCGGCGAAGCCGAGTTGCGCGCGTTCCGCGACCTGCTCGAACTGCCGATCAGCGACAAGAAGCTTGCCGACGCCAAGCCTCCCTACTACCATCCGGGTGCTGAGTCAGACGAGGTCGAGTACCTGCAGATGCGCAGGCGTGCACTCGGCGGGATGTTGCCGAAAAGGGTCGTGCGGTCCAAGCCGCTCGAGATGCCGGGTGAGGCGCTCTACTCGGAGTTTGTCACCGGCAGCGGCACGCGGGCAGCCTCGACGACGATGGTCTTTGCAGGCCTGCTGCGCAACCTGCTGCGCGACCCGGTCATCGGCAACCGCATCGTCCCGATCATTCCTGACGAGGCGCGAACCTTCGGCATGGACGCGCTCTTCAGCGAGATGAAGATTTACGCGCCGTTCGGGCAGCTGTACGAACCGGTCGACGCAGGAATGGTCCTGTCCTACCGCGAGGCAGTCGAGGGCCAGATCCTCGAGGAAGGCATTACCGAGGCGGGCTCGATGGCCAGCTTCACGGCTGCGGGCACCGCGTACGCGACCCATGGACAGCCGGTGATCCCCTTCTACATCTACTACTCGATGTTCGGATATCAGCGGGTCGGCGACCTCATCTGGGCATTCGGTGACGCGCGCGGTCGCGGGTTCATGCTCGGTGGCACCGCGGGGCGCACGACCCTCAACGGCGAGGGGCTGCAGCACGAGGACGGCCACTCGCCGTTGCTGTTCAGCGCGATCCCGAATGTGGTCATCTACGACCCGGCGTTTGCGTACGAACTTGCGACCGTCATTCGCGACGGCATGCGTCGCATGTACGTCGACGGTGAGGACATCTTCTACTACATCACGCTGTACAACGAGAATTACCCGATGCCGCCGATGCCTGACGGTGTCGAGGACGGCATCCTTCGTGGCCTCTATCTCTATCGACGCGCTGAAGGCGCGCGAACCAACCAAGCGCGCATTGTCGCGAGCGGCACTGCGCTGCAAGCGGCACTCGAGGCGCAGGCAATGCTGCTCGATCAACATGACGTCGCGGCAGAGGTCTGGAGCGCGACCAGCTTCCAGTTGCTGCGTCAGGATGCGCTCGAGGTCGAACGTTGGAACCGGCTGCACCCGGATGCCGAGCAACGCGTGTCCTATGTCGAGGAACAACTGGGGGGCGATGGTGGACCGATCGTCGCCGTGACCGATTACATGAAGGCCGTGCCGGACCAGGTCGGCCGGTTCGTCGATGGTGTGCCATTCATTCCGCTTGGCACCGACGGCTACGGGCGCAGTGACACACGCACCGCGTTGCGCAGACACTTCGAGGTCGACGCTGGGTCGATCGCGGTGGCGGTGCTCGATGGGCTGTCGCAGCAGGACCGCATCCCGAAGCATGTTGTCGCCGCGGCAATCGAGCATCACGGACTCGATACCGAGCTGGGCGACCCGCGCGGTCGTTGAGCTGACCCGTCAAGGCGTTTGCACGCGTCAGCCGGACGCGAAAGGAAGTTCCGCGCGCTCGGTGTAGATCGCCCCTCCGGCAGCAGGGCGCGACTCGTAGAGGACCACCCGTGTCGCGGTGAACCGCACGGGCGTTTGACGCTCGGCAACTGCTTCGGCCCAGACAGACTGGGCTTCCTGAGCCCAGGGTGAACGTGGCCGTCCAAGCGTGCAGTGGGCGTTGTACGAACGGGTCTCGACCTCGAACCCAGCACCCCGCAATAGCGTGCGACAGCGCAGCGCGAGGGCTGTCAGTGGCGCGATGTCGCCGGCTGGTCCGAGCCAGAGCACCCGTGGGGTTCCGTGAGTGGGGAACGAACCGAGACGCTCGAGGTCGACGTCGAAATCTTGCGTACCTCGCGCGGCCGGTGCCACGAGTTCGACCGCATGCAACGCGGCGCCTTCCTCGACCTCGCCGAAGAAGTGCACGGTGAGATGGAGCGACTCGGGGCGCGCCCAACGCGTCGCGGGTACCCGTTCGCGAAGCTGGCCGAGCAGCCGCTGCGCCGCACCGAGCGCGGGCTCACGCAGCGGGACAGCGAGGAAGCATCTCAAGCGCTGGGGCTGGGGGCCGGACTTGCCTTCGTGGGCGAGGGAGACGGAGTCGGAGCGGGCGTGTCGCACGGATTGCCGCCCGCGTTGGTCAGCGTCACCGAGATCTGGTGTGCCTTGCACAGTTGGTCCAGGGCAGTGAAGAGCGACTCGGTGAACCACGCCGGTCGGTCCATCACCGAATACGGGGTCGGCGCGGCGATGAGCACGTGAGCAACCGTCCATCCCTTGGCCGACACTGCGTCGAGCTTGAGGATGTCGTATCCGCCGGCGTCGTGGACGGGCGTCGTCGTGTACTCGCCGACCTTGAGTGCCTTGACCGCGGCACTGAACGCAGCATCGTACGCGGACAGGTCCGCGGAGGTCAGTACATCGAGACTGCCGCCCTTCGCACTGGTCCCGGTGTCGTCGCTGAAGGTCTTCGCGGTGGCGATGAAGTTCGCCCCCGATGCGAGCGACTGCTCGACCATTGCTGCGCGCATCTGCGCGAAGTTGTCCTCGAGGCGTTGCTCGTTGATCTCGGAGCTGATCTCATCGTCGAGCTGCGCGATCGACCCGCCGGCACCGGCGAGCTCGGTCTCGAGTGCGCTGGTTCCCCCCGCCTGCTGCGCGTCGACCGCGACCTGCGCCTGAATCTGCTGCGCCGTTGCCGCAAGGCCGAGCTTGGTGGCCTCCTCGCGGATCACGGTGTCCAGGATCAGGCTTCGAAGGATGCTGGCTCGCAGTGCGGTGGTCTGGGCGGCGTTCTCGACAGGGCCGCCCGATTGCTGGATGGCGACGATGGTGGACTGGTAACGGACGTTGAATTCCGCCAGCGTGATGGTGTCGGCGGCGACGCGCGCGATCACCGGCGATGGTGTGCCCGGGCTGGTCGTGGTCGACGCGCAGGCTGTCGCGACGACTGCGCACACCGCTACGAACATGGCGCCGCCCCGTCCGTGGAACATCCTCAAGCCAGTGTATCGGGGGTCGCCACCGGTCCGGCCCGACCCACGCTCAGGCCGCTCACCCGTGCTCGGAACGAGGGTGTGATGACCACGAGGACGGTGGTCGCTCCGACCAGGAGCGCGCCGACACCGATCGCGTTGAAGAGCCCGATGGAATGGGGCATCAGGCCGTAGGCGACGGTCCCGAGTGGCTGCAGTCCCGCGAAGATCGTCGCGTAGATCCCGAGCAGCCGGCCTCGCAGCGCCGGGTCGGTGTCGGTCTGGAGGAGCGTGGTCATCGAGGTGCTGATCGCGACGAACGCGAAGCTGATCCCGACCAGCCCGGGCAATGTGATCCAGAGCACAGCGCCGTGCGCCACCGCGAAAAGGCTGGCAGCATAGACGACGCCGCCGACGAGCATCAGTTGCAGGCGCCCGGCGCCGCGCCCCATCGAGGCGATGGCGAGACCACCGACAAGTCCGCCGATGCCGCCGACGCTGTACATGATGCCGAGTGCCTCAGGTCCCACATGCAGCTGCGTTCTGGCCAGTACCGGCAGGAACGGCATATAGGAGACGCCGCAGAAGGCGAGGACGGAGGCCACGATCACCACGCCGCGGATCAGTGGATCGGAGCCCGCAACACGAAGTCCCGCGATCAGCTCACCCCACGCGGTGACGCCTGCCTTCCGCGGCAGCGGCGCCACGTTGGGGATGACCGTCAAGAGCACGACGATCGGCGCAAGGTAGGCAACCGAGAGGAACCCGAAGCAGACCGCCGGCCCCGCGAATCCGATGAGCAGGCCCGCCACCGACGGGCCGACGATGCGGGTGGCGCTCATCGCGGCGGCGCCGAGCGCGACTGCGTTGACCACGAGGTGGCGATCGACCAGGTCGGCCACGAGCGCCTGGCGGGTGGGGAGGTCCGCGGCGTCGGTGGCGCCGAAGACGATGGCCACGATGATGATCGCGGTGAAGCTGGCGTGGTTGGTGGCGACCAGCAGCGCCAGCGATCCCGCGCTGAGGCCGAGGATGGACTGCGTCACCAGCAGGATTTGGCGCCTCGGGAGGCGGTCTGCGAGCACGCCGCCGGCCAGCGAGAGAACGACCGACGGGATGCCGTCCGCGGCAGCGACCGCCGCGACCGCCGTGGCGCTGCCGGTGCGCTGGTAGACGAGATACCCGAGCGCCACCACCTGCATCCAGGTCCCGAGGAGCGTCGGCCACTGCGCGGCCCAATACCAGCGGAACGGCCGCACCCGCAGCGCTGGTGGCGGCCAGCGACGCTCCGGTGGCTTCTGCGGTTCAGGCGTGGGCGTCACCCTGCAACGATATGTGCACGCTCGTCGATGTCCGCCGGAATCCGGCGTTGGCGTAGGCACCGTCGGCCCCGGGGGCAGCTTCCAGGAAGACGGTGGCGAGCCCGGCAGCGAAACTTTGGCGGACAAGCGCGGAGACCATGGCGGCGGCGATGCCTCGACGGCGATGCGAGCGTGCGACCACCACGCCGACGGCTTCGGTCGCACCCCCTGCCGGCGCGCCGACCTGCGCCGCTCCGACCAGGGCGCGCGTCTCGAGGTCGGCGCACACAACCGCTCGGCCTCCGCGGTCGAGCGTCGCGCGGGCCCGCGCGACCGTCCGATCATCCACCGGCTCAGCGTCCTCGAAGACGTCGTGCTGGAGCTGCACCATCGCGCGCAACGTCGACGCGTCCCGCGGCTCACCACAGGACACTCCGTCGGGGACCGGGATATCGAGCACCGTCTTCGGAGTGCAGGTCATCAAGGGCAGGCGCGCTTCGACCGTGAACCCGGCGCCCACCAGCGCGGCCTCCAACGCTGGTGCCGCAGTTGGCAGAAACTCGAGGCGCGGCATGCGATCCGCGTCGCGAAATGCCGCAATCAACGTTTCGATCTCGGCCACGCTCGGGTCGGCGTCATCGTCAGGGATGGCGTAGTTGAGGAACGTGAGGTTCGTCGCCGGGGTGAACAGGATCAGAAACGGCCCCACCCGCGGGAGATCGCGTCCCTTCGTCGACTCCCGGATGAACGCCATGATCGCGCGGTCGGCGTCGACCGCGGTAGGCGTCTCCGTGTCTTCCGGCATCGATGCGATGGCTACGCGGCCGCGACCGCGGCGACACCCGCGTGCGGCAGCGGCCGGTCATCGAGGAACGCGGAGATCAATTCGCGTTGACGCCGCGAGAGCTCCGGGCTCCATGCGTGCCCGGCCTGGCTGATGACGTCGAACGCCACCGACGGAGCGCCCTGCACGGCGGCCTTGAGCCGGGGGACATTGACGATCCGATCGTGTTCGGCGACGAGGATCAGCGTCTGGTGACCGGAGCCGCGTACTTGTGCCAGTTCGTCGCGCACGAGCGCGTCACGCAACCACTCACGAGCAGCTCGGGGATTGGCGCGCACCTGATTGTCGAAGTTCGCCGTTGCCGCAACCGGATCGACATTCTTCCCTTCAACCATCAGACGCTTGTAGAGGTCACTCGTGGTTCGCTGATGCGCAAGCCATACGATCGCCGGGTAGACGACCGGAGCCAGCATGATCGTGGTCTGGATATGGAAGGAACGGCGCACGAGTCGTGGCGCGACCAGTGGGGTGTGCAGGATGACCCGGCCGGTGGCTTGCGGGCGCGCGCGCTCGATCGCGAGCGCAACCGGCGTTCCCAGGCACAGTCCCGCCACGTCGAACTGTTCGACACGTTCGGCTCTCGCCGCACTCAGCACCGCACGCGCCAGTGCCGGCGCTGTGTGCCCGCCATCCAGCGGCGCTGACTGACCAAACCCTGGAAAATCGGGCGCGATGATCGTCCGTCTCTGCACCAGCACGTCGAACCAGTCGTCAAAGTTCTCAGCTGACCCGATGAACCCGTGGCACAGCAGCAGCGCCGGGCCGGTCCCACCGGTGAGGTAACGCAGGCGCTTGCCTTCGTGTGTCGTGAAACGTTCTTCGAGCCCGTTCACGGCCGCGCTCACTCCGTGTCGATCTGCGCGCGCTGGAGACGTCCGCTGTAGTCGATGTAGACCGACTTCCATTCGCTGAACTCGTCGAGCACGTGCCCGCCGGCTTCACGGTGGCCGTTGCCCGTGTTCCGCGTGCCGCCGAAGGGGAGTTGGATCTCCGCGCCGATGGTCGGTGCGTTGATGTAGACGATCCCCGAATGCAACTCGTTGATGGCATGGAACGCGGTGCGCAGATCGTTGGTATACACGCTGAGGCTAAGCCCGTATTGCGTGGAGTTGGCCGCGACGATCGCGTCCTCGACCGAGCCCACCGGGATGATCACGGTAGTGGGACCGAAGATCTCTTCCTGGGCAATGCGCATCGTCGTCTTCACGTCGCCGAACACCGTGGGTCGGTAGAACCAACCGCCGGCCAGGTCACCGTCACTCGCGATCTCGCCCCCCAGCAACAACGACGCGCCCTCATCCTTGCCGATCTCGGTGTACGAGTGGATGCGCCGGAGTTGGGTCTCGTTGATCACCGGCCCCACATCGTTCTTCTCGTCGAGGCCGTCACCAAGCCGCAGCTGTGACGCGCGTTCGACCAGCCGGGATGTGAACTGGTCGAGCGCGGCATGTTCAACGATGAGCCGCGACGACGCGGTGCAGCGCTGACCGGCGGTACCGAACGCGCCCCAGAGCGCACCGTCGACGGCGAGTTCCACATCGGCGTCATCGAGGACGACGATCGCGTTCTTGCCACCAAGCTCGAGCGAGCACTTCTTCAGCATCCGGCCGCAGGTCTCGGACACGATGCGTCCGGTGTCGACGCTCCCCGTGAAGTAGATCGCTGCGACATCGGGATGAGCGACGAGGGGGGCGCCAGCCTCCTCGCCGAAGCCGAACACCACGTTCACGACTCCCGCCGGAAGGCCGGCTGCCTCGAGCACTTCAACGAAGCGCAGCGCGCAGAGCGGCGTGTCCTCCGCCGGCTTGATGACGACCGAGTTGCCGGCCATCACGGCCGGAAATATCTTCCACGAGGGGATTGCAATCGGGAAATTCCACGGGGTGATGCATCCGACGACGCCGAAGGGCTGGCGCATCGTCATCGCCCACTTGTCGCGCAATTCGCTGGGCACGGTTTCCCCGAACGCGCGCCTGCCTTGACCGGCGATGAACTTCCCCATGTCGATCGCTTCCTGGACGTCGCCGCGCGCTTCGGTGAGCACCTTGCCCATCTCGCGCGTCATGAGATGTGCGAACTCTTCCTTGCGTTGTTCGAGCAACTCGGACGCGCGAAGGATGATTGCCGCCCGGGACGGCCACGGGGTCCTCCGCCAATCGTCGAAGGCCAACTTCGCGGCGGTGACGGCCGCGTCGACGTCGGTCGCATCGCTGCGTGGGAACACGCCGACGACATCGTCGCGATGTGCCGGGTTGCGTGACTCGAAGGTCCGACCCGAGCCGGCGGGCCGGTAGGTGCCACCGATCAGGTTCCCCGTCTCCACCGCGGCCTCGACGACGGTCATCGCGTGGCCTCCTCGCGAATGGCGGCCTCGAGGATGTCGAGTCCCGCGTCGAGCTCGGCTTCGGGGATTGTCAGAGGAGGAATCAGTCGGATGACATTGCCCTCGACGCCGCAGGAAAGCAGCAACAAGTCGTGCGCCAGCGCGTTGGTGGCGATCCGATCGACGAGGCCCGCTGCGGGCGCTCCGTCGCGCATGAACTCGAGCCCGATCATGAGCCCGAGACCGCGCACATCGGCGAGAGCGGGGATGTCAGTCTGCAGGGCGCGCATGCGCTCCATGACGGGACGGCCAAGCCGATCCGCACGCTCCGGGATCTTCTCGCGAACCATCGTGTCGATGACTGCGACTGCGGCGGCGCATGCCACCGCGTTGCCGCCGTACGTCGTGCCGTGCTCGCCTTCATGAAACGCACTCATCACCGGGTGGCGGGCGACGAACGCGGCGATCGGCATTCCGTTGCCAAAGCCTTGGCGAGACACATGATGTCGGGCTCGACACGCGTGTGCTCGACGGCGAACATCTTTCCGGTGCGCCCGAAACCGCTCTGCACCTCGTCGGCGACCAGCATGATGCCGTGGTCGTCGCACACCTTTCGGAGCATCGGCATGAAGGTCGCCGGCGGCACCACGTAGCCACCTTCTCCCTGCACCGGCTCGACGATGATCGCTGCCACCGTGTCGGGCGCAGTCGTCGTCGAGAACAGCATTTGCAACTCCTGCTCGACGAGACCGCAGACCGCATCTTTGGGATGGGTGCAGTAGCGGAAGCAGTACGGATAACGAACGTGATGCACGCCTGGGAGCAGCGGGCCCATACCGCGCCGGTAGCCCGCCTTGCTCGCGGTGAGTGACAGCGCTCCGTAAGTGCGCCCGTGGAACCCGCCGATGAACGCGATGATCTCGCTGCGACCGGTGGCTCGACGGGCCAGTTTCATCGCGCCCTCGACAGCCTCGGCGCCCGAGTTGGTGAGGAACACCTGGTCGAGCGAAGGAGGTGTGATCGAGACGAGCGATCCGGCGGCCTCGATCATCTGCGGATGGAACGCCGTGACCGACGTATGCCAGAGACGATCCACCTGCGCATGCACCGCCGCAACCACTGCGGGATGGCGATGGCCGAGGTTGGTGACACCGATGCCGCACCCGAAATCGAGTACGTCGCGTCCGTCCACGGTGTGCAGGTGGGCGCCCTCGGCGCTCTCCACCACCAGATCCGAGTACCGGTGGTATGCGGGAGAGATCAGCTCGGAGTCACGCTCACGCCAGGTCGCCGCGTCGGCCGTCGCCGGCATGCCGGTCACGAACCGGTCGTCGCAGTGGCAGGCCCAGACGGAGCGGGCGCCTGGTGGCGCACGCCGACCCGGCCGAGGGCGAGGAACCCGCCGAACATGATCGCGATCCCCGCGGCTTCGTAGACGCCGAGCACGTCGATGTTGCCGACGCCAACCGTCTTGGCGGCGGAGAACCCGACCGCGATGATCAGCGCGCCCGCGGTGAGCAGCACGTTGCAGATGACCCGGTCAAGCCCGGCGCGGTCGCGCACGAAGCGGTATGCCGACCATGCCGATCCGCCGACGAGCACCAGCGTCCCGATGATGTTGAGGAAAACGACACCGATAAAGAGGAGTGAACCCTGCTGGATTGCACCCCCGAGCACGCCTTTCGCGGTGGTCAGTTTCTCAGCGTCGACGGGGATGACCGCCGCATCGATTGCGAGCACGATGGTGATTGCTCCCAGCACGATGGCGCATGCCCAGGCGATGCGCCGCCGTGCGAGCAGGAATATCGTCCCGAGCGCGAGGTAGATAACTCCGAGCACGCCGCCGAGCAGATAGAAGCCGCGGAAGTTCACCGAGGTCCACCCGCCGGTCTCGCCCGCGGCCTGGAAGGCGGCGGCGCCCGCGAAGATCAGGAGTCCGAGGGTCCACGCGGCAAACGCGGGGCGTTTACTGCGCTGGAAGCGGAGAAATACCACCACGGCAAACGCTGCGCTCAGCACACTCGCGAGGGCGGCAAAGACCATGCGACAGATCCTAGCGAGGTTGTGAGGCACCTTGGATCGCTCTTGTTTTGACGAGGCTCGTTCCAATGGGCGATTGACAACCTGTCGCCTCCGCGTGTACACAGAGGCCCTCACCAGCCAATGCCTCGCAGAGAGAGGAGAACAGAACACATGGTCAAGCCCACGCACGGGTTTTTGTCGATTGCTACGATTGCCGCATTAGGGACGCTCGCAGCGTGCGGCACGTCGTCGTCCCCAGGCACCTCAAGCAGCAGCGGCGCTACGGGTATCGCCGGGTGCCACGGCACCATCACCGTCGCCACTGACCTGCCGCTGACCGGAGGCGATGCGACCGACGGGCCGTTCCCGCAGCTCGCGGCGGAACTCGCCGTTGCCCAGGCCAATACGGCTCACCTCATGGGCGGGTGCACCCTCAAGTACATCAGCAAGGACGACTCGACGGTCCTCAAGAACGGGCACGATCCGGCACAGGGAGCGGCGAACATCACGGCGCTCGCATCCGACGCCACCGTCATGGGCGTGGTCGGACCGTTCAACTCGTCGGTCGCACTGGCTGAGATCCCGGTGGCATCGCAGAACCACATGGCCTTGATCAGCCCCTCGAACACCAACCCATGCCTCACCGCGGTGGTCCCGGTCTGCAGCGACCCGACCATCAAGATCGATACAGCCTCGCTGTACACCGGCGCCCACAGCTACTTCCGGGTCATCGCGAGCGACGTCCAGCAGGGCGAGATCGACGCCTACGTCGCCGCCAAGGTCTTGAACGCGACCAAGGTGTTCATCATCGACGACCAGGAGGCGTACGGCCGCGGCCTCGCGCTCATCTTCAAGACTGCTTTCACCACCACCGATGGCGGCACCGTGGTCGGGCAGGATAGCTTGCCAGGCAGCACCACCACGTTCGCCACGCAGATCAGCAAGGCTCAGGCTGCCGGTGCACAGGCCATCTTCTTCGGCGGCACCAGCGGTAATGGCTGCGGCCTCGTGCGCCGTGACATGGGCAAGGCAGGGCTGAACATTCCGCTCCTCGGTGGCGACGGCTGCCAGGACACCAAGTTCATCACCGATGCGAACTCCGGCTCCGCCGCGAGCGAGGCGGTCGGCGGCTTCGCGACCAGCGCCCCTGACGTCACCAAGCTCTCGAGCTCCGCGAAATTCTTCGCAGACTACGCGACAGCCTACGCGGCCAAGCCCGCGCCGTACAACGACGGTACCAAGGAGCCCTACACCGCATACGGCTACGACGCGATGAATATCCTCCTGCAGGCCATTCATTCGGTGCTCGTTGCGAATGGCGGCCAGCCGCTGTCCAGCAGCATGGCGTTCCGCGATGCGGTCGTCGCCGCGTTGCACCAGACCGCATACGATGGCGCCCTTGGTCACACGACCTTCGACACCAACGGCGACACGACCAACACCGGCTTCACCCTCTATAAGGTTTCAGCCGGCAGCTGGGTGGGCGACGGCACCTACGCAGTCGACACCAGTGGCACCGTCACCTTGAAGAGCTGACCCACGACGTGTAACGATCAGGGGAGAGCGCCGAGCGCTCTCCCCTTTTTCGTGTTTTTTGTGCCGGGGGACAGAGATGAGCGAACCGACCGGGACACCTGAGGCGCGCCCGATGCCACCGGCTCGCGGTGCCGTCGACCGAGTTGCGCCGTCCACACTCGTCGACCAGGCCGGCTTGGCACCGCGTGCAACCGAAGCGGGGAATGTCGCGCGTACTGTCGGGCCCGGGTTCCGTATCGCCTACGCGTGGGTCTCGAAGAATTTCGCGCTGCTGCTGCTGGTCGTCATGGTTGCCTCGATCGTGGGAACGTTCTTCCAGGGCGGCGCGACGCTCATGGGTCATCAGATCGAGAATGCGCTCGTCCTGGGCGCTATCTACGCACTCGTCGCCGTCGGGTACACGATGGTGTACGGCATCATCGAGCTGATCAACTTCGCCCACGGCGACGTGTTCACGGTGTCCGGGTTCTACGCGATCTTCATCGCCGACCGGCTGCACCTCGATTCGCTGGCGACCCATAACTTTGGAGGCCTCCTGCTCGCACTGGCGATCATCTTTCCGCTGTCCATGCTCGCGGCAGGTTTGACCGGAGTGGCCATTGAGTTCGTGGCGTATCGACGGCTTCGAGACGCGCCCCGGCTCGCTCCGCTCATCACTGCGATCGGCGTCTCGTTCCTGATCGAGGGTGTGATGCTGGTCCGCGAAGGCCCAGACAACGTCCCCACCCACATGGCGACGTGGATCAACACGCAGGCATTCGCGATCGGCGGGGTCAGCGTCGGATACACGGATCTCTTTGTGGTGGGTTCAGCACTGCTGCTGATGTTCGCCCTCGGCGCCTTCGTGCGGCGTACACGCCTCGGGAAGGCGATGCGCTCCACCGCGCAGGACCGCACGGCGGCATTGCTGTGCGGCATCAACATCAATCGCACGATCTCGGCGACCTTCTTCATCGGCTCGGCGCTCGCCGCCGCGGCCGCCGTCATCTACAGCATTGAATACGGCGACGTCAAATGGAACATCGGCTTCCATCTCGGCATCATCGCGTTCACCGCGGCGGTGCTCGGAGGCATCGGCAACATCGTCGGCGCCGGCGTGGGTGGCTTCCTCATCGGCATCATCTACGTCTTCGGCGGGTCGCTCCTCGGCGGAGAATGGAGCGAAGCGCTCATCTTCGCGATCCTCGTGCTCATTTTGACGTTCCGTCCGGTCGGGCTCTTCGGAATCGAGGTGACCACTCGTGCCTGAGCGCTTCAGGTCCTTCTTCCGGTCCGATCCCGGCACGGGACAGCGGAATGAGGGCACGACCGTGTTCTGGATCCTCGCCTCGACGGCTTCAGGGCTCCTCCTCATGGGCTGGCTGCTGCCGTGGTTCGTCGGCCCGTTCGACGCGGGGGTTGGATTCAGCGCCCAGGATGCGGTCGTCTCTGCTCCAACCGGGATCGGGACCTTCGTCATGTACATCCTTGCCGTCTGCATGCTGATCCTGTTGCTCTCGCCGCTGGCCGAGATCGCGGCTTGGGCCAGAGGGAAGAGTCTCAGCCGCCGCGCGGACCGAATCCGGCTCGTTGCCGCGCTCGTCGGACTGGCGCTCACCGCAGTGGTGTGGTTCCTCGTCAGCATCGTCCAGGAGGAGCCGCTATTCGGAGGCTTCGCTCCCGGCACCTATACCGACTCCGCCGTGTGGCTGACCATGTACGGCTTCGCGTTGGGAGCCCTCGTCTACGGCGCCCGTCCTTGGGTCGTGGGACGTCAGACGATCGCATTCGCGGTTGCCGCACTACCCTTCGGACTGTTTCTGCCGCTCATGTTTCATCAGGCCCCGGATTTCCTGCTCTGGGCTGCCGGATCGCTGGCGGTCTACACGCTGCTCGCGCTCGGCCTCAACGTCGTGGTTGGCTTCGCCGGGCTGCTGGATCTCGGCTACGCGGCCTTCTTCGCCATCGGTGCCTACGCCTGCGCATCGTTCGCGTCACCGTTCCACGGCATCCACCTGCCGCTCTGGGTGCTGATCTTCCTGGGCGCCGGGATCGCGTCCCTGTTCGGCGCCGTCCTGGGAGCGCCGACACTGCGCCTCCGCGGCGACTATCTCGCGATCGTGACGCTCGGCTTCGGAGAGATCGTGCCCGACCTCGCGACCAATAACGCCTTCAATCTCACCGGGGGTGCGAATGGGATATCGGGCATCGACCAGCCACATTTCGGGCCCTTCAATTTCAGTGAAAGTCCGCGCTGGTATTACTGGTCGATCCTCCTGGTGGTCCTCATCGTGGTAGTGCTACTGCGCAACATCGAACATTCACGGGTCGGACGAGCGTGGGTGGCCTTACGCGAGGATGAGGTCGCGGCCGCCGCCACAGGCATCAACACGACGACCACCAAACTGCTCGCCTTCGCCATCGGCGCTTCCGTGAGCGGTCTCGCCGGGGCGTTCTACGGTTCCCTGGTCAGCATCGTGTCGCCTGACGACTTCAGCTTCTCGGTGTCGATCGCCGTGCTGAGCATCATCGTGCTCGGCGGCATCGGCAACATCACCGGAGTCATCCTCGGTAGCTTCATCCTGACCTTCGTCATCTTCTGGGTGTTGCCGGACATGAATGCCTGGTCGACGACGGTGAGCCACACCGTGAACATTCCGGCACTGGCAAACATCGACTTCAGTTCATTCACATTCCCGCTCTACGGGATCGCGCTCATTCTGATGATGCTGTTACGCCCGGGAGGGCTGCTCCCGAGCCGCGCGCGCCGCATCGAGCTGGAAGGCACCGACGAGCCCGAGTCGCTCGCCGCGGTCCAGGGAATCGCCTGAGGTGGCACTCCTCGAGCTCGCCGGTGTGACCAAGCGGTTCGGCGGGCTCCTCGCCGTCTCGAACGTCAGCTTCAGCCTCGACAAGGGCGAGATCCTGTCGATGATCGGCCCCAACGGCGCGGGCAAGACCACCGCATTCAACTGCGTGACCGGACTGTATCCGATCACCTCGGGATCGATCACGCTCGACGGGGCTTCGATTTCCGGTCTTCCACCCCACCGGATCACCAAGCTCGGCATCGCGAGAACCTTTCAGAACATACGGCTCTTTGCGTTCATGACTGCGGTGGACAATGTGATGGTCGGGGCGCACTGGTGGATGAAAGAGCGTGTCTGGGACGGCGCGCTCAAGACGCGCCGCGCCAGGAGCGAAGAGCGGTTGGTCGAACAGCGAGCACTCGACCTCCTCGACCTGCTCGGACTCTCGAGGTACGCCGGGTCGTACGCGCGTGAGATGCCGTACGGATTGCAGCGCCGCCTCGAGATTGGTCGCGCGCTTGCGACCCAACCGCGCCTGCTGCTGCTCGACGAGCCCGCTGCCGGTCTCAACACGCAGGAGAAGCGGGAGCTCATGCAACTCATCTCGCGGCTTCGCGACGAGGGACTCACGATCTTTCTCATCGAGCACGATATGCGCCTCGTCATGGAGGTGAGCGATCGCATTGTCGTTCTGGATCACGGCGAGAAGATCGCCGAGGGCAGTCCGATGGACGTCCGCAAGAATCCTCGCGTCATCGAAGCATACCTCGGCACTGGTGCAAACGATGAGATGCGTACGGCATGAGTGACAACGGGCAGTCGATCGAGCAGACGACGGCGGTCGCCGCCACTTCTGCCGCAGTGATCGAACTGCGCGAGATCGACGTTTTCTACGGTCGCGTCAACGCGTTGCGCAAGGTCTCGCTCGAGGTTCGCCAAGGCGAGATCGTCGCCCTCATCGGCAGCAACGGCGCCGGCAAGACGACCACGCTGCGCACGATCAGTGGACTCATCGGACCCAGGAGCGGTGAGGTGCGCCTCTTCGGGAAATCGACGCGCGGTCTCGGCGCCGAAAAGATCGCACGCCTGGGTGTGGGGCATGCGCCGGAGGGGCGGCGGCTTTTCCAACGCATGACGGTGCGCGAAAACCTCGATATGGGCGCCTACATTCGTAATGATCGGGCGGGGGTCCGCACCGACCTCGAACGTGTCTACACGCTCTTCCCCAGGCTTCGCGAGCGCGCCGCACAACTCGCCGGCAGTCTGAGTGGTGGCGAGCAGCAGATGGTGGCAATCGGTCGCGCCCTGATGAGCGACCCGAAGTTGCTGCTGCTCGACGAGCCGTCACTCGGCCTCGCGCCCATCCTGGTCGATGCGATCTTCGAAGTCATCCGGGAGATCAACTCCAAAGGAACCACCATCCTGCTCATCGAACAGAACGCGCTCCTGGCGCTCAAGACCGCTGTCCGCGGCTACGTGCTCGAGACCGGGGAGGTCGCGCTCTCGGGACCGTCGTCAGAGTTGATCGCATCCCCAGACATTCAGAGGGCCTATCTCGGGATGTAATCTCGCTATGGGAAACCGGACTACGCTGTTTGACGTGTTAGGGAAGTGATGGAACCGATCCGCGGGACGTCGTCAGCCCCGAGTGCGCGTGAGGCTGGGCTTCCTGTCCCTGCGACTCCCGAGCCACCCATCGCGCCGACACGCCCGCCGGACACCCGGACCCGAGACTTCGTGGGTTGGACGCAGCAACCCGAGTTTCGCCACGGGCGCAAGCTATCCGCCGAGGTCTCGCGCCGGGTGCTCGGAACCGCCCTGGGACTCGAGCCCGAAGTGCTCGCCGGCCTCGACGCCGCACAGCTCCGCACCGCGCTCGACAGGCTCCGCGCGATGGCGGACTTCACCCAGAACCTCGTCGAGGTCGCGGCGACCGACGACCTCACCGGCGCCCTGCGGCGCAGCGCCGGCCTCGCCGCCCTGCAACGCGAGATCGACCGGTCGCGACGCGTCGGCGGCAAAGGAATCGTGGTCATCTTCCTCGACGTCGACAACCTCAAGCTGGTCAATGACTCACAGGGCCATGCGGCGGGAGATCGGATGCTGGTCGATGTTGTCAGCGCGATTCGCAAGCGGGTGCGCTCGTACGACCTGGTGATCCGCTACGGTGGTGACGAGTTTCTGTGCACGCTGGTGGACGTGGCGCCCGCGGACGCCGAACGCACCATCGCCGACATACGGCGGCAGTACACCGCGCAGACCGGCCACTCGGTGAGCATCGGCATGACAACAGTCGGGGATGGCGACACCGCGGACTCGGTCGTCGCACGGGCCGACGCGGCGCTGTACGCCGAGCGCCGCAAGCACGACCGATAG
>JBEPVD010000033.1:0-38498 GCA_041691155.1 Candidatus Dormiibacterota bacterium | reverse complement strand
CACCGCGGAGTCCTGTTTCTTGATGAGCTCTGCGAATTCTCACGACAACATCTCGAAGCACTGCGCCAGCCCTTGGAAGACCGATCGGTGACGGTCGCACGAGCTCGCGCCGCAGTGACGTACCCCGCCGATTTCATGCTCATCGGCGCATCGAACCCGTGCCCCTGCGGGCACCTCGGTGACGCGCAAGGATGCAGCTGTTCGCCGCGTCAGTTGAACGCATACCAGGGCCGCTTGAGCGGACCGATCAAGGATCGGATCGACCTGGTGGTCGCGGTGCCGCGCCAGGAGTACCGCGAGATCTTCGAAGGCGCCGACGAAGAGCCATCCGCGGCGGTGCGCTCGCGGGTCGAGGCCGCACGCGCATTGCAACGCGAGCGGCCCGGGCATGTCAACCGTGCGATGACCGGACGCGAGATCCTTGCGGCCGCGCGGTCGACGGCGGCTGCTCGGCGATTACTGTCGCTCTCCGGCGAGCGTCTGCACCTGAGTGCGCGGGCGTTCTTTCGGGTGCTGCGCGTCGCGCGAACCATCTCGGACCTCGCCGGCGACGACCGTGTGGGCGAGGACGCGCTTGCCGAAGCGATCCACTATCGGGTCGAGATGGCCGCGTGACGGAGCTGATCAGCTCCTGACAGTCACGGGAGCGTGAGCGGGATCTCGCCGTCGTGCCATTCAGGATCACTCTCGAGCAATGCGCGAAGCCGTCGGAAGCGATCGTCCTGTTCCGGCCGGTTGCTGTTCGCGGTGTATGCCTCTTTGCTGTCGAAGCCCCCGGCGGTCCAGTACTCCTGGGAGTCCGCGTCCGCGTGCAGGACCAGCAGGGTGCGTCCACCTTGCGGCAGTTGGCCTGCGACCTCCATGAAGAGCTGCTCGAACGCCTGCTGCTGTCCTTCCTTGACCCGCCACCGCGAAACCGAACCGTACATGTGCTTACCTCCGCTGTCCAACAAGAGCGCGAAGTATGGCTGAGCCGAGGAGGTCGCGGGCAGCCCACCACTCGCCGCCGGTCTTGGTTGACAGAGAAGTTCGCGAGCCCCACGATCTCAGGGTGTTCGTACGAGGGCTCCGAGCATTCGTAGTCGGTCTTGTGTTGGTCGGGATCAGCGCGTGTGGTTCGTCGACCCCCGCCCCGGCAGGGACCAGCCCGACACCGACTACTCCCACGCCGACTCTCGGTCCTTCCACCTCCACCTTCACCCTCACGGGCGACGGTTCGCTCTCGGGAAGTCCGCTGACCAGCCTCACCGTCGCTTGTTTCGTACCCGCTTTCAACGGCGAGCTGATCATCGCGAATGGGCAGGTCGGACAACAAGCCGATGCGCCGTACGTCACGGTCACGATTGCCTCAGACAAGGTGACGGTCAGCGAGGCGGCGGGCAACGCCGCCACCTATAGTTCCCGGTCCTTCAGTGGGACCGGTGTCAGCGGGTTCGACCCGAGCAAAGGGGGTCGCGTCGCTGGGCCCCTGACCGAAGACACATCCAGCGTTGCCAAGGGGACTCTGGGGGCTTTCGCAGCAATCACCGGCTCGGTGTCGTGCGGAAATCAAACGGCTGGAACAACCACGATCAAGGTCTCCGGAAGTACTGCGGAGGGCACTGTTGGAGCGTTCACTGAAACTCGCGTAGCGTGTGCGACGACCAAGTTTGGACAGGGCGTTCAAGTCAGCGCTCTCACTGCGATCGGCGGACACCCAGCGTTGCTATTCATCTCGATTGAGAAGTACATCAACGATCCCAGTGTCGCGAACGCACCCGCCTTCAGCATGAATCAGACGTTCGCGAACGCTCCAGGTCACTTCTACACGCGGACCCCCGGCAACGGAACATTTGCGGTGACACAGACGAGCGGCCATGTCGACGGTGACGTCACGGAACAGGTTGCCGCAGGAGCCACGCCGCACACGCTGCATATCACGGGCGATGCCACATGCGGGAGCAGTAGCACGACACCCTAGCGGCACAGTCTGCACGGGCATTGCGAGTGCTACACTCTTTTGTATGCTTGTTGATGCCATGAGCACGGCTGCGGAATGACCCTTGAACGCCGCTGGATCGACCCGGAGTCGCCCGGTTGGCCGGACCGCCTCGCACATCTCGAGCAGCCCCCACGCGGGCTCTGGCAGCTGGGCGCGGTGGGGCCGACGTCGCCATCGGTCGCAATCGTCGGATCGCGGCGGGCGACATTCACCGGCGTCGAGATCGCCCGTTCGATGGCCACCGAGCTGGCGTCTGCTGGGATCCAGGTGGTCAGCGGGATGGCGCTCGGCGTGGACGCCGCGGCCCATAGCGGAGCGCTCGACGCCGGCGGCTCGACGGTCGCCGTGCTCGGATGCGGCATCGACATCTGCTATCCGCCGCGTCATCGCGACCTTCGGGATCGCATCATCGCCGGCGGGTCGCTGGTGACCGAGGAGCCGGAGGGCACGCCGCCCCTGCCGTATAACTTTCCGAAGCGCAATCGGATCATCGCCGCTCTCGCCCACGCCGTGGTGGTCGTGGAGGCCACCGAACGCAGCGGAGCGCTGAGCACAGCGCGATGGGCCGCAGATCTCGGCCGCGAAGTGCTCGCGGTCCCGGGGTCGATCCGGTCACGTCAGAGCAGCGGCACAAATCTACTCATTCGGGACGGCGTGCGTCCCTTCCTCACTATCGGCGACCTGTTCGAGGCCGTTCCGGAACTCGGCCAGGCAGGGTCGCAAACCTCCTTCGGAGAGGCGCTGCCGGCGCCCGGCGGAGGTCTCGAGCGTTTCAGCGCACCGCTGCGGGAGATACTGGCACGCATGGGAACCCAACCAGTCCACCCTGACCATGTCGGTGCCGCACTCGGCCTCTCACCGGCACTCGTGGCAAGCCGTCTCGGTGCGCTGGAGCTTGCCGGAGCCGTAATGTCCCTGCCCGGAGGCCTCGTGGCCCGTACCGTATAACCCGGCGCCAGAGCCTCAAAGGAAGTCCAGAGAAGTGTCACGTCTGATCATCGTCGAGTCGCCCAGCAAGGCGAGAACCCTTGGCCGTTTCCTCGGGTCCGAATACATCGTGCTTGCCTCCATGGGCCACGTCCGCGATCTGCCCAAGTCGAAGATCGGGGTGGACGTCGAAGCCGGCTTCCTGCCTGAGTACGAAGTCATCCAAGGCAAGGAAAAGCAGATCAAGGAGCTCCGCGCCGCCGTGAAGAAGGCCACGTCGACGCTACTGGCAGCCGACCCCGACCGAGAAGGCGAGGCGATTGCCTGGCATCTGGCGGAAGCGCTCGGCCTCCGCGATCCGGATCGCATCGTCTTCCACGAGATCACCAAATCGGCCGTCGACGAAGCCCTGGCGCATCCCCGAAAGATCGACCGCTCGCTGGTCGCAGCGCAGGAGGCCCGCAGGGTCATCGACCGCCTGGTCGGGTACCGGCTCTCGCCGCTGCTCTGGCGCAAGGTGCGTGCCGGCTTGTCCGCGGGGCGGGTGCAATCGGTCGCGGTACGTCTCGTCGTCGATCGCGAGATGGAGATCGACGCGTTCATCCCGGTGGAGTCGTGGACCATCGACGCGCTTCTCGTCAAAGATGGCAACAACCCATTCACCGCGCGGTTGGTCGGCCGGCGCGGCGACACCGATACCGCTGAGCGCGAGAAGCTCGAGCTCGGCACCGAGGCTGAGGCCGCGGAAGTCATTGCCGCGCTGGCGTTGGACGCGGACGGAGCCGTCACGGCGCAGACCCCACCGTTTGTCGTGCGCTCCATCGAGGTCAAGGAAACCTCGCGACGTCCGCAGGCGCCGCACACCACAAGCACCCTGCAACAGGATGCGAGCTCGCGCCTTCGCCTCTCGCCCAAGCGGACCATGAGCATCGCCCAGCAACTGTACGAGGGCGTCGAGCTCGGCAACGCCGGTTCGACCGGCCTCATCACCTACATGCGCACCGACTCGATTCGCATCAGCGACGCCGCGAAAGCCGACGCCGCAAAGCACATCACCAGCGCATACGGCAAGGACTTTGTGGGTACCGGGGCGGTGCGCAGCAAGAAGGCGACCGCCACCAACGTCCAGGACGCGCATGAGGCGATCCGCCCGACGGACGTCACGCGCACCCCGGACTCGATCAGCAAGGACCTGACCGCGGATCAGCTCAAAGTGTACGACCTCATCTGGCGCCGGTTTGTGGCGAGCCAGATGAGTCCGGCGAAGTACCTCAACACCAGCGCCATGATCGAGGCCGCCGACTACGTGTTCCGCGCATCGGGATCGCTCGTCACCTTCGAGGGTTTTCAGAAGGTCTGGAAGCGCGACGAGGAGAAGGACAAGGACATGACGATCCCCGAGCTGGCCGAGCGCGAGGCGCTCACCTGCGTCGAGGTGAAGTCGGAGCAGCATTTCACGCAGCCACCGCCCCGCTACACCGAGGCGACGCTCATCAAGGAGATGGAGGAGCGCGGTATCGGGCGCCCATCAACGTACGCCGCGACCCTCGAGGTCATCCAGGAGCGCCAGTACGTCAAGCAACTCGAACGCCGTTTGCATCCGACCGAGCTCGGCAAGACCGTCGACACCGTGCTGCGCCAGAACTTTCCCGACATCGTCGACGTGGACTTCACGGCCGACCTCGAAAAGCGGCTCGACTCCGTCGAGGAAGGCACGCGGGCTTACGAGCCGACGGTCCGCGAGTGGTATGAGCCGTTCGCCGAGACCCTCGAACGCGCCGAGCGGTCGATGGAGCGTGTCCGGGTTCCGGCACGCGAAACAGGGGAGGAGTGCCCCGAGTGCGAGATCGGACGCCTGGTGGTTCGCGAAGGCAAGTTCGGAGAGTTCGTCGGCTGTTCGCGCTTCCCCGAGTGCAAGTACATCAAGGACCGCAATCGCACAGCCGCCGAGGCAACCGGCGAGGCGTGTCCGCAGTGCGGCAAGCCGCTGGTCACACGTCAGGGGCGGCGCGGACCCTTTGTGGGCTGTTCGGGATATCCGAGCTGCACCTACATCAAAGGAGACAGCCCGCCGGCAGGAGGTGAGGCGGAGGGCGCAGTTCCCGAAGAGCTGGGCGTCTGCCCGACCTGCGGCAAAGCGCTCCGCCGTCGAACCAGCCGCCGAGGCTCGTTTGTCGGCTGCACCGGCTATCCGGACTGCAAGTACATCCAGCCGGCTGCGGCGGGAGCACGCCCGGCCGGGCCGGCGCCCGAGCCTACGGGCGAGGCATGCCCGGAGTGCACGAAGCCGCTGGTCACCCGCAAGGGCCGGTATGGGCCGTTCGTGAGTTGCTCCGGATACCCAGCCTGCAAGTACCGACCGCCGAAGGTCGCGTCAGCGTGACCGGCGCGCACGCGACGACTGTCGTGGCGGTGCAGCGCGATGGACGAGTGGCTGTCGCCGGGGACGGGCAGGTGACTGTCGGCGACATCGTGATGAAGCAGCGCGCGTCGAAGGTGCGCAGGCTCTACCACGGGCAGGTCGTGTGCGGATTTGCCGGTGCGGTCGCCGACGCATTGACGCTGTTCGACAAATTCGAACAGCACCTCGACAAGCATCAGGGCAACCTCGTACGCGCGGCCATCGGTCTGAGCAAGGAATGGCGCACTGACAAGTACCTGCGCCGCCTCGAGGCGATGCTCATCGTGGCCGACGCCAACCGGATCCTCCTGCTCAGCGGCGACGGCGAAGTCATCGAACCCGATGAGGGCGATGGTGTGGTGGCCATCGGGAGTGGCGGGCCGTTCGCGCATGCAGCCGCGCTCGCGCTGATGGAGAGCACCGACCTCGGCGCCGAGGACATCGCGCGCCGGGCGCTGCTCATCGCCTCACGCCTCTGCATCTACACCAACGACAACATCACCGTTGAAACCCTCGACCTGGCCTCGCCGGTGCCTGCGCCGTCCGTCACCGCGTGAGCAGTGCCGTGGCTGTCAAGCCTGAGCCCGATGAAGTCCACCAACCGCACGACCTGATCGAGGCGGTCGCCGGTGAAACGCTGCGCCCAGCCGAGGTGGTGCGCCGTCTCGACGAGTACATCATCGGACAGCAGCAGGCCAAGCGATCCGTTGCCATTGCGCTGCGCAACCGGGTCCGACGCCGGATGCTCCCCGACGAGATGCGCGACGAGGTGCTGCCCAAGAACATCCTCATGATCGGCCCCACGGGCGTCGGCAAGACCGAGATCGCAAGGCGCGTCGCCCGGTTGACCGAGTCGCCGTTCATCAAAGTCGAAGCGACCAAGTTCACGGAGGTGGGCTACGTCGGCCGTGATGTGGAGTCGATCGTGCGCGACCTCCTCGAGCAGACCATCACCGAGCTGCACGAGGACCGCATCGCCGACGTCGAACCGCGAGCACGCTCGCTCGCCAACGCCCGGCTGCTCGACACGCTCCACGAAGCGGCCGAGCGCCAGCGCGCCGCGACGCCACGCGCGGAGGACGACCCCGCGAGCATCGAACACACCGCGGCGGACGAACGTCGCCGGAAAGCACGACGGCGCCGCCTGATGGGCAGCCTCGCCACGGGATCGCTCGAGTCCGCGAGCGTGGAGATCGAGGTGGAGGAGCCGTTTCAACCCGCGTTCGAGGGGTTCAACGGCACCGGACTCGAAGAGGTCGGCGTGTCGCTGTCCGATTTCTTCTCCCAGCTCGCGCCGCCGCGCAAACGCAAGAAGCTGATGAGCGTCGCCGACGCACGCGACGTGCTCGTCGACGAGGAGACCGACCGGTTGATCGACATGGATCGCGTGTATGACGATGCCATCAAGCTGCTCGAGGACTCCGGCGTCGTGTTCATCGACGAAGTCGACAAGATCTGCGGGCCGGCATCCGACCGAGGTCCCGACGTCAGCGGCGAAGGCGTGCAACGCGACCTGCTCCCGATTCTCGAGGGATCCACGGTGCACACACGCTACGGACCGGTCCGGACCGACCACATCCTGTTCATCGCGGCCGGTGCCTTCACCGCAGCGCGGCCGAGCGACCTGATCCCCGAGTTTCAAGGGCGGTTCCCGATCCGCGTCGAGCTGAAGCCGCTCAGCGAGGACGACCTCGTCCGCATCCTCACCGAGCCCGGCAACGCGCTCACCCGCCAGTACGCGGCATTGCTCGGCACCGAGCGCGTGACCCTCGACTTCACGCCTGACGGGATCCGCGAGCTGGCCTCGCAGGCGTACCGCGTGAATGAGGAGGACGAGAACCTCGGCGCGAGACGCCTCTTCACGATCATGGAAAAGGTGCTCGAGGACGTGTCCTTCGGCGCCGAGGAGCTGGCGGGGACGACCGTGGTCATCGACGCCTCGTACGTCGCGGAACGAATCGGCGACCTCGCCGGGAACCAGGACCTCCGCCGCTACGTGCTCTGAGCCGGCGCCAAAGCGTCGCGCCGCGATCGAGCGAGCCCCGGCCTGATCTGACACGGGTCAGGCTGATACACTCGCTGCATCTCACACGTCCGGTTTCACGCGGCCGGCGGGTGCCCGGTGCCCCCGGGTCGCCGCCGCGGTTCACCCCGGACGGAGGCACCACACCACCCCAACAGGAGCGACCGCCCATGCCGGCAGCAACACTGCGCCAGCTGCTGGAGGCCGGAGTTCACTTCGGCCACCAGACCAGCCGTTGGAATCCCCGGATGCGCCCGTACATTTTTACGGCGCGCAACGGGATCCACATCATCGACCTCGAGCAGACCCAGAAGCAGCTCGACATCGCCTGTGAATACCTGAGGGACATCGTCGGGAGCGGCCAGAAGGTCCTCTTCGTCGGTACCAAGAAGCAGGCGCAGGACATTATCGAAGAGGTCTGCCGTAACACCGGTCAGGCATACGTCACCCATCGATGGATGGGAGGCATGCTCACCAACTTCACCGTCATCCAGCGCCGCCTGCGCCGCCTCGCGGAGTTGCGCGTGATGCAGCAGCGCGGCGATTTCGAGCGCATGAGCGGCAAGGAGGCCAACGACGCGAAGGACGATCTCGAGCGCCTCGAGAACAACTTCGCCGGCATGGCCGAGATGAAGCGGCTTCCGGGTGCGGTCTTCGTGATCGACTGCAAGAAAGAGCACATCGCGGTCAACGAAGCCAACAAGCTGAACATTCCTATCGTCGCGATCGTTGACACCAACTGCGACCCGGATGACATCCAGGTGGTCATTCCCGGCAACGACGACGCGATGCGCAGCTGCCGGTTGATCGTGAGCGAGATCGGCAAGGCGATTGCCGAAGGGCTGCAGCAGTTCAGCGAGCGCGAGATGCTCGAGCGGCAGGAGGCCGAGAAGCGCGAGCGCGAGGCGGCGATCGCGGCAGAGGCGGCAGCGGTTGTCGCTGCCGAGGCCGCGGCGGCGGCGGCCGCACACGCGGACGCCATTGCGGCGGAGCAGGCTGCCGAAGCGGCGAAAACCGAGGCTGCCACGGCAGCGGCGGCGCCTGTGGCCGAAGCCCCGGCATCGGAGGCAAAGAGCTGATGGCAGAGGTCACCGCGGCGTTGGTGAAGGCGCTCCGGGAGCGCACCGGCGCCGGCATGATGGACTGCAAACGCGCGCTGGTCGAATGCGACGGGGACATGGACAAAGCCGAAGACTGGTTGCGCGCCAAGGGTTTCTCACGCGCCGCAGCGAAAGCAGGTCGCAGCACCAACGAAGGCCTGGTCGACGCCTACATCCACCAGGCTGGTGGGATTGCGAAGCAGGGCGCCCTGATCGAGATCAACTGCGAGTCCGACTTCGTCGCCAAGACCGACGATTTCAAGGACCTCGCACACACGCTTGCCCTCCAGGTGGTGGGCATGGCGCCGACCTACATCCGTCGCGAGGACGTCCCGGCGGAGATCGTCGAACGCGAGCGCGCGGTGTATCGCGAGCAGGTGCAGGGCAAGCCGGAAAATATCGTCGAGAAGATCCTCACGGGGAAGCTCGACGCCTTCTATGCGCAGATCTGTCTGCTCGAGCAGCCCTGGATCAAGGATGACAAGAAGAAGGTCGGCGACCTCGTGACCGAAGCCATCGCGAAACTCGGCGAGAACATCTCGGTAGCGCGCTTCGCCCGCTTCGCCGTGGGCGCGGACAGCACCGAAAGCGACGCCGCAGCGCCAGCGGCCGAGTGAGCCTCGGAGCGGAGGGCATGGAGGTCGCGGCAGTCGCGGAGCGCGCCGGCGACGGACGCCGGCCCGTATTCAGCCGTGTGATCCTCAAGCTCGGCGGCGAGGCGCTGCTCGGGACCGCCGGATACGGCATCGATTACGGCGCGGTCCGGCACATCGCTGAGCAGATCACCCATATCGTCGAACGCGGCGTGCAGGTTGCGATCGTCGTCGGCGGCGGCAACATCGTGCGCGGGACCGAGGCCGCGCACCACGGCATCGACCGTGTCACCGCCGACTACATGGGCATGCTCGCGACCGTGATCAATGCGCTGGCCCTGCGAGACGGCATCGAGCAGTTCGGCATTCAGTGCCGGCTCCAGAGCGCGATCGCGATGTCGCAGGTCGCGGAGCCGTTCATTCCGAGACGCGCCATCCGCCACCTCGAGAAGGGCCGCCTCGTCATCCTCGCCGCCGGAACCGGGAATCCCTTCTTCACGACCGACACCACCGCAGCCCTTCGCGCGGTCGAGATCGGCGCGGACGTGCTCCTGAAGGCCACCAAGGTCGACGGTATCTACAGCGCGGATCCGCACAAGGTGACCACCGCGACCCGGCTTCCCAACCTCACCTACCTGGACGTGCTCAACCGCGGCCTCGCCATCATGGACAGCACCGCGGTAACGTTGTGCATGGACAACCGCATGCCCATCATCGTTTTCGACCTCTTCACCGAAGGCAACATCGAGCGCGTGATCCTCGGTGAGCAGATCGGAACCCGCGTCGATGCCGAGGGTGACGTCGAGTGACCGATCGGGACAAGCCGGACGATCCGGAGCAACAGATCGCGCAGCGCGTCGCGGACGCGCATCAGCGAATGGAGAAGAGCGTCGAGGCGCTGCAGCGCGAGTTGATGACGGTGCGGACCGGCCGCGCCTCGCCGGCGTTGCTCGAGCGGTTGCATGTCGACTACTACGGGGCCCCGACACCGCTGCAGAGCATCGCTGGGATCAGCGTGCCGGAGGCCAGCATGCTGGTGATCGCGCCGTACGACCGCACCTCGTTGAGCGCTATCGAGAAGGCGATTCAGAAGAGCGACCTGGGCCTCAATCCGAGCAATGACGGGCAGGTCATCCGTGTGGCCATCCCGCAATTGACCGAGGAGCGCCGCAAGGATCTCGTCAAGGTCATCCATCGCAAAGCCGAGGAAGCGCGGGTCGCCATCCGCAACATCCGCCGTGACGAGGTCGACCACCTCCGTCGCGTCGAGAAGGACGGTCACGTGAGCAAGGACGAGATCGCGACCAAGCTGACGGAGGTGCAGAAGATCACCGACCAGTTCATCGCACGGATCGACGACGCCACCCAGCGGAAGGAGGCTGAGCTCCTCGAGGTTTGACGCGCATCCGCATCGAAACCGCGGCGGCACTCGCGTCGTTCTGACCTCGAGCCCCACAATGCAGCGCCCCCCCGCTCCCGCAGCAGTCCCGCTCCCCGAAAGGGCAGACCTTCCGCGGCATATCGGCATCATCATGGACGGGAACGGGCGATGGGCCAAGCAGCGCCATCTCCCGCGCGTTGCCGGCCACCGTGCCGGTGTGCGCGCCATACGACCGGTGATGGAAGCCTGCCACCAGGCCGGGGTACACATCCTCACCCTCTATGCGTTCAGCACCGAGAACTGGTCCCGTCCGCGCAGCGAGGTGACCGCCCTGATGCGCCTGTTCGGCGAGACCATCGATCGTGAGGTCGGGGAGTTGCACGAGAACGGCGTGCAGATTCGCGTGTTCGGCGACCGCGCGGGACTCAGCGAGTCGCTCCAGAGGAAGGTCGCGATGGCTGAAGCCCTCACCGCCGGCGACACCTCGGCGATTCTCAATGTCGGCATCAATTACGGCGGTCGCGCGGAGATCGTCTCGGCAATCCGTGAGCTGGCCGGAGCGGGTGCGGACCTCACCTCGATCGACGAGGCAACCGTGAGCTCGGCCATGTACACACGCGGACTTCCCGACCCGGACTTGATCGTGCGGACGGCGGGGGAGTTGCGCATCAGCAACTTCATGCTCTGGCAGGCCGCGTACGCGGAGCTCTATGTCACCGACACGCTCTGGCCCGATTTCGGTGAGACGGCGATCCACGACGCCCTCTACGACTTCTCGTGCCGGGAGCGGAAGTTCGGCGCGATCCCCAAGTCGCTCGAGAACGGTGCTTCGCGCACCGGCGGCGCCAAACGCCCCATCCCGGCGGAATGAATCTTGTCCTGAGGGTGCTCTCGGGCGTTGTGCTCGTTGCAGTCATCGGTGCGGCGCTGTGGATCGGCACGCCGGCCGTGGCAACCATCGTCGGGGCAGGGTCCCTCATCGGCGCTTGGGAGTTGCGGGGCCTCCTCAACCGAATGGGCATGCCGCCGCCCGCCTGGTTGATCCTCCCGCTCAGCCTTTTCCTCGGGATTCGCTTCGTCCTCCCGGCCTCGGACATGGCGACCGATTGGGCGTTCGCGGCGGCTGCGGTCGTCGGGTTGATCGCCGGGATCGGCACCCGTGAACGGTTCACCGGGTGGGCCGCAGCCGTCGGGGGCGCGACCTACGTGGGCCTCTGCCTGGGCTTCTGGGTAGCCATCTATCGATGGCACGCGCAGGACACCACTCATCTCGGGCTGCGCCTGGTGGCTCTGTCACTGGCAGGAGCGGTCATCGGCGACAGTGCGGCGTACTTCGTGGGCTCGGCACTCGGGAAACACCCGTTCTTCCACTCGATCTCGCCTCGCAAGTCGTTGGAGGGCGCCATTGCCGGTGCGATCGCTGCGGTGCTTGTCGGCACGATCGCCGGACCCTGGCTCATCGGCATCAGCGTCCCCCTCGGCGCAGGGCTGGGCGCGCTGATCGCCATCGCGTCCCAGGGGGGTGACCTCGTGGAGTCAGCCATCAAGCGCGCCGCCGGTGTCAAGGACTCCGGAACGCTGATCCCTGGGCACGGCGGGCTGCTCGATCGAGCAGATGCGATTGTCCTGCTGGCCCCGGTCGTATATTGCTACCTGAAGCTGATCGCATTCCCGTAACCGCTGAGAAAGCAGCGGCATGCTCTGCTCTACTTCGCAACGAGGCCTCTGCACACAAGTGACATTCCCTACGTCCCGCCGCCGCGTCGTCCTGCTTGGCGCGACCGGTTCGATCGGTCGACAAGCGTGTGACGTGATCGCGAGGTTCCCTGATCGCTTCGAACTGGTCGGAGCCGTCGCTGGGAGCGATGCCGCCGCGCTCGCGGCTGTGGCTGCTCGGTTCGGCGTGACCCGAACGGCCTTGGTCCATCCGCCGGCGGGCGAGGAACTGCCGCCCGGTTGTGCCTCGGGGCTGGCCGCGGCGTGCGACATCGCCGCCATGGATGCCGACGTCGTCTGTGTCGCCATCACCGGGGCCGCGGCGCTCCAGCCGACGCTCGCCGCGATCGACGCGGGCACGACGGTTGCCACTGCCACCAAAGAAGTCCTGGTCATGGCCGGGGAACTGGTTCAAGCGCGCGCGGCAGCGTCCGGCGCGCGGATCATCCCGATCGACAGCGAGCACTCCGCGCTCTGGCAATGCCTTCGCGGCGAGGATCGCTACGCGGTTGCCCGGCTCGTCCTGACCGCCAGCGGCGGTCCATTTTTGCACCGCCCACTTGACAGCTTCGCGTCGATCACACCGGCGGAGGCGCTGGCGCATCCCACCTGGAACATGGGTCCCAAGGTCACTATCGACTCCGCGACCATGATGAACAAGGGGCTCGAGGTCATCGAGGCCCATTTCCTGTTCGACGCCCCCTACAGCCTGATCGACGTCGCCATCCAGCCCACCAGCATCGTGCACAGTTGGGTTGAATTCCGCGACGGAGCGATCCTCGCCCAACTCGGCGTCCCGGACATGCGAGTCCCGATCGCGCTGGCGCTCGCGGACGGTGAGCGGCTTCCCGGGGTCGGACCGCGCCTCGACGTGGGCGCGTCGTCGCCGCTTGAGTTCCTCCCGGTCGACGCCGCGCGGTTTCCCGCAGTGGCACTGGCTCGCGCGGCGGGGGAGCGCGGCGGCCTTGCGCCCTGCGTCCTCAACGCCGCTGACGAGGAGGCGGTGCGTGCCTTCACGGAGGGGCGGTGTCGCTTCGACGAGATCGTGGTGCTGGTCGGGGATGCGCTTGCTGGGTTTGATGACCGCGGCCTCGCGACCCTCGATGACGTGATCGCGGCGGACGCCTGGGCTCGCGAGTTCGTCCGCGCGCACACCAGCATCGTGGCGGCCCGATGATCCAGTTCCTGATCTACGCCGCAGCGTTCCTCCTGGTGCTGGTGACGGTGATCACGGTTCACGAAGGGGGGCACTTCATCGTCGGGAAGCTCTCGGGCATCCAGGTCGACGAATTCTCCGTGGGCTTCGGACCCAAGCTGTACTCCAAAAAAATCGGCGAAACCCTTTACGCAGTGCGCGTGATCCCGGCCGGTGGCTTCGTGCGCATGGCCGGGATGCTCGGCCTGGTCGGTGAGAGCGACGCGGGCGACCGCAACTTCTACCGGGCTTCGCGACCCCGTAGGTTCGCAACCGTCGCGGCCGGCATCGTCGTCAACTTCCTCTTTGGTGGCTTCATCTTTGCCATCGTCGACATGCAGCCCACACCGTATTTCTTCGACGCCCATGCCGCCTCCGGTGCCGCGGGACTCAAGTCCGGCGACACCATCGTCGCGATCAACGGCGCGACCATCCGCGAGGACACGGTCAACCACGTGACCACCGACCTGCATCATGCCACCACTGCGAGTGAGGGGCGCCCGTTGCGCATCGTGTATCGCAGCTCGGACGGCGGCCTCCACTCGACGACACTCACTCCGCGGTTGAACATCTCGAACATCGTGACCAACCAGTCGACGGTGGCGGGAGGCAAGCTCCCCGCCGGCGGTCTGGTCGTGACCTCGATCAACGGCCAATCGGTCGGCACGGGTGACCCGGCGACACTGCTCGGCAGCGGCAGCCCCGTCGCGATCAGCGGGTACCTCGCCAATGCCGACGGCTCGCCGTCGAGCTACTTCAGCGACGTCTCAGTCTCGGGGATCACGGATGGCTATCCCGCCAACAACGCCATCCACGCCGCATGGATCATGGGCGTCGTGCCGGGGTTCGACGGGGACAGCGCGCCCGCCGCGGTCGTGAACGGATTCACCGCCATCCCGACCTTTATCTGGAGCGAGTTCACCGGGATCTACGGCCTCATCGTCCATCCGCCTCAGGGCGGCGTCAACGGTCCCCAAGGCTTCACCGGCCCGGTCGGCATCGCGCAGGAAACCGCCACCGCGACCAACAATGGATTCCTCGGACCCAACGGCCTGCTGTGGTGGATCGGCTTCATCAGCATGAACCTGGGCTTCGTGAACATGCTCCCGATTCCGTTTCTCGACGGCGGAAAACTGCTGTTCATCCTCATCGAATCGGTGCGCCGCCGGCGCCTCAACCCCAAGGTCGAGGCGATCATCACCGCGGTCGGTCTGGCCGTGATCGTGGTTTTCGCGGTGTATGTCACCATCGGAGATGTGAGCAGACTGTGACCACAGCGGGAAGTTCCACGATCGAGCGGCGCAAGACGGTTCCGGTACGCGTCGGCAACGTGGTCATCGGCGGCGCCGCGCCGATCGCCGTCCAGACCATGACCAAGACGCAGACCGAGGACGCACCGGCCACGATCGCGCAGATCCTGCGTGCCGCCAAGGCGGGCGCAGACATCATCCGCGTGACCTGCGACACGCGCGAAGCGGCTGCGTCGCTCCACGAGATCGTTCGCGAGTCGCCCATCCCGGTCGTCGCCGATATTCATTACGACGCGCCACTTGCGCTGCTTGCGCTCGAGGCCGGCGTGCAGTGTCTGCGCCTCAACCCGGGCAATATCACCGACAGCGCAAAAGTTGCGGACATTGCACGTGAGGCGAAAGCGCGCAACGTGCCCATCCGCATCGGCGTGAATGCGGGCAGCATCCCGCAGCGCAAGGAGCTCACGCGTGGACGCGGCGGATCGATCGATGAAATCGCGCAGAACATGGTCGCAGCCGCACTGAGCCACATCCGCGTGCTCGAGGAGCTCGACTTTCGCGACATCAAAGTGTCGCTGAAGGCCAGTGACGTGCTCACCAACGTCGCGGCCAATCGTGCGTTCGTCGCACTCGGCAATCGCTACCCGCTGCACCTCGGGCTCACCGAAGCAGGGCCGGTGGACACCGGGAGCATCAAGAGTGCCCTCGGCATCGGGCTGCTGCTCGCCGAGGGAATCGGCGACACCATCCGCGTCTCCCTCGTCGGCTCGCCGGAGGAGGAAGTGCGAGTAGCCCGGCAGATCATCGCCAATCTCCAGGAGAAGGGCGACGGACCCAACCTCGTGGCCTGCCCGACCTGCGGGCGTCTCGAGATCGACATGGTGCCGATGGTCGCCCAGGTGGCCAAAGCACTCGAAGGTGTGAAGCGCACCATCACGGTCTCGGTCATGGGGTGCGTCGTCAACGGACCGGGTGAGGGCATGCATGCCGACATCGGGATTGCCGGCGGCAAACAGAAGGGCATCCTGTATCGCAATGGCAAGGTGGTGTCGACTCTCCCCGAAGGCGAGCTGGTCAACGCCCTGCTCACGGAATTGCATGAAATCGCGGAAGAGGACGCCCGGCTGATCGCCGACGGCAAGCCGCTTCCCGTCGGATTGAGCGAGCGCCAGGGCGTCCTCACGTAGACTGCTCCGCCATGGCCGACGAAAAGCGGATCACGGCGCAGAGCGAGGACTTCGATCGCTGGTACACGGACGTGGTCCGTCGTGCCGAGCTTGCCGACTACTCGCCGGTCCGCGGCTGCATGGTCATCCGCCCGTACGGCTATGCGCTCTGGGAGCACATCCAGCGCGCGCTCGACGACATGATCAAGCGCACCGGGCACGAGAACATGTACTTCCCGCTGTTCATCCCCGAGTCGTACCTGGCGAAAGAGGCCGACCACGTCGAGGGCTTCGACCCGCAGGTCGCATGGGTGACGCGCGGTGGCGGCAAGGATCTCGAGGAGCGACTCGCTATCCGGCCAACCAGCGAAACCATCATCTGCTCCATGTACAAGGATTGGATCCACTCGTGGCGTGATCTCCCGGTGAAAATCAACCAGTGGGTCAACGTCGTGCGCTGGGAGCATCGAACCCGGCTGTTTCTGCGCACCACCGAATTTCTCTGGCAGGAAGGCCACACCTTTCATCAGCTCGACAGCGAAGCCGCCGAGGAAGTCGACACCATGCTCGACTGCTATCGCGAACTCACCGAGGACTGGCTCGCCATTCCGGTGATCAAGGGACGCAAAACGGAATCCGAGAAATTCCCCGGCGCCCGGTACACGGTGAGCATCGAAGCGATGATGTCCGACGGCTTGGCCCTGCAATCAGGGACCTCGCATCACCTCGGGCAGAACTTCACGCGCGCATACGACATCGCCTATTCCGACCGCGAAAATCAACGCCAGCACCCGTTCCAGACGTCGTGGGGATTGTCCACGCGAACCGTCGGTGCGGTGATCATGGCCCACGGCGACGATATGGGGCTCATCCTCCCGCCGAAGGTGGCACCCATTCAGGTCATCGTGGTTCCAATCACCCGGAGCAACGATGAGGCCGGCACGGCTGTGGTGGAGGAGGCGACCGCGCGTCTCGAACGCGAATGTCCGGCGGGGGTGCGCCTCCGCGTCGACCGTCGTGACGGGATGCGACCCGGTGAGAAATATGCACACTGGGAGTTGCGGGGCGTGCCGCTCCGCATCGTCGTCGGGGCGAAGGATCTCGCCGATGGCAACGTGACGCTCGTGCGCCGCTTGGACCGTACGCAGGAGGCGGTGCCGATCGCCGACCTCGCAGCATCGCTTCCCGATCGTCTGGTCACGACCCAGCGGGCCATGCTCGACCGCGCTCGTCAGCGACTGTCAGAGCGGAGTGTGGATGTCACCACCCTCGATGCACTGGTCGCGGCCTTCGCCGAACGGCCCGTGTTCGCCACCGCGCCGATGTGCAACACCGATGAGTGCGAGACGATCGTCAAGGGCGCCGTTCACGCGTTGACGGTCCGGGTGCTGCGCGCCGACCGCCCGAGCAACGGCGAACCGTGCATTGCCTGCGGCAAACCAGCGGACTCCAACGCGCTGCTCGCACGCTCCTACTGAGGACTGATCCTCAGGACTGCTCGACGGCGATCCGCTTGAGGTGTGACCAGAACGCCTCCACAGCGGGCGTGTGCAGGTCACGGCGTCGCGCAGCCACGAAGGACTGAGAGACGCTGCGGCCCGGCAACGGGATGATCACCAGCCGGCGTGCGGTGATGTCCTGCTCCACGACCGAGCGAGGCATGGCCGCGAATCCGAGACCCGCCAGGAGTGCAGCATGGAGCGCTCCCTCCTCGAGTTCCAGGGTGTTCTCGGGGTCGACATGCGCCCCGAGCGCGTGCGCCGCCAGCGCTTCGGTCGCACTACCGCGCTCATGCGCGAGATGGCGATACGTGACGAGGTCGCGCACCGCGGTCTTGCTCGACGCCAGCGGATGATGCGCCGCGACCACAGTGACCAGTTCGGTGTGCTCGAGCACCACCATCTCCACGCCTGGAACGCGCACTGACGAGCCCGCCAGGATGATGTCGGCGCGACCCTCGATGAGCATCGTCACCAGCGACCGCATCGGTGCCAGCGCCAGCCGGACGTTCACCTCCGGATGTTCTGCGACGAACGGAGCCAGCCAGCCCGAGAGGCGGTGCGCGCCCATGACGCGCCCTGCCGCGACGGTCAGCTCACCGCGCTCGAACGCGAGATAGCCGGCGCGCAATTCCTCGATCTGACCCACGTCCTCGAGCACGCGAACAGCGAGCTGACGAAGCGCCCGCCCGACATCGGTGAGTTGCACGTTGCGGCCGACGCGCTGGAGGAGGGGCAGACCAAGCGTCGCCTCGAGACGGCGAACAACGCCACTGACCGAGCCCTGGGACAGACCGAGCGCTTCCGCCGCAGCCGTGACGTGCTCGCGTTCGGCGACAGCGAGAAATGTGTGCAGTTGATCCAGCGTGATCCGCGGCCGAGGGTGGCGCGGACGCGGCTGCGGCGTGCGCATCGCGGCGTCAGCCGCGCGGCGCCAGTTCCGGGAGGAGCCCGCTCGCTTCCACAGCCGCGAGGACGATCGCGACCGACTCGTCGACAGTCTGAGTGCCGCTGTCCACGATCACGTCCGGGGCATCAGGAGCCTCGTACGGGTCGGAGACACCGGTGAAGTGATCGATCTCGCCGGCGAGTGCTTTTTTGTACAAGCCTTTGACGTCACGCTCCGACAGCACGTCGATGGAGCACTGGACGTAGACCTCCATGAAGCGGCCGATCTTTCGACGCACCTCGGCGCGGGTGTCCGCATACGGGGAGATCGCCGCGGTGATCGCCACCACACCGTTGCGGGTGAGCAACTCCGCCACGAATCCGATCCGGCGGATGTTGATGTCGCGATCTTCCTTGCTGAAGCCGAGTCCCGCACTCAACGTCTGGCGAACCTCGTCGCCGTCGAGGACCTCGACTTGAAGTCCGCGCTCGCGCAGCGCGGTCGCGACGCGTTGACCGATGGTTGATTTTCCGGCACCGGACAGGCCGGTGAACCAAATGGTGAGACCACTCATGACGCCATCTCCGCTGCGACCGCGTAGGCGGCGCGGAGGATCTCCGCAACCTCGGGCCGGGTGAATTCGTGGGGTAGATCGTCGCCTAGCGTCAGCATCTCGCGAACCTTGGTGCCGCTGAGAATGATGCGGTCGTCGGCGCCGTGTGGACAGGTCTTGGTGCTGGCCATGCTCTCGCAGGCCTTGCAGTAGAAGGTGTGCTCGAACTTGTATGCGTCGAACCCGAGCCGAGATGCGCCACCCAACTCGTCGAAGAGCGTCTGCGCATCGTAGGTGCCGTAGTAGTTGCCGACGCCGGCTGCGTCGCGACCGATGATGAAGTGCGAGCAGCCGTAGTTGCGGCGCACCTGACCGTGGTAAATCGCTTCACGGGGTCCGGCGTAGCGCATGGCGCCGGGGAAGATCCCGAGCACGACGCGATTCGGCGGGTAGTAATTGTCGAGCAGTACGCGGTAGCACTCCATCCGCGTCGTGAAGGGCACATCGTCGCCCTTGGTCACACCGGAGAGCGGGTGCAGCAGCAGTCCATCAACCTGCTCGAGCGCGACCTTGGTGAGATATTCGTGCGCGCGATGCACTGGGTTGCGGGTCTGAAAACCGACCACCGTGGACCAGCCACGCTCCGCCAGCAGTGCGCGTGTCTCGGCAGGCGTGGCAGGCACATCGCCCGGCGTCTGCGCCGCGACACGAACGGGTCCGGCGATGACTGTCGCTCCCTGCGCGAACAACGCGGCCACACCTGGGTGCGCCTGGTCCGTGGTGCGGTACACCTCGCGCGCCTCAGCTTCGAGGTCGCGGTCGAAGATCTCGGTCACGGTGATGGCTCCGACCAGATGTCCCTGCTCATCGCGCAGTGCGACTACAGCGCCTTCGTTTATGGTGCGCGCACTGTCACCGGCGGGCAACGTGATCGGAAGCGTCCATGCGGTGCCGTCTTTCAGCTGGGCGTGCTCGACGACACTGTGATAGTCGGCACTGCCCTGGAATCCGTCCAGCGGCGAGTACGCGCCACTGCCGAGGAGGGCCAAATCGGCCGCCGCGGTCTCGGAAATACGCAGTGAGACGAGGTCGTCAGCGCGTTCGCTGAACTCAGCTTGCTCGTCGGCGGTCATCAGGAGATCGACGAGCGTTCCCCCGAGCGGTGAGACAAGTGTTGCCTCGTTTTCGGCCATTTTGGGCTCGCGTGAATCGGGGGTCATTAAGATCAGTTTACCGGGTGGGCCCCTCCGAACAGCTTTGCATCTCATCTCTGCCCGCAATCAGTCGCCGCGATTCACTTGACAGACCCGCTCGCCCGCGAGGATGTGTTTGATCGAGTGCCGGTGGCCCTACACTCGTAAGGGCCGTGCCAATTACCGAGCTCATGGCCCGTGTCGAGTACCTCCCGACGGAGGACCGGACCGCGATTCGCCACGCCTTCGATGTCGCGGATCGCGCCCACAAAGGGCAGGCTCGGCTCACCGGTGAGCCGTACATCGAGCACCCGCTCGCGGTCGCCGGCATCCTCGCCGACCTGCGCCTCGACCCCGAGACGCTCATGGCGGCGCTGCTCCACGACACCGTCGAGGACACCGAGGTGACCCGCGAGGAGGTGCGCGAGCAGTTCGGCGAGCAGGTGGCGAAGCTGGTCGACGGCGTGACCAAGCTCGGCAAGATCCACGTGCGCAGCGCCGAGGAGCATCAGGCCGAGAACATTCGAAAAATGCTGGTCGCCATGGCCGAGGATGTGCGCGTGGTGCTCATCAAGCTCGGTGACCGCCTTCACAACATGCGCACCGTCAACGGGCACACGCCCGAGGGCCGGCTCCGAATCAGTCGCGAGACCCTGGACATCTACGCGCCGCTGGCGCACCGCCTTGGCATCTGGGAGATCAAAGGCGAACTCGAGGATCTCGCCTTCGTGCAACTCGATCCTGACAACTACCATCTGATCGAGGCGCGGCTCGCCAGCACTCGCGAGCAACGCGACGCCTTCGTGCGCGACATCACCGAGATTCTCGGCCGGGAATTTGCGCCGCTCGGCATGCCCGCAGAGATCGCGGGGCGCACCAAGCACACCTACAGCATTCACGAGAAGATGCAGCGCGGACAGAAAGAGTTCGGCGAGATTTACGACATCATCGCCATCCGCGTGCTCGTGGACTCCATCAAGGACTGCTACGGCGCGCTGGGCATCGTGCACTCGATGTGGAAGCCGCTCCCGGGGCGTTTCAAGGACTACATCGCGATGCCCAAGGGCAACGGCTATCAGTCGTTGCACACCACCGTGCTGTCCCATACCGGTGAGCCCATGGAGGTGCAGATCCGGACCCACGAGATGCACGAGACCTCAGAGTACGGCGTCGCCGCGCACTGGCGGTACAAGGGCGGTCAGGACGGTGCGCGCATCGACGAGCGCTTCACGTGGCTCCGCCTGCTCATGGACTGGCAGAAGGAGGTCCTCGACGCGGAGGCCTTTGTCAACACCGTCAAGGTGGACATTTTCCAGGACGAGGTCTTCGTCTTCACGCCCCGCGGCGATGTGCGCTCGCTGCCGCAAGGCTCGACGCCCGTGGATTTCGCGTATCGGATCCACACCGACGTCGGCCACGCCTGCATCGGCGCCAAGGTCAACGGGCGCATGGTGCCGCTCGACCATCGCCTCGAGAACGGCGAGATCGTCGAGGTGCTCACCACCAAAGGCGCGCACGGGCCATCGCGCGACTGGCTGAATTTCGTCAAGACGTCCAGCGCCCGCGAAAAGATCCGGCAATGGTTCAAACGCGAGCGGCGCGACGAGAACATCCAGAAAGGCCGCGAGATGCTGGACAAGGAGTTCCGGCGGCTCCGGCAGATGGCGCTGAGCAGCGTGAAGGACGACGAGCTGCTCGAGCTCGCGCAAGAGTTCAAGGTCGCGACCACCGACGATTTCATCGCGGCGATCGGGTACGGCGACATCAGCGCGCGCAGCGCGGTGCTGAAGTTCGGCGCCGACGCGCAGCAGACCGACGACGACCGCATCCTCGGCATTCCGCTGACGAGCACACCGGCGCCGACAGGCCATGTGCGCGTGCACGGACACGTCGACATGCTCACCTCGCTCGGCCATTGCTGCAAACCGGTCGCCGGTGATGCGATTCGCGGCTACGTGACGCGCGGCAAGGGCGTCACCGTGCACCGTGCGGACTGCGTCAACGTGCGCAACGCCGCAGACGTCGAGCGGATTGTCGACGTCGAGTGGGAGACCGGCGCTCGCCAGGTCTATCCGGTGAGCATCAAGATCGAGGCGTGGGATCGCACCGGTCTGCTTCGCGACATCGCCGCGGTGATCGCCGAGTCGAAGATCAATCTGAGCGGCGCCGACGTGCAGGTGTATGACGACAAGACCGCGGTCATCAGCACCATCGTCGAAATCCAGAATCTCTCGCAACTGAGCCGTCTGCTCGAGCGCCTCGAAGCTGTGCGCGACGTGCATACCGTGGCTCGCGACAGCGGCTGACCCGCCCGGCGACATACATGTGTCGCGCGGCGTCGCGACACTCCCGGGCATGGATCGTCGCGCCCGCATCTGCCTGCTCGAGCACGCAACCGCGGAGTTGCTCGAGTCGGAGACGAACGATTCGCTCCGCATCGGTGTCAGCGGCAGTTCGTGCGACCGCCTGGTGATCACGGCGATGGGGAGCAGCGTGGTGGTGGGGTTCGAGCACGAGGGGGCGGTCCTGCTCAATGTGGCGTCGCTGGAGGGACCCCGAGGCCGCGGTCCCCACGTCCTCGCCGGTGGGTGCGAGTACACCATTCGGACGGTGCACCGTCTCTCCGACCACTTTGTCCCCACCATCACGTTCGACGATCCGTCCAACGACGCAGGCTTTCGAGCACGCCTGCGCTGAAGCCGCGCACGGTGCCGTCCGGGCTCGAGGGTTCGCTTGAAGCCTTTGCCCGTACACTCGAACGCCAATGCCCGAGATCGCCGCACCGCGCGGAACACGCGACATCCTTCCCGACGAGTTCTCCGCTCGTCGCTGGCTGCTCGACACGCATCGCGACGTCGCGGAGTCGTTCGGCTTCCGGCCGATCGAGACCCCGGTGTTCGAGGCGACCGATCTCTTCAGCCGTGGCGTGGGCACGGACACGGACATCGTCGAGAAGCAGATGTTCACCTTCGAGGATCGCGGGGGCCGATCGCTCACGCTCCGCCCGGAAGGCACGGCCGGGGCGTTACGGGCAGTGCTCGGCGCCCACCTCGACCAGGAGACGCGTCCGGTTCGGGTGCATTACGCCGGGCCGTTCTTCCGTGCGGAGCGGCCACAGGCCGGACGCCAGCATCAGTTCACGCAGGTTGGGATCGAGTGCATCGGTGAGCGCTCTGCGGCGCTCGATGCCGAGATCATCGAAGTGGCGTGGCGTTTCTACGAAGCGCTTGGTATCACCGGCATCCGCCTGCAGCTCAACTCCCTGGGTGGCACCGAGGACCGCGCTCGGTACCGCGCCGCCCTGGTGGCGTACTACACGCCGCTGGAGGCGTCGCTGTGCGAGGACTGCCGCAGGCGCCTGCAGACCAACCCGCTCCGGTTGCTGGACTGCAAGAAGGACGCCGGTCTCGTCGAGCGGGCCCCGGTGCTGTGGGACTCGCTCGACCCGGAAAGCCGCGAGCACCTGACCGCAGTCATGCGTGACCTTGAAGCAGCCGGGATCGATGCCATCCGCAACGACCGGGTGGTTCGCGGGCTCGACTATTACAGCGACACGGTGTTCGAGTTCTGGCACGATTCCCTGCAGGGCGCGCAGAGCTCGCTCGGTGGGGGAGGCCGCTACGACGGGCTGGCCGAACTGCTCGGGTATCCGGCGACGCCGGCGACCGGCTACGCCCTGGGTGTGGAGCGAACCCTGATGGTGGCTCGCGCGCTCGGTACCGTGCCGACCGGCGAATCCGCGTGCGACGTCCTCGTGTGCTCGGTGGAGCCGGCGCAGTCGGAGGAGGCCGCGGCGGTGGCACGCAGCTTGCGCGCCGGGGGAACGCGAACCGTCCTCGACGTCGCCGAGCGCAGACTGGACCGCAAGCTGCGTGGCGCCGGCCGCCTCGGCGCGCGAGTTGCAGTCATCATTGGCGAGAACGAAGTATCGACCGAGAGCGCGGTCGTGCGCGACCTCGACGGTCGAATCCAGCAGACGGTCCCGGCGGCGGAATTGACCGCGACCGTCGCCCGAATCCTCGGAGGAGCGACGTGACCACTGAGCGCACCTACTGCGGTACGCCCCGCGCTGCCGACGCCGGTACGCGCGTCACCGCATACGGCTGGGTGGACCGGCGGCGCGACCACGGCGGACTCATCTTCATCGACCTCCGCGACACGAGCGGGATCCTGCAGGTGGTGATCGATCCCAACGACTCGCCGGAGGCGCACAAGGCTGCCCGCGAGGCACGCCTCGAGTGGGTGCTGCGCTTCGAAGGCGAGCTGCGCCAGCGCGCGCCAGAGAACGTGAATCCGAAACGCGACACCGGCGAGATCGAGTTGCGCGCGGGCGCATGCACCGTGCTCGCGATCGCGAAAACGCCTCCGTTCCCTGTCAACGAGGATTCGGAAGTCGACGAGCAACTGCGCCTGCGCCATCGCTATCTCGACCTGCGGCGCGCGCATCTGCAGCGCAATCTGCGGGCTCGCGCCAAGTTCTCGACCGAGCTGCGCCGCGCCATGGGCGAGATCGGGTTCCTCGAGATCGAGACCCCGATGATGATCCGCGCAACGCCGGAGGGCGCCCGCGACTACCTGGTGCCCAGCCGGCTCTTTCCTGGCAGCTTCTACGCGTTGCCGCAGTCGCCGCAGCTGTACAAGCAGCTCTGCATGGTGGCCGGCTTCGACAGGTATTTCCAGCTTGCCCATTGCATGCGGGACGAGGATCTGCGCGCCGACCGGCAGCCGGAATTCACGCAGCTCGACATCGAGATGTCGTTTGTCGATGAGGACGATGTCTTTGCGGCGCTCGAGCACGCCATCCCCAGCGCCTGGCACGCATGCGAATTCCGCGGTGGGACGCTCACGGTGCCGTTCCCGCGCATGACCTGGCAGGAGTCGATGGACAGCTACGGTGTCGATAAACCCGACACCCGGTTCGAGTTGCTGCTCCGCGACCTCACCGACATCGTGCGTACCTGCGGCTTCCGCGTCTTCGCCGATGCCGTCGCGCAGGGTGGGATCGTCAAAGGCATCTGCGTCAAAGGTGGCGACGACCTCACCCGCGGTGACATCGAGGGCCAGTTGACCGAAGTTGCGCGCGCCGCCAAAGCTCGCGGTCTGGCCTATCTCTGGAAGCGCGACGAAGGCTGGCAGGGCGGCATCGCCAAGTTCTTCACCGCTCCGGAGCTCGACGCGATCGGCGCCGCGACCGGAGCGGAGGTGGGGGACTGCGTCCTGATGGTCGCCGACCGCCCCGGCGTGGTCAGTGCCGCACTCGGCTCGCTGCGCAACCACCTCGGTCGCACCCGCGCGCTCTACGACGTGGACCGGATCGACATGCTCTGGGTCACCGAGTTCCCGATGTTCGAACGCAGCGAGGAGACCGGTGAGATCGGTGCCGCGCACCACCCCTTCACCATGATCCACGCCGACGATCTCGACCTTCTCGAGTCCGATCCGCTCGCGGTGCGGTCGCGCGCCTACGACCTCGTCGTCAACGGCCGCGAGATCGGGAGCGGCAGTATCCGCATCACCGATCCTGCGATCCAGCAACGGGTGCTCGCGGCGCTGGGCATCGACGCCGAGGAGGCCCAACGCAAGTTTGGGTTCCTGCTCGAGGCGTTCGAATACGGCGTGCCGCCGCACGGCGGATGGGCGGGCGGCATCGACCGCATGGTCATGGAGGGGCTCGGGACTGACAACATCCGCGACGTCATCGCCTTCCCCAAGAACCAGCAGGCGCAGGAGCCCATGACGGACGCGCCGGCGCCGGTCGACGCGGCGCAGCTTCGCGAGCTCGGGCTTGGGATCCTGCCGCCGCCCGCACGCACGCCGTGAGCCCCGGGCTCGTTCTGGCGGTCCTGTTCGTCCTCATCGGCACCACCGTCTCAGGACTGGTGATGCCGCGTCGCGGCTCGTTTCTCCTGACCCTGGTCCTCGCCGCGGCCGGGGTCGTCGCCGGGGAGCTCGTGGCGATTGCGACGCGCGTGGGCGGCCCGCAGCTCGGCGCCCTCCATCCGATCGCCGACGCGGTGGGTGTCGTGCTCTTCGAGATCACGGGCGCCGTGCTCGCGCCGGCGAGACGTCGAGCGCCATAATCAGCGGATCGGCAATTCGGGAGGCTCGTGAATATGCGCGTACCGTTCGGTAAGAAAGGACTTGTGGCTGCTGGGGCGGCCATCTCGGGTGCTGTCTTCTTCTGGCGTGTGCGGGCACGGCGCCGTGAGGAAGCCGAGGCTCGCGAGTGGGAGGCTGAGATCGCGGGTGCGGTCGACGAGGGGCGCGCAGCCACGGCCGCTGCCACAACGCCGGCGCCGTCGTCTGAACCGTCGACCGCCTAGGCTGCCGGTCGTCACTGTTTCGGGGCGGGCGCTGTGGGGTATGTGACCACCGCAATGCCAACTGTTTCGGAGATCCGCCTCCCGGCTGACCGAGAGCACATCCTCGTCGCCAAACGGGCGGCCGGTGCCTTCGGATCGCTCGCCGGCTTCGACATGGACGCCATCGACGATCTGACCATCGCCGTCGCGCAGGCGTGCGAGAACGCGGTTCGCTGCCTCGAGCACTCGGGATCGATCGCGGGTCAAGTCCGCATCGTCTTCAAGCTGAGCGACACCGGGCTCGAAGTCACCGTGCGGAGCACCGTGAACCGCGAGGCTGAGTTGCGGGCACGCGCCGAGCAGGCGGGACACGGACACGGAGCGGAGATTGTGGCCGCCAACGACCTCGCGCTCCGGCTCATGGGCTTGTTTGTCGACGACAGCACCTACCGCGTCGACGAGCGAACTGGGAGCCTCCGCGTCCGGCTGACCAAATACAAGGCGTCGTGACCCCATCGCCGCGGAGCGGCGACGGCGTGGTGACGCGTGAGCGGACGATCGCGAAGCCCGCGGAAACCGCGGAGCGCACCGAGATGCGCCGCTTGCTCCGCGAGTTCCGCGAGACGCGTGACCCTCGAATCCGCGAGCGGCTGGTCGAGCTCAACAGTGATCTCGTCCACTACATCGCCCGGCGCTTTGCCAATCGGGGCGAACCCCTCGAAGACGTCGAGCAGGTCGGATTTCTCGGCCTGATCCAGGCGATTGAGCGGTTCGACCCGTCCCTCGAAAACGAGTTCAGTACCTTCGCCACGCCCACCATTGCCGGTGAGATCCGCCGGCACTTCCGCGACCGCTCCTGGGCGGTGCGGGTCCCGCGCCGGCTTCAGGAGAACCTCGCCAAGGTAAACGCGGCGACCCAGCTACTGCAGAACGAGCTCGGGCATTCGCCCTCGATCGCCGAGATCGCCGAACGCGTCGGCCTGGAGCCCGACCAGGTTCTGGCGGCGATGGAAGTTGCACCTGCGCAACACACCATCTCCCTCGACGGCCCGGTCGGGAGCGGCGATGACCCGCTGACGCTCGGAGACCGGCTCGGGCTCGCCGACGACAACCTCGAACGCGTCGAGATGCAGGATGTGCTCGAGCAGGTGATGGCGCACCTCACACCACGCGAACGCAAGATCCTCGCGTTGCGATTCGTCGAGCAACTGCCGCAAACCGAGGTTGCAAAACGACTTGGCATCTCCCAGATGCATGTCTCGCGATTGCAGCGCGCGGCGGTCGAACACCTTCGGCGGGAGTTCGGAACCGAAGCGCCCGTGTAGAATTCGACAACTTGCTGTCGAATTCATTTTCACGTGCTCAGCTCTGAGATCCGGGAGCGATTTCTTCGCTTCTTCGAGGAGCGCGGGCACTACCGGCTCGCGAGCTTTCCGCTCATTCCCCACGACGATCCGTCGCTTCTCTTCACTGTGGCCGGCATGGTGCCGCTCAAGCCGTGGATCACCGGACAGCGCACTCCGCCGTCGCGCGACCTGGTGTCGTGTCAGAAATGCTTCCGTGGCGCGGGACTGAAATACGACGACATCTCGTCCGTCGGCGACCCCACGCATCACACGTTTTTCGAGATGCTCGGCAACTGGTCGATCGGTCACTACTTCAAGGAAGGTGCCATCGACTACGCGTGGGAGTTTTCCACGCAGGCGCTCGGTATCGATCCAGAGCGCATCTGGCCGAGCATCTATCCGGACGACACCGCATCGGAGCAGTTGTGGATCGAGAAGATCGGCATTCCCAAGGAGCGGATTGCCCGCCTCACCGACAACTGGTGGGCGGCGGGCCCGACCGGACCCTGTGGATACGACAGCGAGATGTACTTCGACTGGGGCGGGCCATGCTCCTGCGGACGCGCGGATTGCACGCCCCAGGATGAGTGCGGCGGCGATCGCTGGGAGGAGTTCTGGAACCTCGTCTTCATGGAGTTCGATCAGCAGCCGGACGGCTCGAGACCCAGTCTCCCCAACCCGACCGTCGACACCGGGCTTGGATTCGATCGTATCGTCGCCATCGTCCAGGGCGATCGAACCGGGTACGCGACCGACCACTTCGCACCGATGGTGGAGGGCTTCCGCTCGCGGACGCCCGGGGCAGTCACGGAAGCGGCGGATCTTCGCTCGCTCTACGTCCTGACCGACCATCTGCGCGGCGCCGGCTTTCTCATCGCCGCCGGGGTACTGCCGTCGAACGAAGGACGCGGCTATGTGCTGCGCCGGCTCGTCCGCCGCGCCGCAGTGCACGCGCGTCGCATCGCGCTGAACGGTGGTCTCGCCGCCGGGACCGGGGAACTGGTCGAGGTGATGGGCAGCGTGTATCCGGAACTGGTTGAGCACCGGGCGCTGATCGAGGCGACCCTCAGCATCGAGGAGGAGGCGTTCGCGCGCACCCTCGACGCAGGCACCGGGCGCCTCGCGGAACTGCTCTCCAGAAGCGGCGAGCGTATCAGCGGCGCGGATGCTTTCCGCCTATATGACACCTTCGGGCTCCCCGTGGAGTTAACCATCGAGATGGCAGCCGAGCGCGGGGCGACGGTCGACCTCGAGGGATTTGATGTGGCCATGCGCGAACAGCGCATGCGCGGCCAGGCGTCAGCGCGCCGGGGCGGCTTCGCGGGCGCCGAGGCACTACCGTCAACACGCTTCATCGGCTACGACACGCTCGAGACCGAGGCGACGGTCACCCGAGTCGGGCTGGAATCCGACGCGGCGACGCTCGCGGCAGGCGATCACGGCGTTGTGCTCCTCGATGTCTCGCCGTTCTACGCAGAGGCCGGCGGCCAGGTCGGTGACACTGGAAGCATCGAATGGCCGGGTGGCAGCGGCGAGGTCCACGACACGCAGCCGATCGCCGGCAGCGACACGCGCGCCCACGATGTCGTCATCACCTCGGGCGAGCTGCACGCCGGCCAGCAGGTTCGAGCTCGCGTCGACGCTGCGCGGCGTGGCCGGATCGCGCGCCATCACAGCGCGACGCACCTGTTGAATCGCGCGCTTCGCGAAGTGCTCGGTGAAGGCGTCGTCCAGCGCGGATCCTTTGTCGGGCCCGACCACACGACGTTTGACTTTTCTTTTTCGCGCGCTTTGACGCCCGCTGAGCTGGCCGACATCGAACATCGCGTGAACGACGGCATCCGGCGCAACCTCGAGCGCACGGTCGCCCTGATGCCGCTGTCCGACGCGCGGGCAAGCGGCGCGATCGCGCTCATCGACGAGGCGTACTCGCCCGATGTGCGCGTCGTCGACTTCGGCGGCTGGTCGCGAGAGCTGTGCGGCGGTACCCACGTGACCCGCAGTGGCGACCTCGGTGCAGCGATCCTGGTCTCCGAGAGCAGCATCGGCCAGGGCATCCGCCGCATCGAGATGGTGTCCGGTGAGAGCGCCGAGGAGCGCTGGCAGCGCACCGGCACGGCGCTGCAGTCAGCCGCGCGGGCGTTGAAAACTCGCCAGGAGGACGTGCCCGAGCGCGTCGTTGCGCTCCAGGACCAGGTCCGCAAGCTGAGCCGCGAGGTGACCCAGGCCCGCCAGGCCGGTCCATCGACGGTGGTGACCGATGCGGCAATCGTCGAGGACATCGCAGGCGTTCCGTTTGCACACCTGGTGCTCGACGGCGACGTCGAGGCGGACGGCGTGTCGGAGGCGGGCGATCGACTCTTCGCCGAGCGTCTGTCCGGCAACGGGGTCGTCGCTGTCTTCGGCCCGGCCGCGCTCCTGATCAAGGTGGGAGGCAGGGCGCTCGAGGCCGGTATCGACGCCGGTAAGCTGGTGATCGGCGCAGCGGAGATCACCGGCGGCAAAGGCGGTGGTCGACGCGAGCTTGGTCGCGGCAAGGTTGGCGACCCGTCCAAACGCGAAGCCGCAGTTGCGCTGCTTCGCACGGCAATCGTCGACGCGATGGGGAATGCTGCCTGATGTCGAAACGAAAGTTCGCGTTGCTGAAACGACGCGAGGAGTTCCAGAGCCACTTCACCGTGCTGGACATCGGTACCGAGTTCGTCAAGGCGCTGATCGTCAAGCGCGAGGACGACAAGGGAATCGTTCTTGGTGTCGGCAAAGTTCGCCAGGCGCAGAGCCACATGCAGGCAGGCGCGGTTGCCGACCTGCAGGCGGTGATCGACAACTGCGACAAGGCACTCACCGAAGCCGAGGACATGTGCGAGACCATCCCCGGGCAGGCCGTGATCGGCATTGCGGGAGAACAGGTTCGCGGGTTCAGCACCACGATGACGATGCCCCGGCCGCAACCCCAGGCACGTATCACGCAGGCAGATCTCGCGACCGCGCTGCAGGCGGTGCAGCGGCGAGCCCTGCGCGAGGCGGTTCGCCAGATGTCGCATGACCTCGGCGTGCAGGAGGTCAATGTCAAGCTGGTGCACAGCACGATCACGTCGGTGCGTATCGATGGCTACGCCGTCAGCAACCCGGTCGATTTCCAGGGTCACGTCGTGGAAATCACGGTGTTCAACACCTTTGCACCGCTCACCCATATCGGTGCACTGCAAGCGATCGCACAGGAACTCGACCTCGAGTTGGTCGCGACCGTAGCGGAGCCGTACGCGCTCGCACGCGGCTGTTCCTCGGCGGAGTCTCACGAGCTTGGGGCGATCTTCGTGGACGTCGGGGGCGGCACCACCGACATCGCGGTGGTGCGGCGCGGAGGGATCGAGGCGACCCGGATGTTCGCGCTCGGTGGCCGCTCGTTCACAAAGCGTCTCGCCACCGATCTCTCCATGGACCTCGACGAAGCCGAGCGTTTCAAGGTCGCGCACTCCGAGGGTCACCTCGCGGCGGAGCAGAGCGCGATGGCGCGCCGGGCGCTGACGCCAACTGCCGAGGTGCTCGCGCAAGGTGTCGCGCTCACGCTCGAGGAGCTCGCCGGCCCCGACCCGCTCCCCGGATCGATCCTCCTTGCCGGCGGAGGCGCGGCCCTCCCGGAAGTGGCCGAGCAACTCCGCGTGCTCGACTGGGCGGACACCGTGCCGTTCACCCGGCCACCGACGGTGAAAGTCCTCGGCCCGAGTGACGTGCCTGGCGTGTATGACACGACCGGATTACTGGTCGGGAGCCAGGACGTGACCCCGATGGGGCTTGCGCGTCACGCCGTGACGCTGGAAGATGACGCGAACGAGCCCCTCGGGGGGCTCATGCGCCGCGTTTTGAAGACGATGAAGGTATAGGCGCCTGATGCCGACTGTTGTCATTGCGAAGGCCGACGACGAGATCGTTGATCTCATCGATCGGGTCCGCTCGTCCCCAGACCTCGATGTCGGGCTGGTCGTGCCCGCATCCAGCCGCGCACTCCAGACTCCGCTGAACGTGCGGTTGCTCGCGCAGTTCAGCCACCAGTCCGGCCGGCGAACGGCCATCGTCACCGAGGACTCGCGCCTGCAGCAACTGGCTCGATCGAACGGGCTGCAGGTGTACGGATCGGTGCCGGCCTTCGAGCGCGGAATCGAGCTTGCGGGACCCCGTCTCGGCGCGGGCAACATCGGCCGGAGCACCGTCACCGGGTTCGCCGGCGGCGCCGTGGCGTCAGCAGTACTGGAACCGCCGCCCGCTCCGCCACCGTCGCCACCCGCATACGCGCCGCCGGTTTCTGCACCGGCGACGGCCAGGATCGAACCAAGGCGCGTCCTCACGCAACTCCCTCCGCCGCGGCCCAAGCGTGGATGGGATCGCCGACGCCTCCTGTACGTGGCGGGCGCGGCGGTGGCAATCATCGGCATCGTGCTGTTCATGACGCTGAGCCCATCGGCAAAGGTCACCATCACGATCGCAGCGACACCACTCTCGGTAAACCCGACGATTCAGGGCAGCACGTCGGCGGCGGCCTCCAAGCAGGCCGATCATGTGCTCACCGGCATCGTGAACAGCTCCTCGACCCAGTCGTTCCAGGCAAGTCCGACCGGAACCACCAACCTTCCGGCGACCGCAGCAAAGACAACGCTCACGTTCTCGACCGACGACTCGTCGGACCTTCAGTTCACCGTGACGCCGAACAACCCGAACTTCAACATTCAGACGCAGGACGGCTCGATCACGTTCAGCCCGGCGAAGAGCACGGTCATCTGCATCGGACCCGACAATCCGGCACCGGCCGGCGCCTGCCCCGGAGGCCCGTTCAACGCGAACGCCGTCTTCATCGATCAGAAGGCGGGGGCCGATGGCAACGTGCCGCCGGGGAGCCTGACGTCATGGCCGCAAGATCCATGCCCCGGACTGCTCTGTCCCGGCATCCACATCACCGTCACCAACAACAGCACCGCAACCCTTGGGACCAATCCGAAGGCCGTCCCCGCCGCAAGCGCGACCGACCTCTCGAATTGGGCGTCGCAAGTGCAGCAACTGGAGGCGTCGCTCACTTCGGCGCTCACCGCGGATCTCACCGCCAGGGCCGCGGGGCGCGCGTTCGCGGTCGACCCGACCGGCAATGGGAAGACCGTTGTCTTCGCGATCACTCCAACGCTGCCGACCACCGCAGGAGCGCAGTTCACACCAACGCAGGTGTCCATCACCGCGACCGCGGAGGCAGTTGTCTATGACCCCGCCGCTGTGAAAGCCGACGTCATCGCCGACCTGAACAAGCTCGTCAAGCCGGGCGATCAACTGGCCCCGAACCGGCTCGCAACACCTCCGTGCACGGTGACGCAGGCAAGCACCACCGGGACAGTCGTCCTGGCCTGTTCGGCCACCGACTTCAGCCAGCCCACCGTCAACCTCAACGGCCTGAAGTCGAAGCTCACCGGACGGAACCCCGCCGACGTCTCGAAGCTCGTGGACAGCAACGTCGCCAAAGTGCAGAGCGTGCACGTGTCGGTGTCGCCCTTCCAGCTCTTCTACATGCCGCTCTTCGCGTCGCGAATCGAGATCGACGAAAGCTTCGTCGCCCCAGCCGCCGCGGCGCCATGAGCGCGGCCGGGGAAGGTACCGGTCGCACGCGGGTTCTCGGCATCGACGTCGGCTCGGTGCGCGTCGGTCTGGCAGTGTCTGATGAGACCTGCACCCTCGCGTCGCCCGTCGCGACGATCCCGAACGAACCGCGAACTCTCTGGACTCGCATCGCGCGAGAGATGGAAGATCGGCAGGTGGAACGCATCGTGATCGGACTGCCGCGGCTGCTCGACGGTTCTGAAGGCGACGCCGCCGCCGCGGCGCGTCGCTTCGCGGCCGAGCTGGGACGCCGGACCACGAACGCCATCGAGTTCTGGGACGAACGCTTCACGACGACGATCGCCGAGCGTTCCCTCATCGAAAGTGGCATTCGTCGCAAGCGCAGGCGTGAGGTGATCGACTCGGTTGCGGCCGCGGTCCTGCTGCAGAGCTGGCTCGACGCGCGCCTGATCGCGTCTTCACGCGCACACGCATGAGCGTCGTGCCGCTCCGGCTGTGCCTCGTGGGTGCGGGCATCTCGCACTCGCCGAGCGCAGTCATGCACCAGGCGGCGATGCAGTCCTCCGGGATCGAAGGCACCTACGTGCTCCGCGACGTGGCGCCGACCGACATTGACACCTTCGTCGCCGAGCTCCGGCAGGGTCGCTACACCGGGTGCAACGTCACCGCCCCCTACAAGGCGGTCATGGCCGGGCACTGCGACGCCCTCGAAGGCGATGCCGAGACACTCGGTGTCGTCAACACGATCAGCGTTCGCGGCGGGCGGCTCATCGGCACCACCACCGACGCGGACGGGTTTGAGCTGGCGTTGAGCGGCGCGCATATGTGGCCCCGCCAACGCGCCACCGCACTCGTGCTCGGCGCGGGGGGTGCGGCCGCGGCGGTGGCGCTCGCGCTCACCCGGGTCCCGCTCCTGCGCCTGCGTATCGCGGCGCGCCGCACGGTGGCCGCCGATGACCTCACCGCGCGACTTCGCGGGTCCGGTGACATCGCGAGCGTCTCGTGGACTCGTGAGGCGATCGGCGCGACCTGCGCGCACTCGGCAATCGTCGTCAACGCGACCTCGGCAGGACTCGACGCGCTGCCCTTTGACCCGCGCTCGATTCCCGCTGCCTGCGCGGTCGTGGACGTGCGCTACGCGCCGCGACCTGTCGATGTCGTGAGCGCTGCGCTCCAGTCGGGCCACCGAGCGACTGACGGGCTCGAGATGCTGCTGCAGCAGGGCTTGCTGAGCTTCCAGATCTGGACCGGCACGATCGCTCCCTCGGACGCGGTGCGGAGCGCGCTGGTCCGGGCCGTCGGGGAGTGAACAGCCCGCTGGTCATCGCCGGCGTCACTGCCGCCGGCGCCGTGATCGGACTGGGCTCCGGTTGGCTGGCGGTGGCGCTGGAAAAGTTCGAGAAACTCGAGGACGAGGAACGCGATGAGCGCCTGGAGTACGAACGTGACATCGTCGAGGAGTCCGCTCGTGCCGCCACGACAGGGGAGAAGCCCGCTGACGTCAAACCCTGGGCGGGCGAGCGCTACGGGTGGACATGGATGGAACGCTGGCTTTCACCCGCGCTCGGCGCCATCGGCTTCGGTACTTTCGCGGCGCATGAGCAATGGGGTGCCGGCCTGGTCATTCACCTCCTCTGGATCGCCATCTTCGTGCACGTCGTCGACTTCGACCTGAAGCATCGCCTGATCCTCAACGTCATCACCTATCCGAGCGTCCTGGTCGCGATCCTGCTCAGCGAGTGGTCACCACGGATCACGGTGACGAGCGCGATCATCGGCGCAGTCGGTGTGACCCTGTTCTTCTTCGTCCAGAACATCGTCTCGCGCGGCAGCATCGGTCTCGGCGACGCAAAACTCGGTGCGCTGGTGGGCGCGGTTACCGGCGCGGGCCCGGGGGGCGACCACCTCGGTGCGGTCTACGCCGTGATCGCGGGCGTCTTCATCGGAGGGGCTGCCGCAATCGTCCTTCTGCTCACCCGCATCCGTAAGCTCAAAGACCCGATACCCTATGGTCCGTTTCTCTGTGCGGGCGCAGCGCTCATTCTGTATCTGGGTCCGTGACCCGCGACGCCAGCACAGCGGCCATGGTTCGAAGAGGTAGGAAATGCCGACACAGTTGATGCCGGGAGAGCGGTCGATCGCACTGGTGCGCCAGCACTGGTCGGTGCTGGCCGGGCACGTCCTCGGAGCGATCGTCGTGATCGTCGTGGCGATCGTGCTCAACGCCGTCCTTCCGGCACATATCGGCAGCCTGTCGATCACCACCATCAAGACAGTGATCGTGCTCGTACTCATCATCGCCGCGGTGCTCTGGGCCGGGGTCCGCATCCTGCGCTGGCGCTTCGCCACCTACCACCTCACCGATCGGAGGATCGTCATGGAGGGCGGCATCCTGTCGAGGACGGCCGAAACCATCCCACTCGATCGCATCCAGAACACCGTCATCCACCGGCCGATCGGCGATCGGCTGATCGGCGCAGGTGACATCGAGATCGAGTCCGCCGGGCGCGACGGCGTCGAGGTGCTGCACCGGATCCCGAAGGCCGAGGCGTTCTACAACGAACTGCTCGCGGCCATGAACGCACCACAATCCGGCGGCGCTGTGTCATCGCGCCCGGGCGGGGTCTGACCGGGATCGGTTCAGTTCGGAGCATCCCAGCGGGACTGCTCGCCAGGTCGCGACCCGCAGGACTCCGTCAGCGGGGAGGGGCCGGCATGGAAGCGCCCGCCAATGCTGCGACACGAAGCCGCGCTGCATCGGCCGCGGGTTCGACGCCGGCCCGGATGACCTCGCGATAGGTGCAGATCGCGGCGATGATGTTGCCGTGGGCTTCGAATCCCCTCGCGACACGCAGCAACTCGGCACCGCCGGGAGACGTCGTGGCGGTGTCTGGCATGACGCCAAGTCTTGGGTCGCCTTCGGGACCTGACGCGGACAAATACCGGCGACCGCGATCTGAGCGACGGGAGAGGCGAGCGATCGCCAATACAATCCTTTGCAGATGCTTCGATTTCTCACCGCCGGCGAGTCGCACGGCCCGCAACTCACCGTCATCGTCGAGGGTGTTCCGGCGGGGCTGTCGCTCGATGCCGTTCGCGACATCGACCCGGACCTCGGTCGCCGTCAGGGCGGTCACGGCCGCGGGAAGCGTCAGCAGATCGAGCAGGACGCGGCGCGGATCGTGAGTGGCGTCCGGGGCGGGAAGACGCTCGGCTCACCGATCACGCTGGTGATCGAGAATCGCGACTGGCAGAACTGGAAGGGGCCAATGCAGGTGGAGGCGCGAGGATTCCACTCCAAACGGGTCACCCGTGTCCGGCCGGGTCACGCAGACCTCGCCGGCGTCCTCAAGTACGGGTTTCGCGACGCTCGCGACGTCCTTGAACGAGCCAGCGCGCGCGAGACTGCGGCGAGAGTTGCCGCCGGTGCAGTGGCCCGCGCTCTCATCGCCGCCATCGGCGTCGAGGTGCATTCGTGCGTCGTGCGGATCGGCAGCGTGGCGACGGCCATCCCGGACGGCGAAGCCGACTGGGCAGCGGTTGAGGCTTCGGCAGTCAGGTGCGCGGATCCCGCGGCCGCTGAGGAGATGATTGCCTCGATCGACGCTGCGCGCGAACGCGGCGACACGCTCGGTGGCACCGCCTATGTGGTTGCCTCCAACGTTCCTGCCGGACTTGGCAGTTACGTGCACTGGGACCGGCGTCTCGACGGACTCATCGCCCAGGCGATGTGCAGTATCCAGTCCGTGAAAGGTGTCGAGATCGGCGCCGCCGTACTCGCCGCATCGTCACCGGGCTCGGACGTGCACGACGAGCCGCGCTGGGACGATGCACAGGGATTCCATCATCTGACCAACCGTCAAGGTGGTCTCGCGGGTGGCGTCACCGACGGTGAGCCGGTGTGGGCACTCGTGCATTTCAAGCCGATCTCGACGCTCCTGCACCCACTGCGTAGTGTCGACATCGGCAGCGGGCAGGAGATCAACGCCCATTACGAGCGCAGCGACATCTGCGTGGTGCCGGCCGGTGCGGTGGTGGCCGAGGCAATGCTTGCCTGGGTGATCGCCGCCGCCGCGGCTGAGAAATTCGGCGGCGACAGCCTCAGCGAAATGCGCCGCGCCGCCACGACGCACCGCCGCGCCGTTCGCCGCCTGCGATGACGGCCGTTCGCCGCATCGCCCTGGTTGGACTGCCCGGGTCAGGGAAGAGCACGGTCGCGCCATTGCTCGCCGAACGACTCGGCTGGCGTTGCGTGGACCTGGACAACGAGGTCACCGCCGAATCCGGACGTACGCCTGCCGCGATCCTCGCGGTCGACGGCGAAGCGGCATTTCGCGCCATCGAGTTGGCCGCGCTGGAGGGCGTGCTTGGTCGCCCTGAGTCGATGGTCATCGCCTGCGGGGGCGGGCTCATCACGGGGTCGTCGGCGCGAACCGCATTGACCGAACAGTGCGATGTGGTCTGGCTCGACGCGCCGGACGGCGTGCTCATCGAGCGGCTCGGTGACGCGCTCTCACGGCCGCTGCTCGCGGGGTCGGCTGCCACGAGCATCCCGCGCCTGCGCGCGGATCGTTTTGACGCCCACCAGGTCGCCGGTCTTCGCGTGCGATCAGACGACGAGCCGGACGTGATCGCGGCGACTCTCGCATCGGCTTTGCGCGACACCGTCCCGGTGGGACTCGGCACCCGAACCTACAACGTGGAGATTCGCCCCGGCGCCCTGGACGACGTGCTGATGCACCTGCCCGCAGGCGCGACGCGCGTCGGGTTGATCGCCGATCGAGCGGTGCAGGCGGCCGCTGACCGGCTGGTCGCCGCGCTTCGCAGCGCCGGCATCGCCACCACCGCGCTCCCCGTCAAGGGAGGAGAGGCGATCAAGACCTGGGCAGCCGCCGGGCAGCTGCTCGATGAGCTCGGCGACGCCGGACTGCAGCGCAACGATTGCCTGATCGCGCTCGGGGGCGGGACTATCGGCGATCTCGCCGGATTCGTCGCGGCCACCTACCTGCGCGGCATCGCGTGGCTGAACGTCCCGACCACGCTGCTGGCAATGGTGGACAGTGCTGTCGGCGGCAAGACCGGCGTCAACCTGGCACGCGGCAAGAACCTTGCCGGCGCCTTCTGGCAGCCGCGGGCGGTGGTATGCGACCCGGACCTGCTCGCGAGCCAGGACGATCGCTCGTTCCGCTCCGCGTTTGCCGAAATCATCAAGTACGCGATGATCGTCGACACGACGCTCGTCGGCGATCTGGACACGCATCTCGACGAGCTGCTGGGGCGCGACCCGGCACTGCTCGCCGGAGCGGTGCGCGACAGCTGCGCGATCAAGGCAAGGATTGTGTCGGCCGACGAGCGCGAGGCCGGCCTGCGCGCGATCCTCAACTA
>JBEPVD010000032.1:0-38758 GCA_041691155.1 Candidatus Dormiibacterota bacterium | reverse complement strand
CCGGGGGTCCCGCGGCAGCCTGCACCACGGCGCGGCGCGGGGCCCGTGCCATGCTCCTAACCATCGGGCGCCCGGGGCGCGGGGGGGGGTCCCGCGGGCCCCACCTGACCCCGGCGTTGGCCGTCGCTCTCGCACTTCGCGACCGCCGGCCTGACGACGAGGTGGCCGTGGTCGGCCGCCGAGACGGCGTTGCCGAGCGTCTCGTGGTCGCCGCCGGCATCCGCCTCGAGACCCTCGATGTGAGCGGCGTCGATGTCGGCAGTCCCGTCGGAGTGGCCCGTGCGACGAGGCAGCTCACGCGAGCCACGATCGCAGCCCGCAGGCTGGTGAGGACGATGCGTCCGGATGTGGTGGTCGGTGTCGGCGGCTACGTCTCGGTGCCGGTGGTGGTCGCCGCGCTCGCGCAGCGCATCCCCGTCGTCCTGCTCGAACAGAACGCGGTCCCCGGACGCGCGACGCGGATGCTCGCGAGGCGGGCACGAGTTGTCGCGGCATCCTTTGCGGAAACCGCATCGCACCTGCCGCACGCGCGCGTGATCCATACCGGGAATCCGATCCGTGCGGAGGTGCGTGCAATGGTGGCGACGCGTTCGCCCGGCGAGCGCCTGCGGTCCATCCTCGTCACCGGCGGGTCTCAGGGAGCGCGGCGATTGAACCGCGCGATGACCGGGTGCGTGGCGGATCTGCTGCGCAACGACCCGGAGCTGACCATCGTGCATCAATGCGGCAGCCTGGACTTTGAGATCGTGGCGCACGCCGCGGCTGCGCTACCGCAGGAGCTTGCCGCTCGATACACCGCCGCCGCGTTCTTTGACGATATGGCCGTGCGCATCGCGCAGAGCGATCTCGTGGTGATGCGTGCGGGAGGCTCGTCGATCGCCGAATGTTCTGCGCTGGGGCGCCCGATGATCGTGGTTCCCTACCCGCACGCCGGTGGGCATCAGCGGCACAACGCCGCGCCGTACGTTGGGGCCGGTGCTGCGATGCTCATCGAGGATGCCGAGTGCACCCCGGCTCGTCTGGGCAGTGAAATCACCGCCTTGATCGCCGACCCCGCTCGCTGGCGGCGTATGGCGGCGGCGAGCACCGCGCTCGGCCTTCCGGACGCGACCGACGCGGTGGTGAGCCTCATCGTCGAGGCGGCGGAGACCTCGCGGCGGAACGCTGCATGACCGTGCATGTGCACGTGCTCGGCATCTGCGGTTACGCGACCTTCGGGGCTGCGACCCTCGCGCTCGAGCGCGGCGACCGCGTGACGGGATCTGACGACCATGCGTATCCGCCGATGAGCGACGCGGTCACCGCCGCCGGGATCGAGTGGGAGAACCGCAGCGATCCGAACAATCTCGATCGGTGGGGGACTCCCGATCTCGTGGTCGTGGGGAATCAGACGCGGCCGGCGAACCTCGAGCTTGAGGCGGTGCGCCAGCGCGGCATCCCCTGCGTGAGCGAGATCGAGTTTTACGTTGAGCTCGCCGGAGACCGGACCCGGCTCACGGTGTGCGGTACGCACGGCAAGACCACCACCTCGGCGCTGCTGGTCCACATCCTCGATCGCGCCGGCTTGCATCCGGGCTTCCGTTTGGGCTCCACGTCGCTGGACCTCGGGGGTACGTCGCGGCTCGGCACCGGCCCCTTTGTCTTCGAGGGCGACGAGTACACGTCGGCGCCATGGGACCGGCGGCCGAAGTTCCTCCACACGAGCCCGAACGGCGCATGCGTGACCCGCCTCGAACTCGATCACCCGGATGTCTACGCCGATCTCGATGCCTACCGCGCGCCGTTCATCGAACTGGCGGCGATGATGCCCGCCGACGGCGTGCTGGCACTGTGTGCCGACGACCCGGAGTGCCTCCAGCTCCGCAGCGGGACCGGATCGGTTGTCGTCACCTATGGCACGAATCCGGAAAGTGACTGGCGGATTCTCGACGCACGCGACGATCAGGGTATGCAGCGCTTCTCGGTTGAGCGCACCGATGCGGGCGCGCTCCAGGTGCGCCTCACCTTCCCCGGCATTCACAACGCGCAGAACGCCTGCGCTGCGCTGATCCTCGCGGAATACGCAGGGGTCGACGAGAGCGTCGCCGTCGCCGCGTGCGCCGATTTCCGGGGTCCCGCGCGACGATTCGAGATCCTCGGAGAGTTCGGACGGATCGCGGTCGTCGACGATTACGCGCACCATCCGACCGAGGTGGCGGCAGCGATCGATGCCGCACGGCAGCGCTATCCCGGGCGTCGCATCATCTCCATCCATACCCCGCACACCTATTCACGCGTGAGCCGCCTGCTCGACGACTACCGGCGCAGCTTCACCGGTGCCGACGTGGTGATCATCGGCCCCATCGAGGAGGCGCGTGAGCGTGGAATGCCCAAGACGGTGTCCAGCCAGGATGTCGCGGACCGTGCCGGACCGACGACGGCCGTGCACGTGGTGACGTCGAGCGATGATGCGATGGACCTGGTCTTGGGGATGACGCGGCCGGGCGACGTCCTCCTCGTGCTCTCCCTCGGGGGGTTCGACAAGCTCGCGTCGCGGCTCCGCGACGCGCTGGAGGTCCAGGGTGTCCGCACATGATTGGCTGGACAGCTCCCCGAGCGTGCTCCGCAACGAGCCGCTGGCTCGTCACAGCCAGTTCGGTGTCGGCGGTCCGGCGCGCTGGTTCATCAGCACTCGCGAGCGCGACACGCTCGCCGAACTGTTGCGCCGCTGCACCGTGTCGGGCGTGGCCGTGACCATGCTCGGTGCCGGGAGCAACACGCTCATCGCCGACGGTGGCATCGACGGCCTGGTCGTGCGCTATGACGATCGCACGCTCCGCGTCGTCGACACGGAGACCGTCGAACTCGGCGCCGGTTGCATGATGCCCCGCGTGGCACTCGACTGCGCCACCCGCGGCATTGCCGGTCTTGAGTTCGGCATCGGTGTGCCCGGTACGTGCGGCGCGAGCGTCTACGGCAACGCCGGTGCGTTCGGCTCGGAGATCGCGGATGTGCTGATCGATTGCACGGCGCTGGACCCGAGTGGTGAGGCGGGAACCTTCACTGCCACGGACTGCGGATTCGCGTATCGGTACTCGCGCTTCAAGGATGCGTTGCGGGGGCATGTCGTGGTGAGCGCCCACCTGCGCGTGCATCCCGACGATGCGGAGCTGGTCAAGGAGCGCACCGATGCCGTGCAGGCGCAACGCAAGGCGACGCAGCCCTATGGGATCCGCAGTCTGGGCAGCGTCTTCAAGAATCCGCCCGGCGACAAGGCGGGACGCCTCGTCGAGGCGGCAGGCCTCAAAGGGCGGCGCTCCGGTGGAGCGGAGATTTCACCGAAGCACGCGAATTTCATCGTCAATGTCGACCATGCAACTGCCGCGGACGTCCTGATGCTCGTCCACCTCGCGCACGACGCAGTGCAGCAGCAATTCGCTGTCGACCTGGAGCAGGAGATCATCGTGCTCGGAACGATCGGCGATGAGCATGGCTGATCAACGCCGGATCGGCGTCTTCTTCGGCAGCCGGTCGGTCGAGCACGAGGTGTCGGTCATCACCGCGCAGCAGGCGATTGCCGCGATGCCCGCGGAGTTCATCCCGATCCCGGTCTACATCGCGAAAAGCGGCGCCTGGTATACGGGCGAAGGGCTGCTGCACCTCGACCGCTACAAGGACATCGCCCGGCTGATCGCATCGTCGACCCGGGTGACGATGCGTCCCGAGCCGAGCGGCGGCGGCAACCTGTTCGAGGTCGATGCGCGGCGCGGCTTGATGGGCGGGGGATCACCGAGGATTGCGGGCCGATTCGATGTCGCGATGCCGCTCGTGCACGGTTCGAACGGCGAAGACGGGACGCTCCAGGGTCTGTTCGAACTGGCAGGTGTTCCGTATTGCGGATGCGACGTCGCCGCGGCGGCGGTGAGCATGGACAAGCATCTCGCGCGAACAACGCTCCGCGGTGCCGGGCTCCCCGTCCTTGACGACGTCGTGGTGTCGCGCGCCCACTGGCTCGACTTGCCGGATGCGGTGAGTGCGAACCTCGAGCAACGTCCCGGTTTCCCCATGTACGTGAAGCCGCGCCGGCTCGGATCGAGCATCGGCGTGGCGCGCGTCGACACACCGGAACAACTCCACGCCGCGCTGGAGGTGGCTTTCCTCTATGACACGTCAGTGCTGGCCGAACCTGCCCAGGACGGCAGCATCGAGGTCAACTGCTCGGTGCTGGGTTGGAGGCACGACGTGCGGGTTTCGGTCTGCGAGCAACCGGTGATCACCGGCACGCTCAGCTACGCCGACAAATACCTCAGTGGTGCGAAAGGCAAAACGGGAGCAAAGACACCGGCAACCGGGATGAAGGGCTCGCAGCGCCTCATCCCTGCGCCGATATCCGACTCGCTCACCAAGCGCATTCAGGACGCGGCCGTCGCATCGTTTCGCGCCATCAGTGCCGCCGGTGTGGCCCGCGTCGACTTCCTGGTCTCGCCGGAACGCGATACGTTCGTCGTCAACGAGTTGAACACGCTCCCGGGATCGCTGTCCTTCTACCTGTGGGAGGCCTCGGGTTTGCATTTCGATGCGTTGCTCACGCGTCTCGTCGACCTGGCGATGGCTCGTCACCGCGAGCAGGAGGCGACGACGTCGTCGATAGACACCTGGCTGCTGACTGGGCGGCCGGGCTGAACGCCGGCTTGAGCGGGGATCCGGCGAGCGCCGGCGACACCCGAGGAGAGGTCCCGCGCGCGGCCGTCGACATGCGCGGGAGCGGGCGCCCGCTCCTGCTGCTCCACGGATGGGGCACATCGTCCGAACTCTTTGCGCCGATCCTCGACGCCTTGCCGCAGGGCAGACGTCTGATCGTCCCGGATCTCCCCGGCTTTGGTGCCACCCCTGAGCCCCCATCGCCGTGGTCGGTGCACGAGTACGCGTCGTGGTGCATTGCGTTGCTCGACCGCCTCGGCATCACCGACTGCGACCTGATCGGACATTCCAACGGTGGGAGAATCGGCATCGCCTTGACCGCGACCTATCCCGGGCGGATCGCGAGGATGGTGCTGGCCGACAGCTCGGGAATCCGACCGCGACGCACGCTGCGTGGCGCCGCTCGCGTGCGTTCGTACAAGGCGCTGCGGGCGATCGAGCGATCCGGAGTCGTGCCTGCGCCATTGCGGCGGACGGCAGGACGTCGAGCGGACCTGCGTGGATCTGCCGACTATCGCGCCGTCTCGGGCGTCATGCGCGGCACGCTCGTGCGCCTGGTGAACGAGGACCTGCGGACGCTGCTCCCAAGACTGCAGCTTCCCGTCCTCCTCATCTGGGGTGACCACGACACCGAGACGCCGCTCGACGACGGCAAGCTGATGGAGCGACTCATCCCCGATGCGGGCCTTGTGGTGTTCGAGGGCGCCGGACACTTTGCATATCTCGAACAGGCCGACCGGTTCTGCCGCATCGTCGAGGTCTTTCTTCGCGGCGATGCACCCAAGGAGCAGGCGTGAGCCCGCTCGTTGGTCCGCTGGTTGCGCTGGCCGCTATCGTCTGGGTGGTCCTGATCTTCCGCATCGTGCTGGTGGCGGCGCGGATGTTCCAGATCGAGGAGTACGAGTCGGTCAGGTTCCTGCGCTGGGGACTGACGCGCGAGTGGCTTGCGCATCGCGCGGTGTGGCTCGGGGTCCTCATCGGCGGCGTCGCATTGAGTGTGGCGGCAATCCTCCCCGCTGGACGTCCCATCGCCATCGCGATCGCATGGCTCGTGTCCGCCGCAGCTGCGCAGTTCACGTGGCGCTGGACGTCTCCGAAACGTCCGCTGGTGATGACCGCGCGCATGCGCCGCCTGCTGATCGCAGGCGGATTCCTTGCAGTGATCCTGGCGGCGGGCCTCGCACTCGGCATCGTCGACCTGCATCCGGTGGTCTCCGTCGTCCTGGTGCTGATCGCAGCCGGCCTGGTCACCAGCCTCAGCGAGATCCTGTTAGTTGCTGCCAACCTCGTCACCAAGCCGGCTGAGGCGCGCATACGGCGGCATTACCTCACGCTGGCGGCCGCACGTATGAAGGTGATCGATCCCACTGTGGTCGCGGTGGTGGGCAGCTTCGGCAAGACCAGCACGAAGCACATCCTCGCGCAGCTCCTGCAGCCGAGCGTGAACACGCTCCCCACACGCAAGAGCTTCAACACCCTCATGGGGGTGAGCCGGGTGATCAACGAGGACCTGTTGCCGGAGCATCGCGTTTTCGTCGTCGAAATGGACGCCTATGCCGAGGGTGAGATCGCCGCGATGGCAGACCTCGTGCATCCACGCGTGGCAATCATCACAGCGGTCGGGCCGCAGCACCTGGAGCGTTTCGGCACGCTCGATCACATCGCCGATGCCATGTATGAGGTCGTGACGTCGCTTCCCGCCGACGGCATCGTGATCGTGTACACGGGTGATGCTGAGACGGCCGCACTGGCACCGCGGGCGGCGGCAGAGCATCGGCGCATTGTTCGTTACGCCATCGCGGACGACGCACAGCCGGTGGACGCCGACGTCGTTGCGTCATCAGTGCGCCTGGATGCACACGGCGCCACGTTTCAGTGGCAGTGGAAGGCCGAGGATCTCGACAGGACGGTGTCGATCCCGCTCCTGGGACGCCACCAGGTCGCCAACGTCAGCGCCGCCCTCGCGGCCGTTCATGTGCTCGGATATTCACTGGACGCGGCTGTCGTTGCAACGGCGTCGCTGGAGCAGATCGAGCACCGCTTGCAGTTGATGGCGACCTCGGGCCCGCTGACGGTCATCGACGACTCGTACAACGCCAACCCCGTCGGGGTCCACAACGGACTCGATGTGCTCGCTGCGATGCCGGGTGCCCACAAATTCCTGATCACACCCGGTCTGGTCGAGTTGGGCAGTGTCGAAGATGCGGAGAACCGCCTGTACGGCATGCACGCCGCCAAGGTGTGTGATCACGTGATGGTGATGTCGGCGAAGACCAGCTCCGCACTGTGCGAGGGACTTCGCGAGGGCGGCTTGAGCGAGGATCGCATCCATGTGGTCGAGACGCTCGACGAGGCGACAGCCCTGCTGCAGCGCCTCTCACAACCCGGCGACGTCGTTGTGTTTGCGAATGACTTGCCGGACACGTATCTCCCTGCAGCGCGTGGGTCGGACACCTAAGCCGGTCACGGCGGCATTTCCTGGGGGATAATCGCCCCGGCCCCGTGCGGCCTCAAACGTCTCACTCCACGTCTCAGCCTGCGTTCATGCATCGTACTTCCCGCACCGAGCACGTCTTGTGAGCACCGAGGTGCTCGACGAGCGCGCATGCCACGTCGCCCTCGTGCGAGCCCAGGCGTCACTGATCGCGGACAGGACGACGCCGGTCCGGCGGTTCCTCCTCACCCCGGGGATGAAGCTCACGAAGTCAACGCGGAAGCGACGTCACGCCCGTCGCAGTGCCCAGCCGCGGCCGCCGGTCGTGAAGCAGCGACACACCTCGTGGAAGCGCCGGTTGATCGCGTGCGGAGCCCTCACCGTGCAGGTGGGACTCCTGGCGCTGGCCTTGACGCTCCCGGGTTTCCAGGTCCGGCAGGTGACGGTGCTCGGCGCCCACCTCCTCACCGATGGGGCGGTGGTTGCGGCCGCCGCGGTGCCCGAGCAGAGCATCTTCACCATCAATGGCGCCGCCATCCAGAACCGCGTGCTCGAGCTGCCCTGGGTAGAGAGCGCAGTGGTGACCACTGAGCTGCCGGCCACGGTCGAGATCTCCATCGTCGAGCGCGCTCCCGTGTTGCGGATACGCCGCAACGGGGTGGACACCCTGGTCGCGTCCGACGGCGCAACCCTGCCCGGCAATGACGCGACGCCTGCCGCGCGCACGGGCATCCCGGTGCTCATCGACGATCGAGCCGGCACGCCGCAGTCGATCAATCCGGCACTCATCCAGATGCTCGGCACCATCGCTCAGCGATTTCCGTCGGTCTTCGGGTGCAACGTCGCCGCCTACCTGTGGGGGGCCGACGACGTGGTCAGCCTCTGGACCAGCACGCGCTGGCGCGCTGTGCTCGGGCACCTGGACACCCAGGATGCCCTCCAAGGTATCCCCGCCCAGATCCAGACGCTCGCCGAACTGCGGGGCCGGTTGAACTTCGCCAAGCCCACCTTCGGCTATATCGACGTCGAGGCCACGGCCGACCCGGTGAGCGGTGGGGCGCCCGGCTTCCCCGCCGAGGTGCTGGCGGCGCTCCAGCCGGTCGCCCCTGCCACCCAGCCGCCGCAGGCCGCCTCCGCGGTACCGCCGCCGACGGCGCCGCCGACACCGCAGCCGACGCCGACCCCTTCTCCCGCAACGAGCGGGAGCCCGACGACCGGCATCGTGGTGATCACTCCGCCCCCGACGACGACGACGCCAAAACCCTGACGGCTACCTCACTGTTGGTTGTGTCGCGGATTTGGTGATCCTCGTCGAGCGCGCTTTGTCCGCAGACGATGTGGTCGAGGATGTGGCGCCCACGACCGGAGGTACTGTTGCGAAATGCGAGCGCTCCGGTACTCCATCAACGTCACGTTGGACGGGTGCTGCGATCATCGTGCGATCCCCGCGAACGAAGACGTGCATCGTCACGCGGTCGAGAACCTCAAGCAGGCCGATGCCCTGCTCTTCGGCCGCGTGACATACGAAATGATGGAGTCAGCGTGGCGGCCACTGGCGCCTGCGGGGACGGGACCCGATTGGATGCAGCCATTCGCTCAGACCATCAATGCGGCCAAGAAGTACGTCGTGTCCAGCACGCTGGAGCAGGTTGATTGGAACGCGGAACTCGTGCGCGGGGATCTGGGCAACGCCGTTCAGCAACTCAAGCGGGAGCCGGGCAGGGGACTGTTCGTCGGCGGTGTGACGCTCCCACTGGCGCTGACGGAGCTGGGATTGATCGACGAGTACGAGTTCGTGGTGCATCCCAGGCTCGCGGGCCACGGCCCGACGTTGTTCGCAGGGCTGTCGAAACAGGTCGACCTGAAGCTGATGAGCCGCTCGGAGTTGGGCTCTGGGGCAGTGGCGATGCGGTACGAGCTCAGCAGGTAGCTTGCTAGCGAACCCGATCCCAGGGGCGAGCGGCGCGCAGCGCCGAGAGGATCGCGCGCGTCGCCGGTGAGCGATTCATCGTGTAGAAGTGCACGCCCGGTGCGCCGGAAGCGAGCAACTCAGCGCATTGCAAGGTCGCCCACGCCACCCCCAGCTGCAGTACCGCGTCGGGATCGGTCTCGCGTGCGCGCAACGCGTCGAGCAACGGCTCGGGAATGGTTGCGCCGATCCTCGTGGTGAAACGCGTGATCTGTCCGACGTTGGTCACCGGCATGATTCCGGGGATGATCGGCACGGTCACCCCCGCGGCACGCGCCCTCGCGACGAAGTCGAAGTACGCCTGGTTGTCAAAGAAGAGGTTCGTGATCAGGTAGCTGGCGCCCGCTTCGACCTTCCGCTGTGCGGAACGCACGTCCTCATCCGTGTTCGCGGACTCGGGATGCTTCTCGGGATAACAGGCGCCACCAACGCAGAACGCGTATTGAGCGACGATCAGCTCCATCAGCTCGCTGCCATGGGCGAGGCCCCCGTCGGTCGCGACGAACTGCCCAGTGCCGTCGGGCGGGTCGCCGCGCAAGGCCAGCACGTTGTCGATACCGGCCTCGCGCAGTCCGTCGAGGATCCCCTGCAGATCGTCGACCGTCGCCTCCACGCAGGTGAGGTGCGCCACCGGCTCGATGTCAAGCTCGCGACGGATCCGCCCGACCAGCTCGACGGTGCGCGCGCGCACCGATCCGCCGGCGCCGTACGTGACCGACACGAATGTCGGCTCGAGCTCGCGCAGGTGCGAGATCGCCTCGAAGAGTTGACGCACGCCCAGGTCGGTCTTGGGAGGAAAGAATTCGAACGAGAAGACCGGCTGCTGCCGGCCCTCGAACACGGTGTCAAGCCGCATGGTGAGCACCATGCTACGGTCGGCCAATGCTTGCGGCGTATGCGTCGGCAGTCGGCGGCGACGATCCCCTCGCGAATCTCAGCGTCGGCGACCTACCGGCACCGTCGGTGCGGCCGGGCTGGGCGCTGGTCAAGGTCGGTGCGGCGTCGCTCAACCACCACGACCTCTGGACGCTGCGCGGGGTGTCATCCGCACCCGTGGTTCCGCCCCAGATCCTCGGCTGCGACGCCGCCGGCGAGGTCGCAGCGTACGGCGGTGAGCCGCCGGACGGCGCGCCCCCGGTAGGAGCCCGGGTGGTGGTCTATCCGATCGTCACCTGTGGTCACTGCGCGGCCTGCCTCGCGGACGAGCCGCTCGGGTGCCGGTCGTTCCGGATGCTGAGTGAAGCGCCTCTCGCCGGCGCGCTGGCGGAGTTCGTGGAGATCCCAGCGGCGAACCTGGTGCCCCTGCCCGACCAGGTGAGCGTTGCCGACGCGGCATGCCTGCCGACGGCGTACCTGACCGCGTACCGGGCCCTGTTCGTACGTGCCGGGCTCCAGCCGGGGATGAGCGTCCTCGTGCAGGGCGCCACCGGCGGCGTCGCCACCGCGTGCATTCTCCTGGGTCGCCTGTCCGGCCTCACCGTGTACGCAACCTCGCGCGACGAGGCCAGGCGAGCCTTCGCGGTGGACCTGGGCGCGGAGGCGGCCTTCCCGTTGGAGCGCGAGACGGCGCGCGCGATCATCGGCGCCACGGGGGGGGTCGGCGTGGACGCAGTCGTCGACACGGTCGGGGAGCCCACCTGGGCCCTCAGCCTCAAAGCGGTCCGGCCTGGGGGCGTTGTCGTCGTCCCGGGGGCGACCGGCGGTCCCAACCCGCCCGCGCAGCTGAACCGCATCTTCTTTCGGAGCCTCACGGTTGCCGGGACCACCATGGGGACGCGAGGCGAGCTGCGGCGGCTCGTCGACCTGTGTGCGACAGGGGCGCTGCGTCCGCGAATCGGCTCGACGCATCCATTGCGAGACGCCGCGGCGGCGTTCCGGGAGATGGCCGGCGGCGATCAGCGCGGGAAGATCGTTCTTATGGCGTAGACGCCGCGCCGAAGCGGTGCTACGGTTGCGCAGCTTTGCAGGTCCCATGGGACCGCGGCGTACAGGGCCTCGTCCAGAAGGTGCAGTGGCGAGGCCCTGTTTGCGTCTCCGGGAATGACGCTCAGGCGCCTTCGAAGGCTCTCCGGGACAACCAACATGTTGTGGCATACTGACCCTGCGAACCCAGCATCTTGCGGTTTTGCGCCTAAAAACCCTTGAAGGGCGCACCCGCGACGGTTACACTCGGAGACCGAACCAGTGCCACGTCCCCGCCGCGTCTTCGCACTTGACCTCGGAACCACCAAAGTCTGCTGTGCAGTAGCAGACCTTGAGAGCACCGGTCTCCGAGTCTTGGGTGTCGGCATGGTCGCATCCAGGGGCGTCCGCAAGGGTGCGGTGGTTGAAATCGACCGCGCTGCCGAGGCGGTTGCCGAGGCGGTGGACATGGCGGAGCAGATGTCGGGCGTCGCGATCGACTCGGCGGTGGTCGGCATCGCCGGCGGGCACATCACCTCGCAGAACAGCCGCGGGGTCGTCGCGGTCGCGGCCGGCCATCGCGAGGTTCGCGACCAGGACGTACACCGCGCCATCGACGCGGCCCGCGCCGTGAGCGTTCCTTCCGAGCGGCGCATCGTGCATGTGCTCCCGCAGTGGTTCACGATCGATGGTCAGGAAGGTGTGCGCGACGCGATCGGCATGGCGGGCAATCGCCTCGAAGTGGACGCGCACATCATCACCGGCGCGAACACCGCCATTCAGAACATCGTGAAGGTGGTGCACAAAGCCGGGCTCAGCGTCGACGACATGGTGTTGCAAGTGCTCGCGTCAGCGGAGGCAGTGGTCACCGAGGATGAGATCGAGCGCGGTGTGGTGGTCGTCGACGTCGGTGGTGGCACCAGTGACATCGCGGTGTTTGCGCGTGGCAGCATCGTGCACACCAGCGTGATTCCCGTCGGCGGTAACCATGTGACCGCGGATCTCGCAGTCGGTTTGCGCTGCGACCTCGAGACCGCCGAGACGGTGAAACGCAACTTCGGACACTGCCTGCAGCTGACGTTGCCGGCGGACGCTGAAGTGACGCTCACGCCGATGGGCTACGACGAGCCGGTCAATGTGCCGCAACGCTATCTCGCTGAAATCATCGGCCCGCGTGCGCGCGAGATGGCGTCGTTGATCGCGGCCGAAGTCGAACGTGCCGGGCCACTCGGCATGTTTCCCGGGGGCATCGTGATCACCGGTGGTGGAGCGCTGCTCCGCGGTTTCGCCGAGGTGGTGCAACAGCAGACCAACCTTCCTGCGCGGGTTGCCGCGCCGCAGGGTTTGCACGGGATGAACGACGAGATCTGCGGACCCGACCATGCAACCGTGGTCGGCCTGCTGCGCTGGGGTGCACGGAGCAATCTCAGTGGCAAGCCCGTGCGCTCCAACCGCAAGACCGCGGACGGCACCGCTGCCGCCGGGGTCAAATTCTCGAGGTGGTTTCGTGACCTCTTTTGATCATCTGCGGACGCACGGACTCGACCAGCCGGGAGACGCGCTGGCGCGCCGAAAGTCCTCGACTCCATCGACCCCACACCGAGCATCACTCACCCAACGCGAGGAGATAGTCATGGCAGACCTCGACCGGACACTCGACGGCAACGCCCGCATCCGCGTCGTGGGGGTCGGCGGCGGCGGGAGCAACGCTGTGAACCGCATGATCCGGAGCAATCTCAAGGGCGTTGAGTTCATCGCGATCAATACCGACCATCAGGCGCTCAGTTCCTCCTCAGCGCATCTGAAGATTCGCATCGGCGGCAAGCTCACCCGCGGGCTCGGTGCCGGCGGCGATCCCCAGAAGGGCCAGGACGCGGCCGAGGAATCCCGCGAGGAGCTGACCAAGGCGCTGGCCGACAGCGACATGGTGTTCATCACCGCGGGCATGGGCGGGGGCACCGGGACCGGTGCGGCGCCGATTATCGCCGAGATCGCTCGCGAGTCAGGCGCCCTGACGATCGGCGTCGTGACCAAGCCGTTCCGCTTCGAGGGACTGCGGCGTCAGCGCGCGGCGGAGGAGGGCATCGCCCAGCTCCAGGGTCGCGTGGACACGCTGATTACCATCCCCAACGAACGGCTCATGCAGGTGGTCGACAAGAAGACGCCGATCGGTGACGCCTTCAAGGTCGCTGACGACGTGTTGCGCCAGGGCGTGCAGGGCATCAGCGATCTGATCGTGTTCCCCGGGCTCATCAACCTCGACTTCGCCGACGTGAAGACGATCATGCAGGGCCAGGGACAGGCGCTCATGGGCATCGGCTTCGGCAGTGGCGACACGCGCGCGGCGGATGCGGCGAAGGATGCGGTTGCGAGCCCGCTGCTCGAGACGACCATCGCCGGCGCCAAGGGCATCCTGCTCAACGTCACGGGCGGACCCGATCTCACCCTCTACGAGGTCAACGAGGCGGCGCAGCTGGTGAGCGAGTCAGCGGATTCCGATGCGCAGATCATTTTCGGCACGGTCATCGACGAGCACATGAAGGGCGAGGTCAAGATCACCGTGATCGCCACCGGCTTCACCGGACAGATCGATGTCCTGGGAACGCTCAGCTACGAGCCGTCGGCGCGTCCTGTGGCGAACGATCCGCGCCAGCCGGCGTTCACGGTTGGCGGACGGCCCACCGGTCCGTACAGCGTTGACGACCTTGACATCCCGGCATTCCTCAGGGATCGCCGATAGGGTCGGCGACCAGCACGTTCACGGCAGGCAAAGGTCAGTCCGTTGAAATGCCCCTTCTGCGGCGAGACGGACATCAAGGTGGTCGACTCGCGGGACTCGGAAACGGGTGAGGCGATTCGCCGACGCCGGGAATGTCTCGGCTGCGGGAAGCGCTTCACCACGTACGAGCGCGTCGAAGTGCCGCCGCTCTATGTCCTGAAGAAAGACGGCCGGCGGGAGGAGTTCAGCCGGTCGAAGATGCTGACCGGGCTGGTCATGGCGGCGAAGAAGACAAAACTCGCGCCCGCGAATCTCGAGCTCATGGTCGCGGAGATCGAGAACGGGCTTCGCAGCCGGAACATCTCCGAGGTGCCGAGCCATGAGGTCGGGGCCCTGGTGATGGCGCGCCTCCGCGAGATCGACGAGATCGCGTACATTCGGTTCGCTTCCGTGTATCGATCCTTCAAGGACGCGCAGGAGATGCGCGCAACCATCGAGGATGTGCTCGCGCATCCTCCTGGCACACGCCCCGACGCCGCCCGCCGTCAGCGCAAACGCCGAGACACGGACGGCCGCGAACTTCCGTTCGACCTCGGCAAATGACATGTCAGGTGTGCATCGTCTGCCGGTAGCTGACCGGATCGAAGCGGTGCGCACACGAATGGCGGCGGCCGCTCAGCGTGCGGATCGCGATCCGTCGGACGTGCAATTGATCGCGGTCACCAAGGGTACGCCGGCCACGGTGGTGGACCAGGCTATTGCAGCCGGCGTCGAGGACGTTGGTGAGAACCGGATCCAGGAAGCGGAGGACAAGCACCGCGAGGTGCGTGGTGCGGCAACCTGGCACCTGATCGGTCACCTCCAGACCAACAAGGCGGGACGTGCGGCGACGCTGTTCGACTACGTGCATTCGGTCGACAGCCGGCGTGTGGCCGATGCCCTGTCGGCCCATCGCCCGGCCGGGAGGGATCCCCTCGGGGTCCTGCTCGAGGTTGAGTTGACCGGCCTGGCGAGCAGAACCGGCGTCATCGAGGCGGACGTCGAGGCCCTCGTGCAGCAACTGGTCAACGTCCCCTCGATACATCTGATGGGGCTGATGACCATAGCGCCGTTCTCCGATGACCCCGAGGTCGCTCGCGCATGCTTCAGCCGTCTGCGTCACGTGCGTGACCACATGGAGCACGCCACCGGGTGGGCCCTGCCGGAGTTGAGCATGGGCATGAGCAACGACTTTGAGGTTGCCATCGAGGAGGGGGCGACCATGGTCCGCGTGGGTCGCGCGATCTTTGGGGAGCGAACCGCGTAGGCTCCGCCTCGGTTCGGCTCCGAACGATCTGCCGGTATCCTTGAGGCGTGCCCAGGTATTCAGCCGTCAGCGCCCGCGCGGGGTTTCCCGATGCGGAGCTTGAGATCCTCGAGTTCTGGCAGCGGACGCATGTCTTTGAGCGCAGCCTGGCGATGCGTCGCGACGCTCCCCCGTACGTCTTCTACGAAGGACCGCCGACAGCGAACGGGCTCCCCGGTCTGCACCACGTGCTCGCTCGCTCGTACAAGGATGTCTTCGCTCGCTACAAGCAGATGACCGGCTTTTCCGTGCAGCGCAAGGCCGGCTGGGACACCCATGGACTGCCCGTGGAGCTCGAGATCGAACGGGCGCTGAAGATCAGCGGCAAGAAGCAGATCGAGGAATACGGGATCGCCGAGTTCAACGCGCGCTGCAAGGAGTCGGTGAACGAGTACATCGATCAGTGGCGAACGATGAGCGAACGCCTCGGGTACTGGCTCGATTTCGACCATCCGTACCGCACCTATGACGGCACCTACATCGAGTCGGTGTGGTGGAGCCTCAAAGAGCTGTGGGACGACGACCTGCTGTATCAGGGCTACAAGGTCACGCCGTACTGCCCGCGCTGTCAGACCACGTTGTCATCGCACGAGCTGAGCCAGGGATACAAGGAAGACACATCGGATCCGTCCGTCTACGTGAAGTTCCGGCTCAACGACTCCGACGGGAAGACGTTTCTGCTGGCCTGGACCACGACGCCCTGGACGCTGCCCGGCAACGTCGCGCTCGCGGTGCACTCCGGCAAGCGCTATGTGCGCGTTGCGCAAGGCGACGAGACCTACATCCTCGCGCAGCAGCGCCTCGAGATCCTCGACGGCGACTACACCATCCTCGACGAGATGGACGGCCGCGACCTCGTCGACCTGACCTACGAGCCACTGTTCACCGACATGCTTCCGGAGGGGCTCGCATTCGTGGTGCTCGATGCGCCCGAGCTGGTGAGCATGGATGAGGGAACCGGGATCGTGCACACAGCGGCGGCGTACGGCGTCGCCGACCTCGAGCTGTGCCAGCGCAACGGCGTGGCGATTCGCCATGTGGTCGGCCTTGACGGCAAGTTTCTGGAAGGGCAGACGCGCTACGCGGGGATGTTCGTCAAGGCTGCCGACCCGAAGATCATCGAAGACCTCAAGGAGCAGGGAAGCCTGTATCGCGCGGAGCGCATCCTGCACACCTATCCGTTCTGCTGGCGGTGCGACACCCCATTGCTCTATTACGCGATCACGTCGTGGTTCATCAAGACGACACAGGTCAAGGGTCGACTCCTTGCCAACAACCGCAGCGTGCACTGGCAGCCGGCCCACATCCGCGACGGGCGGATGGGCAACTGGCTGGAGAGCCTCATCGACTGGAATCTCTCCCGGAGCCGCTACTGGGGGACGCCGCTTCCCATCTGGGTGTGCGACGACTGCGAGGAGAAGTTCTGCGCGGGCAGCGCGGCAGATGTCGGCCTCACTGTTGACGACGACCTGCACCGGCCCTTCATCGATGCGGTGACCCTCCCGTGTGCGGCCTGCAAGGGCGTGATGCACCGCGTGCCCGATGTCATCGACGCCTGGTACGACTCCGGCGCGATGCCCTTTGCGCAGAAGCATTATCCCTTCGAGAACAAGGAGCTTTTCGAATCCACGCATCCCGCTGACTTCATCTGCGAAGGTGTGGACCAGACCCGAGGGTGGTTCTTCTCGCTGCTCGCCGAGTCGACGCTGCTCTTCGACTCGCCCGCCTACAAGAACTGTGTCGTGGTCGGAACGCTGCAGGACAAGAACGGCAAAAAGATGTCGAAGTCCCGCGGGAACAGCATCGAACCACGGACGATCTTCGACCAGTTCGGCGCTGACGCCGCGCGCTGGTACTTCTTCGTCCAGGGGGTGGAGAACGCTGAGCTTCGCGTGAGTCCGGCGTCATTTCAGGACGTGGTGCGGCTCTTCATGCTCACGCTCTGGAATGTGTATTCGTTTTTCGTGACGTATGCACTGACCGAGGGCTTTGATCCCGCGGCGGCCGCACCCGCCGTCCTCGAGCGCCCGGTGCTCGATCGCTGGTGCCTGTCCCGTCTCGCCGAGACGGTCGATGCCGTCGGCGAGGCGATGGAGCGCTACGACGCGTCAGACGCCTGCAAGGCTGTCGAGACCTACGTCGAGGACCTGTCCAAGTGGTACGTGCGGCGTTCACGCCGGCGTTTCTGGAAGAGCTCGGGATCCGATGACGACGCGCAGTCAGCGTTCGCGACTCTGAACACCGTGCTGATCACGCTCGCAGGGCTCGTGGCACCGTTCATGCCATTCATGGCCGATCGGATGTACAGGAACCTGGCCGGCTTCAACGGGGATCCGCCCTCGACCGGCGGGATGCCCGACTCCGTGCATCTCACCGATTTCCCAAAGGTCGCCGGTGCGTGGCGCGATTCGGAAGTGATCATCGGGATGAACCGGCTGCGCCATCTCGTCGAAGACGGTCTGGCGGCACGGACGACGGCCGGTGTGCGCGTGCGTCAACCGCTCGCGTCGGCGACACTCGCGAGTGATCCCTTTGACGCCGAGCTCGAGGCGATCTTCATGGAGGAGCTGAACGTCAAGAGCGTGCAGTACGTCGATCCGGCGGGGAGTCACGCCGCGGTGGTCTTCGACACCACGATCACCGACGAGCTGCGGCTTGAATGGCTCGCGCGCGAGGTGAGCCGTAAGGTGAACGATTTGCGCAAGCAGGCCGAGTTGCGGGTCGAGGATCGGATCACGCTGCTTGTCGACGCCGCCGGCGACGCGCGGCGCGCGGTGGACGCTCACCGTGACTGGCTGAGGGGCGAGACGCTCGCAACCTCCATCGAGGATGCGCGCGGCGAGGTGCTCACGGAGTGGGAAGGCGAGCTCGGAGGCGCCAGATGCTGGCTGGGAGTACAGCGGTAGCAGGCGCGCCGCGGCTCTCGCGGCAACGGATCTACGTGGTGATGCTCAGCACCGCGGTGATCGTTGCGGCGCTGGACCATCTCACCAAATGGCTGGTGGCGACGCACCTCGCACTCGGTCAGCAGATCTGGCCCGGATCGTTCGTGTCCATCGACCACGTGGAGAACAACGGCGCCGCCTTCAGCGTGCTGCCACAGCTGCACTGGCTCTATCTGGCAGTGGCGCTGATCGTCAGCCTCTACATCATCTTTGCCGGCTACAAGTACGGCAACACCTGGTACCGCCAGGTGCTCCTCGGAATGATCCTCGGCGGCGCGCTGTCGAACGGCGTTGACCGTCTGCTTCAGGGTTCCGTCGTCGACTTCATCGACTTCCATTTCTGGCCGGTCTTCAACGTGGCGGACAGTTGCATCGTGGTCGCGATCATCGTGTTGCTGGTGCTGAGTTTCGTGCCCTCCTCGACGTCACCGGCGACACCCGCGACACCGGCGTCATCGGCGACGTCGTGACAGCCGGCAGCGCCGCCGTGGCGACGCCGCGGCTCGATGTCTGGCTCGCGGATTCGCGCAGCATCACCCGCCACGCTGCGCGGACCCTGATCGATGCGGGCCTGGTGACCGTCGACGGCAAGCAGGGACGGCCGGGGCAACGTGTGCGCGACACGGCAGCGGTGGTGGTCGCGCCGGTACCGGCCTCGGTGCCGAAGGCGACGCCGGCAGCGCGCGGCGGTCAACCGATGGCCGAACTCAATGTCGTCGACGAGGACGACTGGCTCGCCGTGATCGACAAGCCGTCCGGCATGGTCGTACACCCGGCACCGGGCCACCCGACCGGGACGCTCGCCGACGCGCTGAAGGAGCGGGGAACCACCTGGTCGCTGCTCGGCGGCGCGGAGCGCGCCGGGATCGTGCACCGTCTCGACCGGGACACGAGTGGCTTGCTGGTGGTCGCCAAGACCGAGGCTGCGCACCGAAATCTCGCGCGCCAGTTGAGTGATCGGTCCCTCGGACGGACCTACTGGGCGCTGGTCCACGGCGGCTTTCGCGAGGACACCGGGACGATCGACGGGCCGATCGCCCGCCACCCGCGCGACCGGCGTCGCATGGCGATCGTCGAGGGTGGCCGCGAGGCGATCACCGACTTCCGGGTGGTGGAGCGCCTCAACGGCGCGACCGTCCTGGAAGTCTCACTGCGCACCGGTCGGACGCATCAGATTCGCGTCCATCTAGCCTCGATCGGGCATCCGATCATCGGCGACAGCGTCTACGGCAAGCCGGACCCGTTGCTCCGTCGTCCGGCGCTGCACGCGATGCGCCTGCGCCTGCGCCATCCCGGCGACGCCACCGAGCGTTCCTACGCGTCGCCCGTGCCCGCAGAACTCGTCGCGGCGGCCGGCCGGCTCCGTCCGGCGCCCGAGTGACCATGGGCGGGCGGTTGATCGTGCTCACCGGGCCAAGCGGCGTCGGCAAGGACACGGTGCTGCGCGAGCTCTTCGCCCTCGACCCGGCCCTGGAGTACTGCGTGTCCTACACGACCCGTCCGCCACGTCCGGGCGAGATCGAGGGCGTCTCCTATTGGTTCGTCGACGAGGCCACCTTCCGGCAGATGATCGAGCGCGACGAGTTCTTCGAATGGTCCACGGTGTACGGCGAGCTGAAGGGCCGCACCTACGCGTCCGTGGACAAGGCCGTGGCCTCCGGGAAGGCAACCGTGATCAAGATCGACGTGCAGGGCGCCACCAAAGTCCGCGAGCGCATCGGTGACGTCGGCCTCTACATCTACCTCCTCCCGCCAAGCATGGAAGCGCTGCAGCAGCGTTTGGTTGAGCGCGCCACCGAGGATCCCGCCAGCCTCCAAGCCCGGCAGGAACTGGCGGTTGCAGAGCTTGCCCTCAAGGACACGTACGATCATCAGGTGGTGAACGACGACGCCAACCGAGCTGCGCGGGAGATCGACCGGATCGTCAACGCCGCCCGTGCGGAGGGAGGCGCGCCAGTATGACCCTCGCACTCGAAAGCCGGAGGGTCCTGGTCGGCGTCGGCGGAAGTGTCGCCGCTTTCAAGGCATGCCAGGTGGTCACCGACCTGCGCCGCGAGGGCGCCGAGGTTCGGGTCGCCATGACCGAGGCAGCCACTCGCTTCGTCACACCGACCTTGCTCCGCGCGTTGAGCGGCAACCGGGTCGCCGCGAATATGTGGGACGACGAAGGGGCTGCCGTGGGTCACGGCATGAGCCATCTCGATCTCGCCTCGTGGTGCGAGGTCCAGGTCGTCGTCGCGGCGCCTGCGGACCTCATCGCCCGCCTTGCGCTCGGCCTCGCCGGCGACCCGGTGACCGCCACTGCCCTCGCGTGCCGGGCGCCGATGCTCATAGCACCCGCAATGGAGGCGGCCATGTGGGAGCACCCGGCGACGGAGGGCAACGTGGCCACGCTGATCGCTCGCGGCGCGACCGTGGTCGGTCCGGTGCATGGGCGGCTGGCGAGCGGCCACGAGAGCAGCGGCCGCATGGCGGAGCCGGACGCCATCGTCACCGCGGTGAGGGAGTGCCTTGGCGCCGGGGCCTGACCCCTCGATCAACGGTCTGCGCTTCGTGGTCACCGCCGGGGGTACTCGAGAACCGATCGACCCGGTGCGCTTCATCGGCAATCGATCCAGCGGCAAGATGGGCAACGCGCTGGCCTCGGCGGCGCTCCGGCATGGAGCGACGGTCACGCTCGTCACCGCAGCCTCGGCACCTCCCGAACAACCGGGGCTCGAAGTCGTCCGCGTCGAGACTGCCGCGGAGATGTACGACGCGGTGCGCACCGCGTTGGTGGGCGCGAAGGTCCTGATCATGGCCGCCGCGGTTGCCGACTGGCGACCGCGTGACGTCGCGTCCAACAAGCTGAAAAAGGGTGGCGCGGGAACGATGACGCTCGACCTGGTGCCGGCGGTCGACATCCTTCGCGCGTTGCGCGATGACGATGCGGCTGCCGGCGTGTTCCGCGTCGGCTTTGCGGCCGAGACCGAGCATGTGCTCGACAATGCCAGAGCAAAGCTCCTGGCGAAACGCCTCGACCTGATCGTCGTCAATGACGTTTCGCGTCAGGACATCGGTATGGGGGCCGATGACAACGAGGTGACCGTGATCGATCGAGAGGGCGTTGCCCAGGTGATCGATCGCGCACCCAAAGCGGATGTGGCGGACGCCATCGTGCGCATCATCGCGAGCAGGCTGCGATGACCTTCGCCACCGTCGTTCCGGAGACGCGCTCACAACTGCCCCGCGACGCCTACACGTACTCCATTCCCGACGAGATGACCGAACTGGTGCTCCCTGGCGTTCGCGTGGAGATCCCGTTCGGTAAGCGATCGATCCTCGGGTACGTCCTCGCGCGTTCGGAGGAGTCCGAGTACCCGGATGTCCGGCCGATCGACCGCGTCATCGATGAGCCTCGACTGCTCCTCGAGCACCACCTGGCGCTCGCCCGACAGATCGCGGACCGGTACTGCGCGCCGCTCGGCGAGGTGTTGCGCGCCATGCTCCCCAAGGGCGTGCGTACGCGTCCCTCGCGACGGGCAGGCCCGCGCTCGACATCGCGGGCGGTTGCGGAGGCAGGAGCCGCGGGTCCGCCGGAGCCGGCGCCAGTGCTCAACGACGCGCAGGCTGCCGCAGTCGTGCCGCTGCTGCAGGCGATCGCGACGCGCACGCACCGGAGAGTGCTCCTCCACGGGGTCACGGGGAGCGGCAAGACCGAGGTGTATCTCGCGGGCATCGACGCCGCACTGGCCGCCGGGCGCGGTGCCATCGTGCTCGTGCCCGAGATTGCGTTGACGCCGCAGATGATTCGCCGCTTCACGGCGCGATTCCCGGGACGTATCGCGGTCGTCCATTCCGCCCTCACCGATGCGGAGCGCGCGGCGGAGTGGCGGCGCATCCGCAGCGGCGAGCACTCGGTCGTCATCGGCTCGCGCAGCGCGGTGTTCGCGCCGGTCGCGGACCTGGGGATTGTCGTGGTTGACGAGGAGGACGCGCCCGCGTACAAGCAGGACCGCATTCCCCGGTATCACGCGGTCGACGTCGCGCTGATGCTCGGCGCGCTCTGCGAGGCGCCGGTGGTGATGGGCAGTGCGACACCGCGTGTGGAGAGTTTTTACCGTGCGCACACCGGCGACCTCGAACTGGTGACGCTGCCCGAGCGCGTCAGCGGTCGCCCGCTCCCACCGATCGAGGTGGTGGATCTGCGTGACGAGCTGCATGCCGGCAACACCGGTGCGCTGTCGATGACGCTCGACGCCGCGATGCAGGAGTGTCACGCCGAAGGCGGGCAGTCGATCCTCTTCCTCAACCGGCGCGGGACGTCGACGGTCGTGCTCTGCCGCACCTGCGGCGAGGCGGTGAACTGCACCAACTGCAGTGTGTCGCTCGTGCACCACATCGAGCGCTCGAGCTGCGACTGCCATTACTGCGGTCTGTCGATTCCGATGCCGAGTGTGTGTCCGAAATGCGGGTCGCGCGCCATTCGCGCGCTGGGTATGGGGACCGAGCGTCTCGAGCGTCAGGTGCATGATCGGTTTCCTGACCTGCGGCTGATCCGCATGGATCGCGACACCACGCGCTCGCGTGACGCGTACTTCGACATCTACGACCGTTTTCGCAAGCACGAGGCGGACTGCCTCATCGGCACGCAGATGGTCGCCAAGGGCTGGGACCTGGGGAACGTGCGCCTGGTCGGTATCGTCAACGCCGACACCTCGCTGCACTTTCCCGACTACCGGAGCGGGGAGTTGACCTTCTCGTTGCTGACCCAGGTCGCGGGCCGCGCCGGGCGCGGCGACGAGCCCGCGCGTGTCGTCCTCCAGACCTACAGCCCCGGCCACTACGCGGTGCGCCACGCCACCACACACGACTATCTCGGGTTTGCGAGGGATGAAATCCGGGTGCGCAAGGCTCTGCGATTTCCCCCGTATGCGCGCCTCTGCGTCTGCACCTTCACGCATCGCGACGACGGCGAGGCTGAGATCGAGGTGCGCCGGGAGGCTCAGCGGCTCTCTGGTACACTCGCCGGCGAAGCCGGGCTCGACGTCCTCGGTCCGACTCCGGCGTTCATGCACCGCCTCCGCGGCGAATACCGCTGGCAGATCACGGTGCGTGGCACCGACATCGAGAGGGCGTTTCCACACCTTCCCAAAGCTCGGGGCTGGAGCATCGATGTCGACCCCGGGGCGTGATTCGGAGACGTAGCGTGGCAGTCCTTCCCATCGTTCTGGTCTCGGACCACAACGACGTGCTCACCACCAAAGCGGTTCGCGTGCCGCGGGTGGACGATGAGATCCGCCGGCTGATGGACGACATGGTCGAGACCATGTTCGACGCCTACGGCGTCGGCCTCGCCGCGCCGCAGGTCGGCGTCTCCCTGCGCGTCATCGTGCTGCGCGTGGACAACCAGATCTATCAACTCGCCAATCCGGAGATGGTTCGTGACTCCGGCGACCAGACCGGCTTCGAGGGTTGTCTCTCGGTGCCTGGGTGGGTGGGCGAGGTCACGCGACGGATGCGGGTGGTGGCAAAGGGTCTCAACCGGCATGGCAAAGAAGTGCGTGTGAAAGGCGACGGCCTGCTGGCCCGGGCAGTCCAGCACGAGCTCGATCACCTGGACGGCATCCTCTTCACCAGCAAGGTGAACGAGGGGACGCTGCGCGAAGTTGAAGCTGCAACGGAGGCTGAGGAGCCCGGCGTCGTCAGCGCTGTGTGAGGCTCGTGTTCTGTGGCACCGCCGCATTCGCGGTGCCGTCGCTCCTGGCTTGTGCGTCGCACCACGATGTCGCGGCGGTGGTCACGCGGGCTGATCGCGCCGGCAATCGAGGGCGGCCTGCGCCCCGTCCGGTTGCGGATGCCGCGCGCGAGCTCGGGATTGACGTGCTGGCTCCGCTGAAAATCGGGGCACCGGCTGTGGTCGCTGACCTCCTCGCGCTCGGTGCGGATTGCCTGATCGTCGCCGCGTACGGGCAGATCCTCCCCGCCGCGCTGATTGATCCACCGAGACACGGCGCAGTGAATGTCCACGCATCGCTGCTCCCGCGGTGGCGTGGCGCGTCGCCGATTGCGCATGCGATTCTCGCCGGTGACGACGAGACGGGCGTGTCGATCATGCGCATGGAGGCGGGGCTTGATACCGGGCCCGTGTACGCGACATCGCGCGCCGGCATCACCGGCGAGACGACGACACTTGCGCTGACCATGACGCTATCGGCGCTCGGCGCTGCGGCGCTCGTCGATGTGCTGGCCGACCTCGAGATGGGCAGGGCGAACGCGGTTGCGCAACCGGAGGCGGGCGTCACGTACGCGCCACGTCTCGGCCGCGATGACGGCCGGATCGATTGGCACGCACGCAGCGCCATCGATGTGGATCGGATGGTGCGCGCACTGCAACCATGGCCGGGTGCGGTTGCGTCTGTCGGGAGCGTCGACGTACAGATCCAAGGCGGCGGTGTCGCGAACGGTGACGATACGGCCGCGCCGGGAACGCTGATCCGCAATGAACGCGAGTCGGTCGTGATCGCCGCGCGCGACGGCGCGTACCGTGTGGACCTGATCACGCCACCGGGCAAACGAGCAATGACACCTGCGGCTTTCTTCCGTGGTCATCGATCGGTTGGGGCGAACTGATGCCTCCGACCAGAAGACCCAACGACCCGCTGATTGCGCAGAACCGCCGCGCTCGCTACGAGTACAGCATCGTCGAGTCCATCGAAGCCGGTATCGAACTGACGGGACCCGAGGTGAAATCGCTGCGCACCGGGCGCATCCAGTTGCGCGATGGCTACGTGCGTATCGAGAGCGGACAGGCATGGTTGATGCAGGTGAACATCGCGTCGTATCAGCACGGCAACCGGAACAATCCGGAGCCGGAGCGACGCCGCCGGTTACTCCTGCACAAACGCGAGATCGAGTATCTCGACGGTCGGGTTCGCACCCAAGGCTTGACGATCATTCCGCTGAAGCTGTACCTCGTGCGCAATCGGATCAAGGTGGAGATCGGACTCGCTCGTGGCAAGAAGCTGTGGGATAAGCGTCAGGACGTTGCCAAGCGTGATGCCGAACGCGACATGGAGCGCGCGATCAAGCGCTGAGGATCGGCTGCGTCAGACCGCGGCGACTGTGCCACTCGGACACGAGCGGCCGTGTCAGACCGCGGCGGCGTCCCACTCCGAGTCGGCCTGATCGGCACCGGACGCTGCGCTCGGCCGGTTGGCCTTGATGTCCGGCACCAACTGCGCCGCGAGACTGTCGATCCGCTGACGCAACTCGCGAAGCCCCGTGCCCTTGGTGGCGCTGACCGCGAGTGCTGACACGCCCGCGACGTCGCCAAGTCGCAGTCGCGCTGCGCGGACCTCCGAGGCGGTGAGGCGGTCGACCTTGCTCAGCGCAAGGATCGTCGGCTGGTCACAGTCCATGGAGCGAAGGGTCTCGAGCACCGTGGCAAGCTGCTGTTCGGCGTCGGGATGCGACGCGTCGACGACCACGCACAGCATGTGCGCCTGTCGTACTTCCTCGAGCGTCGCCGCGAATGCTTCCACGAGCTCGGTCGGGAGTTTCTGGATGAAGCCGACCGTGTCGGTGAGGATGACGAGCTTTCCCGAGGGCAGCTCGAGACGCCGCGAGGTCGGGTCGAGCGTCGCGAACAGCAGGTCGTCGGCCAGCACTTCGCTGTGGGTGAGCACGTTGAGCAGCGTCGACTTTCCCGCGTTGGTGTAGCCGACCAATGCGCAGGACGCGAGCGGCACGTTGGTGCGCGCCGAACGCCGGGTGCTGCGCTGGCGTTCGATGACCACCAGGCGTTCGCGCAGGCGCTTCATCTGCTGGCGGATGAGCCTGCGGTCAACCTCGATCTGCTTCTCTCCGGCGCCGCCTCGGATGCCGACGCCTCCTCGCTGACGTTCAAGGTGGGACCAGCCGCCGGCGAGGCGGGGGAGGAGATGCTCGAGCTGCGCCATCTCCACCTGCACGCGCCCTTCAGCAGTGATCGCGCGCCTGGCGAAGATCGCGAGGATGACCTCGGTGCGGTCGAGCACCGGGACGCCCCACTCCTCCTGGAGGTTGCGCTGTTGCCGCGGGGTCAATTGGTCGTTGCAGAGGACGGCGGGCTTGTCGAGCTCCGCGAGGTGCGACGCGAAGGCCGCGACGATCCCGGAGCGGAAGAAGGTTGCCGGATGGGGTTCGCGCAGCGAGATCAGGCTGCGCTCCAGGACTTCCGTCCCGAGGGTGCGCGCGAGTTCCTCCAGCTCATCGAGTTCGATGTCCCGCTGCTCGCGTTCCTCGCGACGCATGACCGTCCCGATGACGATCACGCGCTTGAGCTGCCTGCCGACCGCGGGATCGGCGCCAGAGGGTGCGTCGAAATGGGGCAACTAGCGAGCGACCTGCCGGAACGCATCCTGGCTCATACGATCAGCCTACCAACGAGGCAGTCTGTCTGCTGAGCGGCTCGGAGGCCTCGACGCCCTCATCCGTGGTGGGGATCTTCGACACCATCAGGATGCCGCCGGCGATCATCAAAGCGGCTGCAAGCACGATGGCGAATGCAATCGAGACGCCGAGCAGCGGCCCGGAGAGCGCCGACCCGATCGGCACGCCGGCGAAGTTGAGGCTCATCGAGATCGCGAAGGCGCGGCCGAACCACGCCTGGGCGGTGCGACGCTGCCGCAGCGAGAACGTGCAGATGTTGAAGGGACCATCAGCCGCGCCGATGATTGCGATCCCGACGCCGATGAACAGGATGGACGGCACGAGGAGCGCGAGGGTCGCGATGCCCATGATCGTGCCGAGGATCGCCATCAGCTGGCGCTCGCGGCCCTCAGTCCGGACCCTGCCGAACGCGAGCGCCGCGGGGATGCCGACCGCACCCTCGATGGCAAGGATGGTTCCAACGACCGCCGCGTTGCCGTGCTGCCGGAACACCAGGACGGGGAGCGCGACCACCACGATGCCCCAGCCCACGTTGAGGGTGGACATCGAGACGGCGATCCAGCGGAGGGTCCGGTTCGCCGCGACGTACTGGAGACCGCGCCAGGCCTCGTAGAAGATCCGCCCGGAGACCTGGCCGCTGACGGCCGGCTCGCGCACCCAGCGCAATGCGACGACGCCGGCGAGGAATCCGATAGCAGCGCCCGCGAGGGCCGCCTCACTGCCCAGGCTGGCGATGAGCCAGCCGGCGAGCCCCGGACCGAGGATGGCCGCGACGCCGAAACAGATGCTGTCCGCCGCGTTGCCGCGGTCCCAGAGATCGCGCGGGACGAGCAGCGGGAACATCGAGCGGGCGCCCGCGATGCTCAGCGTGCTCGTCACCGATCCCGCGACGAGCAGGAGTAGCAATCCCCACACGGGGAGATGGTTGGTCGCGGCGAGGACCACGATCACGGTCAGGCATATCGCGGCAACGCTGAAGTCGAGTCCCATCAGCCGCCTGCGCCCATGCCGGTCGAGCAGCGCTCCGGCAATCGGGCTCAGCGTCAGCCCGGGAAAGATGAGCAGGAAGATGCTCACCCCGGCGACGGTCGGCGAGTGGTACCGCTGGAGCGCGAAGAGTACGACGCCCACCAGCCACATCTGCGACGCGGTGCGCGTCAGGAGTGAGCTGACCAGGAGCGCGCGGAAGCCAGGGACGCGCAGCAGCCGGCCATAGGTCGCCGGGGCTGTTGCGACGGCAGGTTGGGAGGTCACGCCAGCGTCAGACGTCGCGCGAGCCATGACATCCGACGGCGTGGAGGCACGCCGGGGCAGCAATGGGGAACACGCCGTCAAGCCTACCAACGCGTTAGAATTGCGGAGCACGCTGATCTCGGATCACGGCGTTCCCACGGGGGCGTATTGGTTTCGACGGGGTCGTGGGTTGTGCGAATGCGAGTCGAGCCCCGGGCTCGTAAAACCGGGAAAAATATACGTGCGAATAACGCACCCCTCGCCCTCGCTGCGTAAGTAGCAGAGACGAAAAAAGCTCAGGCTTCGGCCTGACGTCGACCGCCCTCTCGGCTGCGGGGGGCGGACCCGACGTTAATGCAAGCAGCCTCGCCGCCCGGTGGCGCCTCGGCGCCGGGCGGGACATACACCGAGGCTGGCCGGAGCCGAGCCTGGTCCCAGGGCGCGGTTTTGGCGAGATTAATACCGGGACTACACTCGTAGATGTCGCACGAGACGCGGCTCTGGACCCGGGTTCGATCCCCGGCGCCTCCACCACGGTTGTTTTACCGAGAGTTTTAAGATTGTCGGCCGACCCGATTTTTCGTGCGTTGGATGGCGCGTTCAGGGCGTTTGGCGCCTCATTGAACTCGATGCCGGACGGCTCCGGGGTGGCACATCGGCCTGGTTCACCTGATTCGGCCAAAGTTGGCCCGGTGTGGGCAGCCGGAACCAGGCAGCGAGGGTCGGGAGCCTAGTCGGTGGCTGGCGGAGGCGGATGGTGGCGCCGCGCCCCACCAGTGCGGCCCAGGCGGGCTCGCCGGCCAGCGATTTTCCCGGCGACCTTCTCGAACTTGGTCGGCACGGTGACGATGGGGGCGTCGCCCTCTACCCAGCCGAGATTCACATAGATGCGCAGCCAGTCAATCAGCATGGCGACGTTGGCGCGCAGCTGCTGCCACACCATGCCGACAATCTTGGGGCGGTCAGCCAGGCATTTGGGTGCCACTTTGTACTGGATGCGCAGGTCCCGGTGCTTGTGCTCGAACGACAGGCCGGACTGGGTCATGGCGGCGTACAGGTCGCCGTTTCTCGGCTGCATGATCAGCCGCCGGCTGTCTTGGTCGCAGTACATGTGCTGGGTCGTGCTGCACCTCGGCCGCACTGGCGCCTGGCAGGTGAAGTCAACCCGGCCACGACCGCGATCGACGTAGCTCCGAATGATCTCGGCCTCCCTGCCGCAGGCGCGGCAGAGCGGCACGCCGTGCTCATCGAGCCGGTCGGTCGCCACCGGTACATCTGGCGATGTGCGGTTGCGCTTGCGGTAGGGGATGACCAGCGTGATCCCCAGCGAGCTGCACAAGTCGTAGTTCTCATCCGATGAGTTACCCCGGTCCGCCCCGATGGCGACGGGCATGACACCGCCCAGATTGGCGGACGCCTGTTCCACGACCACCGGGAACACCGTGACTTCCGACTTGTTGGCGGGGATGATGAAGATGGCGAGCGGTCCATGGGTGAGGTGGTCGACGACGGTGATGACGCTGTAGCCATGCCAGGCCTTCTTCAGCGTGCCGCTGCTGCTGTGGTAGGCCCGAGTGCCGGCGTCCGGGTCACGGGAGAACCAGAAGTGGCCGCCGGACTCGAAACGGCAGCCGCGCATGCCGTCGGTGTTGACGGTGAGCTGGACCGATTCGATGAGTTCGATGGTCAGCCCATCCACGATGAAGGGTTCGTCGAGGCTCTCTTCCGGCAGTTTGGCCATGGCGCGGCGCAGGTCACCAGCGGCACCGGTGTCGAGCCGGGTCAGGTGTGGCTGCTCAGTCGAATCACGGGTGGGGCAAGGGTCCTCGGGCCGGCAATCATGATGTGGTGCCGCGTGGGTCTCGGCCTCGGTGCCGTCGACATGCCAGTGTGCACCGACGCGCGGGTCCCGCCCGTGAGCCTCCTGCATGAGACGGGCGGCAGCTCGCCGGAAGGGCTGCCACTCCTCCTCCAACCACTGCAGCTCTTTCAGCCGCAGCAGTACCAGGGGGTATGTCGGAACAAGCACGACCGAAGCGCCGTGGCGCAGTCGTCTGCGGGCACCGCGGGGCGGTGGGCCCGGTCGCTCGACGAAGCCGCAGAGTTTCCAGAAAGCCGCGTCCTCGCAGACGCGCTGGTACCACGGCTCAACGTCGGGGATCCGGCTGATGCTGAAAGCCAAGTAGACGAGCCCCCAGTCTCCGGCCATCCGGGCGGGACCCCACTTGTAGCGCCGGTTCAGCACTGCCTGGACTGGCCACCATACCCAGGGCATGCCCTTGACGGTGGCGATGAGATGGTGGTACGAGGCGAACTTGGCGTCGTCGGAGAAACGAGTGAGCTGGGGGATCTGGTCGGGCACCGCGGACCGTTTCATCCGATGCCAGCCTCGCTGCACATCGCTTCGAATTTGCCGAAGCGAGCGATCGTGTTTGCGCCGACCAAGTCTGGGTCACCGCGGGAGCAGTCCTTGTAGTGCCTCTGACGCGCCGCCTTCCCCTTGGTCAGGTAGCGCTCCGCGTAGACCTGGAGCGAGCGCAGTGCGTCGCCTTTGGAATGGCGCTTGGCACGCCGCGCCCTTCGCTCCACCGGGGTCGGCAGTGGCGGACACTCCGAGTCTCGGGTGGTTCGTTCAGGCGTCTCCAGGCCGCGCAGGGCGCGACGCTGGCGGACAGCCTCGAGGGTGTTTGCCCATGGCTCGGTCCGCGCGGGCACCGGGATATCCAGGGCCTGGGCCCAGGCATTGAAGTATGTCTCCCTTGGAAGGATGGTGGTGACCTCGATGCAGCGGTCGAGGGTCTCCAGCAACGGCGGGGCCGGCGTGCGGTAGTCGATGGTCGGGGCCAAGCCGGCAACAGCAATCGCGTCGGGCCAGGGGCCGAGTGCATCATGTCTCGCACCGCTGCGGGCGAGCTCAAGCGGCCGCCTGCCGGCACCGAACTTGCGGTGATGTTCACGTTCGGCCCGGCGAACTTCCTCGTCGTAGCGCAGCGCTGAGGGCGTGACCCCAAGGCGAAAGGCGACGTGCTGGAGGCCCCGCAGGGCAGCGACCCCCGAGTCGCGCTGAGCGGGTGGTGAGGCCCTCATGCCCAGCAGGTGCGCCCGCCGGGCGGCTGGTGCGTGAGCCACCAGAAGGGTGGTCTTCCAGCCAAATCCCACCCGCTTGCGAGCACCAGCCGCCGAGGGGACGTCAACTCTACCCAGGCGGAGGCGTGCCCCATCGAACTGGCTCATGGTCACCCGCAACGCCTGCTCAGCATCGTTCCCAGCCGCCTCGAGGGCGATCTCTGCCACGCCGTTCAGGAACGCCTGGAAGCTCAGACCGGGCTCGAAGCGGCCGGTCTGGAGGCGGGGCTGGGGTTGCAACGACATGAGTGCGCTGCCCGATGCCTACTGGCTGTGCCCAGGGCCGCTGGCGTCACCGTTGCCGGTCCCGTCGTCGGCCACGACGGTCAGCCCGGGAGAGGGTCCCCAGACCAGCACACCCTTCTCATCGACGGAGTCGGTGCCGGCAGCCTGCCGCTGGCGCCCTTTTGGCTCCGGGGAGTTGAGCCGAGCCGGGCGACGCACCCCGGGCACCGCGGTCTTCGTGGTCGACGCGGGCGCGGCCTCCAGGGCCCAGATCTGGACGTCACCCTCATCGACTGCGAGCGTCGCGACCACCGGGTCCGGGGTTCTCCCGGGGATGGGGCGCCAGTACACGAGGCCGATGCTGGGTGGCTCCGGATAGCCGGCCGTGAGCATGGTCCAGAGGTCTTGATATGCAGTGGCCATGCAGACCAGGAGGCTGGCGACGTCCTCAGTCACCAGTGCGTCAGGGATGGGCGTGATCCAGTGAGCGCGACCGGAGTAGTGGTCACGCTTCGAGTAGGGGCGGGGTCTGGGCACTCAGGACTCCTTGGACTGCGTGGTGAATGGCCGAGGGACAATCGGGTCGCTGCCAACATCTGACCGCGGAGATGTCAAATCTCCAAACCCCTGGGCCGTACAGTTGTCAGCCCCGACGAGCGCCCCCGAGCCACTCCCGTGGCCCTCGCCCGGCAGGGCGCAGGGCAACGCCGTCAGTTCCTTCTCCATCGCCATGGCCATCGCCTCGGTGCGTCCAGTGGCCCGGGGCGGCTCGGTGTTATCCGACAGGCAATCGCCCGGGGCCGGACGCTAGAGGAAGAGCCTCGCAGGTCAGGGCGAACTACAAAAGATGCTCTCGTTCCTGCGCGATTCGTGCCAGAGGTGTGAGCTCGGCATGCCCCTCGGGATCCGGTCACGGGCATCCAGGGCGCGACGACGGTCGCCTGAGGGCAAAGCCATATACGGTTGGCCGGTGCCTCGAATCCCCAACTCAGGGCTGGTGTCGCAGCCGATGATGACACCCTGGCTTTTATCGCCAACTACATCCAAGACTACGGCCCACCCACGTACAGTGAGATAGCCAAACTCATGGGGCGTACGCGATCGACGGTCGCCGGCCACGTCAACAACTTGATATTCGCGGACCGGTTGCACCGAGACAGCAGTGGTCGGCTCGTCCTTGGACCGCCACCAGCGGATGCAGCCGAGCCGGCGCCGGCCACTCCCGCGGCACCACCGCCTCGGGTGGAGGTAGCCCAGGAATGGGTGCCGGTTTTGCAGCGGGTCCACCTGGGCATGCAACGGCTCCCCGACCGCCCCCACGGCTGGGCGCCGTTGCCACCAGGAAACATCCGGGGTGAGTTGTTTGCGATTCGTGCCTCCGACGACGGCATGGCCGCAGCGGGGATACCTGTGCTGGCTTGGGTCTACGCGACCCTCACCACCGACCGGCCCGTCCACGATCAGCTGGTGGTGGCACCGAGCAGCCTGGGGCGTACAGCGATTGTGCGGCGGTTCTCGAGGTACAACGGCGGCCAACTGATCGCCGCGTCGCCGGGATTTGAGACTCTGCCCGCCGATGGCGAAAGTCCTGTCGTCGGCATCGTTCGAGGCTGGTTCGTCCTTGCCTCGTGATCCCTTCGGCTTCGGCCTCTGATCAAGGTGGTGGTGCACAGTGTGGGTCGCGCGAGTGGGTTTTGGTCAGGTACTCTGCCCAGCAATCCATTGCAGCGCAACGAGAACATGAGGTCATCGAGGGTGACAGCCCGGAACTACTGGCTCGATCTGTTCTCGCATGAGACGTGGACCGAGTTTCTGGCCGCCGGTGGTGAGGTGAGCGGATTCCGCCTCGGACGACGTAGCCAGGTCAAGAAGATCCAGCCTGGGGATTACCTGCTGTGCTACCTGACGGGCGTGTCACGCTGGGTCGGCGTCCTCGAGGTGCAGTCTCCCGCCTACGAAGACACAACGCCCCTCTGGTCGGCCTCAGTGTTCCCCGTGCGCCTGAAAGTGAAGTCGATTGCGAAACTCACCGCTGGTACGGGCATTCCGGTGTTGGAGATGCGCGAGCAGCTCAGCGTGTTCACGAACCTCAAGAACCCAAATATTTGGTCGGGAGCATTCCGCGGCTCACCTACCAAATGGTCAGCCGCTGACGGTGAGTTCGTCGTGAACGCCGTGTTGGAGGCCCAAGAGCACCCACGCGAACGGCCCCTGGATCGCGCCAAGCTCGCGCGCAGGCCATTCGCTGTGGAGACGCCGATCGGGGCCGTGACGCTCCCTGAACCCGGCGGCGACCAGGATGAAGCAGAGGACGAATCCCCTGCCGATGTCGCTGTTGAACAGAAGCAGCAAACCGCGCACACCGAAATTCAGTGGCTCTTGCTGAAGCTGGGGAGCGACATGGGGCATAGCGTCTGGGTTGCTCGAGGTGATCGCAATCGGGACTGGCAAGGACAGCGGTTCGCTGATGTGCCCCATTTCCGGAGCGACTTGCCGCGTCAGTTTGACGACGCCACCAACCGAATCGTCGAGCAGATCGATGTGCTCTGGTTGAAGGGCAACTCCATCGCCGCAGCCTTCGAGATTGAAAGCACGACGTCGATCTACTCCGGCTTGCTGCGCATGTCGGACTTGCTGGTGATGCAGCCGAACCTCAACATTCCGCTGTTCATCGTGGCGCCAGATGAGCGGCGGAGCAAGGTCATCCATGAGGTGAATCGGCCGACCTTCGCTCGATTGCCCACGCCGATGGTGGACATCTGTCGCTACATTTCCTTCTCAGGGCTCCGCACCGAGATCGAGCGTATTTCGCGCTTCGCCCAGTACCTGAAACCTGAGTTTCTCCAAGAGATATCTGAGTCTTGCGAGGCCGAAGGGCCGGCGTAAGGTCAGAGGTCCTGAATCGGCGTTCCCAGGCCCCACCACGCATCGAAGTCCGCGTCGGTGATCGCGCTCTCGAGGATCTCGCCGGTGCTGTTAGCAAGGATGGTGTTCAGCGGTTGCCCGCACTCACTTCGGGCTCGTCCGTGGCAGTTGTGAGTGCTGGGCAACGACCTGGGTCATTTCCGGCCGCGAGTGGCCGGGCCGGCCGGAGTCTGTTGCATGTTCACGGCATGCTGACTATTGATTCGAGCTCACCCATCTTCCCCGCCCTGATGTGTGTGGCTGGTGTTGTTGTCGGCTATCTGGGATATCGAATCTTACGGAAGAAGGCTCTGAGCAATGATTCCGCACGGCACCCTGGAGCTTCGCGAGGAAGTCGGCTTGTCATATGGATTGGATTTACGGTGATTGGCGGAATCTATCTTTTGTTCCCTGGCGCTCCCGCGGCAGCGAAAGGCTATTTCTCATTCATCGTCCTGCCAGTGGGCGCATACGGTGTCTGTTCGGAACTCTGGCAAATTGCGTTACTGGAGGCGTCACAGGAAGAGCGACCTGTAGTGGACCCGGGCGACGGAGCTACAACGGGATACGAGGCGCTTCGTCCTTGCCGTCGATCCTTCAGGTCGTCGCCTCTGACTGAGGCCGTGCGCTATCTGCTCGACCGGGGTTAGTTCACAGCACCCCGCACCCGGCAGCGGCCGCCGGGAATGCTATGTCCCCCGGGGCGAGCTCGAGGCAGTTGCGTCCTCGATCAGCACGGGCGTGCGGCCGATCATCCCCGGACCGTCGCGATGCAGCTGATAAGCGGTCATCGGAGGATGTCCTGCAAGGTCGGCCACCTTCTGCAGTGAGAGAGTTTGATTCGGCTTCATCTTCGACAGTGCGCTGGAGGGGACGATGTAAAACTCCCACTGCGATAAGTCCAGCGGGTCGTAGTCCGGGCCGACCTTGCACTTTTCCAAGGCGAAGACGTACCAGTCAGCATTGAGACTGGCCTCGACCTGGTAGGTCCCCGTGATCGGATCCCACGGCTGCTTCAAGAGAGCTCCGAAGGTGATCCGCGATACGGCGCGTTGGCCCCAACCCTGTATGTACGCGCTGGACTTCACTTCCACCTTCGTCTCACCGTGGCTTAGGTCAAAAGAATCCCATTCCTGTCGCACCGTCATTTCCACTCCGAGCAGGAGACCGACAAGCCACTCAGCAAAGTGCCCGCGCAAAGCGTTGCCTCGGAGATCTCCGGCCGCCCACCGCCAAAAGTCGAGGACCGTTCCGCTTGCGATCCGGCCTTCGCCCCACATCACCTCCTCGCTGCCGGTGAGACGCCGCAGCGGGGCGCCGGGGATTAGCGGGGCAGCTGGCTGTTTCATGGGTACATTATTTCGACTCGGAGCAGTTGTTTTTTCCCTACACCGGTTCGGACCGGCCCTCGGCAGATCATTCGCGAAGGCTAGCCACGCTTCCGGTCCGACACCGGGCAGTGACACCGGCAGGCCGTAGAGCCAATTTCCCCTGTCCGCACGTGGCTCACTAGCTAGGTTGTCGCCTTTGACGAGCGACGCGGCTTCACGTTCCAGAGCCATCCCGAAACCTCCTCGAGCGTCGCCTTGCGGTCAGGACGGATTCTGCTGCGACGGTAGGCGACACGCTGGGCTCCCACCCACGATCCCAATTTCATTCCGTTTTCTATATGGGTGCTCGGAACCTTGGCATGACCTTCCCTCTCCGCAAAGGCGAGCAGCGCGCCATAGGCGTCTTTCCAGAATGCATCGGCAGGATCCCACGTCCAGCCGGGTAGGGCTTCAAGCCGACCGGCGCGCACCGGGTCGAGCCTGCCCCTGCTATGCGCTGTCCGTTGAGCGCTCACGAATTTCCCAAGCGGTTGCCCATCTTCGATGTGGTCGACAGTGGGGCGCGCATGTCCCTCGCGCTCCACGAAGGCGGCGAGCAATCGCCAGTAGCCGTCCCATATGTCCTCGCTCACGTTCCACGTCCACTGCGGCAGCGCTTGCAGGCGGGCCCGACGGTCGTCGGAGAGCCTTCCGCGCACGCGTGCCACTCGCTGTGCACTGACCCAATGGCCCAATGGAAACCCTTGTTCAGCGTGGAGTCGCGACACCCGAGCGTGGCCCTCGCGTCGAACGAAGCGCAGCAGCACCTCAAAGCTCTGCTCCCAGATGGCATCCCCTGGGTTCCAGGTCCACTGTGGCAGTGCTTCAAGAAGGCGAACTCTTTCCGGCGCGAGTTTCCTCGTTCGCGACCGGTATCGGGTTCTCTGCATTGCGACCCAGCGCCCGAGGGGGAATCCGTACTCAACGTGCCCCTCTGTCACCCGGGCATTACCTTCGTGGGCGACATATCTCTCCAATGCAGCAAACCCCTGATCCCATCGCTCAGCGTGTGGCGCCCAGCGCCAGCCCCGGAGCTCCCCCAACCTGCGAGCTCGCCGGCTTTCCAGCAGTCCCGCCTGGCGCAGTGACCGCTGCGCATTTGCCCATTGGCCAAGCTTGAAGTCCCCATCACAGAAGTCGTAGGTGGGCGCCGCTTGACCGAAGCGATCGGCGAAGCTCGCCAACCGCGAGAATCCTTCATTCCACGCTGCCTCTTTCAGGTCCCACTGCCATCCCGGGAGCGCTTCGAGCCGAGCGCGCCGAGCCGCGTCAAGTCGGCCATTCCTGCCCGCGGTCCGCTGGCGACTCACCCAATGCCCCAGGTCGAAGCCGGCTTCCTTGTGGCGCGACGGAACGCTGCTGGTCTGCTCGCGATTGACGAACTCCCCGAGCCGCGCGAAACCGTCTTCCCAATCGGTCTCGTCGGAGTCCCACGACCAGCCCGGTAGGTCCTCCAGCCGGGTGCGCCGGGCTGGGTCGAGATATCCCCTGGAATTCGCGGTGCGCTGCATGCCGACCCAGTACCCGAGTCGAAAGCTATGTTCGGTATGAGGTCCGGATGGGCGGGCGTGCCCTTCCCGCCGAGTAAACGTCAGCAGATGCCGGAAGCCCTTTTCCCATCGATCCGCAAAGGGATTCCACGTCCATCCGGGGAACGCCTGCAGGCGGGAAACCCGTTCGGCAACAAGCAATCCCCGGCGCGCGGCCCCTCGCTGACTGGCAACCCACCTTCCGAGGGGGAATCCATTCGCCGTATATCCGATCGGCACCAGCGCCGTGCGCTCGCGGTCCACGTACGCGGCCAGTAGTCCGAACCAAAATTCCCAGGGGTCGGTCGCTCGCTCAACCACGCGCAGCGCCAGCGCCTTGGCAAAGTCTTCCCCGACCGCCACCGGTAGATCGATGTGCAGTTTGCTAGGTAGCGTGACCGACGAGCCTCCGAGGCGCCCCAGGCTGCGGCGCAAGGAGTCGAGTTGCTCCGCTAGCTCGTCGTCGTGAGCGCGCAAGGCGCGGAGCACGTCCCAAACCGGCTTGAAGACGGACGCGTCCAAAGCTGTTTGAGGATCGTCAGAGGGTGCCACCACGACGGGGATCACCACCGTCCCCAGCTTCTTGTCTGGGGACTTGCGGATGGCCCTCCCGACCGCCTGCACGATGTCGATCTGCGAGCGACGCGGGTCCACGAAGACGACGCCATCGAGCGCCGGCACATCGACGCCCTCGGCCAAGCACCGCGCATTGGACAGGACCGCGTGCTCGCCAACGCTGAGGTCGCGAAAACGAGCCAGGATCACGTCACGACGGCCCGCTGACATTTCTCCGGAGACCCACTCTGCCCGGATCGGTCCGTGTGGACGGGTATCCGCCGACATACAGCTCACCACCTGGGGAAGCGAGCTTGCAAAGTCTTTAGCACCCTTGACCCGGCCGTGAAATGTCACCACGCGGCGGAGGTCCCATTCGCGCATAGCTTTGCCGACCGCCAGACGGCTGGCCAGCGCATGCGCATCCAGCCTTGTAATCCCTGCAAAGCTGACCAGCCTGCGCTCATCCACCATGCGCCGGCAGGTTTCGTCGTCCATGCCCATGACGACAACCTGGTAGTCGGAGAGGAGATCGCGCTCGATGGCTTCGGAGAAGGAAAGCCGATGGAATACTGGCCCGAAGCTCACCTCGTCGTCCATCGACGCGATGGCGAAGTCTTCGCCTGCAGCCTCGCGGCGCAATCGCTCGGTGAAGTAGCGAGGTGTGGCAGTCATGAAGAGCCGCCGGTTGCTCAGCACGGCGTCCTCATCGAGGACGGTGGCGAATATTCCAGCAGTCGGACCCGCACATCGATGGGCCTCATCAGCGACCACGAGGTCGAAGGCTGGTGCGCCGAGGGCGTGGGCTTCCGCTATCGCTGGTGAGGATTGGTAGGTGGCAAACACAACCGATGGCGTCGCTCCGGCGAGAAAGGCGAGAACCTCGGTGGGGTCAGTTGTGGTTGGAAAGCCGAGCTCAGATGTGAGCTGCGTAAACCCGTCATCGGTCGCCACGGTCTCGTCCGAACATACCGGCAAGAATGAGAATGGCCGGCGAGTATTTGCGAGCCACTCGCGCAGGCTCTGTCCCAGAAGCGACAAGGATGGGACCAGCACCAACGTCCGCGCGGCGCCGAGCGCTTCGGCGACCGCCAGCGCGACCAGCGTCTTGCCGGTGCCGCAGGCCATCAAGGCTTGGCCGCGATCCCTTTCCTCGAAACCTCGAGAGATGTTCTCAACCGCCTCCACCTGATGAGGTCTGAGCGATTTTGCGAGAGGGCGTGCGGGGACGAGGTCCTCGGGCGATGCCGGCCAAGCCACCTGTGCTGCGTCGAGTGCGGAGCGCAGCAACAGATGCACCGGCTTCTCTTGCGCGGCGATCGTCCGGCGCGCCGTCTCGCCGACATGGTCGGTGGTGGCGATCAGCAGGCGGTAGGACGGCTCGAAGACCGCGAGCACCTCCTCGGGCGG
>JBEPVD010000031.1:0-39750 GCA_041691155.1 Candidatus Dormiibacterota bacterium | reverse complement strand
CTGCTCGGCAGCGTCTCGCACAAGCTGGTGCAACTGGCCGGCAGGCCGGTCCTCGTCACCCATGACCCGGCGCGGGGGGCGGGACACAGCGCGTCGTAAGCGTATTGGCCCCCGTTGAGCGCGGAGGTCGTTGGATCACATGGCATCGGACTGGCCACGCCACGGCGCGCTACGGAGTCCGCCTTGTGTCTATTGCCTTTACTCCAGTGGAAACATTGATCGAAGCCATGGCTCCCACCTTGCAGCGGTACGTCTTGCCGGCGGCTGCATGACCGGCAGCATCGTCAGCGCGCGTGATGTCCTCGTCATTCGCGGTGACCATCGCGCGCTGGACGGCATCACCGTTGACATCCCCCGCGGCGGGGTCACCGGGATCATCGGCCCCAGCGGCGGAGGCAAGAGCACGCTCATGCGGTGCATCGTCGGCGTGCAGCGCATCCAACGTGGCCACATCGACGTGCTCGGTATGCCGGCTGGTGTCTCGGCACTACGTCGGAAGGTTGCCTACACGACGCAAGCTCCCTCGGTCTACAAAGACCTCAGCGTCCGTGAAAACCTGCGCTACTTCGCGCGCATCCTGGGCGTTGACCGAACGCGCGTTGAGGCGGTCATCGAGTCCGTCCAACTGACCGACTACGCCAACTCCATCGTTGGCCGGCTCTCTGGGGGCCAGCTGACTCGCGCATCGCTCGCGGTGGCATTGCTCGGCGAGGCGGAACTCCTCGTCCTCGATGAGCCTACGGTTGGTCTTGATCCCTTGCTCCGACGTGATCTGTGGCAACAGTTCCACGAACTCGCGCAATCTGGAGTCACGCTGCTCGTCTCGAGCCATGTCATGGACGAGGCCGATCGCTGCGACAGGCTGATCCTCGTCCGCGAGGGTCGTATCGTCGCTGCCGACACGGTGGACGGGATCCGTCAGCGCACTGGCCAAAGCGACATTGAAGACGCTTTCATCGCGCTCATCGAGCGCGAGGAGGTGAACCCGTGAGCCTGCGCTCCACGCTCGCGACCATGGTCCGGGTGCTACAGACCCTGCGCCGCGATCCCCGAACCGTCGCGCTGCTCGTCGGAGTTCCGGCGCTCCTGGTTGCACTGTTCAAATGGGTGTTCAACGATCAACCCATCGTCTTCAACCACCTCGGTGTGGTCCTGATGGGCATCTTCCCGATGATGTCGATGTTCCTGGTCAGTTCGGTGACAATGCTCCGGGAACGCAGTTCGGGGACTCTCGAGCGGTTGATGACGACGCCGGTCCATAAAGCGGATCTCCTGTTTGGCTACGGCGCCGCGTTCGCGATCATCGCGCTCGTCCAAGCAGGGGTCGTGGGCTTCGTCGGCTTCGTGCTGTTGAACCTCACGATTCAGGGTTCGGTGGTCCTGGTGCTTGTCGTAGCCCTGCTCAACGCGCTGCTCGGGATGTCACTCGGATTGCTTTTGAGTGCATTTGCACAGACGGAGTTTCAGGCGATCCAGTTCTTCCCCGCCGTGCTGGTTCCACAACTAATCCTCTGCGGCATCCTGGTGCCGCGATCGATGATGGCCACGACACTTCAATTTGTTGCTGATGTGCTCCCGTTGAGCTACGCGTACGATGCTTTGTCGCACGTCAGCGCTGGTGATAACGTCGACCGGGCTTTGCTCGTGGATTTCGCGGTGCTTTCCGGAGTCATTATTGCCGCGCTGTGTCTGGGCGCCGTTACGCTGCGTCGCCGAACGCCATGACACGCCTGGTCCCGCAGCTCCTCGGCTGAGTCGCTTCGGTCAGCGGGCGCGCGGGATCGGCACGTTCGCGACCGATGCAGGCCCATGGACGGTTCGCCCATCATGGCTGCATGAGCGAGCATCCCGAAGACCTGCCCTGGAACGATTCACCGGCCGACTCGGACGCCCCGTTCGGCAACGGAGACCCGGACCCGGCTGAGGTCGACGGTGACGAGGACGATCCGGCGCGCGAGGATCGGTCACTCGGGTCGCGCCCGAGTGGCGTCGACGAATACCATCGAGACACCATCGACGAGCGTCTCAGCGAGGAGGAGCCGGACGTGGCCAGCCAATTTCAGGAGCCCGAGGCCGGCGATATCCAAGCTCCAGAGAACGGCGACGACGATGTGTCCCTATTGCGCGGCGAGCCCGATCGTCAGGATGGTGTGGGGAGCGGTGCGGAGTCCGCGGAGGAAGCGGCGATACACGTGATCCCGGAAGGCCGTCTCTGACAGACCGATCGTGACCGCGCCCGCGAGTCGTCAGTCGTCGTCTGTGACCTCGTGCCCGCGCGACACCCTGCAGACGTCTTCGTAGATCCGAGACAGTACCGCCGCTCTCACCGCGGCAGTCGCCAGGTCGTTGAGACTGCCGGTGACGTCCTCGAGGATGGTCGTCACCTCCTCGTCGCACACCGGAATATCCAGGGACTGTGCCGCATTCTCCACGTCCGCGGCGTCGTAGGGGACGCGGATGGTCACCCGGTGACGGGGGATGGCTGAGCCGCTGACTGCTCTGCTCATGGTTTCACCTGGCCCGGTCAACCAGAACAGCGCCGGGGGCGTGGTCATGTGCACGTGCGGCTTCATTGGCGTCGCTGTGGCCATGCGGTACGACAACAACCGGTACAGGCGCCCGATGCGTCAGCGCGTGGCTCGTGCTTCCCATGAGAACTTCGCCAAAAGAAGGCAACGCGCCGGTCCCAACGACGATGAGTTGCGCTCCCACCTCGGTCGCAGCGCGGAGGAGTTCGTCCGCTGCCGATCCCTCGCACAGGCGCGCCAGCCATGGCACGCCGGCGGCGGTGAGTGGCGCACTCAACTCACTGAGCACCCACCGCTTGGTGGCCGCGCGGTTCTCATCGATGATGTCCTGGGTCACGTACGTCACCGAGCCGCCCATCGCCGACAGCACCGGTGGAAAGGGCACCGTCGCATGTGCGAGCACGACCTCGGCATCCAGCTGGAGCGCGAGTTGCGCCGCGAATGCGACGGCGTGCTGCGCATGCCGCGATCCATCGGTTCCTACGAGGATTGTCTTGATCATGACTGCTCCTCCGCGAACCCGCCCTCGTGGTCGAGCGCGAGTGCGGCGGCTACGGTGAGCGGACAGAGCGTTGCTTCGTTGGACACGGTGTACCCTTCCGCGCCGACGGGGGCGGCTGCGGAGCGCAGCGTGTGGCCGGAGCACGGAAGGACGCCACCGACGGCGACCCGTGGACAGGATCCGTCCGGAGCGGGGCCGGCGCAGCGATCGATCTCGATGCCGGTGCCGACATCACCGATGATGAGGCGCGTCGTCGTTTCCATGTCGCTCACTGTCGTAGAGCCCGAGGGCGTCTGCAAGGGCCGAAGGCAGGCAAACACGGGGGACGAAGGTCCCGAGTGGCACCTCAACGCTCGGCGACGGGCACACTGCACCACCGTCGTCTGACGTCGCGTACTCATCGACGAGACGCACCGCTCGACGACAGAACGCATGGGGAACGAGCATCATCGAGCCATGGCCTTCAAGACGATCATCGAGCCGTTCCGCATCCACTCGGTCGAGCCGCTGAAGCTGACGTCGCCGGCAGCCCGCCGACGGGCGATCCGTCAAGCCGGATTCAATCTCTTCGCGCTTCACTCGAGCGATGTGCTGATCGATCTCCTGACCGACTCCGGCACTGGAGCCATGTCAGCCGCGCAATGGGGCGGTGTTCAGCGCGGCGATGAAAGCTACGCCGGCTCTCCTTCCTGGTTCCGGTTTCGAGACAGCGTATTCGAACTTTTCCCGTTCAAGCACATCATCCCTACCCACCAGGGTCGTGCGGCAGAAAAGATCCTCTTCTCCGCCATCGGCGGTCCGGGCAAGGTCGTGCCGAACAACACCCACTTCGACACGACACGAGCAAACGTCGAATCCACTGGTGCGGCGGCAGTTGATCTTCCCTGCCCAGAGGGCCTCGATCCTGCAGTGATCCATCCGTTCAAAGGCAACATGGACACACGACGCCTCGATGAGCTGTTGCGAAGCCGCGATCCCGGTTCGGTCCCTGTGGTGTTCGTGACCATCACGAACAACTCGGGTGGTGGGCAGCCCGTGTCGCTTGAGAATCTCCACGCCGTCCGTGAGATCTGCTCGCGCCACGGGGTGCCGCTCTTTCTCGATGCGTGCCGTTTTGCTGAGAACGCATGGTTCATCCGCGCGCGCGAGCCAGGTCAGCACGCTCGCACCGTGCGCGCCATCGTCCGTGAGATGGGGTCACTCGCCGATGGGATGACGATGAGCGCCAAGAAAGACGGGCTCGCCAATATCGGCGGCTGGCTCGCTATGAACGACGACGACCTCGCTATGCGCTGTCGCAATCTGCTCATCCTCACGGAGGGATTCCCGACCTACGGAGGGCTCGCAGGACGCGACCTCGAGGCGATCGCGCAGGGGCTCCGCGAGGTCGTGCACCACGACTACCTCCAGTACCGGATTCGCTCCACGGCATACCTCGGCGAGGCGCTCACGCGGATGGGAATTCCCATCGTCCAGCCGACCGGGGGCTCGGCGGTGTACATCGACGCCCGCGGACTCCTCCCCCACATTCCGCCGCTCCAGTATCCGGGCCAAGCGCTGGCGGTCGCCCTCTATGAGGCCGGTGGCATTCGATCATGCGAGATAGGCACGGTCATGTTTGGCCGCCACCCGGACGGGAGCGAGACACCCGCGGCGCTGGACCTGGTTCGCCTTGCCATCCCGCGCCGCACGTACACGCAAAGCCACATCGATTACACGATCGAGGTGTGTGCAAAGGTGGCCGATCGGAGGATGGAGCTCAGGGGCTATCGCATCGTCGACGAGCCTCCGGCGCTGCGTCACTTCTCAGCTCGCTTCGAGCAGGTGCTCCAAGCCTGAGCGCTGAGGTCTGAACTTCGACGCGTGCCCTCGGCGCTCGCCCGATGCAGCCCGACGCGACGAGTGACCAACGACCCTTATCGAAACCGGACACCACCGAGCATGATTGGTCGATGAACAGGATGCATAGTAAGGTCACATCTGGTCGACGCTGGTTGGGGCTCGCTGTCGGCGCAACGCTGATCGGCGCAGCCGTCGTCACCGAGCTGCGCAAGCCAGCCGCCACACGAACGTGGGAGGGCCGGATTGCCAGTCGCATTCCGTACGACCTGCGTCCGCCAACGTTCCTTCGTGCCCGAGACCGCCTCTGGAATCCAGGGGACCGACGGATCGTCGTCCCGACCGTCTTCGGCGTTGGATGGACGATAAACTTCGGTCGCCTGCTCATGCCGTGGGTGGCGGAACTTCCGAACTAGGTCGGCCTGTATTCAAGCCCAGCGCTGGTCGGGGAGACAGGACTCGAACCTGCGACCCCCGGTCCCCAAAACCAGTACATATTTCCCGATGCTGGCTGAGTTCCCATTAGACCGTTTCGTCGGGAAATGGTTGGAATGACCACTCGCGCGCGCGTCATGAGTTTGGTTGGAATGGCGTGGATACGATGCGGGTACCACAGGCGGCTCAGTAGACCTCAGCGGCGTGCGTGTCCGAAGACAACGTCTGTGGGCAGTGCCGTCACGGACCGAAGTCGCAACTCACCAAGTACGCGCTCGCGAACAGCCTCGCGCTGCCGTGCGGTCAACGCGTCGACGGTGGCGCGGTAGCCAGTGCCGAGCACGACGTCCCAGAATTGGTCGGGCTCCCCGAGCACATGCTCACCCGGCACCGCTTGCGCGATGCCGTCGTGTACGCCGGCACGCGCGAAGAGATGAACGAGGTCATCGGCCGTGGTGATCTGATCCCACGGCTGAAACGCTCTGAACTGCGATGGTTCAACGTCGCGAATCGCATCCCAGAAAACGCCGCTCGCCGGCTCGAACAGTCCTGGTCCCCAGGTCGTGATCGCGAGACAGCCACCGGGACGCAGCAGGCGCCGCATCTCCGCAACGAACGCCGGCATGTCAGGGGCGAAGAAGACGCCGAAAACGCAAATCACTGCGTCGCACGCGCCCGCCCTGAGACCGGTCCGAGTCGCGTCGGACTGCGTGAACGTCACGTTCGCCAGGTTCTCGCGCGCAGCACGCACCCGCGCCAGGTGCAACAAGGGTGCCGCGACGTCGATGCCAAGCACCCGTCCCTCAGCGCCGACGGCGCGTGCGGCTGGAATCGCTGATGCACCCGCGCCACAACAGAGATCGACCACCGAGTCGCCGACGTGGAGGCCGATCCGGGATACTGTTTCAGTCCCGAACCGGTCCCAAAACGCGAGTGATGGCAGCGCATAGTGATCGGCGGCGCTCCCGTATGCAGCGGCCGCGCGCTGCGCGTGTGCCTCGAGCCGTGGCGTACTGTCGCCGCTGTCAGTTCGGCACATCAGATCGGACTATACGTACCAATCAGGGGATCAGGCGACCTTGGCCGGCCGGCCGCGGGGCCGACCCAGCGCCGAGCCTCTATCGGACAGGCGCGGGCGATCCCCGGACATCCAAGAGCTTGTGAGTGAGCGACTGGCCCCACCGCACTGCGCGCTCGGGCTCATCACCGATCAGCCGGTTGAGCTTGTCCACCAGAAAGCTCTCGGGGTCCGAGATTACGGTGGCGCCGCGCTCGCGCAACTGGTGGTCTATGCGCTTCGACGCTCGCCCAGTGAACATCGCCGGCGCGTCGAGCCGGGTGTCGAAGGCGGCGGCATCTTTCCCATGCAAAGGGCCGATACCGTCGACCCAGTCGCGCAGCCCGGGACCTCCTGCGTCCGGATCCATCCGCAGGTGCGATCCTGCCTTAGCGGCGGCTCCGCGAGCCGTATTCCGTGTCGACTGACGGCTGAGAGTGTGCACGTGAGTCGGGCCGCCGGCGATGAGCAGATCCGCCCAGATCACCGCATCGGGCGTCGCTTCCGACACGGGAACAACGCGCACCTCGTGCTGCGAGCCCAGCCCCTCGCCGATGCGGTCTGCGATGACGTGGGTGTTGCCGTACATGGATTCGAAGACGATCAAGACTCTCATCGATATGCCGCCCTCCGCGCGCTTCACGTCAGTTGTCATTTCCATGACTCCCAGACTGTGCATGCGTGCGTTGACCCACAAGGGTCAGAAGCACACGGCTGGGTGGGACGAAAGTCCCTCGTAGGAAGGCTGCCGGAGGCTCGCGTGCGGTCCGCAGGATCGGGTGAAGGTAATCTGCGTCTCCTCGCCCTCCTTGTCGAGACGCGACCCGGCAACGACTAACTCGACAGGGTGGCCCTCTGCTTGGTCTACAAGCAGAGGGCTCTTCGAACCGGGGGTCAACACGGTGGATCGATCAGCCGGTCAACCCCGCGCGCCGTTGAGCGACATGATGGCGTTGATCGTTTCGATATAGGCTGTCATGGTTGTCGTGCAGCCGGTGGTGCTCCGGGCCGTGGTGTATTCGGCGCTGAACCGGTAGATGCCGCTGCCGTTGAGCTGAGCGAGGCTGCCGTTGGCGCCCGAGACGCTGAACGGCCCGGTCTGCGTGATGTTGCCGACACAAGTCTTGGGGTCGAAACGGACGGTCGGCTGCCCGGCGCTGTGATCGATGCGGAAGGTGCTCCCGTCGATGACCGCGTTGTCGACGCCTCTACCCGGATGCTCGATCCCGCCTGCGTTGATCACTCCTGTCACGATGATGGCGCCCGGACCGGCTGGGTTGGTCGATGCAACATAGAAACGCTCGGTCGACCCCGAAGACGCCGGATCCCAACGGTTCGGCCCGAAGCCCGACCAGTCGCTGCTCGCACCGCCCCATCCGTTCCAGGGATTAACGCCCGCCCAACCAGGTGTGGTCGACGGTGCGGTGGCCGAGGCCGTAGTCGTTGTGGCGGCCGCCGAGGCGCCGGTCACCGCCGCGAACGATGCGGCCGTTCAAGGATCAGAAAGCGACACCGCTGTCTACAACGTCACGGAGAACGACCACGTCCACTTCGCGTCTCCTACTCCAACGCACCCTTTGACGCCGGAACATCGACGGTTCATGAGGCGGGAGCCTCAGCCGGCTATTGGCTGTTCCGGAAGGTCAGCGAGTATCCCCGGCCGGGCTTGTTGACCAGATCGCAGGGAATTTCCAGACGCGCGAGGATCTTCCTGAGGCGAAGCACGTAGTTGCGAACCTCCTCCGGATAGAGCGCCGCGTCCGACCATGCGAGTCCGGTGATCTGGGCCGCGGTGTAGAAACGATGCGGATGATCGAGCAGAAACTGGAGCAGCTCGAACTCTCGATTCGTGAGCACGGCCTCCTGCCCCTGGTGGCGGACGACGCGGTCGTTGGGGTCGAGCCACAAACCCTGCAGCTCCCAGACGCGCTGATACCACAGATCGAGCCGCGTGTAATAGCCGGCCATCTGCGCCTCGATGAAAGCGACGTCCACGTCCGCGGCGCTCTGCGCCACCGGGTGCAGTTTCGGCAGTTCACGCTTCACCCGGGCGAGCAGGCCCAGCTTGAACCGGATGAGATCGTCATAGATGCTCATCCAGTGCCGCGCGTCTTCCCAGTGCTCGGTTTCGAGGTTCTCGCCCTCGAGTGGGCGGGTCGGCGGTGTGGCGCTGCTGGTCCCCACCTCCCGACTATACGAGAGCATGTTGCTGATCTTCTTACGCCCGCTGGTGTATCTGATAGGAATGAACCAGAAAGCCGCCCCCGACCGCCCGGATATCGTCGCTGCGACGCGGGGCGGGGACAACTCCCTCGGGATGGAGGGCGAGGCCGATCTCGACACTGCCACGCTCGAGCAGGCGCTCTTCTGGAGAAACATCTACGGCGAGATCCTCGTCATGGAGGAAGCCGTCCTATCGCGCATCCAGCACCTCATGGCCGATCAGTCACCCCAGGCGCGAAGGGAAGTTGAGTTGACCAACGTGCCGGTCGTGGCCGCGCAAGCCGAACGATTCAGATCACGGCTTGGGTACTGGGAGTCGGCATGCACGCGCCTGGGTGGCCAATCCGAGCTCCCCAGACTCGTAACGCCGACCGGCGCTAGGTAACACCTTGATCCCTGCCTCCGGCAACGACGCCCTCCACGTCCGACACGCATACCTGCGCAAGCGTCACGCCCGTCGCTCGGGTAACTGGCGTCGTACGGCGATCTGGGTGGGCATGGGCATCATCGCCTGCTGCGTGTGTGTCGTCGGCATCGGCGGTCTGATCGTCGGCTAGCTGTCGTTGCCAGGTAGTCCGGACGCAGCCCGGCCCATCTCACCAACGCTTAATTACTGCAATTGTTGCGCCTGCCCGGCCAATGTGCACGACAAATGGTGCCATGCGCTGAACCGTTTTCAGTGTCTAGCGTCCCTTGAAGGAGCTGAAACATGACCGATATGCAAACCCAGGATCAATCCGTCGCGAACTACGGATCGACCCAGACCGGCGTGAACACCACGACGCAGACGGTGGCCGATCCCAATACCGGCGCCACCGTGCGAAGGACCACCACCAGCGCCTGGTCGGGTCGCACTCCCGGCGTCGAGTTCGTGTGGCTCATCGCGGGGATCCTTGTGGCGTTCCTCGCCATCGACTTCATCCTTCATGCGGCCGGCGGGAACGATGTTGGCTTTGCGGCTTTCGTCTTCTCGGTCGGCAAGGTGCTGGCGTCGCCGTTCGCCGGCATCTTCAAGACGACCTACGCCGCGCATGGCAATCTGATCGTCTGGGCTGACGTGCTCGCCATGGTCATCTACGTGCTGATTGCGGCGGTGATCGTCAAGGTGGTGAACATCGTTTCGGCTCGCAGCGCCACCTCGGCGCGCTAGCCACCACGACAACGAGGGCGGACACAAACATGCTTGGACTGGTAACGGTCACATTCGAGCCAGGGTCGCTCCTGGTCTGGGCCTTGATCGGCCTCATCGCCGGCTTCCTTGCGAGCAAGGTCATGACCGGCCACGGCAAGGGCATCGTGGTTGACATCGTGGTTGGGATCATCGGCGCGCTCGCGGGCGGTTTCCTCGCCCGCTACCTGGGAGTCACCACCGCTGTCACCAGCCGCTCGTTCTTCATCGAGATCGTCATCGCTTTCGTGGGCGCGATCATCCTGCTGGCCATCCTGCGTCTCTTCGGTAGCGGCCGGCGAGGTCGCATCTTCCGCTGACCGTCAATGGCCCGTGTCGAAGTTCCCGACCCGTGCACAGGTTCGATAGGCAGCGGTGGCGGCGACACGAGGACACATCATGAGCGCCTGGGTCCCCATGGACTGCCCCGTCGATGGGTGCTCGTACGTCGCGACCTTTCGGCTCGACAATGGCGAGGAAACAGGCAGCGCCACCTCCACGGCTTGGCGCGGCCCGCCACTGCATCATGGACACGACGAGGGCGGCCCGGTGACGGACCTCTGACGGTCAGTGAGAGTCGGTCAGCCCCGCCAGCCAGCTCCCGGAAGACATACACAAATCCTGGGATAGTCTGTCCGCCTGACAGCTCAGGAAAAACGACCAACGGCCAGGCGTCGGCTCGGGATCGCTCGCCGCCGCGACCACCGCGCGAGCGCCAGCAACAGCAGCAGGAAGGCAAGACATCCCAGTGCGACTATCACGATGAGGATGGCCGCATCCGAGGGCGCCGGCAGTTGCAGGATTTGCGAGGTCAGCACTCCGACCGGCTCGCCGTCGGCCAGGATCGTTACTGTTGCACGAGCCGTGTAGGCGCTCGACTGCGGCAGCGCATCGTCCCAGGTCGCGGTCAACAGAATGACCCCAGCCGGTACCACGTAGCCACTCGATGGAACCAGCGAGCGCCGCGCCACGCTCCGCCCCGCTGCATCACGCACCGTGATGGAGCCGACATAGGTGAGCAGTAGGTTCCCCGTATTGGTGAGCGTGATGCCGAAGACGAATTGATGTGCTACCGGAGATACGCGGAGCGGACCGAGCCGCCCGGACGGTGATGCGACTCCCGGAAGGGTGACCACCACGAGCAACGCTGTGCGCGCTTCGATGACACTTCCGGTTGGCGTGGTACCGACGTCGGCGCTGGCGACGATGGCGCCGAGGTGCTGGCCAGGTCTCTCACCCGCGGGTACTGTCAGCGTGAACGGAACGGTGACCTCTTGGTGAGCCCCTATGGTCCGCTTGGGGTTCGGGACCGCCATCCATGCGCCCACGCCATGCATCACATTTGTGGCCTGGGCTGGTGCGACTCCACCGCCTGAGGCTGAGAGGATATCGGCGCCGTAGAAGCTGAATGCGATGGAGTGGTCGCTGAAGTTCTCCACGACCATCGCATCGGTAATGTGATCGTCGGCGGCAAGCGCGAAGTTGAAGTGGCCACCTGGGAGCGTGGTCTGCCCCTGCTTCTCCGGGCGAACGCCGAACAATTGAGCCGGACTCGGCGCCGGTGACGGGGTTGCCGCGAGGGCCGTGGTCATGTCGGGTCCGAAGACGATTGGCAGTGCCACGACGGCCATCAATCCCACGCGGACCGCGACCCCGAGAGGACGGCGAACGGCGCGCTGGTTCATCGCGCCGGTGCGCTCCGCACCGCGCCGATCAGCGAGGCGATGATGCCCGCCTCAGCCGGTGATGGTGTATTGGATCGTCGAGCTGAACACTGTGCTGAGGATGGTCGCTGCCGGCACGCCGACAGTGATCTTGTTGGCGGCCTGCGTCCATGTGCCATCGGCGAGCGTGTTTCCGTTCGCCAGGGTGATAGGTGACGAGTAGGTGGTGCCGGGCGTTGTATCAGCTCCGGTGAGGGTTTGCGACGCCGCGCCGGCGGTCACCGTGCCGCTGTTGAGTGGGCCGGCCACCGGTGCTTGATCGACCGTGAAGGTGAAGTGAGTGAACGGGATGTAGCTGCCGATGCCGGCCGCGAAATAGAGATCTGTGGCCGCGAGGGTGACGCTCGAGGCGGTGGCGTTGTTGAGCGTGTCCGTCCAGGTGAGGCTTCCGAGATCCGTCGCTGCGGTCGAGCTGGCGGGGACCAGCGACGGCAGCGCCAAGGTACCCGGGGCGGTGACGCTGAGAATGCCTGCGGGAGTGCTCCCGGTGATGAGCTGCGTGCTCCCGGCGGTCGCGGCCGATGCTGGGCTCAGACCGAGCAATAGCGCTGAGCTGCCGATCGTGATGGCGACAGCAAGACGCCCAGTGCGTCGCGAGCGGTGTGGGGTGAAAAGCATGGGAACCCATTCCTGTCTTTGCGCTGGAGTGCGCCGCGAGCCGTCTGGCTCGGTGCTCATGATCAGCCGGGGATCGTTGAGCGACTGCCGTGGCGGCGCTTGCGCCCAATCGAGAGCATCGCTGTGTTCGCGGTGCGACATGAGGGTGCGATCTGCTGACCGGCTGCCATCGATCGGGCAGCTCCAGTGGATCCCCCCTGTCCACTGCCGGCGCGGAGGATGGTGGCGAGATCGTCAATCGGCATCGGCCGGGCAAAGAGGTATCCCTGCGCCGCTGAGTAACCGATATCGATGAGTGCCTCGGCCTCGGCCTCGGTCTCGACGCCCTCGGCAACCATCTCGGCGCCGACTGCGGCGCTCAGATGCAGGATGGCGGTCGCCATATCACGTGCCTCGCGCCGCCGATCCAGGCCGGCGACAAACGCTCGATCCAGCTTGATCACGTCCACCGGGAGTCGCTGCAGCTGTGCCAGCGACGAGTAGCCGGTGCCGAAGTCATCGATCGCCACCTTGACCCCGTGCGCACGCAGCCTCTCGAGCGCCTCGCGGATGGGAGCGACCTCGTCGATCAAGACACTCTCGGTCACCTCGACGGTCAGGCTGGTGGGCACCATCCCGGTTCGTTCGAGGAGCTCGACGAGCCATTCCACGAAGCGTCCGCCGGCCAACTGACGCACTGAAACGTTGACAGCGACGTCCGTCGATTGATCGGGCTGCAACGCGCACACGTCACGACAAGCAGTCTCCATCACCCACGCTCCGATCGGGACGATCAGACCGCTCAATTCCGCGATGGGGATGAACTCGCCGGGCGGTATCTCCCCCTGCACCGGGTCCGTCCAGCGAAGCAGGGCCTCGCTTCCGAGAATATGGCGATCCACCAGGTTGACGATCGGCTGGTAGGCAAGCCGGAAACGTCCCGTGCGCAAGGCAGCCCTCAAGCCGCTCTGGATTGCCAGCCGGCTCTCGACCCGACGCCGCATCTCAAAGTCGTAGACGCGATAGTCACCGATGCCTGCTTCCTTCGCCTTGCTCAGTGCCGAGCTTGCGTTGCCGATGAGGGTTGAGGATGAGCAGCGCACATCCTTGATCGCGATCCCGACGCAAGCAGTCACGCGGACAGATTGCCCACTGACGAGGAAGTCGCTCTCCAGCGAGGTGGACACGAGCGCCGCGGTCGCATCCGCCCCGGCCCGATCCATGTCGGCTTCCATCACGATCGCGAACTCGTCGCCACCGACCCTGGCGATCGTTTGTGAAGGGAATGCCGCCGTGAGGCGACGCGCGACCTCGAGAAGAACGGCATCACCGGTTTCGAATCCCAGCCCTTCGTTGACGAGCGTGAAGTCGTCCAAGTCGAGGAGCAGCAGGGCGCCAGGACCTCGCCCGGCGTTGGCCAGGGCATTGAGGCGTTCGATGAGCGCGGATCGGCCTGCCAAGCCCGTCAGCGCATCGTGCTGTGCGACATACAGCCTCAGCTCCTCGGCTTGCATGCGAATGGTTTCGGCAGCCACCTCCGCGCTAACGTTCGTGGAGACTGATATGACGCCAACCAGTGCGCTGTGGTCGTCGTACATGGGACCGCTCAGACTGAGATATGTCTGGCCGCCGTATGTAGTACGCGTTGTCGCCTCGACGCCGCGAAGCGCCCCACGGAGTGCTCGCAGCGTCGCTCGGTGTGTTGTGAACTCAGTGATGTGCCTGCCGAGGAAGTCCTCGGGTTTGTTACCGGCGGCGCTCGCGAGCCCGCCCGCGACGTACGTGAAGCGGAGGTTGGTATCCAAAGCTGTGAACGTCATCGGCAGCGATGCGATCGCACGGTCAATGAGGGCCTGACTCCGACGTTGCGCCGCCTCGGCGACTTGTTGCGACGCTTGGTCTTGATAGTGGATGAGCAACTGGATGGGCTGCCCCGTCTCGTCACGTACCACCGACACCGTCGCCAAGGCCGAGAGGATCGTGCCGTCCCGCCGCCTGAGGCGACGTTGCACTTCGTAACTCTCGTCATTGGATTCGGCGAGACGTTCCAGGATCTCGGAGGCGGGACTCTGGTTTTTGGGGAACACGAGGGAGACGTCATTTCCGACCAGCTCGTTCACGGAATACCCGGTCATCGAACAGAACGACTTGTTCACGACGTCGATCCGAAAGCTTGGGTAGTCAACGACCAGCTGCCCGACCGCACTTCGCTCGAACATCGTCTGATAGAGGCGCAGCCCTTCCCGCAGGGCACCGGCATAACCGCAGATTCGACCCACCCCATTGGTGCCCGCGACGGCGCGAATCTTCGCTGGTTTCTCTTCCACGTCCTCAACCCTGCACTCCTGCCGGTTGATATGGTCACGGACCGGTACCAAGGCTGGTCGGGACTGGCACTACTCGAGACGGGTTCGGGAGGCCGCAGTTACCTCAGGCGGAACCCTCGAGGAAACCCATCGCCGCCTCACCCCAGGCGCCGGTGACCTCCGTTGCCAGGAGTATCAGCACTGGTGAACCTGCGGTCACTCTGGTGGGATGCGTTGGAAGGATTCGTGACTTCATGCCGCTGGCCCGGCAGACGGGATGGAGCCTCGCTCTCCTCCTCGGCGCGGCCCGCGTGCAGAGTGCGCGCTTTCGGGAAATCCCAATCTCGTCTCGTGCCCGCTGATTGACACGATCCTGTAGCACGACTCCCCGTCCGTACGGTGTCGTACGGACCAGAAGGCGCGAACGCCGCATGGTGGTGGCAGAAGGGTATCCGTTCACGAAGGTGCGGCCGACATGACCTTGGCGATTTCTGATTTGTCCGTGGTCCGAGCGCTCAACCAATCGATTCCTGCTGCGGGCTTGAATGGCGCGGGTCATCGTCGATCCAACCGGGCCATTGCAACCGGCGCCGATGCCCAGGTGAGTGGGGACGGGTTGGTGTTGGCCATCCTGTCCTTCCTGAGCGATTCGAACGGCAGGCGAGAGGCACTTCAAGAGAGTCTTCGAATGCTGACGGTCGCGCTTGCGGGGCGAATCGGTGAACTCTGGCTCTGCGATGCGAAATCTCGGCTCGAGCTCGAGTTCTCCTCGTCGGATGGGTCAGCTGAGGTCGTCGCGTTTGAGGCGGCCGGTAAGGAGATTGGCGCTGAGGCGTTGCCCTTCGTCGGTCGCGTGGCCATGACAGGGCGCGCCCTGACCGTCGCAAAGATCGACGCCGCCACCATCGGAGCGCGAACTGGAGAGGCGCGGAGTGCCGACATTCACAGCGCCATGGCCTTTCCCCTCCGCACCGACAATGGCGTGGTAGGGGTGCTGGCGATCTTTCGGCAGTCCGCCGACCGCCCCGCGCGTGAGCTGGTCGAGACGATCCCAACCGTCTGTCGTCACCTTGCTCGTTTCTTGGAGCGAGCTCGCGCCGATGTCGCGAACCATGAGGCATCGATGCACCTTGCCGAGCAGGCGTCCACTGACGTCCTGACCGGGCTGAACAACAGGCGCGAATTCGACCGGGTGTTACGTACACTTCCGCGCCAGCCGTTTGCAATGATGTCCTTGGATGTCGATGGGCTGAAGCACATCAACGACACCAACGGTCACGCCGCTGGCGATGCGCTGCTGCGGAGTGTGGGCCACACCCTCGGGCTCCTTGTGCGAGGCTGGGACGTCATGGCCCGCGTTGGGGGCGATGAGTTCGCCGCTCTGCTGCCCGAGATCGGAGTCACCGGCGCCGCGATCGTGTCCGAGCGCATCCGCCTGGCGATGCATGCACTGGTCCTCCCGAGTGGGCCTGTCCGGGTCACGGTTGGCTGGAGCGCAGCCCCGGCAGGAGCCGACCCCGTGTCGGTATGGCAGCGCGCCGACGAATCGCTGTACCAGGCGAAGCACGCGGGTGGCGATCAAGTCATCGGCAGTGCGTATGGGCGTGGCGAGGCGGGCGATATCGCTGACAAGTCCTACTCCGACCTTGTTTTGAAGGTCCTCGAAGGGGAACCGCTGTCCACCGTGTTTCAACCAATCGTCGACCTCTTCGACGGTTCGGTCATCGGCTATGAGGCGCTCGCGCGTCCCGAGGGATTCGCGGCGATCGACTCGGTCGAGGACCTGTTCGAGTCGGCTCGCACCAGTGGCCACATTCGCGATCTCGATTGGGTATGTCGCCGCAAAGCGCTGTCCGACGCGAGGGCTTTGCCCTTGGGGGTCGCGCTCTTCCTGAACATCAGCGCAGCGGCCTTGATCGATCATCTGCATGGCGTTGATCAGCTGCTTCCGCTTCTAGAGACTGTCGGACGCGCCCCCGACACCGTGGTGCTGGAGATAACGGAGCACGAGCGCATCCGCGACTACGAAAGCTTGGCCAAGATCCTGGCGACATATCGAGCGGAGGGCATTCGTTTTGCAGTTGACGACGTTGGTGAGGGGCACTCCACTTTCGAACTCCTGGCCGCGTCAGCGAGCGAATACCTCAAGCTCGGCCGCAGTTTGACCATGACCTCGAGCCGCGTGGGGTCGCGCGCCACAATCGACGCAGCACTCTCGTTCGCGCGGTCGAGCGGCGCCACAGTGGTCGCCGAGAGCGTCGAAAACGAATTCATCGCCGACCTCATGAAGAAGGCGGGTATCCGACATGGCCAAGGCTTCGGTTTGGGAAAGCCGACTGCCGCCGAGGATATCGAGGACGTGAGTGCGGCGCTGACCGATCGTGCTGCACTCAGCGGCCTACGACCGCGCTCTGGCTACCTCTTCGATAGCTAAATCAGCCGGGAATTCTCACGCTTACGGACAAGCGGAGTGTGTGCGTGTGATTCCATGCCCCGCATTTCGCCTTCTCCGCCCGGCGCGAGTGAGGCGCGATCGCCCGGCCGAAGGCGTGGACCGGCTCTTGACACTGGGTGTTCGTGTGAGGGAAGTCCGGACCGAACCTTGCGAGTTGGTTCGGTGGCGTACCGACGGAGTTTCTAGCCGATGGCACAATTCCGCAGCTTTGATCCTTTGCGCCCACTGCGGGACGAACCGATTGATACCGCTCACTTTCACTCCCCCGCACCGCGAGGATCGACATGGGGACGGTTGGTCGCCCCTAAAGGATCGCCCGATTCTCAAATGCCTCCGGTGTCGTCGAAGGCTGAGTCCAGGAGACGTGCTGCGACCGCGAGTCGCGTTCCCGCCTGAACGCTAGAGCCGAACAGCCGACAGGATCGCGTTCGCCAGTTCGATGCGTGTCACCCATCAAGCAGCCGTCTTGACGTTTGGCCTCGTGGGCAAACGTGGTTCCGTCGTAGTGGTGTTCGTCCGCGTGGGCAGGAGAAACGTGGCCACCATCTCCGGTGCGATCGGTCGGCTGATCAGGTACCCCTGCAGTTCCGGACAGTTCCTACTAGCAAGATAGGCACGCTGGACGTCCGTCTCCACGCCTTCAGCGACCACCTTGAGACCAAGACTGAGTCCCATCGCGATCATGGCATCGACAATTGGTGCCTCGTCGCCTTCGGAGACGATGCTCCGGATGAAGGAGAGATCGATCTTGAGCGTGTCAACCGGAAACCCTTCCAGCCTGCTGAGGACGGAGTAGCCGGTGCCGAAGTCGTCGATGGCGATCCGCACGCCGAGATCGCGAACGCTTTGCAGTAATGCCATCGCCTCGCTGTTCTGCGGGATCGCCGCACTCTCGGTGATCTCCAGTTCAAGCAGCCTGGGGTCAAGGCACGTCGTTCTGAGGGCATCGACAACGCGCTCGAGCAGCTTGCAGCTCACCAAGCTGCGTCCAGACACGTTGACCGCCACCGGGACGGGACCAACGTTGGACGTCGCCCATTGCTGTGCCTGCCAGCACGCGGCTGTGAGCACCCAGGTATCGAGCTCATTGATGAGACCGCTCTGTTCGGCGATCGGTATGAACGTGTCAGGGCTGAGAAGCCCGCGCTGCGGATGATTCCAGCGCACCAAAGCTTCGACGCCGACCATGGTCCCGGTTTGTGCATCCACTTTCGGCTGATACATGAGCATCAGTTCGTTGCGTCCAATGCCGACGCGAAGATCTTGCTCGAGGGTCAGTCGCTCCATGGCGGTGTCGTGCATGTGATCCGAGTAAATGGTGTGCCTGTCTTTGCCGTCCGCCTTGGCGACGTAGAGCGCCACATCCGCGTTGCGCACCGCGTCGGTGGATGCTCCGCCGCCGGATGACGAAGCCACGCCAACCGTCGCAGTGATCGTCAGGTCGCGCCCCGCAACCGGGAGCGGCACGCGAAGGACTTCGTGGAGCCGCTCCGCCGCGACTGAGGCTGCAGCTGGATTGTCGAGATCCTCGAGAAGAATCGCGAACTCGTCACCCCCGAGACGCGCCGCGGTGTCGCCGGGTCGAATGCCTGTCGTCAGCCGCTGGGAGACTTCCACAAGTAATGCGTCGCCGGCCGCATGCCCCAGGCTGTCGTTGACCGTCTTGAAGTTGTCCAAATCCACCATGAGCACGGCGTAGTAGCCGGGACTGCGCTGCATCCGCTCGTGGACGTGCTTCAAGCGGTCGTTGAAGAGCGAGCGATTCGGAAGGCCGGTCAGCGCATCGTGAAATGCCTGATGCTCGAGTTCGCGCTGGAGTTTGACCCGATCCGTCACATCGCTTGGGCAGATGATCAGTGCGCTGTGACCGTTGAACACTGTCTGCCGGGCATCGATCTCGACTTCCCGTATTTCGCCGGACTTGGTCTCGTGGCGAACGTCGTCGAAGTGCATGCGCCCTGACTGCAGGGCCTGTAGGTTGGTGACGAGAAGATCGAGGTCCTCGTCGGGGCGAATATCCGCGAGGGTCATGGCAAGGAACTCGTCATGGCTGTACCCATAGGCGGTGACGGCAGCCTGGTTGGCAGACAGAATCTGCAGGCGGTCACCCTCGGTACTGGCAGTGGGCAGCATTGTGACGAGCATCGGCTGTGGACTCTCATCAAATAGCGAGCGAAAGGTTTCTTCGCGTGCAGCCACGACGCGCTGAGCCGCCTCCACCGCCACGATCCGTGCGTGCCGGCGGCGCGCGAAGAGGACGAGCACGAGAATGCCGATTCCCGCGGCCGCGAAGATGCCCATGGAGATCCAGAAGGCAAGCGCCACGCCGACGGCCGCGCTGGCAGCCTCTGTGCTCACCACCGTTGACAACTTCGCATCCAGTCTGGTGAACGCCGGATCCTCCTCAGACGCGTAGATGCGATTGGCCGCCTGCAGATCACCCCGTCCTAGAGCCGCCACCTGCGCGGACGCGGCAGCCTGGTAGGCACCGATCATCTCGACGATGGTGCTTCGGTCGGCCAGCTGCGTCGGCGACGCCATGATGAGTGACAGCGCGCGTTCGGCCTCATCCTGAAAGCGATCCGTCGCGACCGATGCGGTGGGGTCACGAATGCCCTCTTGTTCGAGTGCCACGTCAGTTCGCAGCGTCGCGAGTGATCGCGACTGTGCCTCGTGCTGGTCCGACCATGAATGGAGGCTGAACAGGCCCACAAAGACCGCGACCACGAGCAGGACCGAGCCCGCGCAGGTCACCCAGAAAAAGAGGCTGCCCGACGCGCTCATCCTTCCTGTGCCGAGTCTCATGGTGCGCCTCGTGTTGCCGTGGAGCTGCCGGTGGCCTACTTCCGTCCATACCGTAGTCTTCGGCCGGCCGTACGACACCGGTGTCGTAGCCTTCGCGCAATTCCGGTACAAGCGGCAGCTCGGTGACTGGGAGTCGACGGTGATTTGCGCCCCTGGTCGGTCACATCATGTGGCTCCGCCACATCCCGGATGGGATTCCGATCCTCGAGAACTTCCAGGACCATGCGGAAACGCTGTTCCACAACGCTCAGTTCCGCAAACACGAACCTGATCCCTCTCGTGGCGCTCGATCCATTCGAGCGAGCCGAACGGAAGGGGCGGCTGTGTCAAGCATCAGGCGGACGCGCCGAACACTGTCAAGCATTTCCCGGACCCACGGCGTCAAGTATCAGCGGGATTTTACCGTGGGCGTTCACGCGAAACGGTAAGCAGAATGTCAGCAAAACCGTGGAATGATCCTCGACATGACGACCACCGCCCACTCTGACCATAGTTCGCGCTGATCGACAAGGATCACTTTTGCGGCAGAGGTGCTCGTTTCTGGTTGGAGCGCTAGCATACGCATCCGCGACAGGCTCACACGGAGCGGCGAGCGGTTGGCCCCAAACTGAATTCTGCGCCGTCGGGGAGACAGGACTCGAACCTGCGACCCTCGGTCCCCCAGCCCAGTACTTAGTTTTCCTGATGCTGGCTGAGTTCCGATTGGACGCTTTCGTCGGGAAATGGTTGGAATGACGACTCGCCGGCGCGTCATGGATTTCTTTCGAATCGCGTGGATATGATGCGGGAACCAGAGATACGGAAGACCATCTTTCTCTGCCCCGCGCGAGCACCTCGAGGTCGCGGACGGAGGTGAGGTTGACGCCGATAGACGCGTAAAACTACGTCGTCCCCGCCGCAATCGACGAGCGCGCGGATCGCCGCACCTTACCCCGTCACCATCCGACCGTGGCTCATCGACGTCATCATCTGGGAGTGATGCGTGGCCCGACAAGAACGGTGGTGAAGGAACAGCAATGGAGCTGACCACCGCACCCGCTTGCTCGCGGGCTCGCCAGGCAGGGGGGCCTGGCGACGGTCGGGCGCGCGGGCAAGCCGCAGCTGTCGAACATGGCCTGCCTTCCAGTACGTGGTCATCGACGGCGCCGCTGACTTCCCACGGCGTGGCCGGGACGCCAGGTCACGAGGTCGTCGAGACGCGGGTGGGCATCTATCGAAGTGTCAGTTGGGAACACTCGGATGGGGACGACTTCCGCAACGCCATGGTCCGCGAGCACCGACTCGTGGTCACTATTCGGCCCGAGCGCCCCTATGGCATGCTGCCGCGGCGGTAGAGGGTGACGCGGGTGACGGCGGAGATCGTCGGGCGGACCGCGGAGCTCGCTGTGATCGAAAAGGTCATCGCCAGCGCCGGCGACGGGCTCGCCGCCCTGGTCATCCAGGGGCCGCCCGGCATCGGGAAGTCCACGCTGTGGCGCGCCACGATAGGCTCCGCCCAGGACGCCGGCTTCCACATCTTCGAGGCGTGCCCCGCCCCGGCGGAGCAGGCCCTCTCCTTCGGCGGTCTCTCCGATGTCTTTGCCGGCCTGTCGTCCGAACAGATGGCCGGCCTCCCCTCCCCGCAACGGCATGCACTCGAGGTCGCGCTGCTGCGCGCCGATGTGGGCACAGGACAGACCGACCAACGCGCGGTGTCGGTGGCCGTGGCACGCTTGCTCGCAGAGCTGACCGAAGCGGGCCGGCCGGTCCTCCTCGCGGTCGACGACGAGCAGTGGCTCGACCCCGGGTCAGCGGCGGTCCTCAGCTTCGCCATCCGTCGGCTCCAGCACCGGCCCGTCGCCGTCGTCGTGTCGCGCCGGGGGCTCATGTCGGTCCCCGCGCCTCTGGGACTCGACAGGGCGGTGGAGCCGGAGCGGCTGGAGCTCGTGGTCCTGGGGGCGCTGTCGCTCGGCGCCCTGCACATGGTGTGCCGCGCCCGCCTGCAGCGTGCCTTCACCCGGCTCGAACTGCTGCGAGTCAGCGATATGTCGGCGGGCAACCCGTTCTTCGCGCTCGAGATCGGGCGCGCCCTCCTGCGCTCCGGCGCGGTGATCACGCCCGGTGCGCGGCTGCCGGTTCCGGAGACGCTCACCGCCCTCGTGAGCCAGCGGATCACGCGACTGCCACGAGAGACGCGGCGCGCATTGATCCTCCTGGCGGCGGCCCTCGATCCGACGCTGGCGATGCTGCGGCTGGCGGCCGTGGCTGACCCCATCGCAGCGCTGCAACCGGCCGTTGAGGACGACGTCGTCACCGTCGTCGAAGACGCGGTGCGGTTCACGCACCCGATGCTGGCGGAAGCGGTCCTGGCACTCGAGGATGAGGCGGCTCGCAGCCACGCCCACGCCACCCTTGCCGGCATCGCGCCGTCCGACGACGCCCGCGCCCGTCACCGCGGGCAGGCAGTCGAGGGGCCCGATGAGGAGGTCGCCAGCGCGCTGGAGCACGCGGCGGCGGTGGCGCGCGCGCGCGGCGCCACCATCGACGCCTCCTCCCTCTACGAGCGAGCGGCCGCGCTCACGCCCCCGCAGCTCGGGGAGCGAGCCACCGACCGTGCGAGGCTGGCGGCGGAGTGCCTCTTCCTCGACATCTCCGAGACGGTCCAGGCGGATTCGATCCTGGAACGGGCTGTCCGCGAAGCGCCACCCGGGACCGCCCGGGCGAGCGCCCTCAGCCTGCGCGGCATCGTTCGCTACTACCACGGACAAATAGACGAGGCGATCGAGCTGGCCGAGCGGGCGCTTGCGGACGCGGGTGACGACCCGCTGATACGCGCCCGCGTCCTGATGCGCCTGGCTTTTCTCACCATGCAGGTCGACCTGCAACGCGGCGCCGCCGCCGTGCAGGAGGCGGTCGCCTTGCTGGAGGCGATGCCCGCTGCCGTCGACCCCGACCTGCTCGCCAACGCGCTTCTCCTGCGAGCCAGCGCCGACTTCGGGCTCGTCAGGGCGCTCCGCCGCGACGATATCGTCCGCGCCGAGGCCCTCATCAGCGCCAATGGGCGCTCTTGGGAGCGGGAGAACGCCGACGGCTGCGCGTTCGGCCTGGCGCGGCACACCGACATGCTCGACAGCGCCATCGCGATGACCCACCGGCTCATCCAGGAGAAATCGGGCCCGGGAGGTGACGACCCGTTCAACCTCGTGCAACTCGCGGGGCTCCACTGCCTGCGCGGCGACTGGGAGGAGGCGCGCCGGGTGGCCGAGTTGGGGTTGGACGGCTATGCGCGGGAGGGGCCGGAGCTGTTCCCCGCCTGGGGTTTGCGCGGCGTCGCCATGGTCGCTGCGCACCAGGGCCGCCTCACCGAGGCGCAGCGGTTCGCAACCGACGGCCTCGAGCTCGCCGTCGGTAGCGGCAACCTCGTAGTTGAGGTCATGCATCGGCAGATCCTCGGGTTCATCGCCCTCTCCTTGGACCGGTTTGCTGAGGCGGACGACCAATTGTCCCGGGCAGCCGACACCGCAGCCCTGACCGGCACCCTGCATCCCGGGCGCTTCAAGCTCGACGGGGACCGTGTTGAGGCGGCCCTCGCGCTCGGCCACGTCGAGCGTGCGCAGGCCATCGTCAAGGCGCTGGAGTGGGCGGCGAGGGACGCCCCGACGCCCTGGGTGCGGGCGGTGAGCGCCCGCGGCCGTGCCCAGGTGGCGGCCGCCTGTGGCGACCTCGAGGGGGCGGTGGTGGCGTTGGAGCGAGCCGTTGCCGAGCATGAGGGACTGCCGATGCCGTTCGAGCTCGGCCGCACGCTACTGGTGAGCGGCCGCGTGCATCGGAGGCGCCGTTCCAAGAGGCTTGCCGACCAGGCCCTGCAGGAGGCACTGCGCATCTTCGAGGAGTTGGGTGCGCCGCTCTGGGCCGAGCGCGCCAGGGCGGAGCTGCGACGCGTGGGCCTGCGGCCGCGCGCACCCCTGGAACTGACCGAGACGGAGAGACGGGTGGCCGAGCTCGCCGCGAGCGGGCTGAGCAGCCGCGCCATCGCGGAGGTCGCCTTCCTGGCACCCAAAACGGTCGGCAACGTGCTCGGCCGCGTGTACCAGAAGCTGGGAATCAGCTCGCGCGCTCAACTCGGCGCCGCCATGGCTCTCGGGAGCCATCCGGTTAGGGGAGAGCCCACGCACAAATAGGGGTGCTTGACTCTTTCGCCGTCGCCCGTCGCGGTCGATGATGGCCCATGGCAAGGGGCGCTCCGTCGACCCATGCCAGCCGGGGACGAGCCGGGCGTCGGAGATCGCCGGCACGTTCGGCCGCGGCAGACAGCCCCGAGCAATGCCAAGCGGTGCTATTACGACTGCAATGCCGCCTTGCCATGTAGGGGCTCACCGTTCACCGTCCCGAAGACCGACATGACCAGTCCGAGGTATCCGGCCCACGCCGTCAGCCGGATCCGCGCCCGCGTGCTGCCCTTGGACCCGGGCATCGATCTGTGCCTCTGATCACTATGAGTCTTGTCAACATGTGCGACCAAACATGTGCGACGTCAGGGTCGCACTACGTCACGAGGACCTGGTGGCGTTCCACGAGCCGGTGCCCCCGTTCGGGACGCGATAGGTACCGGACATGCTGTTGCCGGAGACAACGCCAGAGTAGGAGACCCCTCCGACTGCGCCGAACTGGATTTCGCTGCCGACCACGGTCCCGCTGATGCTGACGGTGCCAGGCGGTGACGTGAGCATGATCGTCCCACTGAGATCTGACTGACCCTGTTGCCAGTTCAGCGTGAAGGTGCCGTTGAAGACGCCACTGTACTGGCCCGACCACTTCCCGGAGAGTGCGCCGACAGTCGCGCTTGCTGTCGGCGTGGGGACGCTCGTGGCGGGAGTGGGCGTGGTGGTGGTGCTGGCTGTCGCGGTCGGCGGCGGCGTGCTGGAGGACGACGATCCGCAGGCTGCAACGATGCACGCACTCAGCGCAGCCGCGAGCCCCATTGCGACACGATTCATGTCAGTTCTCCCAGTTATAGGCGTCATTGGCATCAACATGCTGGTGCAGGCGAGGATCCGTCCAAGTGGAGTCGCGGCTTTCGGGCCCCCTGCTCCAGCTCGAACCAGGCAGTACAGTGACCGGAACACCGATGGATGAGAAGTTGAGCCACCGCAGCGATCCTCGATTCGTCAGGCTCAACGGTGGGACACGCAGCGCCGCCACTCCCCTCGCGGTGATAGATCCACCCTTCATCCTTACGCCTCCTTCACCTCGACTCGCTGATGCGGCCGAGCGGTGGCTGCCGAATCAGCGCGGGTGTGCGCGGCGGTCCCCAGGTGGTTGGTACTCTCGACGATCCGTTCGAATGGAATCTCGGCGCTACGAGCCGCTTTTTCTACCGCTGCAGCCGAACCCTCGAACAGACACAGCACAAGCTCATCCGCACGCATCAGGATCGAGCCCAGGTAGCGGACGCGCTCGCCCTGGCTCGTCAGCGACGCGACCGCAACTCCAACTCGCTCATCAAGAGCGCGCAGGTCGTCGTCCGTTACGCCGGTCCAGAAGCATTCGGCCACCAAGCCTGTGTCACGGGCGTCGTTCATGTCATCACGGTCGTCTGCCCTAGCGACTACGCCGCGGGCGGGGACTGCTGATTCATAACGACGGACTTTGGGGCAGACGGACGCCTGACGAAAGAGGAGAACACCCCTATCTGTGTCGCTCAACCGGCCAATCCGCCTTTGGGATCATGCCGGAGCCCTGTAGCCTCAACGCCCACTGTGCAAGAGCGTTCGTTGAAGGCCGATATGCAACCAGATGGCGTCGGGCGTGCAGGCGTGGACCGTCCGCTGACTCCTCCACGGCGAGACCGGCATCCGCAGGAAGGCGGTCGGAGTTTCCAGGGTTAGCCTGCCCGTAGCGGTGCTTTGGCTTCGATTGGCTGGGTCGGCAGCCAGCCGTCGTTGTCCATCCCATCTCGCCGGACGCCTGCATTTTCGCGACGGCCCTGTTAATCGCTTATTCGCGGGTCCTCTCCTCAGCGTTCCCGCGGAGGATGAAGCGCTGCAGGGCTCTTCAACCCTGAAAGCCGCCCATGGCATTTCCATTCCCTTGGTGCGACCACGGCACTCCCGATGACATGATATTCGCCGAGGCGGCTTAGACCTGAGGTGATTGCTCATCGCCGAGCCGCCTACCGAGACTGGTTTGGAGATGCCTCATGCCTGATCGCCTCACTGTCCCACACTATTCGCCGACCAAAGGCGTCCACCCACCGCTCCTGTCGCCGGAATACGGATCAACACGTCTTCGCGCACCCAGCCAACCCATGACCCTCCTGCCACAACGCCTCACCGAGATTACCGGCCCGCTGCTAGGTGAGGGAAGGGTTGGGCCGCTGGACCACGATCTGACCCGCCAGCACGCGGGCGAGCCCCTCGGTCAGCGCATCATCGTCGCCGGCCGCGTGCTCGATGAAGATGGTCGGGCGATCCCCAACACGTTGGTGGAGGTATGGCAACCCAACGCGGCTGGTCGGTACGCGCATGTGTGGGACCAGCATCCAGCGCCGTTAGACCCCAATTTCACGGGCGTCGGACGCTGCCTCACGGATGCCGAGGGACATTACCGATTCATCACCATTCACCCCGGCGCCTATCCGTGGAAGAACCACCTCAACGCGTGGCGGCCCTCTCACATTCACTTCTCGCTCTTTGGTCGCTCGTTCATTCAGCGTCTGGTCACGCAGATGTATTTCCCGGGTGATCCCCTCTTCGGACAGGATCCGATCTACAACGCAATCCCAGATCCGTCCGTGCGACAACGCCTCGTGTGCCGCTGGTCGCTCGAGCTGACAGAGCCGGATTGGGCACTCGGTTACGTATGGGACATCGTCCTTCGCGGGAGTACCGGTACGCCATGGGAACCTCAGGAGCGTCCATGACACTCCCACTGACGCCATCACAGACCGTCGGCCCATTCCTTTCTGTGGGACTTACTTGGACCGACGGCCCTAACGTGGTTCCGAGTGGCAGCGAGGGAGCGATCCGCATCACGGGTCAGGTGTTCGACGGCGCGGGTAATCCCGCTCCGGATGCCATGATCGAGACGTGGCAGGCTGACCCGGACGGCGGATTCGTTCATCCGGATGACCCGCGTGAGAGTGCCAAATCATCCTTTCGCGGTTTTGGCCGATGCGCGACCGATGACGAAGGCGTATTCACGATTGTCACGCTCAAACCTGGACCGCTCCCGACGGGCGACGGGCGGCTTGAAGCCCCTCATATCGACGTCTCGATCTTCGCTCGTGGGTTGTTGGATCGTGTCGTGACGCGAATCTACTTCCCCGATGAAGTCGCGTTGAACGCAACCGACCCACTACTCACGTCCCTCTCTGAGGAGGCTCGAAGCACACTCATCGCTGTCCAAGAGCGCGCAACCTTTCGCTTCGACATTCGCCTTCAAGGAGAGAGGGAGACCGCCTTCTTCGAACTCTAGAACAGTTCTTCCCTTGGCAGATGGGTCCGCGAGGGCGACATAGCCGCGGGAGCGCGCCGTAGCTCGCGTCGCAGGGCGTGCTCGGGGGGAAGAGGCGTGCCGCGGCCGGTGACTCCGCTGCTCCGCGTGCGTGGGTCGCGGAAAACCTAGCCGCTCGTCTCGTGTCGTTGTAGCGGGGCGGATGCTGCGGCCGCCTTTTCCACATATGCAGCAATCGCGTCATGGCAAGTCAGATGTTGCATATGAGATGCGAGATATCGTATCTTGCCGGCGTGCCTCCCACAACGCGCCTTTCGTTCGTCGGGGACCATGAGCTGTCCATACTGGAACCGCTCGAATTACACCGTCACAGCCTCACGCAGCAAGTACACGACGGCATTCGAGACGCCATCGTGTCAAAGGCACTCCCTCCCGGCATGCGGCTCTCGGAAATCGCGCTTGCCGAGCAATTCGGTGTCAGCAAGACCCCAGTGCGCGAAGCTCTTGTCCGACTTGTCGCCGTGGGCCTCGTCGAGAACGATGACGCCCGTGGCATCCGCGTGGTGGCGCCATCGCGAGACCGAATTCGTCACGCATATGAGGTGCGCGCCACCCATGAATTCATGGCTGCTCGCCTTGCCGCTTCTCATGCGAGCGGCCGTGAGGTTGCTGATTTGCAGAGTGCCGCCGAACGATCGGTCGTGCGAGCTGAGGCCGGCGACGCGCCGGGCTTCCGCGAATGCGACGCCCTGTTCCATCGCGGCGTGGCCAATGCGGCGGCAAACCCCCTGCTTCAGCAGCTCGTCGAGAACAGCTTCGCCTTGACGTGGGCGCTGCGCAACCGCGACGTCCCGGTCACCGGCGATTCCATCGACTGCGCCCATCAGCACGTGAGCATCGCGGGTGCGCTGGCTGACGGCGAGGCCATTCGCGCATCGACGGAGATGCTGGCACACATCGAGAAGGTCATGAACATGGTGCTCTCGGCCCTCGAGGAGAGCGAAGCAGCGGCAATCTGATGGGCCGGGGAGACGCCCGCCGGGCGTTTCAACCGACCCGCATCGCCCTCAGTGGCGAAAGGGAGTCACGATGCGCACGAGGACACGTCTAGCGAGGGCGGCTCTGCTCCCGATCGTCTGCTTGGGGGTCGCCGCCTGCGGCACACCGGCATCCGTGGCGTCCAGCGGCACAACGAAGGGGCCGCTGACCATCGGCATCTCCGTCTCACTGACGGGCGACTTTTCAAACACCGGTAAGGCGGCGCAGCTCGGTTACGAGCTATGGGCTTCTCAGGTCAACGCAAAGGGCGGCGTCCTCGGGCGGCAGGTGCAACTGTCATTTGCGGACGATGCGAGTAGTCCCACCCAGGTGGTCACCAACTACCAGAACTTCATCACTCGCGACAAGGTGGATCTCGTGTTCGGGCCGTACTCGAGCCTCCTGACGCTCGCAGCTGCGAAGGTCGCCAACCGCTACGGGTACGCCTTTGTCGAGGGTGCCGGCAATGGCCCGTCGGTGTTCGCTGCAAAACTTCCCAATCTCATCGACGCGGGCCCAGCCACGGCTATCAACGGAGCTCAGGTGTGGGGCGATTACATCCTGTCACTACCTGCCGACCAGCGTCCCAAGACCGCGGCGTATCCGTCGCTCGATGACCCGTTCTCCGCGCCCACCGCGGCCGCGCTCCAGAAGCGTTTCGAGGCGGCGGGCATCAAAACCGTGTACTCGCAGATATATCCCGCGGAAACGACGAGCCTGGGAGGTGTCATCGCCAAAGTGGCTTCGACGAACCCTGACATGGTGGTGAGCGGCTCACAAGACGCTGATGGCTGGGCTCAAGTGCAAGCCATGATCCAGCAGAAATTCAATCCCAAGTTCCTCTTCATGACCAACGGCCCCGAGAATCCGGTCGACTTTCCCAAGAACGTCGGGCTGGCGAACACCGAGGGAATCTTCACCTCCGACGTGTGGACGTACAGCGCGCCGATCCCCGGCAACACGGCTTTCGTCAGTGCGTACATAGCCAAGTTCGGTGGCACGCCGGCTCAAATTGACTCGACATCTGCCGAGACGTACGCGGTCGGCCAGATGATCCAGGCGGTCGCGGCCAAGACCGGCAAGATCGACAACCAGACCATCATCTCGACGCTCCACCAGGGCAGCTACCAGACCGTCGTCGGCGTCGTCAGTGTGGACCAGTACGGCGCACCGAAAGGCTCACAGTTCCTCGAAGAGTGGCTCAGCGGGACGTTGACGATCGTCTATCCCTCCGCCATCGCCGAGCACGCTCCCGTCATCCCCAAGCCGTCGTGGCCCTAGGCCGATCGGAACGTAAGGGATCGCAAAGGTGCACTTGCTGATTCAAGCGATCATCCTCGGCGTGCTGACCGGCGGCTTGTACGCGCTGATGACCAGCGGACTCACGCTCACCTTCGGGACGATGCGAATCATCAACATGGCGCAAGGCGTGTTCGTGGTGTGCGGCGCGTACATCGCCTACACACTCTTCACGTACTTCACCATAGACCCATTCCTTTCGATCCTCATCTCGACCCCGTTGATGTTCGCGATCGGTGTCACACTCCAGAGGTTCCTGCTTCGACCGATCCGGTATGACGCCCACCGCCTGTCGCTGCTGATGACATGGGCAATGGCGATCGGCATCGAGGGGATTCTGAGCTTCGTTTTCGGCACGGACTTCCGAGGCATCGTCACGAGCTATCAGAACACCTCGCTGACACTATTTGGCTATCAGTTCCCGCTCGTCCGAGTGCTCGCCTTCGTTCTCTCACTGGTCGTCCTCGTGGGAATGTACCTGGTGCTGAGCCGCACGAAATTCGGTCGCGCCGTCCGCGCCGTTTCGCAGCGAGAGTCCGCGGCCAAACTTCTCGGGGTCAATACCGACCGCACCGCAGCGCTGGCGTTCGGCGTCGGCGCGGCCACCGCTGGCGCCGCGGGTGCGATGTTTGGGCTCGTCGGTAGCTTCGATCCTGCGAGCCACTACGACCTGATCGGCCGCCTGCTGGCCATCTGCGTGCTCGGGGGGCTCGGGAGCAACGCCGGAGCGATCACCGGCGCGGTCGTGCTAGCTCTGTCCGAGTCGCTCGTTCAGGCGGAACTCTCGCCTGAGTGGTCGTCGCTGCCTTTCTACATCCTTCTCGTGGTCGTCCTCATTGTCCGTCCGCAGGGACTCTTCGGCGTGCGAAGCAGAGGGGCAATATGAGACGCGTGCTCGCGCCGCATCAGGGCTTACTCGCGGGCGTGACCGTGATCACAGTCCTCGCACTCTTTCCGTTCACTGGTGCGGAGAGTTGGATCGTGAACATCGGCATATTCACGCTCATGTATGCGGCCCTCGGCTCAGCCTGGAATCTCATCGGAGGTTACACCGGCTACATCTCGCTTGGCAGCGTCGCCTTTTTCGGGCTGGGAGCCTACGCTTTGGCTCTCACCTTCCAGCACATCGGCGTCGGCAACGGTCTGCTGCCGTTCCTGCTCGTGCCGGTCATCGGCATCGTCGTCGGGGTCATCTCACTCCCGCTCGGGTTCATTGCCTTCCGCACGCGAGGGCTTCCTTTCATCATCGTGACGATCTCGCTCGTCATCATCCTTCAGTACCTCGCCCTCAATCTCACGGCCATTACCGGCGGGGCACCCGGCCTCCAGGTGCCGCTGGCACCCTTCCCCCCAGGAACGTACGAGATGTACTTCTACTGGGCGATGCTGGTGGTTTTCGCGCTGACGCTGCTGGCCTGCGCCTACGTCCGAAGGAGCCGCCTCGGCCTGATGATGTTTGCGGTTCGCGAGGACGAAGACAAGGCGCGCGGGCTCGGCGTGGCGACGTCGGTACCGAAGTTCGCGGCATTCGCAGGCAGCGCCGCGTTCTCCGCAATGGCCGGCGCGGTGTGGGCGTATTACCTATCCACCGTCTACCCGCAATTCGCCTTCGACGGCGAGTTTCTGGCCATGGGGATCATTCTGGTCGCCTATCTGGGAGGCATCGGCACACTCTGGGGCCCTTTCGTCGGCGCACTCATCCTCACGCCGGCCCAGCAGTACTTCGCGTACTCGCTCGGGGCCAATCAGTTCTACTTAGTCGCCTACGCCGCGGTCTTCGTTCTGGTCATGCTCTTCCTCCCCCGAGGAGTCGTCACCACAATTGCTGACAAGACACTGCGGCGTCGCCGACGGCGCATCTCGGCGGCCGAGGACAGCGAAAGGCAGGCCGACGCCGTCGGCGACGTGGCGACGGTGGGATGATCGACAACCACCCGCTTCTCGAGATCACCGGCCTCACCAAACGGTTCGGTGGGATTGTCGCAGTCAACGAATGCTCCTTCAGCGTCAGCCCTGGCAGCATCACGGCACTCATTGGGCCCAACGGATCGGGGAAGACGACCCTCCTCAACATGCTCAGCGGATACCTCTCCCGCGATGCGGGCTCGATCCTCTTCGATGGCCGCCCGATCCGCCGCCCGGACCCCACCGCGATGTACCGCCTCGGGATGAGCCGAACGTTCCAACGTGCTCGGGTGCTGCCCGACCTGGACGTGCTCGACAACCTTCTGGTCGCGTCTCCGAAACGTGGGCTCGCAGTCTGGGGTATGTCGAAGGCGAACCGCGCCACGGTCGACTTCGCCATGCACCTTCTCGAGGAGTTTCGCCTCGTTCGTCTCGCCGAAGCGAAGGCGGGCGAGTTGTCATACGGCCAGCAGAAACTCCTCGAGTTCGCGGCGGTGCTGATGGGCCAGCCCCGGATGGTGCTCCTCGACGAACCCACCGCTGGTGTCAACCACGTGATGGTCGACCTCATGACTGAGCGGATACGCGAGTTCCACGCCACCGGCATGACCTTCCTCGTGATCGAGCACAACATGGAGTTTGTCATGGGTCTGTGCGATCCCCTGGTCGTGCTCGACCACGGCACGACGCTCTTCGTCGGCGCCCCGGCGGACGTGCAAAGCAATCAGCTCGTTCTCGACGCCTACCTGGGAGACTGAACCATCGACGTATGTCTCGACATCCGCGACGTCGTCTGTGGATACGGATACGGCACCGTATTGCGCGGCGTCACGCTGCGCGTCCCGCGCCACAAGATGACCTGTCTGATCGGCCCGAACGGAGCTGGGAAATCGACTCTATTACGGGCGATCAGCGGACTCATCACGGTGGGGTCCGGCGAGATTGTGCTCGACGGCCAGCCCCTGCACGGGATGACCCCGAGGCAAATCCTCGAAGCAGGCGTCGTCCACGTGCCACAGGACCGCAGCCTGTTCCCGACATTGACGGTCTGGGAGAACATGCTGATGGGTGGCTATATCCTGAGCGACGGCGCGCTCGTTCGCGATCGCGCGGAGGCGCTCGCCGTCCGGTTTCCGACCGTCGCGCAGTTTCGCAAAGCCCACGCGGGCTCGCTCTCCGGCGGGCAGCAACGCATCATCGAGTTCGCCCGCGCGCTCATGCTGGAACCCAAGGTCGTTCTGGCGGACGAGCCGTCGCTGGGGCTCGACCCGAAAAGCCGCACCCTGGTTTTCGAGACACTGGCACGCATGACCAGCGACGGCATCACCGTGCTGATGGTCGAGCAGAACGCGCGGTCCGCGCTGCGCGTTTCAGACCACGCGGCGGTGCTTGAGCTTGGCACCGTCCGCATCGAAGACCGCGCCGCCGATCTCCTTGATAACCCCGAGGTCGGGCGACTGTATCTTGGCGCGTCTGCAGCAGCACACCGCCGACCGCAGCACGTTGAGCACGTGAGGACCTGACGATGACGGTGCTTTCGACGCCAACCCGCGACACGACGATGGCCCTGTATGCGATCGCGCCTACGCAATTCCGCACCGACGGGCGCGGCGTCGACACAGCGGCAATGGCCGCCAACATGGAGCGTTTGGCCGCAGCCGGAATCACTCGCGTTCTTCTTGTGGGCGCCTATGGAGAATTCACGGCGCTCAGCGACGCTGAGAGACTCGACGTCCTCGAGAGCGTTCGCTCCACGGGCGTGTGCGAGTCGATCATGGCGTGCGCCGCATCACTTTCCACCGAGGCAACGGCGCGGCTGGCGTCGACAATGCTCGAGCGCGGTGCAGACATGGCAATGGTCGCGCCGCCGCTGGCTTGCGAAGCCACGGAGCGGGACGTGATCCGGCACTTCACGCAGCTCAGTACGTCGGTTGGCAGCAACCTTGTCATTTACAACAACCCTGTCTTCGGCCATGACCTCTCCCCGCCACTCCTCGGCGAGGTGATGGAGGGCAGCGGGTATGTCGGCATCAAGCAGGGCACGCGCGACGCCGGCCGCCTACTCGCCAGCATCGAGGCCATCCGCGCCTGCAGCCGGCCTGTTGAGATCCTCATCGCCTCCGATCTCACGGCAGCGATGACCCTCGCGGCACCGGTGGACGGACTGACGTCCACGAATTGCTGGGTGTTCCCGGAGGCAACGCGCACTCTGGTCGACGCTGCCGGTCGTGGCGACATCGCCATGATGCGCGCGGTGCAGGGCGCTCTGGCTCCCTATCGGCGCGTCGTGGCGGCCGTCGGCCAACCCGCCGCTGTCAAGATGGCGATGCAGTTGCGAGGCTATGCGGGCTCGTCCACGGTGCGCGGTCCATATACGGCGTGCTCCGCGGACCAGGCAAAGAACATCAGCGAGGTGCTGACGGCGTGCGACGCTGCGCTCGAAGCAGTCGCGCAACCAGTGGAGGTCTCCGCATGAGGCGGTACCGCGTTGTAGTGCTCGGTGGCGACGGACGCGAGGTACACATTGCGGAGCGGCTCGCGCAAGACGGCCACGAGTCCGTCCGCTACGGTCAGGCGTCCACCGAGTCCAACGGCGTCCATGTAGCCTTGACCCTGTCCCATGCCATCGGCGGTGCGGAATGGCTCGTACTCCCCTCGCCGGGGCTCAACGGCGACATCGTGTACGCCCCGGATGCCCCGGAGCCGATCATCATCGACAGGAACCTGCTCCAACAATCACACGCCGGCGCGGGCGGCATCGTGATGGGGCGGTCGAACCAAACCCTCGATGAGATCGCCAGCGCGATGGACATCCCGATCTTTCAACTGAAGGATGACGCTGGTCTGGCGACGCGACTGTCGACCGGAGTGGCCGAAGGCGTGGTGCGCCTCCTCATCGAAATAACCCGTCGGATTCTGCGCGAGCACCGCATCCTCGTCGTCGGCTATGGAGTCACCGGTGCGGTGATCACCGATTACCTTATCGCCGCCCACTGCGTGCCTCAGGTCGCCGCCCGTCACCCACGTGCGCTCGAACGTGCTCGCCAATGCGGTGCGATCCCGGTGGGATATGAGGACCGTATCGACGAAATGAGCAGCTGCGATATCGTCATCAACACCGTTCCATCGACTGACGCCATCCCCGCAGTTGCCTTCTCTCGGATGCGCGGTCGCATCATCGTGGACATCGCGTCACCACCAGGCGGCGTTGACCACGAGGCGGCGCGCGCGGCTGGGGTCGAGGTTCATTGGCCTCGCGGCCTCGCCGGGGGCCGCGCTCCACTCACCGCCGGCGATGCACAGTACGCATTCATTGCCAGGGCCATGGCATCGCGCGACTCAACGTCAGCATCACTCGAGATCGTAAGGAGAGAACCAGCATGACCACTGTGACATCGCAAGCGAAGGGAGTTGCCGACGCTACGCGCGGGGGCGGCGTCGCGTTCGGCTTCTGCGTTTCGCACGCACCGCAGATTTTCACCCAACCAAAAGAGGAAGATCCGGCAGAGCTTGAACGCATGCACGAGGGTTACCGAACCGTCGCGCGCCGCGCGCGCGAAGAGCAGGTGGATGCTCTCCTCATCGTTGCGCTCGATCACCTGCACAACCACTTCCTCAACCTCATCCCGCAGTTCACGCTGTTTACGGGCAACCCCGTCGTCGCACAGTTCAATCAACGCCGCATCGAGCTCGATGGCGCCCCGGCGATCGCCAACAGCCTCATGGACGGACTCATGGATCGCGGCTTCGATCCCGCGTTCAGCCAGAACGAGGTGCTCGACCACTCATTCCTTGTGCCATTGAACTACATGGTGGAGGAAGGTCTCAGCGTTCCCGTCATTCCGATCATTGTCAACGCGTACGTGCCACCCCAGCCTTCCATCCGCCGCTGCCACGAACTCGGCAAGGCGATCGCTGCCTGGGCCGAGGCAACCGGGGTTCGGGTCGGCATCGTCTCCACGGGCGGCATGTCGCACTATCCGGGTACGAGCCGATTTGATGCGCCCGACGTGGAGGCAGATCATCGCGTCCTTGACTGGCTGGAGTCCGGCCAGATCGAAAAGCTCGTGTCCATGTCCGCTGCAGAGCTCGACGCTATCGGAATGGTGGAATTGCGCACCTGGGCGATCTCACTCGGCGCGCGCGGCGAGCGCGTACAAGCCGAACGCCACTCGTATTGGGACTCGGGCCACTGCGGCTACGCAGTCATCGAATTCTGACGAGGGAAAACGCCATGGCTGATGAACCGCTCATGTATCCCCGCCCGAAGGCGGGCGACTACTACGTGCATCGACTCCTCCACACGATCCAGGAGGATGAGGACCTCTTTGTCGAGTTCCTCGACAAGCCTGACGCGGTGCTTGCCAACTACCCTGAGGTCGACGCCGAGGCGAAGCGCCTGATCGCCGCGCATGACTACGCCGGTCTCCAGAACCGCGGCATCCACCCGATCATGATCGTGCAGTTCCAACGCCACATCGAGTGGGGGATGCGGATGACCGCCTCGCGTGCCGCCGCGACCTCCGTCACGGACGCCAGGACCTGAGCGCGGGGCCGGTCGCGTCGGAGAGAGGTGGATCGGTCCTTCTCCGCGGCGGCACCCTTGTCGACGGCACCGGTGCGCCGGCCCGGCACGCGACCATCGCCGTGCGTCAGGGTGTCGTCGTCGAGGTCGGCGACGATGTGGCCACACCCCCGGGCGCCATCAGCGTGGACATCACCGGACTCGTCGTCGCGCCGGGTTTCATCGATCTGCATACGCACTGCGACTTCACCCTGCCGCGGTATCCGCGGGCAGACTCGATGGTGCGTCAAGGTGTGACGACGATCGTTACCGGAAATTGCGGCAGCACACCCTTCCCCATCGCCGCGACGCGCGCCAAGCTGCTCCAGGAGTCGACGGCGCACCTCGGTGACTCACTGACGTGGGATTGGAATGACGCGGGCGGGTATGCCGACATGCTCGACCGGCAGCCGCTCTCGCTCAACGTGGTCATGCTCGCGGGCCACACGTCGATCCGCATCGCGGCATTGGGGTTCGATCGGCGCCGGCCAACGGCCGCCGAGCTCACTGTGATGGGACGCCTTGCGGACGACGCGATGCGACAGGGATGCGCCGGCCTCTCTTCGGGGCTCATCTACTCCCCCGGCAGCTACGCCGAAACCGATGAGCTCGTGTCCCTCGCACGCATTGCTGCGGCCCACAATGGCTTCTACGCCACGCATATGCGGAATGAGGGCCCTGCGCTTCTCGCCGCCGTTGACGAGGCGCTGACGGTCGCGCGGCAGTCCCGGGTCGGCCTTCAACTCAGCCACCACAAGGTATTGGGAAGGAGAAATTGGGGGCTCACCGAACGCAGCCTGGCCGTTGTCGCGCGAGCGCAGGCGGAGGGGGTCGACGTGCTTCTCGACCAGTACCCTTACAGCGCTACCTCGACAACACTGACAGCGTTGTTGCCGACATGGATGCTCGAGGGCGGCGTTGCGGCGATGCGTGACCGACTCGCCAACTCGACAACCCGAGCGGCAGCTCGAACCGAGATGCTCAACGGTCCCACGGACGGCCGACCGAAGCGCGACTTCGAGCCAGAGACTGTGACCATCGCGTCGGTACATGGCGGCCGCCGCGCCGACCTCGGTGGCCGGAGCATCGCTGATGTCGCCCGTCGCGAGGGCCGCGAACCGGTCGACGTCTTCCTCGACCTGCTCCGCGACGAAGGCGGGGGCGTCGAGGTTGTGATCGCCGCAATCGGTGAGGAGGACATCCAACGCGTGATGCGCAACCCGTCGGTCGCAGTCGCCAGCGACGGGTGGACCCTCAGCCCTGCGGCCGGTGGCGTCCCGCACCCGCGCAGCTACGGTTCGTTCGCGCGCGTGCTGGGCCACTATGCGCGCGACGAGGGAGTCATCACACTCGAGGAGGCGATCCGTAAGATGACGTCCCTCCCCGCTCGACGGCTCGGCATGGCTGACCGCGGCACCGTGCGTCCCGGTGCGCGAGGCGACCTGGTTGTATTCGACGCTGCGGCGGTCGCCGACCTAGCTACTTACGTGCACCCCCATCAGTTCTGCGCTGGTGTGCACCACGTCTTTGTGGATGGGACCGAGGTGGTGCGGAACGGTGCGGACACGGGTGCCGTAACGGGTGCAGTGCTTCGTCACGGCCGCAACGGTTTCGCCACCCACCGCTAAGTGACCGCACGGGCGCAGCCCAGCCGCGCAGAAGCCCCGCCGCCAGCGACGTCGTCGAAGAGCCTACCCGCCGTTCTTCTCGTCACGGCAATCTTTGTGCTCGCACTCAACCTGCGCATGGGGATCTCGTCGGTCGGTCCGGTGCTGCCTCAGGTCGTGCACGACCTCGGCACCACACTGGTATACGGATCACTCCTCACCACGCTCCCGGTCGTCATGATGGGGTTGGCGTCACCGTTGGCGGCGCGCTTCGGAAGTCGAGTTGGTATTGAGCGCGCCATTGTCGCGGCGCTTGCAACCATATGTGTTGCAACCGCGGTGCGCTTCTGGACGACATCGCCACTCGCCCTCCTGGCCAGCGCCGCTTTGCTTGGCTGCGGCATCGCGGTGGGGAACACGATGCTGCCAGCACTAGTACGGCAGTACTTCTCGACGCGTGGCGCGCTCGTCACCGGCATCTACGCGGTCGGCATCAACGCTGGCGCGGGGATCGCCGCATTTGCGACGCCGAGACTTGCGATAACTTTCCCATCGACCTGGCGAGGCGCGCTCGCAATCTGGGCGACCGTTGCCCTAGTGACGATCCCAGTCTGGCTGGTTATTGCCGCTCGATCGCCGCGGCACGTGTTCATCGCTCGCGTGCGTGTGCCTCGCCCCACCCGCCAGGCGTGGCTCGCAGCCTGCCTGTTCGGTCTCCAGTCAGTCGTGTACTACGGCGTGCTCACATGGCTGGCGCCACTCTATGAGGAACGGGGCTGGTCAAAGGTCGATGCTGGTCTCCTGCTCTCGTTTTTTACGGCGATGCAGGTGGTGGGCGCCCTGACCTGCGCATTGTGGGTGCAGCGCAGTGGACGGCTCTCTGATGGGCTACGAATCACCGCAGTGGTCTCCGGGGCGGGGCTGGTGCTGGTCGCTTTGATGCCCGTTTCCCTGCCGTGGCTATGGATCATCGTCATCGGCCTCGGCGTCGGCGGCATATTCCCGCTGACTCTCACCGTGCCACTAGCCGTGACGTCGACCGTCGATGCAGCGCGCAGTCTGACTGCGACGATGCTCTTCTACGGATACCTGATCGGCGCGACGGGACCCTTCGCGGTCAGCCTGATCCGCACGGCCACCGGCGGCTTCACGGTGCCCTTCCTGGTGCTTGCCGTACTGACCGTCGTCGAGCTGATGTTGGCCGGAGCAGTGCTTGCCCCGGGGAGGAGCAAGTCCATGTGAAATGCTCATATCGAGGTCGTCGGCGCGACGTTCGTCGCAATTCCGAGCCGATTTTGTTTTCGAACCTCACAGACACGATACCCAGGAGCCGTCTGAGGTTCCCGACGCTTTCGATGTGATGCGGGTGCGCTGTCACGGCTTGCCCCGCATCGTGTCATCCGCGGAGCGATCCCCGGGACGCGGACGGATCGCCCTGCGTGTCAGGCAGCTCGAACTGCACCCTGACCGAGGACTTCGTGATCTCGGCCGCAATCTCACGACGGATGCGATTGTGCTCGGGGTCCATGTCGTAGGCCTTGTACGCCTCCGAGTCGTCGAAGTCGACGGTGAGAGCATAGTCCCAATTGCCTTCGCGGAGGCCGAGATCGGGGCCGCACACAAGCCGTCGCATGCCCGGGACGCGGACCCCGGCCATCGCATCCATCAACTCCCTCACTTGGGCTGGTGACGTCCCAGCCTTGAACTCGGTGGCGATCACGCTTCTAATCATTTTTACCTCAGGTTTGCGACATTGGTGACGGTGTCAGGCGACGTCGCGTCGGTCTCGTTCGAACTCTACGATGGGTCGCCCCGCCGTCGGCTTCTTTTCGAGAAGAGTACAAAAACACGCACCATGAGCCTTCGCTGGGGGCCGCCGAAATCCCTCAGCCTGTATTCAATTGCGCGTCCGTCGGGGAGACAGGACTCGAACCTGCCACCCCTGGTCCCCCAGTCCCAACGCTTCCCCACGGCGTCAAGTATCTGCCGGACTTTCACACGCCGCCCGAGCACCCGAAAATGTAAGCGCTTTGTCAGCAAAACCGTGGAATGATGCTTGGTATGATGATCAACCGCCCGCTCTAAAGCCGAGCTTGTGCCAATCGCGAATGATCGCTTTGTTGAGGAAGGTCCTCATGCCCGTTTGGAGCACTAGCACCTGCATCCGCGACGGGCTCGCAACGTCTAGCGAGGCGTTAGCCCTCGAACCGAACTCAGCGCTGTCGGGGAGACAGGACTCGAACCTGCGACCCCTGGTCCCCCAG
>JBEPVD010000030.1:0-40020 GCA_041691155.1 Candidatus Dormiibacterota bacterium | reverse complement strand
CCGCCGGCTCTCGTTCCCTCCCGGTTTCAGATCGCGCGAGGGGTCCGCTGACCTTCCATGGTCAGGAGGCGCCGCCCGCAATCCGCGCACTTGAAGCCGGCCTGCTCGAACCCCGTCTGGCGATAGCCCCAGGTCATCGGGATCACCCTCGGGCCGCCACAGGCGCGGCAGCGCAATTCCGCAGGGTCGCCCCTGGTCACGAGCGTGGCCGGCGACAGTGGATCGGCCGGCATCAGGCTCCCGCTAGCTCGATCATAGGAGTGAGCGTACTCCGCCGGCAGCGCGCGCATTGGCTCGGCGTGGCGCCTCGACATCAATTCCCGCCTCGAGGCCCACGCGACGCCGCACGGTAGAAGTACAGCCCGCAGCCGACGCACTTGTACCGGGGATGTTCGACGCCAACGGGCGACTGATCGAATGTCAACGGGATGCACCGGGTACTCCCGCACCGTTCGCACGCCAGCCCACGCCGCTCGGCCGGTGGATGATACATGGCCGCAGCGTGTCAGTCAGGTCACCTCGTTGTCGGTACGGGCTGGTACCCATCGATCGGACCGCCGGTGAGGTCGGACGCCATCGGCAGGCAGCCGGGACGAGATCCCCAAGCGCCTGTCAGACCGCGGTCCACCCGCCATCGACCAGCAGGGTGTGGCCGGTCACATAACTCGACGCGTCGGACGCGAGAAACAGCAGCGGCCCGTCGAGCTCCTCGATCGCAGGGGTCCTCTTGAGGAGCGTGCGCGAGCGAATCCACTCGGCCGACTCCTCATCCTCGAGCATTCCCGTCATCTCCGAAGGAAAGAAACCCGGCGCCAGCGCGTTCACGCGCACACCGCGTGCCCCCCATTGCGCCGCCAGGTTCCGCGTGAAGTTCACGACCGCCCCTTTGGTGGCGTTGTAGGCCGCCATCGGTGTCGTCGAAGCCACCACGCCGTACATGGACGCGATGTTGATCACCGAGGCGTGCTCGGACTTGAAGAGGAGCGGGGCCGCAAGCCGGCACATGTCCATGAGCGCGACCAGGTTGAGGTCGATGACGGAGGTGAGATCCTCGAGCGTCTGCTTCTCGAGCCGGCCGCCATCGTTCGCCCCCGCGTTGTTCACGAGGATGTCGAGGTGTCCGTGGCGGCGGAGCGTTGCCGCGATGAGCTCCACGCGATACGCAGCGTCGGTCAGGTCTCCGTCCGATACGAGCGGCTCGGTCAGGTCTACGGCGAGGGCGTCGAGCCGGTCGCGACGTCGGGCAGTGATGACCACCGAGGCGCCCGCCGCGTCGAGCACGCGGGCAAAGCGCTCGCCGAGGCCGGCGGACGCACCCGTGACGAGAGCCACCCTCCCGGTCAGCTCATCGGTCACCTCAGAGTGCCCGGCGGCCGGCGAACGCCCGTGCCATGGTGAGTTCATCGGCGTACTCGAGATCCGACCCGGCAGGCAGTCCGTGGGCGGGCCGGGTCACCGTGACCTCGAGCTTTGCGAGGCGTTCGGCGACGTAGTACGCAGTCGCCTCGCCCTCGACGTCGGGATCGGTGGCAATCACCACCTCATGGATGGCGCTGCCGGCAACGCGCGCTTCCAACTCGCGAATGCTGAGTTCGTCGGGTCCGATGCCGTCCATCGGCGACAGCGCACCGCCGAGAACGTGATAGAGGCCGTGAAACTCGCCGCTTCGCTCAACGGCGAGGACATCCAGCGCTTCCTCAACAACACATAACAACGATCCATCTCGCTTGGCATCCATGCATATCGCGCAGAGCGGCCCATCAGCGATGAAAAAGCACCGCGAACAGGGGCGGACCCGGGTATGCAGATCGTTCAGCGCTCCCGCGAGCCGCTGCGACATCTCCGCGGACGCCCGGAGGCAGTAGAAGGTCAGGCGCTGGGCTGTCTTCGGACCGATGCCGGGCAGGCGCCCGAACTCGGCCGCGAGTCGCTCAACGGCCTCAGGAACGAGTGGCACGTCCCTCCTCCACCATCACGTGCCCGAACCCGGTCAGATGAGACCGGGAGGAAGCCCCAGACCCGCCGTGAGCTGCGACATGTTGGCGGCCGCGGCCGCACGCGACTTGTCGAGCGCGTCATTGCAGGCGGCGAGGATCAGGTCGGAGAGCATCTCCGCGCCCTCCTCGAGTGCCTCGGGCTCGACGGTCACCGCGAGGATCTTCTGGTGCCCGTCCGCCGTCACCGAGACCACGCCGCCACCCGCCGTCCCGGTCACGGTGACGTCGTTGAGTTCCTCCTGCATCTTGGCCATGCGGGCCTGCACCTGCTGGAGCTGCTTCATCATCGCTTGCTGGTTTTTCATCTCAGACCTCGTTTGGGGAGTCTACGCACCGTGGGTTGATCGCGGCATACCTTGTCCGGAGTCGTCGTGCAGACGTGTGGCGGTGACCCGGCTGCCGGCGAAGGTGTCGAGGACCGCCTGGGTGACGTCGCTGACAGTTCCAGACGTCCCTCGAGGTCGATCCTCGCCGGTGAACTGGGTTCGCACCGCGATCGGACGCCCGCTCATTGCGGACAGCGCCGCCGCGACGATCGCGCGCTTCTCCGGGTCGCTGATCTGCTCGTGGTGAAAGCGTCCGTTGGTCCCGATGGTGACGCCGGAGGCATCCGCTTCGACCGGCTTGCAGTCACGCAGCACGCCCGCGAGACCCTTGTTGGCCCGCGCAACCGCCTCGATCGCGACGGGCCACCCGGCGATCCAGCTGTCCAGCGTGCTGAGGTCGCGACGCCCGATGGCTTCGACGACGACTTCGGCCGGCGCCTCGCGCGCGCCGTTCTCGGCGGGTGGCGCCGCTGCGGCGGGCGATGGCGATGGCACTGGAGCTAGGGAAGCCGGCGAGTCAACGCCTTGCGGTGGGGCCGCCTCTGCGGCAACCGGTGCGACTCGCGCGCTCGGTGACAGCGCCGCGGCGACCTGCGGCCGCGTCCTGGGGGTCTCCGCGGCCGCTGGAGCGACCCCAAGACCGCCCCGCTCAAGCGCGGTCACCCGGAGCTCGAGAGCAGCCATACCGGCGGCCTCGCCATCGGCGGCAGGTGGACGCAGCGAGCGGAGCAGGCAGACCTCGACCAGCAGCCGTGCGTCCACCGACTGCCGCAGGTTCATCTCCGCCTCCGCCACCAGTTCCAGCAAACGAAGCCAGAGTCCCGCCGGAGCGATCGCGCCGAGATCGCTGACGAGCGCGACCTCATCAGGCCCGACCGAGGCGCCTTCCGGATACCCGAGCGCTACCAGTTCCGCGGCGCGCGCCAACCGGGCGACGTCGCGGAAGAGCTGGCGTGGGTCCGCACCGGCATCGAACGCGGCGGCCGCGGCGCGAAGAGTCCCGGCGGCGTCGGCGCCGGCAAGCGATGTCACCAGTGCGTGCAAGGTCGAAGGGTCGGTCAAGCCGAGCGAGCGCCGTGCGACCGCGACCGTGACCGGACGCTCACCCGCGCCGAGCGCCTGCTCCAGCAACACCTCCGCGTCGCGCAGGCTCCCCTGCGCGGCGGTGGCGAGCAGCGTCAAGGCGTCGGGGTCGACGCGCTCGCCCTCCTTGCGGGCAATGTCCGCAAGCAGTTGCTCGACCGCCGGGACCGGAACGCGGCGGAAGTCGAACCGCTGCACCCGAGAGCGAATGGTTTCCGGGACCTTGTGCGGCTCGGTGGTCGCGAGCACGAAGAGCACGTGCGGTGGCGGCTCCTCGAGCGTCTTGAGAAACGCGTTCCACGCATCGGTGGTGAGCATGTGCGCCTCGTCGATGATGTAGACCTTGCGGCGCAGCACCGCCGGCAGATAGCCCACACGCTCGCGCAGCTCGCGCATGTCATCGATGCTCCGATTGCTCGCGGCGTCGATCTCGAGGACGTCGACAGATGCGCCAGTGAGGATTTCGACACACGCAGGGCAGACGTTGTCCGGCTCACCGTCGACCGGGGACGCGCAGTTGACGGCGCGCGCGAGGATTCGTGCCGTCGAGGTCTTCCCCGTGCCACGAGCGCCCGCGAACAGATACGCGTGCGCCAGGGCACCCGAGCGAACCTCGTTGAGCAGCGTCCGGGCGACGACCTCCTGACCGACGAGGTCGCCGAAACGCTGCGGCCGGTAGCGGCGATACAGCGCGAGGCTCACGAATCGATCGGCCGGCGGTCCAAGACGCGCGACTCCTCCATGGTCACCCGAAGTGGGCGGCATTGTCGCAATGGCGGCGGTCCCCCGTCTTGGGGAACCGCCCTGGGAATGAAGTAGTCGCGCACCCCACGTTGTCGGCACGCCACCGGCGCTCACCCGTACGACCGGCTCAGACCAGGTTGCCCCACGGCACCCCCGGGGAACCGCTTACCGCTGCTTCCTTCCGGACCTGACGGGGTTCACGGGCCCGAGCTGCGCGGGACCCAGTCGTCAACGCCGGCACGTCCGGAGCAGACCCAATGACGCGCCCCCTCGGTGGGGAATTCAGCCCCGCTATAGCGGATTGCGGGTACAGGGCACCGCTAACGCCCCGCCTAGCGCGACCACGGTCATTGTACCGGCAGCGAGGACGCCATCGGCTGCGCTTCGCCGGTCTCTGCCGGCGCGGCGATGCGCTCAGGCCAGCGCAGCACCACGCGCGTCCCGGCGCCGACGCTGGTCTCGATGTCGATGGAGGCGCCGTGCGCCTCGACCACGCGTTTGACCAGGGCGAGCCCCATGCCCGTACCGCCGAACCGCCGCGTCGCAGTGTTGTCCACTTGAAAGAATCGGTCGAAGACGTGGGGCAGGTCGGCTTCGGGGATGCCGATGCCGCGATCGATGACCTCGACGAGGACGGTGCCCTCGGCGGTTCGCCGCCCACGAATCGTCACAGACCCTTCGCCGTCGCTGAATTTCACCGCGTTGTCGATGAGGGCCCGCAGCACCTGCCCGAGGCGGTCGGGATCCGCGAGCAAGGTGACCCCCGGATCCACCTCCACCGCAGCGGGTACCGGCAAGCCACCCTTGTGGCGTTCGCCGATGACTTCGATCGCAGCGCGAGCAGCCGCCTCGAGCGGCACATCCGCGAGACCGAGCACCAGCGTCTCGCCGTCACCGACCGTGAAATCGATGATGGTCTCGACGATGCCGTCGAGGTTGCTGGCGGCGACCTGGATATCGCGCAGTGCTTCGAGTTTCGGCCTGTCCGACCAGGTTTCCCAGCACATTTCAATCAGGTCACTGAGCCCGAGGATCGCCGTGAGTGGCGTGCGCAACTCGTGTTGCACCGTCGCGAGAAAGTCGGTCTTCATGGAGTCCAGTTCGCGCAGACGGCGGACCGACTCCCTCTCGGTCTCGTAGAGGCGCGCATTCTCCATCGCGATCGCCGCGTTATCGGCAAGAATGGCCAGAAGGCCGTCGGGGTCATCCTCGTCGACCCCGGCGACGCGCGGTCGCATGACCGCGAGCGCTCCAACCACCGCGCCCTGATAGGACATCGGCAGGACCAGCAGTGATCCGCCACCTGTGGCGGTCTGGTGCACGCGGTGTCCGGCAAGCACTGCCGGCGTGCTCTCCCAGCCGGCGAAGATATCGAAGGCTCCCGCCGGGAGATTGGTCACCTGCACGCTGAGGCTTTCACCGTCGAGCAGCGCCATTGCCGCCGAGGCGCCACCGCCTGCGAGTGCCGCAGCGGTGTCGACCACCTCGTGACGCAACGCAGTGACGCCATCAGTGGTGCTGGTCAACGCGCGGGCGACTGCACTGACGCGGTCCGCAGCGCTGTCGAGCTGCGCACGCGAAGAGAGCCCGGGATCGCCCTTCATGCCCCCGATGATACGGACGGGTGGCGCGGCCTCCGTCGATGACTCAGTTACGACCGCCGAACAAGCGAGTGGACAGCTTGGGTTCCTCGCCGCGCGCCAAGCGCCTGATGTTCGGCACGTGCCGAGCCACAACGAGCGCTGAGGCAAGCAGTGAGAACGCGAACGGGACGGGATCGTGGGTTCGGAGCGCTTGCACACCACTGCCGACCGTTGCGGCGCCAGTGGCGGCGAGCGACCCAACCGAAAAGGTCCTGGTCAACGCGAGGCCCGACACGCCGCCCGCCAACGCCCAGGCGAATGCCGGTGGTGACACCACCACCAGAGCCCCTGCCGCGGTCGCCACGGCTTTCCCGCCGCGGAAGCGGGCGAAGACCGGCCAGGAGTGCCCGATGCACGCCGCCAGTCCGGCAGCGGCCTGGGCAGTCGGGTCGGCGCCCAGGCGTCGCGCCAGCCTGACCGCCACGACCCCCTTGGCAACGTCGAGCCCAAAGGTCATCGCACCGGCGCGCGCGCCGATGGTGCGCGCCACATTGGCCGAGCCCATATTCCCGCTGCCGAAATCGCGAATGTCGAGGCCGCCCACGGCTCTCCCGACGATCAGGCCGAAAGGCACCGACCCGATCAGATACCCGGCGGCGCAGCCCGCCGCAGCGGCCTTGTTGCCAGCCATGCGGGGTGGAGTTTAGCCCCGCGCGCGGCATCGGTGGCCGGGAATGCAACAGGTCCGGCCGGTTCGCGGAGCGCCTGGAGGGACTCCCCCACCGTCAGTCCCCGCGCGTCACCGATCCGCATAGACGTGATGAAACGGATACCACTGCTCGGGATGAGCCCGTATGGCCGGCTCGACGGCGGCGGCCACACGTCCGATCACGACCTCGTCGTCCCCGGCAAGCTCGACGGCTTCGTGAATCTCAAGGACCCAGCCTGGGCCCTCGCGCCTGCACGTGACCGGCAGAACCGGCGATCCGGTCGTCGCCGCGAGTCGCGCGGGCACCGCGCTGCAGCGAACCATCCCGCCGCAGAACGGCACCACGACCGTCGGCCCTGCCTCCGGCACATCGAGCATCAGCGCCACGGTCCGCCCCCTCCGGAGCGCGCGGAAGAGGCCGCGAGCAGCCTGCCGCGGGGTGAAGATCTCCAGCCCTTTGCGTTGCCGCGAGAGGGCGACCATCTCGGTGATGCCTGGCGACACAACCGGTGCCATCACGGTGCTCAGATGCAGGCCCAGTCCAAGCGACGCGCTCGCAGCGACATCCCAGTTGCCGAAGTGGGGCAAAACCACCATCGATCCACGGTCGCCGACGTCCAGGTGCTCGGCGCCGATCACCCGGAACAACCGGAGCACCTCGGTCGAGTCGAGCGGCTCGGCCCACATCGAGTCGACGATCATGCGCACGTACTCCTGGTACGACTGACGCGCCAGTGATGCCGACTCCGCATGGGTCAGGGCTGGATGCAGTCGGTGGTGATTCGCCGCCGCGCGGACGCGCGCCTCGCGGGTCAGGCGGCCATACCACGCAGTGCCGAACGCGGAGGCTGCCGGCCCCCGAAGCGGCCCGATCGCGCGGACCACCGTGCTCAGTGCCGTGAGCGCGAGCGCGGGCAGATCCCGCGCGGGGGTTCCTCGCGGCGCGCGCTCGGAGCTGGTCAGCGCAGTGTTCCGGCTCCCGCGGTGGCCACCGCGAGCAGCGGCTGGATGAACACGACGAGCACGATGCCTGCACAGCACGCCGCAGCGGCGATCACTCGCGAGAGCACCGGCGTTGCGCCCAAGGTGAACGGCACCTCGTCACCGGCCTCGGCATACATGCCGCCGATGAATCGGAAGGCGGCGGTGATGGTGAGCAGTGTCGCGGCGATGGCCACAATGGCCAGCCAGCCATAGTGCGTGTCCGCGGCGCTCGAGACGAGGAGGACACGTGTCAGGAAGCCCGCGAGGGGCGGAACACCAGCAAGCGTCGCGACCGCCACGGTCAGCAGCAGGGCAGTCGGCGCCGAGCGATGTGCCAGACCTCGGACGTCGTCGATGCTGTCGCCGATCCCCGCGGCCTGGAGCATCGCCAGCACTCCGAACGTGGCCACGGTCGCGATCGCGGTGACGCCGAGTGTCGCGAGAAAGGCGGTGATGCCAAACGCGGGAAGCCCGCGCGAGCCCGTCGTGAACGCCAGCAACCCCAGCAGCAGCATGGCTGCCTGGGCGCTGACGAGCTGGCCGATCAGCCGGGAAACGGTGCTCTCGCGCAGCGCGCTCAGTGACGCATGGCCAAGCGCAACGGCGGCGACGATCGGCAAGAGCCACCGCCACACCGAGACGTTCGGTCCCAGCCCGGACACGGTCACGCGTGCCAACGCTGCGCCTCCAGCGATGAGGCTCATGGCAATGATGAAACCCGCTGCGCTTGCAGGGACGTTCCCGGCCACGCGGCCCACCCACTGTCGCAACGGGAAGATCCCGAGCGTGCAGCAGAGACCGAGGACGATCAAAGCAACGCCGAGCGCCACAGCGCCCGGTGCTGATGTCACGCCAGGCGTGACATCGGCAGCGACCCCGGCGAGGCTCGTGCTTCGTGTGACGCCGTAGAGCAGGGCAATCCCGTACAGCAGCGTGGCAAGGCCCACACCGCCTTCGATGAGATGCTCGAACGACGACACGCCGCCGCGCGGGTCGGTCTTCACCAGCGATCCGATCGCGACCAGACACACGAGGATCAACGCGAGGGAGATAAAGAACGTGACCATCTCGCGCTGCGCGGCAATCGCCTCGGCTGCGGCGGTCGCGACCAGGATGAGGCTGAAGAGCGCGCTTGAACGTGAAGGTATGTTGCGCACCGTGCTGTCGCTGACGAGGCACGTGATGAGCGCGGTGACGCAGGCGAGGATTGCGATGAAGAGCGCGAAGCTGTCCACGACGAATCCGCCGTTCCACACCGTGATCGCGATCCCGGACGGATGATGGCGTAGTCCGAGCAGTACCAGTCCGCACGCCGACAGCGAGCCCACGAGGCCGATGCAGGCGATCCAGCGGTGGATGTCGGGGCGCAACCCGGGCCGAATGGCCGCGACGATGATCGACAGCATCGCGGTTCCCACCAGCATCGCTTCAGGAAGCATCGCGAGCGTCAGCGCATGCGTGAAATCCACCCTCTACCCTCCCGCGATCCGGGTGGTGATTTCGAGCACGCCGTTGGCGATCACCGGCACCACTGCTCCAGCGCGAACACCGAAGAGCAGCACGGCGACGAGCAGCGGGATCAGCACGGTGAGGTCCAGCAGCGTGACGTCACGGACGCGCACAAATTGATCCCGCACCGGTCCGAAGAACACGCGGTTCGCTACCCAGACCAGACCGCCGGTGGTGACAATGACCGTTCCCATCACGATCACCGTCGCGATGCGATGCACGGGGAAGGAGCCGGCGAACACCATGAAATCACCGGCGAATCCGGCGAGCAACGGCACGCCGATCAAGCTCCCGGCTGCGAACAGCCAGAACCCCGCCAGGCGCGGTGCCTGCGTGACCAACCCGCCCATGGCGCGAATGCTCGTCGTACGGGTGCGCTCCTCGAGGGCGCCGCTGATCAGGTTGAGCATTGCGGAAGCCAGCCCCTGCCCGCACAGCAGCAGGACCGCACCGACGAGCGCGACCGATGTCTGCGCCCCGACTGCGAGCAGGACGAGCGACATTTGCGCGAGGTTCATGTACGCGACGAAGCGTCGCAACTCATCCTGGCGCAGGGCACCGACGGTGCCCCACAAGGCGCCGACAACGGCGAGCCCGGTGATCGCGAATGAGTAGTAGTGCGCGGGAGCCGGGAACACCACGAGGCTGATGCGCATGATTCCGTAGGCACCCAGCATCAGCATCGTGCCGGAAAGGATGGTTGCGACCCCGGCACTCGCCTTGCTCTGGGCCTCGACCATCCAGGTATGCACCGGAAAGATCGCCATCGCGATACCGAAGCCGGCAAAGCTCAACCAGAAGCCGACAGTCTCCGCGGTCCTCGTGAAACTCACGAGGTCCGGAGTCATGTCCGACGTCTGCTTCCCGGCCTCGACGATGATGATTGCGACCGTCGCAATGATCAGCACGAGTGACAGTGCCTGGAATCCCGCAAACCATGCCGCTGCGCGACGCGCACCCGGACCTCCCCAGATGCGAATGAGGAGGTACATCGGCAGCAGGAGCAGCCCCCAGAACGCGACGAACAGCACGAAGTCCGACGAGCAGAGCACCCCGTTGACGGCCGTTTCGAGCAGGAGCACCAGCACCACGTAGAGTCGAACTCGCTCGTGGATCTTCCAGGAATGGAAGATCGCGCACCCGAACACCGTGGTGGTGACCACGAGCAGCGGGAGCGTGATGCCGTCGGCTGTCAGGTCGTAGTGCGCCTGGAAGAAGAAGCTGGAGAACCAGACATGGTTCTCCTGATATGCGGATGCCAGACCGCCGCCCGCACCGAGCGCGATCTGACCGAGGATTCCGAAGAATGTGGTTGCGAAAAAGCTCAACCCCGCGCCGGCGAGCGCGATCGTTCTGACGCGCGCCCGCTGCTCTTCATCGCGCTCGGGCAGAAAGATCGTGATCACCGCAAAGAGGAGTGGTGTCCAGACGATCGACGACAGGATCACGTTCACGTCAGGTGTACCCAGAGATGTCCGGTCGCCGCAAGCACGGACAGCAGGGCCAGCACCCCGATGACCAGGATGCCTCCGGCGAGGTAGCGAGCAAGTCGCGCGTTGCGCAGCGCGCCCAGTCCGGTGGCTGCGAGATCCGCACTCTCCCCCACCGACGCGGCAATCGGCGCGGTGACCTCGTCATCGAAGCTCGCGATGCGGCCGGCGATGGCCAGCAGCGGACGTGACGCAAGGTCGGTAAGACGCCCGACGTAGAAACCCTCTTCAGCGACACGCAACGGTCGGAAGGCTGCTGCGGCTGCCAGCGTCGCGGTTCGCCTCGCGGGTCCGTACCAGAGCCAGGCCGCGGCAAATCCACCCACGAGCGCGAGCAGCGCGATGAGCAGCGCAATGCCGTCGATGCTGATCGCTTGCGGGTGCTTGCCGTACACGACGAAGCGCAGGAACGTGAGTCCTGCGATGCGGCGGCTTCCCAGCGCGAACGGTTGCAAGCCCGGCAAGCCGACCAGCACCGCGAGCACCGACGCGACCATCAGCAGGCCGATCGGCCTTCGCAGCAGCCGGCCGACATCGGCGATGCGGTCGTGCTGGAAGCCACGTCTCCGCGTGATCGCACCGGTGATCACTGTCGTGAACACACGCCCGGCGAGGACTGCGATGAGCAGCGCCGCGACGATGGTGACGATGACCATGACCACGCGCTCCCGACCGCTGAAGGTACCGCCCGCCGGATCCGCACCGCTCAGTGCGGCCGCGATCGGGTAGTAGGAGCTCAACGCGAGACCGCCGGCCAGCAATGCCCAGACCGCGAACGCGATGGTGGTGCTGCGCAACTTCGGCCACGCCCCACCCATTTCAGCGATGTCGTCCGTCTTGTAGACGTGGATGAGATTGCCGGCGACCAGGATGAGCAGCGTCGACGTGAAGATCGACGTGAAGGCGATGAACAGGCCGGTGCTGTAGCCGCCCATCCCGAGGGCGGCCAGTGCCAGCCCGAGTTCCGCTGTCGCGGCGGATACGGCTATGCGGCTCAGGCGCCGCTGCGCGATACCACTGACGGCGGCGAGGATCGCGGTGATGCCTCCCACCAGCGCAAGTGCGGGCAGGATCCGAGGCGACTGGGCGAGCACCGGGTAGACCCGGGCCACGAGGTACGCGCCAAGCGGCGCGACCGTCGCCGCCGCGAGGGCGATCACCGGAATCGCTGACGACGCGGCCGTGTCGCTGAGCCATAGCGAGAACGGGAACTGGGCCGCGCGCACACACGCGGCAACGACGAAGACGATGCCCAGCACCAGCAGGGCACGCGGGCCGGAGCCGGCCACGGTGTGCCGGAGTATCGCGTACACCCCTTGCGAAATAACCTTGAACGAGAAGGGATCGGCGATCGACTGTCCCGAAGGCGCCGTCAGCAGCGACGAGAAGATGCCGAATTTGATCCAGGTGAAGACCACGCCCAAGGTGAGCGCGATGTCCCCCGCCGCGATGACGACATATGCACGCAAGGCGTGGCGTGTGCTTTCTGCGTGCTGCCACGACAGGGTCAGCAACACGAAGAGGCTCGCAGAACCGATGGTCCACAGCATCAAGGAGTCGAAGAGGTTGGGGCTGAGGACAAATCCCGTGGTCGCGAATCCGAGTACCGACGAGGCGCAGAAGAAACGCCGGAAGCCCTGCTCGGTGCGCATGGTGTTCACGGCGTACCACTGCACGATCAGCGTGGCAAAGGAGAGGGCTGCCGCAAAACTCACCGAGAGCGCGTCGACGTGGACCCCGATCTGCGCCTGGAATTGCGTCGCAAATGTCGCACCCTCGGGCGGGGTCATGGCGAAGAATGTCAACAGCGAGTCGAACGCCGGTTGAGAGGCGTGCGTCAGGCGCACCCCAAGCAGGAACGCTGCGGCGATGAACGCCAGCGCGCTGAAGAACACGCAGAGTTGCCCGGCCCGCCGGTGCGTTTCGACGCCGAGCGACCCGAGCCCCCCGATCAAAAAGAGCAGCGGTACGGCCCACGCGGCGTTGTAGAGGTTCACGCGTTATCCCTCGACGCCGAGGGCGTCGACATCTGCCCGTCCGGTGCGGCGCCAGAGCAGGACAACCAGCGCGAAACCGACACTGCAGATGCAGGTGGCCGCGACGATGGCGAGGGCTGAAAGCGCGTCGCCGTAGTTCGCGCCCGGGTATACGCCGAGATGAGTGAAGCCGACCAGCGCGATCACTGGAGCCGCGAACATGAGGCCGACTCCCATCGCCACCGCGAGCGGGTGACGGCGGGCGAGGAGCCCATACATGCCGATCGCGAACACCGCGGCACTCAGCAACGCGTACTGGGTGACGTCTACGGTCATGCGCCTTCCTTTGGCTGACGGCGCCGGCCCTGCTCACGGTCCTGGCGCCGGCGGCGAGCGATCTCTTCACGTTCGCGACGCAACTGCAGAAGCTGGTCGAGCGTGTGCTCATCCGGACTCCGCCGACCGATAACGAGGCCGACGCCTGCGGTCGCGACGACGAGCACCGCTGCGATCGCCAGCGCGTAGGGCTCGCGGTAGTGGAAAACGGTGATCAACGCGAAATTCGGGATGAGCGCTTCGGAGACGCTGCTTCCGTGGAACCACCCACCACCTACCTGTGAGATCACGACCACGAGCAGCGCTGCCACCGCGACCGCGATTGGTGCGGCTATCCAAAAGCGCGCCGGTTCCTCCGGCGTGGTGACCAGGCCGCGGTGCTCCTCGCGACGGAGGACCCAGACCACGACCGCGACCGCGATCCCGGGAATCACGATCTGCACCACGGCGAGCGCATCCGCGCCCGAAACGAGTTCGAGCACGGCGAGCAGCACCACCACCGCGCCGCCCGCGTAGGCGGCAAGGCGAAGCGACGTCAACCCGACTGCAGCCCCGGCGGCAATGAGGATGAGCGCGGCGATCGCGTAGAAGGCGGCTGCGTTGACTGTCATAAGGGCGCGGGCGGCATTGTAGTCAGCGAGGCATCAGATCGAATCGTCGTCTTCAAGCCGCGACGCCGGCGCAGTGGCGGCGACCATGACTCTGGTCGGGATTCGCTCGAAGAGGAGCACCAGGCTCAGTCCGATCGCGGCAATCAATAGCCCGACGATTGCGACCGGGGTCACGCGGATTCCGATGATCGGGAGCGAGACGCCCGCATCCCAGGGTCCTGGAGCCGAGGAAGCGGCGGCCGCGGCGCCAAGCCGTGCCACCGCCGCGGGGCTCGGGAAGACGCGCTGGCCCACGACTCCCACGACGAACCCCAAGCTCCCGAGCGCGCAGATGAAGTAGAGCCAGTTTCCCGAGTGACGGCCCGCGTAGGCGGCGCTGGTGATCGCCAGACAACCGAGCAGGACGGCAATGATGCCGAGGACGACCTGTTCGGGGGTCGGCGGCACAGCCCGGCGACCTCAGGCTGTCCGGCGGATCAGGCCGCCTCCGAGAACCTCATCCCCGTCGTAGAGGACGACCGATTGCCCCGGTGACGCCTGGTCGATTGGCGCGTCGAACCGGATCTGTGCTTCGCCGTCTCCGGTCGCGTCGACAGTCGCGAGGTGAGCAGCTCCGTGAGCACGAAGCTGTGCCTCGCAACGCGTGCCGGCCGGCGGCGCGACCCCGGCGATCCAGCGAAAGGACGAAGCCTCGAGACTGCTGCGTCGCAGCGCCTCGCGTGGTCCGACCACCACGGTGTTGGCGGCCGGCCGGAGCTCGATCACATAACGAGGAGCGGCATCCGGACGTAACGGCGCGATTCCGAGCCCAGCGCGCTGGCCGACCGTGAAGAACGGCAGTCCGGCGTGCTCGCCGAGCTGTGTCCCACCGGCATCGGTGATCGGCCCCGGGGCAAAGCGTCCGGCCAGTCGAGTACGCATCTCGGACTGCATATCGGTGTTCACGAAACAGAGATCCTGCGACTCAGGCTTCGCCGCGGTCCCCAGTCCCAGCGCGGCCGCCTCGGCGCGTACACCGGACTTGGACGCGTCATCGCCGAGCACGAACACGGCGCTGTGGAGCTGCAGCTGATCGAGCCGGTGCAATACGTACGCCTGATCTCGGCTTCGGTCTCGTGCCCGGTGGAGCGTGGCCAGCGATCCGCGGCGGCCGATCCGCGCGTAGTGGCCGGTGGCGACGTGGGTGGCCCCGGCTGCGCGGGCGCGCTCCAGCAGCACCCCGAACTTGATGCGCTGGTTGCAGCGCACGCAGGGATTGGGTGTGATCCCCTGGGCGTAGCCGTCCTCGAAATCTTGGACGACATCGTTCTCAAAGTCCTGTTCGAGGTTCCACACGTAGTGCGGGAGATCCACGGCGGTGGCCACCCGGCGTGCGTCGTCGACCGCATCGATCGAGCAGCAGCCGCGATCGCGAACGACCTCGCGGGTGGCGGACCACATGGCCAGCGTGACGCCAAAAGCACGCAGACCGGACGCCGCAACGCGCGCTGCGGCGACGCTGGAATCCACCCCACCTGACATTGCGACGGCGATCACCGCGGATCGCGGCAAGAGATCCAGCGGCAAGAGACCCAGAGGCAAGAGACTCAGAGGTTGGAGATCCAGCGGACGATCAGGAGTGACCGCCACCTCCGGCAACGGCGGGGACAATCGAGACCTCATCGCGCTCGGCGATGGGGGTATCGAGTCCCTGGGCGAAGCGGATATCGGAGTCATTGACATAGATGTTGATGAACTGCCGCAGGCTCCCGGAGCCATCGTAGAGGCGATCGTGGAAGCCAGGATAGGTTGCGTCGAGGTTGGTCAGCACCTCGCCGACGGTCCCGCCGTCGACGCTCACCTCAGCGCTGCCACCGGTGAGCCTGCGGAGCGGGCCGGGGACGCGAACTGTCGTTGCCATTGACGGCCGAGTATACGGAGCCTTAGCTCTCCCGCCGCCTCACCGCCGCGACCGCCATCTCACCTCCTGGCCGTAAACGGCCCTCTGCGCGCAACTCGTCAACGCGACGGAGGTTGCTCTCGGTCCAGTTGCTGCGCGGCCGTCGCGGCGTGAAGCGGACCATGTACACCGCCTCGTCCACCCGCCGGACCACGCTGTCGATCCAGCCATTACAGAGCGCTTCATCGACGGCCTCGCCGTAGGAGACGCCCGGGCGCTCGAATCCCTTCTTCCAGAGCCCCACCCAGACCTCGGCCGCGTCCGGGTGCGCCGCATACCAGCCGGCCAGCTTCTTCCGCGTGGTGAAGAACTCCGGCCGCGATGGGACGGTCGAGGTCATGGGACCGGTTCGAGGTCCACGACGAGCGGGCTCTTCTCAACCCTCGTCTGCGCACCGGCGACCAGGTCGTCGTACACCAGCTGCGACCAGGACTCCATGCTCAGGTAGTGGCGCCGCATGGCATCCAGGGAAAGCGATTCCCCCTCCAGCTTTTCGATCTCACGGATCTCGACGATCCCGTCCTCGGGCTCAACCAGAAAGACGAGGCCGAGATGGACGCGCGAGACCGGGCTCGAATCATCGTTGAGCATCGCCACCAGGCTGGCGCGCGCCGGGTACGCGCAGCGGATCTCCTCCGCCCACTCACGTCGCAGGCCACCGACCACGGGGTCTTCAAGCTCGCCGTCACCGGGGTTGACGTGTCCGCCGATGCCGAGTGAATACAGGTGATGCAGGCGCTTCTCGCTGGAGCGTCGCAGACGGCGAGTGAGCAGGTAGGTGTCGTCGTGCGGATGATGGACGACGCAGTACGGGATGATCTGCTGCTGCTCGGGGTTCTCCTCGATCTCCGCGCGCGGCCGGTACTCGGAGGTGGCATGCACCGTTCGGAGCACGCGCTCGAGCCCCCGGGCGATCAGTCCGTGCCACGCACCGTCAGGAAAGATCGTCGACCTGGGCACGCAGAGGACGTCCTCCGATCCGTGGGCGCGGCTCCGCCGCGGCCCGGAGGCACGCGGAACGGCCACGTTCTTCGGCACCGGGCGCATTCTTTCACCCGCGATGCCTGAGTTGCCCGAAGTCGAGGCCCTGTGCCGATCGTTCGACGCGCATCTGCGGGGTCGGGTCGTCGCGCGGGTCACGGTTCGGTCCGTTGCGGTTCTCAAGACCTTCGACCCTCGGGTCAGCGCGCTCGAGGGGCTGGCGGTGACCGGCTGCACACGGCGCGGCAAGTTCATCGACCTGTCCATTGCGCCACTCCACCTGGTGGTGCATCTGGCTCGTGGCGGGTGGATGAAACTCCGCGACAAGCCGACCAATGCCCGGCCCGCGCTGCGAGGTCCACTCGCAGTGATGGTCGCTCTCGAGGACGGTGCGAGTATCGAGATCACGGAGTTCGGCAAGGACAAGCGCCTCGCCGTGTATGTGGTTCGCGACCCCCAGGAGGTGCCTGGCGTGGCACGTCTCGGGATCGATGCTCTCGACCCGACGCTGTCGGCGTCTCTGCTCGGAGACCTGCTGCGCGGTCAGCACGGAACCCTCAAGAGCGTCCTGGCAGATCAAGCGATCATTGCCGGGATCGGCAATGCCTACTCCGACGAGATCCTCCACACGGCGCACCTCTCACCCTTTCGTCACGCCAACGCGCTGACGCCCGCCGACCTCGACGCCCTCGCGACGGCGACGCGAACGGTGCTGAGCGACGCGGTCGCCCTGGCTGTGGAGACCGAACCCACCGCGCTCAAGGACGGCAAGCGGCAGTCGATGCAGGTGCACGGTCGCGCCGGTCAAGCCTGCCGCGTGTGTGGCGATACCGTGCGTGAGGTGTCCCTTGCCACTCGCTCATTCCAGTACTGCCCGACCTGTCAGACCGGCGGCCGTGTCTTCGCCGACCGTCGCATGAGCAGGCTGCTCCGATGACCGACGCGCTCGATGCGGCGGGCGATGCCGGCCTGGAGCGCGCGCTCTGGGCGTTGCGCGCCTACGACACGGTCTCGCTGGCGACGACCAGCACGGCGGGACCACACGTCGCCGGCGCCTTTTTCGCCCCAGAGCGCACCGAAGATGGGATTCGGCTACTCATCGCGATGCGGGACGGCTCGCGTCTGCACCGCGAGCTCGAGGCCGATCCGCGGATCGCGTTCATGTGCTCCCCGGGGAACGCGTCTCGATGGATCCAGGGCGGCGGCACCGCCTCCGTCGTGGATGACCAGGGACAGCGAACCGAGCTCTTACGCCGGCTCACGGAGCACGCCGCGGGTGCTCAGGCCTACGTCGAAGGGCCGGGCGTCCTCCCGGTGACCATCGCGGTGCGCTGGCTCAAGGTCGTCGAGGCGCGCGACGGCCCGCACCTCGTGCTGAACTTCGAGCGCTAGTCGCTCGCAGTCATCAATGCGGCGAGGTCGGTGAAGAAGCCCGGGTAGGAGACAGCGGCCGCCTCTGCGCCCTCGATCACCGTCTCTCCGCCGCCTTCGGGGACCAGTGCGGCTGCGATCGCCCAGGCCATGGCGAGACGATGGTCGCCGGCTGCGTCGAGCGCCGCCGCGCGCAATCGCGCGGGACCGTGCACGATCAGGCTGTCCGTGGTGCTTTCGCAGGACACGCCGAGCAAGCGCAGTCCCTCCTCCACTATCGCGATCCGGTCCGTCTCCTTGTTGCGCAACTCCCCGGCATCGCGTATCTCCGTGACGCCGTCGGCCTGGCTCGCGAGCACGGCGATGATCGGCAGTTCGTCGATACAGCGCACTGTCAATGCGCCGGAGATGGTCACGCCGTGCAGGTGCGCTCCTCGCACCTCGACGTCGCCGACCGGTTCCACGCCACCGGCGGCTTTCCCTTCTGTAATCAGCACTTCGGCGCCCATCGCGCTGAGAACGGCGATGATGCCGGTGCGTCCCGGGTTCAGCCCCACACCGGGGCAGCGCACACGCCATCCAGGCCGCGATGCCGCCAGCGCCAGAAAGAATGCCGCCGAACTCATGTCGCCGGGGACACGGAATCCAAAGGGCTGCACCTGCGCCGGGTGCACGGTGACCCCGGCGCCGTCGGTGACGACTTCGATGCCGCACATCCGCAGCATCCGCTCGGTATGGTCGCGCGACGGCATGGGCTCGATCACGGTGGTCGGACCATCGGCGGAGAGCGCGGCAAGCAGGATCGCCGACTTCACCTGCGCACTCGCCACCGGCGACGTCCATGTGAGCCCCGTAAGCGCCCGCGTGCCGCGCACGTGCAGTGGTGCGGTGCCACTCGGACCCGCCTCGACGACTGCGCCCATGGCGCGCAAGGGGTCGGCGACGCGTTCCATGGGACGGCGTCGCAATGAGTCGTCACCGTCGAGCGTTGCATCGCAGTCATTTCCTGCGATCGCACCGGCAAGCAGCCGCATGGTGGTGCCGGAGTTGCCACAGTCCAGCATCGTGTTCGGGCTCTTCAGGCTCACGCCGTTCCCCGCGCCGTCGAGTGCCGCGCGCGCCGGGGGAAAATCGCGAACCCAGACGCCGCACGCGCGTAGACACGCCGTGGTCGCACCGACATCGGCGGCCGGCGAGAGGTTGCCGAGGTAAGTGCGGCCTTTCGCGAGGGCGCCGAGGATCAAGGCACGGTGGCTCATCGATTTGTCCCCCGGCACAACGACTTCGCCCTCGATCCGTGTCGCGGGGGTGACGCGTTCCTGGCTCATCCGGCGTGCGCCGCTCCCCCTGCCATCGCGCGGAGAAAGTCCTCCGCGAGGGCGACCGCGTCCTCGGGGTTCTGACCCATGCGGTCGAGCAGCGCGGAGCCGACGACACCGGCCTCAGCATGGCCCTGCAGTGCAGCGAGATGTTCGTGTGTCGACAGGCCGAAGCCAAGCGCACGCGGCACCGCCGTGAACTGGTGAACGGAGTCGAGCAACGCAATCGCGTCGTGGGATACGGTGCGCCGCGCCCCGGTGACGCCGGTAACGCCGACGCAGTACACGAACCCCGCGGCCGTCGAGCAAATGCGCGCGAGACGGTCGGCGGTCGTGGTCGGCGCGACCATCGGGATCACGGCAACACCGGCGCCATCCATCGCGGTCCGCACGTCCGCCGCCTCGTCCAGCGGCAGGTCGGGGAAAATGACGCCGTCGACGCCGGCTGCGGCCGCCGCCGCGGCGAAGGCGGCGACGCCAAAGCTGAGCACCGGGTTGACATAGGTCATCAGCGCCAGCGGAACCGTCACGCCGCTTTCGCGCGCCCGCTGGATCTGCCCCAGTGCGATCGCGAGCGTCATGCCGTTGCCAATCGCGACCTGTCCGGTGCGCTGCACCGTGGGTCCGTCCGCGAGTGGGTCGCTGAACGGAATCCCGATTTCGACGGCGATGCACCCGACTCGTTGCGCAACGGCGAGCAGTTCGGCGGTGCTGTCGAGGTGCGGATATCCCGCCGTGAAATACGGAATCAGCCCGGGCGGCGATGCCGCGTCACGAGCAGCGAATGCGCCATCGAAGCGCGTGACTGGAACTCCGCTCATGCCGGATCGTGTTCGCGCACGGTGTCGATGTCCTTGTCGCCCCGTCCGCTCAGGCAGACCAGAACCACGGCATCGGGCGGCCGGTCGCCGGCGACCTTCGCGGCGATGTGGAGTGCATGCGATGACTCGAGCGCGGGGATGATGCCCTCCAGCCGGCAGAGACGGTGAAACGCCGCCAGGGCCTCGGCATCGGTGGTCGCCTGGTAGGTGACGCGACCGCTGTCGCGCAAGGCGCTGTGTTCAGGTCCCACTCCCGGGTAGTCGAGACCAGCACTGATCGAGTGCGTGGCGAGCACCTGGCCGGCGTCGTCCTGCATCAGGTAACTCCGGGCACCGTGCAGCACCCCCGGACGCCCGCGCGACAGCGGCGCGGCGTGTTCGCCCGAGTCCAGCCCACTACCGGCCGCCTCGACACCAACCAGCCGCACGTCGTCGTCGAGAAATGCCGCGAACATGCCGATGGCGTTGCTCCCCCCGCCGACGCAGGCCACCACGACATCCGGTAGCCGATCCAGGTGTCGCAGCATTTGCGCCCGCGCCTCATCGCCGATGACCCGTTGCAGGCGGCGCACCAGCGATGGGTACGGATGCGGCCCGACCGCGCTGCCGATGACGTAGTGCGTATCGCGGACATTGGCGACCCAGTCGCGGATTGCTTCGTTGGTGGCGTCCTTGAGCGTTGCCGATCCGCTGTCGACCGGGACGACCTCGGCCCCGAGCAGCCCCATCTTGTAGACGTTGAGCGCCTGGCGGCGCATGTCCTCGCGACCCATGTAGACGACGCATTCCAGGCCGAGGGCCGCGCACGCCGTCGCCGTCGCAACCCCGTGCTGGCCCGCCCCCGTTTCCGCGATGATCCGGCGCTTGCCCATGCGCTGGGCAAGGAGGACCTGGCCGATTGCGTTGTTCAGCTTGTGCGCGCCGGTGTGCAACAGGTCTTCGCGTTTGAGCCAGACCTGGGCGCCACCAGCCTCCTCGCTGAGACGCCGGGCGTGCGTCACAGGGGTCGGCCTCCCCGCGAAGTCGGCCAGCCATCGATCGAGCTCGTTGATGAACGCCGGATGAGCAAACGCGACGCTGATCTCGGCCCCCAACTCCTCGAGCGCGGGGACCAGCGTTTCGGGAACATAGGCGCCGCCATACCCGTCGAAGCGGCCGCTGGTCACGGCGACACCGCCTCGGAATGTGCCGCCGCGCGAGCGGCCAACACGTAAGCTCGCACCAGGTTCGGATCCTTCTCCCCCGGGCTGCGCTCGAGGCGGCTCGATGCGTCCACGCCCGCAGGCCGCACAGCGACAACCGCCGCCGCGACATCGTCGGGGCCCAGCCCGCCCGCGAGCACCACCCGACGGTGGCGGGCCACGTCCGCCGCCCACTCCAGCGGCACATGCCGGCCGGTGCCGCCGGGGAGCGCGCCGGCGTCGGGCTTCCCGTCGAGCATCACGAGCACGTCGGGAGGCCAGTCGATGGTCGACGCCTCCGCGCGGCTTGCAACGTTGAAGACAGGAATGACGGGAACCGAGCAGGCGCCCAACAGGCTGCGTTCAAAGCTGCCGTGGACCTGCACCGCGGCAAGGCCGTAGCGAGACGCTGCCTCGTCGCACTCGGCCGCCGTCGGCTCGAGGAAAATGCCGACGAGGTCCCCGCGGCGAGCCACCGCATCCACCACAGCACGAGCCGCGCTGTCATCGACCCATCGCGCGCTGGCCCGCACCATCATCAGCCCGATCCAGTCGGCGCCGGCGTCGATGGCCACCTCGGCGATCTCGGGGGTGCGTACCCCGCAGACCTTGACGATCACGCCGCGCCCGCCGATCGCGCAGCCACAACCATTGCCGCGCATGCCGCAGCGGGGGAAGTGGCGCGCATCAATGCCTCGCCGACCAGGACCGCGTCGGCCCCCTCGTTGACCAGGCGTGTGACGTCCTCGGGGGTGCGAACGCCGGATTCCGCGATACAGACGATGCCATCCGGCACCGCGCGGCGCACCCGGCTGAAGGTCGCAAGGTCGGTCCGCAGCGTGCGCAGATCACGATTGTTGATGCCGATGCAGGCGGCACCCGCGGCGACTGCGGCATGCGCCTCATCGACGTCATGCACCTCCACGATGGCATCTGCCCGGCAACGCGCAACACCGGCGAGGCACAGGTCCAGCGCATCGGCGTCCAGCATCGCCACGATGAGCAGGACCCAGTCGGCACCTGCCACGCGGGCCTCGGCGATCTGCACCGGGTCGAGCGTGAAATCCTTACGCAGCAAGGGGAGATCGAGCGCGGCGCGGACGCTCGCCAGGTCGTCGAGCGAGCCGCCGAAGTCAGGCCCGTCGGTGAGCACGGAGATGGCGGCGACGCCGCTCTCGGCATACTGACGGCCGAGCGTCAACGGATCGAGTTCGGGGCGAAGCACCCCGCCACTCGGGGATCGGCGCTTCATCTCCGCGATGATCGTGCCGCCTTTGAGCACCTCGGTCATCGCGCGCGCCGGCGGCAACGAGGCCGCTTTCGCCCAGAGCGCAGCCTCCGCGCAGCGCAACTGCTCCACTTCGGTGCGCTTGCGCGCGGCGATCGCCTCCAAGGCGCCGCCGAGCCCGCTCATGCGGCAGCCCCGGCAACGCCGATGCCGGCCATGCGGATGAAGTTGCGCAACAGCGCGTGACCCGACGGGGTGCCGATCGACTCCGGATGGAACTGCACACCCTCGACGGGAAACTCCCGATGGCGCATGCCCATGATCAGGCCGTCGTCGCTCCAGGCGGTGACTTCCAGGGCGTCCGGGAGCCCGGATCGGGCGACCACCAGCGAGTGGTATCGGGTCGCCATGAATGGGTCGTCGAGCCCATGGAGCACGCCGGCGCCGGTGTGATGCACGGCACCAACCTTGCCGTGCACCACGGCCGGCGCGCGCACCACCTCGCCTCCGAAGGCAACCCCGATCGCCTGGTGGCCGAGGCAGACACCGAGCATCGGGATGCTGCCGCCGAGGTCACGCACGAGGTCGACACAGATGCCGGCTTCCTCGGGGGTGCGAGGCCCTGGGGACATCACGATCGCAGCCGGACCCCTGCGCGCAACGTCCGCGACCGTGAGCGCGTCGTTGCGTTCCACGACAACTGTCGCCCCAAGCTCGCGCAGATACTGCACGAGGTTGAAGGTGAACGAGTCGTAGTTGTCGATGACGAGCACCGCACCGCTCAACGTCGCGCCCACGCGTTTGCCTCCTCGACCGCAAGGATTTGCGCGGCGACCTTGTTGTCGATCTCCACGGTCTCCTCGTGCACCGACGAGTCGGCGACGATCCCGGCGGCCGCCTGCACGTAGGCGACGCCGTCGCGAACCACGATGGTGCGGAGCGCGATCGCCGTGTCGAGGTCGCCGCTGTAGCCGATGTAGCCGATCGCCCCGGCGTAGGGACCGCGGACTTCGGGTTCCAACTCGGCGATGATCTCCATCGCACGAATTTTCGGGGCTCCGGTCACCGTCCCGGCGGGGAAACATGAACGGAGGGCGTCGATCGGGACGGATCCCCCGGCGAGCGTGGCTTCGATGCTGCTCACGAGATGCATCACATGCGAGTAGCGCTCGACCTCCATGTGCTGGGTGACACGGACGCTTCCGGTGGCGCAGACGCGCCCGAGGTCGTTCCGTCCGAGGTCGATGAGCATCAAGTGCTCCGCGGCCTCCTTGTCGCTGGCGCGCAGCTCGGCCTCCATGCGCGCGTCGTCCTCAGGCGTGCGCCCCCGGCGCCTCGTGCCCGCGATGGGGTGATAGCGCACGTCGAGCCCGCTGACCTGGACGAGCATCTCTGGCGACGCTCCGACCAGGGTGCAGTCGGGCGTGGCAATGTAGATCATGTACGGGCTCGGGTTGATGGCCCGCAGCGCGACATACAGGTCGAAGGGATGTGCTTGGAGTGGCAACGCAAAACGTCGCGACAGCTGCACCTGGAACATGTCACCGGCGGCGATATATTCGAGTGCTCGCTGCACTCGCTCCTGGAATTCGTCACGCGACAGGTTGGCTTCATGGTCATGCGCGGCAGCATCGACCGCCATGCCCGCAAGGGCCGGCGACGGGCTCGGAACCGCGGTCGTGATGGCGTCGCGCACGTGGTCGATGCGCGTCAGCGCGCGGGCGTACGCAGCCTCGAGACCGATGGGATCGTTGCGGTGCACGCAGCTTGAAACCAGCAAGCGATGCTTGGCGTGGTCAAAGATGGCCACGGTGTCGAACACCGCGAACCATTGCTGTGGAAGGCCGAGCGGATCGAGCGCGGCCTGGGGAATGCGCTCATACCTGCCGGCTGCTTCATACGAGAGGAAGCCCACGGCGCCTCCGAGGAGCGGCGCGACCATTCGGGGATCGCACGCCGCGCGTAGGGACGCGACTTCGCGCTCGATGGCTTCGAGCGGGTCCTCGCCGTCGCCCCGGTCGCTGAAGATCCGCGACGGCGCATGGCCGAGCATCGACCACTTCGCCACAGCCCCGCTGCCCTCGACCGACTCGAGCAGAAAGCAGCACGCCTCGGTCCCGAGCGCGCGCATGGCCGAGACCGGGGTCGCCTCCCCCACGGGAAGCTCGAGCACCACGGCGACGACGTCGTGGTCAGTGAGCCGGCTGCTGCACTCCTCGAGCCCAGGGACGGCTGCGTTCATCGGCGCCGCGCCATGGAGGTGTCATCCGGCCACCGCGGCCCCGACGTACTGGGCGATGCGTCGTGCGGCCTCCTCGAGGTTCTCGATCGAGGCCGCATAGCTGAGCCGGATATGGCCCGCGCCGTGATCACCGAAGGAGCTGCCGGGCAGCACCGCCACGCCGACCTCGTCGAGCAGCGACGCCGCAAGCTCACGGTCGTTGAACCCGGTCGCGGTGATGTCCGGGAAGACGTAGAACGCCCCTGCGGGCTTGTGGCACTTGAAGCCCGGGATCTCGTTGAGCAGTTCGACGATTCGATCTCGGCGCCGCCCGAACTCCGCGACCATGGTGTCGACGGCGCGATCGGACTCCGGGGAGTCGAATGCCTCGACGGCCGCCCATTGCGTGAACGCGGCGGCACAGGACGAACTGTTGATCAGGAGCGTGTCCATCTTCTTGGCGATGGCGACCGGCATCGCGCCGAAACCGAGCCGCCAGCCGCACATGGCCCATGCCTTGGACAGCCCGTCCATATAGATGGTTCGCTCCGCCATGCCGTCGATGCCGTAGAGCGAGACGTGCTTGCCGTCATAGCTGAGGCGGTTGTAGATCTCGTCGCTCAGCACGATGAGGTCGTGCTCGATGGCGAGGCGCGCGATCCCCTCGCAATCCTCCTGCGTGAGGATGCCGCCCGTGGGGTTCTGCGGTGAGTTGACGACCAGCATCCGGGTTCGTGGGGTGATGAGGCCGCGCAACTCCTCCACATCGCAACGGAAGTCGTTGGCCTGGCGGAGCGGCAGCGAGACCGCCTTGGCGCCGATGAACTGTGTGAGCGAGCGATAGATCGGGTAGCCGGGGTCGGGAACGATGACCTCGTCCCCCTCCTCGACCAGGGCCAGCAGCGCGAAGAGCAGGAGGTTCTTCGAGCCCGGGGTCAGCACGACGTTCTCGAAGTCGGTCGGGACGCCGGTATGGCGCGTCACGTAGGCCGCGGTCTTCTCGCGCACCTCGCGAATGCCGCTCGCTGCCGTGTAATGGGTTGCGCCGTTGCGCATGGCGGTCACGGCCGCGTCGATGATGTTGTCAGGAGTGGCAAAATCAGGCTCGCCGATCTCCAGGTGGACGATGCTCCGCCCCTCGGCCTCGAGCAGGCGGGCATGCGCGAGCACTTCAAAGGCACTCTCGGTCCCGAGCCGGGACAGTCGTTCAGCGAAGCGAATCGTCATGAGGTGACCATCATGGCGGGAAGGTTGCCGGTCGCGGCGGAATACTCGACGTCGACCCGGTCGACGCGCGCGTTCCTCGGGCCGTCGCGCAGCAACTCGAGCATTCGCTCCACCTCGTGGGCAGGACCCTCGAGCACCGCCTCGACGGTGCCGTCGGGCAGGTTGCGCACGGTCCCGGCGAGCCCCGCGTCGCCGGCCCGGCGGATCACGAAGGCGCGGAATCCGACCATCTGTACCCGCCCGTATACGACGGCACGCACACACACATCCTCTGCACCCATCGCGGCCCGATTATATGCGGGGCCCGGATCCCGATCGGGGGTCAGGCGGCCGCCGGCGAGAGCTGGTGGGCGGCAGTGAGCTTGCGAACCAAGGGTGGGATCTCGCGCAGGTTCTTGAGTTCCACACCGCTCAATTCGGAGAGCAGCGCCATGATCCGGCGCTGTACCGGAGCCTCGTGATCCCGGCCGGGGAGATACCAGTTGAGCATCCTCACGATGTAGGTGGGATCCTCGAGCTGGTCGATCACCGACGGCTCGGTGATGGTCGTCGGGTGCTTCGGTGCGTCGTTGGTGCTCCGCATCATCCAGAGCGACATCTTGAGGATGTCCGGGAGGCACTCCGGCTTGTTGGCGACCGCGCGGCGCATGTACTTTGCGTAGCAGGCCGCGTGACGCAACTCGTCAGCCGCGAGGATCTTGAAGATCTTGCGCATCACCGGCTCGGGGCCCTGCTCGCTGAACGCCGTGTACCAGTGGGCCAGGCGCTGCTCGCCACAGAAGTGCATGGTGAGCGTCTCGATCGCCGGCCCTGGCGCGAAGGTGAGCCGCAACTCGGGGAGCTTGGACTCGTCGAACGTCTCGCCGCAGCGCTCCAGATACTTCCGCAGCGTGAGGTGATGCTTCATCTCCTCGTAGAACCAGATCGAGATGAAGCTGCAGAAGTCGATGTCCGTGTAGAAGTCACGCAGGAACATCTCGGTCGCGTAGAGCGCCGACAACTCCGTGAGGCAGATGTTCCGAAGGTCGCTGATCCACTGGGGGCTCAACAGGCTCGGATCGATGTCATCGAAGGGGATGTCCGCGTTGAGCGTCCAGCGGGCGCGCTCGAGCCGAATGAACATGTCGTCGTAAAGCATTGGAACCAGCATACTTTCTCCGTACAGCACAAAGTGTCGGCAATGTCATTCGGCATACAGGCCAAGATTTGTGCACAGAGGACAATGTGGCCCAGTTGACCAAGGCGCCTGACCGCAGGTTGTCCGTTGCGGCCACTCTGCCGCCGGAAGCCACCGTTCGCCTGCTCGGAGAAATCGACGATATCGCTCGCCGGATGACCCGCCACATCGTGTCCGGCATCTCGCTGCCCGACCCGCGCTTCCGCACGCTCGGGTATTTCCGGACGGTCACTGCCGCCTGTCGCGACGCGCTCCGGACCTTCGTTCGGCTCCTTCGCGACGGCCGCGGCCTTCGCCCCGGTGACCTGGAGCGGCTCGGCTCCATGGGCGCCCAGCAGGCGGAACTCGAAGTCCCCCTCGAACTCGTCTTCGGCGCCTACCGCCTCGCAGCCCGGGTGCTCTGGGATGAGGTCATCGGCCAGCCTGCGCTGCTGAACAACGTGCCCCCGAGCACCGTCATCGGCGTCACCAGCACCGTCCTCGAGTACTTCGATGAGATCAGTGCCGCAGTCGGCCGGGCGTACCTCGAAACTCGCGAACGGCTTCTCCGCCAGCGCGACCGTGATCGCGATCGCATCCTGCAGCGGTTGCTCGCAGGCGACGCGTCAACTGAGCTACGGCGCATCGCCGCGTCGGCCGAGCTCTACCTGGTGCCGCCTTACACGGTCGTGGCCTGCGCGGTCCCCACCCTGGATGCCGAGCGGCAGCTGGATCTGATCTGGCGGGCCGAAGGGGCGCATCTCATCGGCGACGACCCCGGCCTCTGGATCGCGCTCGTGCCGGAAGGCAAGGATCTGGACGCCCTGTGCAGGGCGGTGGGGCCGGTGGTGTTCGGGGTAGGGCCGGTGGCGGCGACCCTCGATGCCGTGGCGCCGTCAGCGCAGCATGCGCGCCGGGCGCTCGAGGTCGGGCGCCGGCTGTACCCCGACCGCTTGGTCCACACCGACGCCGAGGTCGGCATCTTCGCCGCCCTGGCGGACGACATCGATGCGATGCGCGGGTTCACCGACCGTGTGCTTGGCCCGCTGGCAGCCGGGACCGCGAACCGCCGCCTTGAACTGGTCGCCACGCTCGAAGCCCTGCTCGACAGCCGGAGCATCGGCGAGGCTGCTGATAGGCTCGGCGTGCACCGTCACACCGTCGTCTACCGGGTCGGCAGGCTTCGCCAGTTGGGCATCGACGCCGATGATCCCGAGCAGCGACATCAACTCTGGCTGGCGCTGCGCTGCATGCGCCTTCTCGACGGCTGAGCGGCCTCAGACCGTCGGATGCGCCCCCGCCGCAGCGGTTCTATTCGCAGAGGCTAATACATCGCAGCAAGAGATCGTTGTCAATGGACTGATCCTCATTGACGCGCGAGTCCGGTCCGCAAGCGGATCCGTCGACTGCCGCGCAGCAGATCGCCGGCCGGCTCTAGACGTCCTGGCATCATGTCCGGTCGTCAACCTCGGCTACCTCGTCAACCTGACGCACGCGCCTGCGCTGATCGGGGTGTCGAAAGGGTACTTCCAGGGTGCGATGCCCAAGGGCACCATAGTGAAGACCACGACCTTCACCTCGGGCACTCCCGACAGCGAGGCGCTGCTCGGCGGCACGCTCGACGCCGCCTTCATGGGCCCCGGTCCCTAGGCCCGGTTGCCTTTGGTTTTCCCCGTCATGCCTCGCGGCGGCGCTGGCCGCCCGAGGCGACGGTGGATCCCTGTTCCGCCTCGCGGGCCAGCATGAAGAGCAGATCGGAGCACCGGTTCAGGTAGCGCAGCACCTCGGGATTCTCGAGGAGCCCTTCGCGCTGCAGGGTCACGGTGCGGCGCTCCGCTCTCCGAACCAGGGTACGAGCGATGTCGATTGCAGCCCCGGTGGGTGTGCCGCCGGGGATGACGAATCCTCCCGGTAGCGGGACACGAGCCTCGAGGTCGTGAATCTCTGTCTCCAGCGCCTCGACCATCTCCGTGGTCACGACGTTGAAGTGGCGTTCGAGGTCCGCCCGATGCCCGGGTCCGGTCGCGAGCTCCGCCCCGACCACGAACAGCTCGCGCTGCAGCGCCAGGAGGCGCTCCGCACGGGCTGGGAGGTCGGTGAGGGATCTTGCCAGGCCCAGTGCCGATATCGCTTCGTCCAGCGATCCGTACGCCTCGGTATGGAGGTCGTCCTTGGCCACACGACCGCCGTAGAGGAGCCCCGTGTCTCCCCCGTCGCCGTGCCCGGTGGTGATGCTCACTAGTGTTCCGGGATCAGGCGGTGCCGTGAGCCGTGGCGTCAGCGAGCTCCGGCTCGCGGTTGACGCGCTCGCGCCGCCACTCCTCGATCCACTTGCTCGCGGCGATCGTCGCGGTGGTGGCGTCACCGACCGCGGTCGTGATCTGGCGCGTGAGCTGGCTGCGAACATCACCCGCGGCGAAGATCCCCGGAACGTTGGTCATCATCGTCATCGGGTCGGTCATGTAATAGCCAGCCTTGTCATGATCGATATGCGCATCGACGAGCTGGGTGTTCGGAATGAAGCCGATGAAGATGAAGATCCCCCCGACTTCGAGCTCGGAACGGCGCTCAGTCTCCATATTCCGCAAGGACAAACGGCGCACCTTCGCGTCGCCTTCGATGCCTTCGATGACGGTGTCGAGGAGGAAGTCGACCTTCGGATTCTTGCGCGCCTCGTCGATCAGAATCGGCTGGGCGCGAAATTCCTTGCGCCGGTGGATGATGGTCACCTTGCTCGCGTAGCGCGTGAGAAACAGGGCCTCCTCCACCGCCGCGTCACCGCCGCCGGCGACCGCAAGATGCACGTCCTTGAAGAACGCGCCGTCGCACACCGCGCAGTACGAGACACCGCGGCCGGCGAACTCCTCTTCGCCGGGTACGCCGAGCTTGCGAGGGTTGCCACCCGCCGTCACGATGACCGCGGGCGCGAGGTAGTCACCGTCATAGGTCTCGATAAGCTTCATGCCGTCCGGCTGCACCTTGATGGCGCGGACCTCGGTGCGAACCAGTTCGGTGCCGAAATGCGCAGCCTGCTGCTCCATGACGGTTGCCAGCTCGCCGCCGAGGATGGACAGAAAGCCTGGGTAATCCTCGATAAGCTCGGTATTGAGCAGCTGGCCACCCGGCGCCTTTCCCTCGAGCAGGACGGCGCGCTCTAGGTTCCGGCCGGCGTAGAGCGCGGCCGTGAGCCCGGCGGGGCCGCCACCGATGATTGCGATGTCGAATTCGTGTGTGGGCACGGTCGTTGCACTCCTCAGGGACGCCTTTACGTCCCCTTCATTGATGACGATACCCAATGCGCGGCCGATTCAGGCAACCGTCGCCCACTGTTTCAGGGTTCCGATGACGCGGCTGAGCGGGATCGCGTAGGCGTCGGGCGCCGTGGGGCTCGCCAGAGTGACGATGCCGATCACCTGGCCCTGCTGATTGAGCACCGGGCCGCCGCTGTTCCCCTCATAGATGCGCTGCCCTTGGAGGTGGAGCATGTCGTTGTAGACCTGCGGCGTGGCCTGCCCCACCTCGATCCCGCTACCGGTGAGGGGGACGTTGACATCCAGGCCCGCGAGCGTCTCAGGGGTGAGGTCGTTGTGTCCGGTGGCGCGACTGGACGCGAGTGTCATGACCAAGGACCCCGCGCTGGTCAGGGCGGCTGAATCCAAACGCAGGGGGGTGCCGGCAAGGGATCCGGTCACGCGCAGCAGGGCTATGTCGAGCGCCGCGCTGCTCTGCACCAATCGCGCGACGTAGGTGTGGTCGGCGCGATCCGTGACGCGCAGCGTGTTGTCCCCATTGACGACATGCGCGTTGGTCACCACGTCGCCCTTGGTATCGAAGATCCAGCCGGTGCCAAGCGATTCCTCGCTCCCGTTCTGAAGCTCCGCCTCGATGGTCACCACGCTGGCAAGGTCGGCCCGGCCGATGTCCGACAACGAGGACGGCGAGGGCGTGGGCGCGATTGCAACCGGCAACTTCACGGGCACGACGTCGCCTGGCGTGAGCTGATCGACATGCACCGCGATGAGGAAGCCCACCAGCCCCGCTGTCAGGAGCGCCAAGATTGCAGCGCCGGCTCGGGCCACGGCGCGTGGTCGGAAGGTCGGTGCAGGGCCTTGATCCACGAGGAAACATTGTGGCCGTCCAGTTCCATCACGGGGTCACCGTCGTCGGCGGCGGGGGTGGCGCGATCGGCAGTGCGGTTGTCGCGCGGCTGGTTTTGTCCGGCCGTCACGTCGTGGTGCCCACCCGCCACCCGGGCCGGTCGGCATCGAGGCCCGGCGTGACCGAGATCGCGTGTGACCTCGACGATGTGGAGGCCATTGCGCGCCTCCGCGACGCGGTCGAGGCGATGGGTCGGTGGGCCGGGATGGTGAGCGCGTCCGGCGGCTATGCGACCGGGAGAGCGCACGAACTCGATGATGCGGTCATCGAGGCCCAGATCGCCGCGAATCTCATGGGACCTTGGCACCTGGCTCGCGCGGCAGCGCAGTCGATGCTGGCGGCTGGCGGGGGCGGCCGGCTGGTGATCGTGGCTTCGCGTGCCGCCCTCGACGTTGCCCGCAACCAGGCCGCCTACCAGGTGACCAAAGCCGCAGTGTTGCGCCTTACCCAGGTGATGGCAGCCGAATTACGGGCCTCCGGGATCACCGTGAACGCCGTCCTGCCGGGCACTGTCGACACGGAGGCCAACCGCGACTCGATGCCGAACGCGGATCGCTCATCGTGGGTGCAGGCGGACTCGGTCGCCGCAATGATCGAGTGGCTGCTCTCCGACGCCGCCGGAGTCGTCACGGGAGCGGCGATCCCGGCAGGCTGAGCTCAGGCGTAGGCCGGGGAATCGAACGCGCCGGCTTCGCCCAGTCGCGCGATCGCGCGCGCCCGGTGCGAAACGCGCGCTTTGTCTGCGTCGGGGGCCTCGGCAAAGGTGATGCCGAGATCGAGTGAGAGAAACGCGGGGTCATAGCCGAACCCGTTGGTGCCACGGGGCTCCACGAGCGTGCCCAGGCACTCCCCATGCGCGGTGACCGGTTCCGCGCCGGGTCTGGCGAGCGCGGCCACGCAGACATACCGCGCACGACGGTCGTCGGGAGTCCGGCGCTGGACCTCGTCGAGGAGGCCGCGGAGGCGGTCGGCGTCGTTCGCATCCGCGCCCATCCAACGCGCCGAGAGCGGTCCGGGCCAGCCGCGCAGGGCATCAACCTCAATCCCGCTGTCGTCCGCGAGCGCCGGCAGTCCGGTTGCAGTGCAGACCGCGACGGCTTTGGCGAGCGCCGACTCGACATACCCGGGTCCCGGCTCTTCGACGACCTCGTCAAAGCCGACGTCGTCGAGGGACCGGAGTCGAACCGGCCACGCCTCGAGCAGCCCGCGCAACTCGATGATCTTCCCAGGGTTGCGGGTCGCCAGCACCAGCACCGGGAGGCTCACGACGCGCCCGCGAGCACCTCCGCCTGCAGCGCAAAGAGCCGCTGGAGCCCGGTGCCCGCGAGACCGAGGAGCGCATCCAGTTCCTCACGCGAGAACGGCTCCTGCTCGGCAGATCCCTGCAGTTCGATGAAGCGGCCGTCCAACGATCCGACGCAGTTCATGTCGGTGTCGGCTGCCGAGTCCTCGAGGTAGCAGAGGTCCAGGCGTGGCTCACCGGCGATGATGCCGGCGCTGACCGCCGCGACGGGCCAGCGCAAGGGATTGCCCCGGAGCACCTTTGCCTCACGAAGACGTCCGATCGCCAGAGCGAGGGCGACGTAGCCGCCGGTGATCGAAGCGGTCCGCGTTCCCCCGTCGGCAACCATGACATCGCAGTCGATCAGAATGCTGCGTTCGCCCAGCGCTTCGAAGTCGACGGCCGCGCGCAGGCTCCGGCCGATCAGTCGCTGAATCTCCTGGACACGTCCGTCAACGCGACCCTTGCGCCCGTCGCGCTCCGACCGCGTCTGAGTGGCGCGCGGGAGCATCGCGTACTCCGCCGTAACCCAGCCCCGGCCGCTGCCCTTGCGAAAGGGCGGAACGCGCTCCTCGACGGTTGCCGCGCAGAGGACCCGCGTGTCCCCCATGGTGATCATCGCGCTTCCCTCGGCGTATGGGAGCACGTGCAACTCGATGGTGGTCGGGCGTAGTTCGTTGGAGGCGCGCTGGTCTGGACGCATGGGCCGGAGTGTATCGGTCGCGGCCAGAAGGTCAGCGGCGGAAGATCCGCTGCAGGACGATGATCGAGGCCTCGTACAGGATCAGCAGCGGAATCGCGAGTGCCGTGGGCGTGAACGGATCCGCGCCTGGTGTGATCACCAGCGCCACGACGATGATGCCGACGTAGGAAATCTTCCGCCAGCCCTTGAGTTTCTTCGACGAAACGAAGCCAAGCAGGCCGAGCAGCACGATCGCGACCGGCATCTCGAACGTGATGCCGAAGATGAACACCACGACCAGGAAGAACCCGATGTACGAGTTGATGTCCGGCAGGTACACCGCATTCCCACTCAGGAAGTTGGTGAGGAAGTTGAGCCCGACCGGCATGATGAAGTACGCGAATGCGGCGCCTGCGGCGAAGAGCAGCAGGGCGCTCGCGATGAACGGTCCGACGAACTTCCGCTCTTTGGGACGGAGCCCCGGCGAGACAAATTTCCAGATCTGCCACAGGACGATCGGCAGCGCGATCACGATACCGACCACGGCCGAGACCTTCAACGGAACGGTCAGTCCTTCGGTGGGCGTGAAGAAGACGGCTTTCCCACCGGGAACGATGCTGTGCGAACCCTTCAATACCGTCTTCAACGGCTGAAGGAGCAACGAAATGAAGAACCCGTTGAAGATGAACGCGATCGCCGTTCCGACGGCCCAGGACGCCATCACCCAGATGAGGACGCGTCGCAACTCCTCCAGGTGCTGGACGATCGTCATCCGCCGTTCGTCGTCGCCAGCCACTCCTTGCACCTTACGTGCCTCCGATCAGTGCTCGCGCGGGATGCGCGTCAGCTGGAGACTGAAGGCTGGTGTGTTGTCGCGTCTGCCGGCACGGCCACGGGCTCGGCTGGCTGGACGGGAAGAGGCGCGGGTGCCGCGACCTGAACGACCGGGGCAGCGGCTTGGGCCGGCATGGTCGTCGTACCCACGACCGTGTCGTGCGCCTCAGTCGATGCCTTCCGAAACTCACGAATCCCCTTGCCCATCGCAGCGCCCACATCGGGCAGCTTTCCTGGACCCCAGATGATCAGGATCACCACCAGGACGATGATGATTTCCGGTAGGTGTCCGCCTATTCCACTCAACATGTCGGCCTCCAGTCTAGCACCATTTTGTTATCACCCCTGAGATCAGACCGAGCCTGCTGACAGCGTACGGGCGAACGATTCGACCGTTCTGTCCACGTCCTCGTCTGTATGTGAGGTCGAAAGAAATGCCGTCTCGAATTGGGACGGCGGCCAGAGCACCCCGGCGTCCAGCCACCCGGCATGGAGACGTCCGAAGCGCTCGCGGTCGGCCCGCTTCACGTCGTCGAACGAGCGCGCCTCGCCGATCCCAAGGAACGGCGTGATCATGCTGCCCACGCGTCCGACGGTGCAGCGCGTGCCCGCCTGCGCGGCAGCCGCGTCGAAACCTGCCTCCAGGCGGACGCCGAGGCGCTCCAGTTCTGTGTAGAGCGCTGGGTTGTCGCGAAGGACATCGAGCGCGGCACAGCCCGCGGCCATGGCGAGCGGGCTGCCCGAGAGCGTTCCGGCCTGATAGACGGGCCCGGCGGGTGCCACCTGCTCCATGAGCTCGCGGCGACCGCCATAAGCGCCAACCGGGAGTCCGCCGCCGATCACCTTCCCGAAAAGGCTCAGATCAGGGCTGACGCCGTAGAGCGACTGAGCGCCCCCATATGCCACGCGGAATCCGGTCATTACTTCATCGAGTACGAGCAAAGCACCGCTTTTGGATGTGAGGCTGCGAAGCGCCTGGAGAAACCCGGGCGCGGGAGGCACGCAGCCCATGTTCCCTGCGACCGGTTCCACGATCACCGCGGCGATCTGCTCGCCCTCGCTCGCGAACAGCGAGGTCACGGCCTCGATGTCGTTGTACGGCAGCACCGTCGTGGTTGCCACTGCCCCGGCCGGGACCCCAGGTGAGCCGGGAATGCCGAGCGTCGCCACGCCGGAGCCGGCCTCGGCGAGCAGCGCGTCGGCATGCCCGTGGTACGCGCCCGCGAACTTCACGATGCGATCTCTGCCGGTGGCACCGCGGGCGAGGCGCACTCCAGACATGGCCGCCTCAGTTCCGGAGGTGACGAAGCGCACCATCTCGACCGACGGAACGGCATCCACGATGCGCTCGGCGAGGTCCACCTCGAGCTCCATGGTGTGTCCGTAGGCTATCCCCCGGTCCAGTTGCGTCCGTATGGCCGCGAGGACAGTGGGAGGTTGGTGTCCGAGGATGTGCGGTCCGTAGGCAAGCACGAAGTCGATGAAGTCGTTGCCGTCGGCGTCGAAAACATGTGCGCCCGCACCGCGGAGGATGTGCGGCGGCACGCCGGGGACCGCGCGGTAGGCGCGGACCGGGCTGTCGACGCCGCCGGGAAGCACCCGCTCAGCACGCGCACGCAATGCTCGAGCGTTGGTGTCCCGCATCGCCCTAGGTCTGCTCTCGCACGGTGATCGACTTCATGAGGTCGCCCTGGACGATCTTCAGTGCGACATCCATGCCCGACTCGACCTTGCCGAAGAGGTTGTACAGAGGCTGCAGCGCGGTGGTGTCGTTGGCGGTGCAGATGAAGAACTGCGACCCGTTGGTATTCACCCCGCTGTTGGCCATGGCCACGCAGCCGTCGACATACGCCTCGTGCACGGGTTCGTCCGCGAACTGGAATCCCGGACCCCCGTCACCGCACGTGGCCGACGGTGTGGCGGGTGCCGCGGGCACCTTACCGACGCAATTCGGATCGCCGCCCTGGATGATGAATGCCGCCACGATCCGGTGGAACGGGATGCCGTCGTAGAAGTGATTCCTCGCCAGGGTCACAAAGGTGTTGACCGTATTCGGCGCGAGACTCGGTTGCAGGCAAAGGACGATGTCGCCCTTGGCTGTGGCGATGGTCGCCTGGTAGAGCTTGGTCGAGTCGATGGTCGTCTTCGGTGCTGCGGCGTAGGTGTGCACGCTTGCCGGTTGACCAAGCGGCTTGAGGACGGGTCCGAAGGTGGCCTTTAAGCAGTCCGCAAAGGGGATGGTCGCGGCGGCCGTGGGCGAGGGCGTTGTCGACGGCGTGGGCACCACGGCCGTCGGCGTCGCGCTGGGCAGCGGCGCCAGCGGAGAGCTTGCACTGTTCACGCCGAGAGCGATCGCCACAATCGCGATCACGACGACTGCGCCCGAACCGAGCACCAGTGGAAAGCGGCGCTGACCGCCCGACGAGTCACCCATCGATATCTACTCCTTGTTGTCCGCGAGCCAGCCTGCGGCGGCTCGCGCGTGGTACGTGATGATCATGTCTGCACCCGCCCGGCGGATGCCCCCGAGAGTTTCGAGCACCGCTGCGCGTTCGTCGAACGCGCCCGCAGCGGCTGCATGATGCAGCATCGCGAACTCGCCACTGACGCAGTAGGCCGCAAGCGGTAGGTCGGTGGCGTCGCGCACGCGCGCCACGACATCGAGATAGGTGAGCGCCGGCTTGACCATGACCATGTCCGCGCCCTCCTCGACATCGAGCATCGCCTCGCGCACGGCCTCGCGCTGATTGGCGGAGTCCATTTGATACGAGCGTCGATCGCCTTTCTGTGGCGCCGATTCCGCGGCCTCACGGAACGGCCCGTAGAGCACGGTGTTGAATTTCGCGCTGTAGGCGAGGATCGCGGTGTCGGTGAAGCCCGAGGTGTCCAGCGCTTCGCGAATCGCTGCCACCTGGCCGTCCATCATGCCGCTCGGCGCGATGATGTCGGCGCCGGCCGCCGCCTGCGCGACAGCGGTTCGTGCGTACAGCTCGAGGGTCGCGTCGTTGTCGACGTCGCCGTTCTCGAGCAGGAACCCGCAATGCCCGTGATCGGTGTACTCGCACAGACAGCAGTCGGCGATGATCACGCATGCGTCGCCGAAGCGCTCGCGCAGCGCGCGGATGGACTCCTGGACCACGCCGTCGTCGGCGAACGCGCCGGAGCCTTGGGCATCCTTCACGCCCGGCAATCCGAAGAGGAGCACGCCACCGAGGCCGAGCTCGATCGTCTCCCCCACCGTCGCACACAGCGAATCGATGCTTTCGTGCATCTGTCCGTGGATAGCGTTGATCGGCGTCGGCGACGCCAGGCCCTGGCGGACGAAGGCGGGGTGGATCAGTTGGGACGGGTGCAGGTGGGTCTCGCGGACCATGCGGCGCAGCGCAGGTGTGCGGCGGAGCCGGCGCGGCCGTTCGGAAGGAAACCCCATGACGGGTGTCAGCCTAACGGCTGGGGGGCGAGACGCCCTGCCACCGCGTCAACGAGGCCTTCCATCGAGGCGTCAGAGGCGACTGCGTGCACCGGCACCCCTGCGGCGCGGGCCTCGTGTGCGGTGGGCTCGCCGATGCAGACGACCTGGACTCCGCGTGGCAACGGGTCGCCAGCGAGTGCGGCGACGAGGTTGCGCGCCGTGCTGCCACTGGTGAGCGTGATCGCGTCGACGCCCCCGGCGAGGGCCGCGTGGAGTCGCTCCGGCGCCTGGTCCGGCATCGCGCTGCGGTAGATGTGCTGCACGGTGACCGAGGCCCCGGCCATGCGAAGGGCTCTGACGAGAACGCCGCTCGATCCCCAGGCGCTCGGAAACCAGACACACGCGTTCGACATGCCCTGCTCGACCATCGCCCTGGCCAGGCCGGCGGCATCGTGATCGCCCGCGACCAGTTCCGGGGGGGTGCCCGCAGCTTCGAGGGCTGCCGCCGTCCCCGGGCCCAGTGCCGCGACGTGCATGCCGGCGAGCACATCTGCCCCTGCGGCGCCAAGGACGAGCCGCGCCGCGGTGGCACTCGTGAATGCGACCCATTGTGTCTTCGTTGAGGCGCGTATCGCTCCGGCCGTCTGGAGGATCTGATCGGGGCTGGCGATGGGCACTGTCGCGATCAGCGGCACCACCACGACCGACGCACCGAGTGCGTGCAGGCGGTCGACGAGCCCCTCGGCTTGCAGCCGGGTTCGGGTGACGAGTACGCGCCGGCCGGCGAGCGGCAGATCGGTGCGGGTCATCGCAGTCGCGCGGCGATCAGTTCGCCGAGGGCTTCAGGAGCATCGAGGGTCCCCGACAGCTCGGTGCGCCGAACCGCCCCGTCCACGACGAGCGCGGCCGTGAGCACGAGCCGTCCATCCTCCACACGCGCCCAGGCTCCAAGCGGCAGCAGGCAGCCGCCACCGAGGCTGACCAGCACAGCCCGTTCGGCCGCGACCGCCACGGCGGTCAGCGCGTCGCCAACCGCTCGGCAGGCCCGCGCCGCTGCCGACCCCGCCTCGGCCTCCAACGCGATGGCACCCTGCGCCGGGGCTGGGACGAAGGTCGTCGGGTCGAGGCGCTGGGCGCAGCGGTGGCCGAGGTCGAGGCGGTCGAGCCCTGCACAGGCGAGCAGCAAGGCGTCGACCCGTCCTTCCGCGAGTTTGCGCAGACGGGTGTCGACGTTGCCGCGCATTGGCACCGCGCGCAAGGCCGGATACATCGCTGCGAGCAGTCCACTGCGCCGCGCGCTGCTGGTGCCGACCGTAGCGCCGGGCGGCAGATCGACCAGGGCGCGGTCATGCAGTGACACGACACCGTCCCGGACGTCGGCGCGAGGCAGATAGCCGGCGACGGTCAGTCCGGGAGCAAGCTCCGACGGCAGGTCCTTCGCGCTGTGGACACCGATATCGGCGCTGCCCTCAAGCAGGCTGCGCTCGAGATCCGCGGTGAACCATCCCTGGCCTTCGAGATCACCGATCTCGACGTCGGTGCGGCGATCGCCCTGGGTGCGCACGATCACGGTTTCGATCTCGGCGTGGCCCGCGGCGATGAGGGCTGCGCTCGCCAGCGCGGCCTGACGCCGGGCAAGCGCGCTGCCGCGCGTCGCCAGTCGCAAAGTAGAGGTCTCCGTCCGTGGCATCAGCGGTCGAGCCGGAATGCCTCGCGGATCGCCAGCGTCGTCGCCGGATCGCCTGCGGCCTCGCGCAAGCGGGTCACTGGGCCGTGCAGAAGCTTGCGAACCATGCTCCTGGTGAGGAGGTCCACTCGCTCGCGCGTCTCGCCGTCGAGCGTGTCGCCGGTTGCGAAGGTGCGCGCCACCTCCCTGCTTCGCACCGTCTCGGCCCACTCCACGAGCGCCGCGATGGTGGGGGCCGCCGAGTCGCGTTGAGTGATGGCCGTGATGGTTCGGTCCAGCTCGACGTCGATGATCCGCTCGGCGACCGGGACCGCCTCGCGGCGCACCTCGAGCTTGGCGTCGACGCGGCGCCCGAGCTCGTCAATGTCGATGAGAGTCACACCCGCGACGGCGCCGGCAGCCGGGTCGATGTCGCGCGGGACCGCCATGTCCACAATGCAGAGGGGCCGCCCTCCGCGGCGTTGCTGCAGGGTCTCGACCGCCGCCGCGTCAAGGACGACTGTCGCGCTGCCAGTGGAGGAAATGATGACGTCGACATCATCGGCAACCTCCACCAGCGCATCCAGCGGCACCTGCGCACCACCGATGTCGTGCGCAAGGCGGTGGCTCGATTCGCCCCGCGAGGTCGTGTGGATACGGGCGCCGGAGTCGCGAAGGCGCCGTGCGGCGAGACGGCTCATCGTTCCCGCCCCGATGAGGAGCACTCCCTTGCCGTCGAGGTCGTAGCAGACGGACCGTGCGGCCTCGACCGCGACCTCACTGAGGCTCGCCGCTCCCCGCCCTAGCCCGGTGTCGGTGCGCACACGCTTCGCCGTCGAGATGGCGCGACGCATGACATAGTCCAGTCGCGCGTCGACGGTGCCGGCTTCAGATGCGACGCGGTGTGCGTCCTTGAACTGGCCCAGCACCTGCGTCTCACCGATGACCATGCTTTCCAGGCCGCTCGCCACCCGGAACATGTGGAGGGCGGCCGCGCGATCGTCGACGGTGATCAGATGCCGCTCCAGGTCGTTGACCCCACCTGGGTCGAGGTATCGCGCCAGACGTGGCCCGACCTCGGCGCTGAGGTGGTCCGGACACACCATGTAGAAATCGGTGCGGTTGCACGTGGAAAGCACTGCAGCCCCGAGCAGTCCGGCGTGCCCGACCAGGTATCGGAGGGTGGACGCAGCG
>JBEPVD010000029.1:0-40381 GCA_041691155.1 Candidatus Dormiibacterota bacterium | reverse complement strand
TCCAGCCATCGAGCCACCCTAGCCATCGATGTCTCAGATGTATGGGGGAACTTCATCTAGAGCAACGTGACGATGAGCATGATGGCAGCGGCGCCCATGACCGTCACGGCGAGCCAGACCAGTGTGTTGCTCCAGAAGCCGCTTCTGTGCTCGGCCATGACGTCGGGATCTCGCGCGAGCAACGCGATCAACAGCAGAATCGGCGGCGCGACGAGTCCATTGATGATCGCGGTCACCACGAGCGCTTGAATGGGATTGATGTTCAGGAAATCCATCAGCAGCCCACCAGCGATCGCGATGACGATCAACCCGTAGAACGTTGGCCGTGCCGCAGCCTTTTCGCTGAGTCCGCCCCGAAATCCAAAGAACTCCTTGACGGCATATGCCGCGCTTCCCGTGAGCACCGGTATCGCCAGTAGGCCGGTCCCGATCATGCCGAAGGCGAACAAGAGAAACGCGAATGGGCCGGCCAGGGGTCGCAGCGCCTCGGCCGCTTGCGCGGCCGACTGAATGCTGGTGTGACCGGACGCATGGAGCACGGTCCCCGAAGTCACGATGATGCAGTACATCACGAGCTGGGAAAAGAGCATCCCGATGGTGACGTCGACTCGGGCTGCCTTCAATTCCTTGCGCGTGGTGCCTTGGCGTTCACGTTCGGTGTGGGCACCCGCCGCCTTCATCTCGTCGACTTCGCTGGACGCCTGCCAGAAGAACAGGTATGGGCTGATGGTCGTGCCGAGGATGGCGACGACGATTCCCAGGAAATTCTTGTTGAACTCAAGGTGTGGAACGACAGTGGCTTCGAGTACCTGCAGCAGGTTGGGGTGCACGACAAAGACCGTGATCACGTATCCAAGCAATGCGAGCGTCAGGAATTTGAAGACCCGGAAAATGAGCGCGTACGACAGCTGTAGTTGCAGGAAGCCGATGAGTAGCGCCGCCGGCACAACGAGCCACACCGGGGAGACGTGACCGCCCGTCAGCAGCGATCCTCCCGCGGCCACGGCGCCAAGATCGGCGCCGACATTCACCGTGTTGGCACCGAAGACCGCAAAGATGCAGATGCCGACCAACGCCGTCGGGAACTTCCGCCGCAGCGACACACCAAGCCCCACCCCGGTCTGGAGTGCGATGCGAGCGCACGCTTCCTGGACGGCAACCATCAGCGGGAAGGTGAACAGCGCCAGCCAGAGGGTTCCCAGGCCAAACTGGCTGCCCGCCTGGGAGTACGTGCCAATGCCGGAGGGGTCATCGTCGGATGCACCCGTGATGAGCCCCGGACCCAGTAATTGGAGCCAGCCTGCGGGTCCCCGGCGATGGGCCTCGTCGAGACTTGTACGACCGGCATCCGGGGTGCCGGCGGCTGACACCTCCCCGGTGTCTTTGTGCAGATCGCGGGAGGAAGGCTCCTCGTCGATCCCGACGAGGCGGGACGCAACCGCCCGAATCGGGTCTGCGCTTTCCTCGTCGGCGGGCCCGGCGGGGGTGGGATCCTTTCGTTTCGCCATCCCCAACATGATACTGATGCTATCAGTAAAACTGATGGTAAGGTTGCCATGAAACGGACCGCGCCAAGTGAAGCGCCGTCAGCTGTGGGTACGGCGGCACCTTCTCGGCGGGGTAGCCTTTGTGTCCATGAGCGCCATGCGCCGAGAGCGACTGCTCACGGCTCGGCGAATAGTACTCGCGATTCTTATCGGCGCCTTCGTGGTGAACGACCTCAGGATTGCTGCGGAACAGTTCATGACGCCCCATGCAGCGACGGTCGATTTCCACGTCTATTTCGCCGCGGCACAGGCGCTCGCGCATGGCACGTCGCCATACATCGCGCCTCCGCCGTGTTGCTTCAGCGCTCGCGCGATGAGTGGGTACACTTACCCTCCGCTCTTCGCCTTCCTCCTCATCCCGCTGACACGGTTTTCAGCGGACGGCGCCGCCCGCGTCTTGTTGGTCGTGAACTACGCGTCGCTTCTTGGTGTTCTGTGGATCGGCGTGAGAGCCGCTCGTCCACGGCTGTCTGCGGAGACGATCGCATGGCTCGCGTTGTTGATGGTGGCGAGTCCCCAGATCGGCGCCGCGATGTACGGCATTCAAGTGGATCCATTCATCCTGCTGCTCGAGGCAGTGTTTGCATGGAGCGTCATCACGAATCGACTTCCCACGGTCGGTGGGATTGCTTTGGCGCTTGCCGCGTGTCTCAAAATCTCACCACTCCTGATCGCACCCGCCATCCTGCTGTTGCCACGCGACCGCGCCATTCAGACCCTCGGAGGATTAGCGGGCGGGCTCGCTGCCGGGACCCTCGCGATGCTGGCGATCTCCAGCCAGAACGTCTTCTACTACGTCACACAAACGCTCCCGAGTTTTTCCAGTGGGGTCATCAATCAGTGGAACCGCTCGCTTCCCGGCGTCGTCCTTCGCGCGCTTCACACCCAAGGAGTGCAGCCGACCCGCGGTCTCGGCACGGCGTTTCTGATTCTCGAGGTCAGCGCGCTGCTCTGCGTATGGTTCGCATGTTCTCGTGTGCGTGGAACGGCCGGTCGTGCCCTCACCGTCGCGGGTCTGCTCAGCGTGGTCCCCATTTTCCAGGGCGTGACCTGGGACCACCACCTCATCGTCGAGATCCTGGTGGTGGTTCTCATGGCTCCACTCCTCCGCCTCAGATCGCTGGCATTCGTGCTGGTGGTTGGTGGAGAACTGCTGACCGGAGTCAATCAGCAGATCCTGGACCACTGGTTGACCTCACGGGGGGTCGAACCACCCCATGGAACCGCACAACTGCTGTTGTTCATCGTCACTTCGTCGATCGATCTGATGGGAATGTTCGTGACGTTGGCAGGGGTGCTCGTCGTCGCGCGCCGGCTGACGCATCGCGACCTGGTCGGGCGCCGTTCCCTATTTCGTAACCGCGGCGCGTCGGTGAGTAACGGGAAAGATCTTCAGCGTCGGTCGCCCGCAGCCCAGTAGTCTGGCGATGCTTTGCTGGCGGCGAGCTCCTCGGGGTTCCGAAAGCCCGGTGCCATCGACGCGTCCGTGCCCGCCATGTATTCGTGGTGGTCGATGCCGAGCAGGCGGATCCAGCTCTGCTGGCCCAACGTCAGCGCGATGAAGCAGCCGAGCTCGACGAGCTCCGCCTCCGAATAGTGCCGATGCAGCCGATCCCACAGCTCGTCACTCATCTCCATGCGCCAACTGATCGCCTCGGCGTATGCCAATGCCGCTTTCTGACGACTGTCGTATTGCTCCGAACTTTCGAAGTTGAGCAGTTCGTCGTACTGCTGAGCGACTAACCCCGCAGCAGTCGCCGTCGTCGAACGCTGATTGCCGCAGAACTCGCATTGGAGTGTGCGCGACACGTAGACACGACACAGCTCCTTGATTGCATGATCACAGACACCGTTGTAGAAGATCGCCTTCCACGAGTCGGCGAAGGCCCAGAAAGCGTTGGGTGCGTGAGCCCGCACCGCAGAGCTCTCGGGACGCGGCGTGCCCTCGCGGGCGCAGCGGCGCATCTCCTCCTGCATCCGCTCATCCATGTCTTCGAGCGGGACGTAGCTGATGCGGTTCTTGCCCATGCCAGACCTCCTTGGGTTCGGGTCGCGAACGCAGTTGCGACATCTATCGCGGGCGTTCGAGTACATCCTCAGGCAGCGCGCGGTGCGTTGTCAAAAGATGCACCCACGCCCGCGAGACGCAGGACTCCGTGACTACAAGCATATCTTGCAATGCCGCCAAATGCCGCAATCAGGTTAGGGTCAGCCGCTCCCTCGACTCGGGCGTCATCGCCCGTGGGAGTCCCAAAAGGACCGCAGGCAAGAACGGGTGTCGATTTTGGGCAACCCCCATCCGTCGTAGTGCTAGAGGGCGCCACCCGGTGCCCGATATAAGCCAGGAGGTCGGTCATGCCGCATCCCGTTATCCATGCCGAGATTCGCTCGCAAGACCCCGACGCCACGCGCAAATTCTTCGCCGACCTGTTCGGCTGGAAGGTTGCGTCTGAGGGCGGGTTCCCCGGCTACACCTTCATCGATACAGGCGTTGAGGGTGCCCCCTATGTCGCTATCAGTCCTCGCCAGACGGCTGAAGACGAGGTGTTGTTTTTCGTGGGAGTGGAGGACGTTGCCGCCACATTGACGAGGGCCGAGGAACTCGGCGGCACAATCACCCAGGCGGAGCAAAAGGTACCGGGAACCAGTTTCGGTGTCTTCGCGGATGCGCAGGGTCACAAAATTGGGGTCGCCGCGAACGGCTAACCTTTCGGCGGCCGTACTCGTCACCGACCGCTGCTGGAGGCTGAGGCATCAATGCGGTGCCGGCCTTCCGGCATCCCAATGGCCACCGTGCCGAAAGGCGACAACGCCGAGAGTGACTCCCGGTCCGCCGATCCGCGAGTTCCCGACTTTCGCCGTTATCGATTGACCGCGAGTAGCGGCATGGACACACTGTCGAGCGAGCCCGCGACGATGGTCCCGCGTCCCGCTGATGACGTGACCTGCAGCGCGCCGCCAAGTGCGTCGAGGCGGTCCTCCATGTTGGTCAGACCGGCCCCTCGCTTCGCTCTGGCCACATCGAAGCCCTGCCCGTCGTCCTCCACCTCGAAGCCGACGGTGCCGTTATCGTCGCGGAGGCGGATGACCACCATCGAGGCCTGCGCGTACTTCTGGACGTTCTGCAGCGCCTCCAGCACACAGAAGTACACCGCCGCCTCGGTATCCTGCGAGTAGCGGCCGATTCCGTCGGCATCGACCGTCACTGCGACCGCCGCCTTACGCGCCTGCGATTCCAAGGCGACGCGCAGGCCCTTGTCCGCGAGCAACGGGGGGTAGATGCCCCGGGCGAGATCGCGTAGCGTCTCGAGCGCTTCGTCGGCGTCTGACTTCAGTTGGTTGAGCGTGTCCCTGGCGCGGTTCGGGTCTCGGGTCATGAGTATCTCCGCCAGCCCCAGCTTCACCTTGAGCGCCACGAGATGCTGCTGTGCGCCATCGTGGAGGTTGCGCTCCAACCGGCGGCGCTCCTCGTCCTGGGCGGTCACCAGGCGCTGCCGTGACAGGCGCAACTCATCGAGGCGTCCCTGCAGGTCGGCCGTCAAGCCGACGTTGCGGAGCACCAGCCCCGCCTGTCCAGCCAGATGCGTGAGCAGGCTCTCCTCCACCGGGGTGAGCGTTTCGCCGGTGCGCTTGGTCACCCCCAGCGCCCCGAGCAGGAGTCCCTGGTGGCGTACCTCGACCAGCCGGCCCATCCCCGTGCCCGCCGGCAGCGTCCCATCCAGGGCTGGAACCGAGCCGGCGGGCGGCGCATCCGCCGGCCACACCGCGGCGTCGCGCCACAGGCCCCCGCTGCGCAGCCAGACGTCGGCCCGCTGCGCACCGGTGCCCTCGGCCAGCACGCGCGCCATGCGCGGCATCACGTCATCCACCGCATACGACTCAGCCACCCGCTCGGAGAATTGTGAGAGCACCTCGTAGGGAGTCGCCCTCTTGCCGTACACGAGCCGGTTGGCCACCTTCTGCACGCGCTCGCGTACCGGCTGAAACCCCACTGCCACGATCGCCGTGGCCAGAATCGACAGCCCCAGATTGGGTCTGCCGCCGCCCCCGATGAGCGCCCCGATCCCGACCGCGATACCCACGTAGACGGCAGTGATGAACGCCGCAAGTGAGCCGTACACCAGGGTGCGGCTGATGACGATGTCGATGTCGTACAGGCGGTATTTGAAAATCGCCACCGCCGATGCCACCGGCAACCCCACTCCGAAGCCGACCCCCAACGCGATGTCGGACGGCCACGATGGGAGTCCGGGATCAAGAATGTTGCCGACCGCCAAGAGAACAATGGCAGTCCCGCTGATGATCACCGCGTAGGTGATCCATTTCAGCTGCTGCCGCTCATCGCCACGCGACCTGCGCAGGCGGACCACCGGAGCCGCGGCCGTAGCCGCAAACACGACGAAGCCCGGCACCCAGGCTAGGCCAAAAAAGATGACCACTTGGCCAATCAGGCTGTTGGCGGGGAGGCCGACCGGGTTGGGCAAGGAGGGAAGCTGGGCGCCGCCCGTCGTCAATTGACCTGGAGTAAACCTCCCCGCGAGGGCACCGATGGTGGTCAGGACCACCGCGGCAACGGCGACCGGCTTCCATCTCCGTGAGGGCAGATGTCCGTCCGGAATGACCAGCATCAAGAGTGCGATTGCGCCGCCGGGAAATAGGAGAGTCTGCCACCAGCTGGACAGCCATTCCGCCCAGACAGCGCCCGGCACGGAACCCGGGTGAGTGATCAGGGCGAGGAGCGTGTATTCATCGGTAACACCGCTCAAGCCGATGATCACACCCACGAAGAGGAACAACCAACCGGTGGCGTTGCGGGGCTGCCGGGACGCTACCAGCATGCCAGTGAGACCGAAGCTCACCGCGACGACACTGAGGGGGAGATCCCCGGTGGAAATAGGCGAGACCCGGTTGATGATGACCAGCGCTATCGTCGCCACCCCAGCAGCGACGGCAAACGCTCCCGCAAAAATCGCCGCTGCGGTTGTCGCGCTATGCGTTGCAGGAACGTCCAGATCAGCACGTGGACTGAGCAGATCGCGAGCAACCTCGGATGGCATGGGCTTCACTGTAATCACCGCGAGCGGTCGGCCAAGAGCGCCAGCACCACCGTCGGCTGGTGGCAGACACCACCCTCGGAACAAGGAACCGGGATGTGCGTTCGGCGTGTTGTGCTCTCCATAGACTCGACCACGATCAGAAGCGCCATCGCAAGGATTGGCGACCCGAGGCGGCATCCGACGCGCAGCAAATACGATGGCGGCCGCCCACCCGCGCGCGCGCCCGCGTAAGTGGCTGGATTCGATCAGCGTCGATGCCGAAGCGCGCTCGCAATGACCCCGCTGAAACCGACCCTGATCATCAGCGCCTCCTTCGGCGTGATCACAAGACCGTGCTGCGGTAACCGTATGATCCCTCGTCAGGGCTGTTGGTTACGGCCGACCGGCGCCCATCGGGCAGCCGATGGCCGGAGCGTGGGGCACTAGGGGGACTCGATGAAGGGACGACGACTGGCGCTGGCCATGGTGGCTGTGTTCATCGGCGCGGGATATGTGGGAACGCGACCCGTGACGGCGGGCGCGGCACCAACCGCCAATGCATTGCAGCGCTTTACGCCCCTGTATATGGCCGCCGGAGCGAAACTGAGCCTGACTCAGGCGACCGCCATGGCCAAGAACTACGACATCATCGCTGAGCATAGTGGCGTGCTCACGCCGTACCTGGCGGCGATGAAGGCGGTCAACCCCTCGCTCAAGGTCATCGCCTACCTCAACGGCGCCTTCGATCAAAGCAACGCCGGCAACAAGTACCCGATCTCGTGGTACGCCCTCGGCGCCAACGGCCGGCGAACGCAGTCAACGAATTTTGGCAACTGGCTGATGCTGCCGACCACGGAGTGGGCGTCGACGGTTGCGACGCTCTGCAAGAACGCGATCGCCGCGTCGAAATACGACGGGTGCTTCCTTGACACACTCGGGATCGCACCGCTCTCACCCGGATACGTGACCAGTCCGCCGATCAATCCCGCTACCCATCGGGTGTTCACGAAGCAGACGTGGGTAACGGATCAGTCGAACACCATCACCGCAACGAAAACCGCCAACCCTGGCAGGCTGATCATGGCGAACGGGCTCCATGACGGGACATATTTCCAGTACACACAGCCCCTGCTCACAGCCGACGGGACAGCCATGGCGGAAACCTGGCTGCACACATCTACCGAGGGAGAGAGCCTGTTCCCAGGGCTGTCTGAGTGGCAGGAGGATGTGAGCATGCTCGTCACGGCAGGATCGAAGGGCGAGGTGATCGGTGTCGTGACCAAGCTTTGGTCCAACGCAACCTCGGCACAGCTCACGCAGTGGCACATCTTCACTATCGCCACGTTCCTGATGGGCACTAATGGGAAGAGTCTCTACTGCTTCACCAGTGCCAAGACCACCGCTGGCATGAGCGAGGACTCGCCGCTGGACCACACGGCGATCGGAATGCCGACGGGCGCGATGACGTCCAAGAATGGCGCGTACCTGCGCGCGTACAGTAACGGGATCGCGGCGGCAAACCCGGGGACGAGCGCCGTCACCGTTCAACTCGGTGGCACGTACATGAACCTTTCGGGGAGGGCCGTGACCTCCGAGACGTTGCCGGCGCACACGGGCGACGTCTTCGTCAAGTAGCCACCGAGTCGCGCTTACTGCTTCGCGAGTGCCCGTTGACCGCGCGTTACGTCAGACGGGCTTGTCGCCTGAAGGAGCGAGGCCCAGTGCGTCGCTGAACTTCACCCGCCCGCCCACGCGCAGCACCGAGTTTCGATAGATGCGGCCCGCGATCGCCGCGAAAACATACACGGTTGCAAGCGCGAGGACCACGCTGATTGCGACCTGCCAGAACGGTGCCACGCCAGCCGCGATGCGCACCGGCATGATCACGGGCGACATCACTGGGATGAACGAGAACACGGTAGTCGCGGTGCTCCCCGGATCCGGTGCGGCGACGGTGAGCGCGATGATCCATGTAGCGACGAGCACGAAGATCACCGGCATCGCCACGCTGGTCGCGTCCTCCTGTCGAGACACCATCGAGCCCGCAGCGGCAAAGAGCAGCGCATAGATCAGGTATCCGAGGATGAACCACACCACACCGCTGATGACGACGTCGATGCCGAGTGTCGGGGTCGACACCAACTTGGTCGCACTGGCGAGCACCAGAGCAACAGTGGCGATGAGCACGACCTGAACCAGCGCCACCAGTCCGATGCCGATGATCTTGCCCAGCATGAGCTGCCACGGCCGCACGGCTGCGAGCAGGATCTCGACGATACGGTTCGACTTCTCTTCCACCACGCCTGCCGCAACGAGCTGCCCATAGATGATCATCGTGGTGTACAGCGTGCCCGCGACCAGCAGGCCGATGACGATCTGCTCGATCCGCGCGGCATTGACCGGCGTGAGCTCGTGCTCATGAATTGAGAAATTGAGTTGGTTTTCTACATCGCCCGGCGGCAGACTGTGCTGGGTCAGGTATTGAGTCAGCACCTGCTCGCGCGCAGTGTCGTTGAGAACTGTCTGCAGTATCGAATCGGCCTTCGATTGCACGGTCATGGTGGTCGTCGCTCCAGATCCGCTGACCAGGGCGTCTATCGTGCCGCTCTGGAGATCCGTTGTTCCGACTGCAAGGGACGCGTATGGGTGGACGTTGATGGTCTCGCCGAAGCCTGCCGCCTCCGCGCGCACGGGTGCCGAGATCGACTGCGCTGCACCGACGAACCCGACCTCGAGCGACGCCGCTGATGTGTTGAACACGTATGCCTGGAGCAGGATGTAGGCGCCGATGCCGGCGACCATCAATATGGTGGTGATGGTGAAGACCCGGGTTCGAATGCGCGCCAGGAACTCGCGGGTGGCGATGGCACGAATCAGCGCTTGACTATTCATCGATCGCCTTCCCGCTCATGACATCTCGGAACAATTGCGTCAACGCCGGTCGATCGCGACGGAACTCGAGCACCGGGCCGGTGGCAAGTGCGATCCGGAGGAGGGCCTGCTCGTCCGCGCCATCATCGAACTGGAGCAGCCAACGCGAGCCATCCTGTTCGACCAGCATCGTGCCGGGGACACCGACATACCACCCCGCAACGGCGCCGGGTGCATCCACCCAGTAGCGCACCGGGCCTCGCGCGGTCAGTTCGTCGACGGTGCCGCTGGCGATCATCTGACCGTGGTTGATGATGCCCACTCGGTCGCAGATGCGTTCGACAATGTCGAGCTGGTGGCTTGAGAGGACGACCGGCCTGCCAGCGTCTGCCTCCCCTCGCAGGACGTCGGTCATCGCATCGACAGCCACCGGGTCAAGACCCGCGAACGGCTCATCAAGGACGAGCAGGTCGGGCGAGAAGACCAGCGCGGCCGCGAGCTGAACGCGTTGCTGATTGCCATGGCTGAGGCTCTGAAGCTGGCTCTTTGCGCGATCAGCAAGTCCAAGACGCTCGAGCCATGCGGTTGACGCCTCACGCGCGGCCTTTCGCGTGAGACCGTGCAGCTGTCCGAAATATTCGAGTTGTGCCTGCACTTTCATCTTCGGATAGAGTCCGCGATCCTCGGGGATATACCCGATGCGTCGTCTAACTGCGAACGTGATCGGAACTCCGTCCCAGATCACACTTCCTGAATCAGCTTCGAGGACTCCGAGCACCACTCGCATCGCGGTGGTTTTGCCGGCGCCATTCGCGCCGACGAAGCCAAAGATCTCCCTCGGTCGCACCGTGAAACTGAGATCGCGGACCGCCTCGAGCTGGCCGTAGCGCTTCGTGACATGACTCAGCCCGAGCACGGCGTTATCTTCTCCGATTGGCCCCCCCAGAAAACGCCACAGTCCCGGTTGGCGTCGCGTATGCTCCCGCCGGCAATAGGAGGTCATCGTGGACGCGATGTGGAATGACGGCCATCGGTTCTCGGGACGGGTGGTACTTGTGACCGGCGCTGGTGGGACGCTCGGTGGGGCGGTGGCTCGTGGGTTCGGTGGAGAGGGGGCATCCGTGCTGGTTGGCTACCGGCGATCGCGGCAAGCTGCCGAGTCGGTCGTGGGGGCGATCGTCGCTGCTGGGGGTGTGGCCGCCGCGCAGCAGCTCGACGTCACCGATCAACCGTCCGTCGATCGATTTGTCGAGCGGGCCGACGCGCTGTACGGGCGGATCGACGTCCTGGTGAACACGGCCGGTCGCCTCGTTGAGGCGGACACCGTTCGTTTCGAGCACATGAGCGCCGATGCAGCCACAGCTCTGCTCGCGGTGGATGTGATCGGTACGATGCGGATGTGCCACGCCGTGATTGGGCACATGCGACGCCACGGCCGCGGCGCGATCATCAACTTCTCAAGCACGTACGGCAACGGCGTCAACCCTGAGAACGCTGTCAACTGGGTGCCGGTCACTTACTGCGCCGCGAAGGGCGCCATTCGCGGCCTCACGACGTCTCTGGCCCGCGACCTCGCACCGGAGATCCGCATCAACGCTCTCGCGCCCGGCCCGATCTCTGGTAACTGGGAGCAGGAGTGGGGCGTCGCCCCGGAGCACATCGAGGAGGCGAAGGCAATGAACCCCATGAAACGCTTCGGCGACCCCCGCGAGATCGCAGAAACAGTGATGTTCCTCGCATCGGATGGCGCCGGGTACATCAACGGCCAAGTGATCCACGTGGAAGGCGGATGGCTTCCGGCGGGGTGACATCCAGTTGCATGACCTGCCGGTGACCGACTGCAAATGACCATCGCATCGCGAGTCCGATGCACTGTCATGGCCGGCGCGCTGGCTCTGGCGGCTGCGATGACCAATGCCCCATCAGGGTTTGCCTCGAGCACGTCGAAAGGACAGGATCTCCGAGTCGGCGCAATGACCTTACAATCATGTCAATCGGGCTTCCGAGGTCACCCGGCATGGTGCGGCTCTCTGCTGGTGCCGCTCGATTACAGCGATCCCTTGGCGCCGATGATTGCCATCGGCCTCATGTGGTTCCCGGCGACGGCGGCCCAGCCCCTGCCGGCGATTGTCGCGGTGGAGGGTGGCCCCGGCTTCCCCTCCATCGGGAGCCGTAGCGCTTACGTCCCGCTGTTCGCACCGCTGCTCGTCCACCGCAATCTGCTGTTGGTGGACAACCGCGGAACTGGGAGATCCACGCTGCTCCACTGTGCGTCGCTCGAGCACTTCTCAGGAGTCGAGCCGACCCCGGCATTCCTGCCGGCCGTGCAACAGTGTGGGGATTCGCTCGATCATCACTGGCAGCGCACGAACGGGACGTGGGTACACGCGTCCGACCTCTTCAATACCGCCAACTCAGCGCGGGACCTGGCGAGCGTTCTGGGCGCCCTGCAGACGGGCCCGGTCGACTTGTACGGGGATTCATACGGGACGTGGTTCTCTCAGACCTTCGTCACTCGATACCCGTCGCTGCTCCACTCGGTGACTCTCGACGCTTCCTACCAGGTGCTCGGACTTTCACCGTGGTACGCGACAACGGCCACCGTGGCGCATACCGCCTTCGACACTGTCTGCGCGCTCAGCGTCGCCTGCTCGACAGCGGCGCCTGGGCCGTCCTGGGCACGGATCGGCGCGCTCGCGCGCGACCTCCGGGTCGCGCCGATCATCGGCCAGACGGTAGACACGAACGGGAGTCGAGTCACTATCCGCGTCGATATTCGAGCGCTGGTCAACCTTGTCAATGACGCCGGGTTCGACGCCAGTCCGACCGGGATGGACGCCGGTGTCTACCGCGAACTCGACGGTGCTGCGCGCGCCTGGTTGCAGCACCGCGATAGCGCACCGTTGCTGCGACTAACGGCGCAGAGTTACGGCTTCGACAATTTCTCGTTCGGCACGGCTCCACAGTATTCGGATGGCCTCTACTTCGCCGTCGCGTGCACGGATTACCCGCAGCTGTTTCGCATGAGCGCCCCATCAGTCATGCGGAAGCAGCAGCTCGCCGCAGCGATCGCGACGCTGCCGGCCAACACCTTTGCGCCGTTCACCACCAAGGAATGGCTGAGCGTGGATGCCTACACGGAGGCCTTCACCGCGTGCCTCGACTGGCCGGCGCCCGTGCACCATGACCCTCCGATCGTCATCAGACCACCGTTGAGCCCCGCACGTGTCCCCGTTCTCGTGCTTGGTGGCACCTTGGACTCGTTGACGCCCCTCCTGGACGGGGGTACGGTGGTGACGCGACAAATGGGACCGTCGGCCCGTCTCATCCGTGTCGTCAACACAACCCACGTGACTGCGGAAGTCGATCCCTTCGACTGCGCATCCAAACTGGTCCGCACCTTCGTCGCCAACCCGGGACTGCTGTTCGGTCTCGACGCATCGTGTGCCAATCACATCGCTGTGGTTCGGACGGTCGGTCGCTTCCCCGTACGTGTCGCCGGCGAGCTCGCGGCGCAACCGCTCTCCGGCAATCGCGCGGATCTCGCTGGCCTCCAGGTCGCCACGGCAACCGTCGAGTCCGCCGGCGATTCGATCTACCGCTCGGAATATCTGGGCGTCCCGAACGGTACCGGTCTTCGTGGGGGCACCTTCGTCATTACGGCCGCGGCCGGTGGCTCAGTGGTACTCACGCTCGTCGGGGTGAAATGGGTGGTGGACGTGGTGGTTGACGGTGTCGTGCGCTGGGTCCCGCAGAGCGGCGCCGTCGCGGCGACGCTCGCGATGGTCGGCCCGGGAGGCGAGACCGGTCACATGTCCATCACCTGGAACACGCGCGTGAGCGGTGCGCTCGCCGAGGTGACGGGGATCTTCGACCGTCAGCCGATCGTCGCGTCGCTGCCGGCGCCGTGAATGCACCGTCCGCCCGGCATACGACGTCAGGGGGCCTGCGCTTGCCGGATTCGCACCTCGATGAGCTTCGCCACGAGCGCTTTCGGTAGGGGTGCATCCACTGGAAACCGAAGCGCCCCCTTCGTCTGCTCATAACGCGAAAGCTCAGCTTGAAGTTGGGAAAGCACGGATCCGCTATGCGGTAAGTAACTCAGATGGTTCTTGAACGCAGCGAATCCGGCAACCACCGTTCCGTGCATTCTAAACGCCGGCATTCCGTAGGAGATGCACTGCTCTGCTTCAGGAATGACGCTCATGATGGTGTCGCGCAATTCGCGCAAGGTTGTCCGCTTGGGCTCGTCGAGTTTTTCTAGATACTCGTCGATCTCGCGCCTTGACATAGCGCTATTGTGGGGCGAGGGCTTTCGTTCGGGGCCCTCGGCCAACGGATGACGCACGGCGGAGGCCCTCCGACGGTGCCGAGGTGACGGACAGCCGCGACTCCGACCTCGAGAAGTTCAAGTCGGAGATCGATGTCGTCAAGGCGCCTCCCAGGACTGTGAGAGCTGGCCGCCGATCTGGCCTAATACTCACGTGAGACGGCGTCTTTCGTCGCTCCTGGTGGGTGCGACGCTGTTGCTTCTCGTGAGCGCGTGCGGCACCGAAAGTGTTCCTCCGTGGCTGGTGCGCCACTACCTCGGCGTCCCGCCGGGTGTGTCCGACACGTTTCGCGATGACGTTGTATGGACGTCAGCCGGCCGAATGGCGGTCGTGACCTACGGCAGCTCCGGGTGCCCGAAGCTGCCGGTACGACTTGACGTTCTGGCGAGCGACCGCCTAAATCTGACGGTCGAGGCGCTGTCCTCGGGCCCCTGTACAGCCGATCTCGCCGCGACCACGAGCGTGATCGAGGTCCCCAAAACGCTCGATGTCATTCTGGGCGTGACCGTCACCGTCCTCGATGGGAGGTACGGCGCAACGGTTTCCCTCCCGCCAGAGACGGGGGCGGGCGCGAGGCAGGACGCCGCCGTTCCCAGTGGCGAACCGTGACAGAATGCTCGAGTGCCGAATGTGCGGGTCGCTGTTGTACAAGCAGCCGCGGTCGCGTTCGACCGCGAGAGCACGTTGGAGAAGGTAGCTTCGCTGGCTGAGGATGCATGCGCGAGTGACGCCCAACTCGTCGTCTTTCCGGAGGCCTTCGTGTCCGGTTATCCCAAGGGCCTCGCCTTCGGTGCGGTTGTCGGGCGGCGGACTACAGCGGGACGCGACGAATTCCGACGCTGCTGGGAGAGCGCTCTGGATGTGCCGGGACCGGACGTGGACCAGCTCGCAGAACTGGCTCGTTCGCTCGGGATCCACCTCGTCGTCGGCGTGATTGAGCGCGACGCAGGAACGCTCTATTGCACAGCGCTGTTCTTCTCGCCGACCGGCTACCTGGGCAAGCACCGCAAGCTCATGCCAACAGCGTCCGAGCGCCTCATCTGGGGTTTCGGCGACGGGTCCACCCTCCCGGTTTTCGACACCGACGTTGGCCGTGTCGGTGCGGTGATCTGCTGGGAGAACTACATGCCCATGCTGCGCATGGCGATGTACTCGAAGGGGATCCAGTTCTACTGCGCACCGACGGCGGACGACCGAGAGACATGGTTGTCGACCGCGCGACACATCGCACTCGAAGGGAGATGTTTCGTACTCTCGTGTTGTCAGTTCACTCGTCGCCGTGACTACCCGGCAGACTATGCAACCGACTTCGGCGATGATCCCGATACGGTCGTGATGCGCGGCGGGAGCTGCATCATCGGCCCGCTCGGCAATGTTCTGGCCGGACCCGACTTCACCGGCGAGACGATATTGACGGCTGAGTGCGAGCTCGACGACATCATCCGCGGCAAGTACGATTTCGATGTGGTCGGGCACTACAGTCGCCCCGACGTCTTCGAACTCAAGGTCAACACGCACCAGACACAGCCGGTCACCGAAGCGTGATCGTCGCATGAACTACGCGGTGCTCGGGGCGGGTGGTGTCGGCGGTTTCGTCGGCGGCGCGCTGTCACGGCGCGGCCATCGAGTAACCCTGATTCTTCGCCCGGAGACGGCTGCGAGCCACCCCGCCTCGCTGTCGATTCACAGTGAGGTGCTCGGACGATTCGACGCCCCAGTGAGCATCGCAACGCGCATGCCCAGTGGCATGGACGTGCTGTGGGTCGCCGTCAAAGAGCCGCAACTCGAGGCGGCGCTCGATCTCGTTTCAGCGCAGCAACTGAGCGAAGGCCTCGTGATTCCGCTCATGAACGGGATCGATCATGTCGCCAGGATCCGAACAGCGTTTCCGCTAGCAAAGGTCATGGCGGGTTCGATACGGATGGAATCGGAACGTACTGCACCAGGGGAAGTCAGACAACCTTCGCCGTTCGCGACTGTGCAACTCTGCGCTGCTGACCCCCGCGACTCGCGGGGAGCCCAAGTCGTCACGGACCTCCGCGTCGCAGGGTTGGCATGCGAGGTCGTCGCCGATGAGGCCACGATGCTTTGGGGGAAGCTGGCTTTCCTCGCGCCGCTAGCGCTCACCACAACTGCGCGCGGCGTTCCGTTGGGAGAGATCCGGTCAGAACCTGTGTGGCAAAACCAGCTTGTGACTTGCGTCGCCGAAGTCTGCGCGGCAGCGGAGGCGCGAGGCGCAAGAATCGATCGGGACCAAATACTTGCGCGACTTCGCGACGCGCCGGCGACCATGCGCAGCTCGATGCAGAGGGACGTGGAGGCAGGGAGGCCTCCCGAACTTGATGCCATTGGCGGTCCAGTAGTTCGAGCTGGCCGCGCTCACCATTTCGACGTCTCGACGACCGAGGAGCTGATGAGCGTGATCGCTGCGAACCTAAGGGCTGGCATCGATTAGACAGTTTGTGAAATCCCGGGTCAGCATGAGCGATACCGCCGGAGAGGCCACGCGCTCGTCGTCGGCGGCTGTCGACATGCAGCTCCGGTTGCGAGCACCCACGGGCCGGGCGGACAACTCAGTCACCCGCCAATTCTAGAAACCGCCCACCCGCAACGCAAACTCCGCTCCGATCTCGTCTTCCAGCAAAGCGTTGGGAAGATTGCGATCGGCGCATCTAGTGTCAACCGCTCCGGTGCAACAGCTGCACGCTCCGTGGGCGAGGCGCCCATGAGTCCGGTGCTTCGCACGAGATGCGCCGGCGGAAGTGCGCTCTCGACCCGCTGCGCTCAGCCGTCCGCAAGGTCCCAGAGCTTGATCCCGCCGAGGATGCCGGCGATGTTGCCGACGATGGTGATCGACGGGTCCACATGGCCTTTGATCTCCGTGGCGTTCCCACCCCCAACGTACAGCCGGTCGTAATTGATCAGCTCGTGGAAGTTGGCAAACGCCTCGAGGGCGCGCTTTCGCCACTTCTTGGCACCGATTTTCTGCAGCGCCTCGTTGCCGAGTTGTTCGTCATAGGTCTCGCCTTTTCGAAACGGGTGTTGCGCCAGTTCCAGATGAGGCGCGAGGTTGCCATCGACGAGGAGCGCGGTCCCGACCCCCGTGCCGAGTGTCACCACGAACTCGACACCACGCCCACTCACGACCTCCAGACCTTGGATGTCCGCGTCGTTGGCAACTCGAACCTCATGCCCGAGCCGACTGGACAGCGCTCCTGCAAGATCGAAGCCGGTCCACACGGCGAGCAACTTTTTGTCCACCGGCGAACCTGGCCCGGACCGAGTGACGAAATGCGGTGCGGTGAGCACGATTCCCTTGCGCACGACGCCGGGGAAACCGGCCGATACTCGGTCGTAGCCCCGCAACCGCGACACCAGATTCGCGAGCGCATCGACGAGTCCCTCTGGAGGGCACGGATACCTCGTCTTGACACGGATGCGACTGGCCAGGAGTTCGCCGCGCGCGTCCAGCACTGACGCCTTGAGGCCGGTACCCCCAATATCGATCGCCAAAGTCGTCGGCCCGCCGCCGGCCCGTCTCGCCATCTCCATGAGGATATGCCGGATGTACGTCGCAAAACAAACGGCGCTCCGGGGTGTGCGAGCATCAACGCGCTCGATGCGAAGCCCTCGCCCGCACTTGAGCGTGGGGGCGTCGGCGGGCGGCCCCGTGGCGCAATCATCTTCGGCACAGGGCCGATCGCGCCCTCGGGCGATGCTGACCACGATGGTCGGGCGCCGACTACGCCGGTCGCCGCTGTTGTCGCTGAGGGCTACAGACCGACACCGCCAATAGCGCGACCGAGGAGCGCAGTCGCGCCCATTGCGAGGCCGCCTCCTATAACCACTCGAAGTGCGCCACGGCCGCGATGTGCCCCACCGGCGTGAGCGCCAGCGACGCCCAGGAGGGCGAGCACGAGCAGCGCGACCACCGCGACGATCGGGATCCTGACAGTTGCGGGCGCCACCACCACGGCAAGAATCGGCGCCGCGGCACCAAGTGCGAAGCTCAAGGCCGAGACCATCGCGGCCTGGGAGGGACGAGCTCTACGGTCGGCAGTGAAGCCGAACTCGTCACGTAGGTGGGCCGCGAGGGCGTCGTGGTTGCTGAGTTGCTCTGCCACCTGTTCGGCCAGGCCCGGCTCCAGTCCTCGATGGATGTACAGCGCCGTCAACTCCGCGAGTTCATATTCCGGGTCGCGGATGTGCTCTTGTATCTCGAGGGCGACGTCGGCGTTCTCAGCGTCGCGCTGAGAACTCACCGACACGTACTCACCCGCCGCCATCGACAGGGCCCCTGCGACGAGCCCGGCAAGACCCGCCACCAGCACTGCCGCAGCCGGTGCGTTCGACGCGGCGACGCCAATCATCAGACTTGCCGTGGCTACGATGCCGTCATCAGCGCCCAGCACCGCGGCGCGCAACCATCCGGAGCGCTGACTGCGATGCGACTCGCCCGGACTAAGCTGCGCTTCGACCATCGTCTGGAAAGCGACCATCACCCCATTCTGTGTTTGTGGACGATGGGCGCCTACGGCCGATGGGCACACTGGCGTGGTGTCCTTTGGCCTCCCGCTCGCTGACCGGCGTCGAGTTTCGCAAGCTTGTCCGGGAATGAGGGGTGGCTTTCGTCCGCGGACCTTGGCGTGCAAGGCGACTGCCCCGAGCCAAGTACCCGGAGCCCGTACCCTGGCGCATCATGTGACCCGCACTGGCGTCAAAGGCCGTGGAATCGGTCACTCACCCCGTTCTAAGAGGAGAACACCCATGCGACGTCCCCTTATCACCGCCTACGCGGTGCTCGCAACGGGCGCGGGTCTCGCCCTCAGCTCCTGTGGCGGCTCCTCCTCGACGTCATCGCCGGCGGCGGGAACTTCGCCGACAGCATCGGGAACCTCGTCGACACCCACATCGCAGCCGATCAGTGGCGGCGGCGGCTCCTTCTGCCAGCAGATCCTCACCTTCGTAGGACAGATCCGGCAAATCGGCTCCGGAGCCTTCGGGGGCGCCTCACCCGGAGCGACGCCGAACCCGACCGCGTACAAGCAGTTCTTCGCCACCATCACCAGCGCGGTCGACAGCCTTGACGGCTCGGCTCCCGGCGAGATCGCATCCTCGTTTCACACCCTGCGCGCGAGCTACGACCAAGCGAACGCGGTCGTGCAGAATGCGACCACGTTTGAGCAGATGGCCAGTGCGTTCTCGGGACTTGACAGTCCGGCGATAAAGGGCGCCAACACCAATGTCCAGAACTACCTGACGAGCACCTGCGGGCTCGCCACGCCAACGCCGTAGCGCACACCGGAGGCGCTATCCGCAAAACCTCTGACTGGCACCCGAGCTAAGCTCGCTCAGGCGGCGCCGGCCGGTGTGCCGTCTCGGACGGGCCGAGGCGCGCGCCTGTGACTTCAGGGCGCCTGATTGCCAGGCAGCCCGCGAAACGGCGTACATTCGACCCGTCAGTGGGTCGCTGTGTAGAACAGCCGACCCGCCCGGATCCAACGTGGTTGCCTAAGCTGCCGACCATGGGGCAAACGGAGACGGCCCTGTCAGGCTCCAGACCCGACGCCGCACGACGCTCGCCTGAGGCATATCCATCGCTGCGCTACGCGTCGTTCAGAGGGTCACCTGGGCGGCCAAACGGTTCGCCAGTTCGGTCCTTGAGCGCACCTCGAGCTTTCGGTAGATACGGCCCAGATGGCTTTCCACCGTGCGCACGCTCATGAAAAGGTCACCGGCTACCTCGCGGTTGGTCTTCCCGAGCCCGACCAACGCCGCGATCCGACCTTCGACCGGCGTGAGCTCGGCGTCGGCGCCCTGACGACCGCCGATGCTGGAGAGTTCGGCGCGGGCGGTTTCGGCCTGAATCGGAGTACCCAGCGTGGTGAACTCGGCGTGGGCCACCTTCAGGTGGTGCCGGGCCTCGCTCCGGCGGCCGGCCCTTCGCAAGACCGTACCGAGCAGCAGGCGCGTCCGAGCTTTCTCGAACGGCATCGGCAGTCGTTCGTGGTCGGTCATGGCCTGCTCCAGCGTCGTGATCGCCATCGGCAGCTCACCCCTGGTTGCGTACAGCAAGCCGTGGCAGCGCCCGGCCATCGCGGTAGACCAGGGCAGGTGGTTGGTCTTGGTGCTGCTGTCGAGTTCGGCGACCAGCCGTTCGGCTTCGACGAGCTGGCCGGTCGAGACCAGTGCCGCGACAGCGTCGGGGTGCAGCCGCATGATGGCTGGCTCGCCGATGCCCATGTCGCTGGCGATGGTGAGGGCTCGTCGGAAGTGGCCGGCGGCGACCTCCGGGTTACCGGCGGCCAGCTCGGTGAACCCGAGGCTGCGCAGGTACAGCGGGACGGCGGAGACGTAGTCCAACGACTCGGCTTCCTGCAAATCGTTCTCGGCCATCGTCCGCGCTTCGGTGAGCCGCCCGAGATGGGCGAGGACCAGCACGTGCGCTGAGGCCAGCGCCGGTAGCTTGACGGCGATGCGCGCGGCGTGCTCGCGACCCTCGACTGCGTACTGCAGGGCAAGCGGGTAATCACCTGCCCAGCACTCGAGCAGCGCCAGGTGACCGAAGACCATGGGCAAGGCGCTGTCGTCACCCTCATCCACTGCGCTCGTCCGCATCGCGTGCAGCCAGCTGCGCGAGTCGTCGAAGAGGTCAACGACCTTCAAACACATGCCCAGGCACATGCCCGCCCGTTCGCTGACCGGTGGCGGCTCGCCTTCAACCTGCAACGCGTCCGCACGCTCCAGGGTCGACACCGACAAGCCGCGGCCGAGTCGGAGCCCATGCATCGCCACATTGGTGAGCGCATTCGACAGCAGGTCCGCCGCAGGCACCGGGCTGACCTCCAACAGTTCGACTGCCTTCTGCGCATGGGCAAGATCGAGTAAGGCACCCGAGGGAGACGTTTCCGCGAAGGTGGCATGGCAGCGGGCGAGCAGCTCCGGATCATCGCCTGCCTCCTGCATCGCCTGGTCGCACAGCCGGGCCACGGGCGCGTCGCCCTGCCTGTAGGACTCGATCGTGGCCAAGAGGAGCAGTCCTCTTACCCGGCCCGGACCCGGCTCGGATCGGTCGAGGCTCTCGGTGAGCAGCGTCCGCGCTCTGGCCGAGTCCCCGAGGAGGAAGAGGTACTCGGCCGCGGTGACCGTGCGTCGTGCCAACTCGTTGTCCGCGCCCGCGGGAGTGCGGCCGATGGCCAGCTCGGCCAGCTCGGCCGCGGCGTCGACGCTGCCCCTGGAGCGCGCGCGTCGAGCCGCAACGTCCAGCGCGGTAGCAACCGCCGCGCTCGGCCCGGACGCCCCGAGGGCCGCGTGCCGGGCTTGCTCCTCCGGATCGGAGACCGTTTCGGCGAGACGCGCGTGCAGGCGGCGCCGAGCTTCCGGGGTCAGATCGGCGTAGGGAATGGAGGCGATCAGTGGGTGGCTCACCCGAAGCCGTTCACCCTCCAGCTCCACGACGCCGGCGGCAAGAGCCTCCGCCAACCCTCGGTCGGCCTCCTCTGACCCCTCGGAACGCCTCATGGCCGCCCTGACCAGGTTGATCGTCGGTTGTGCCAACGCAGCGGTCACGAGGAGCACCTGGCGAGCCGCAGGTCCGAGGCCGTGCAACCGCTCGGTGACGAGCAGCCGTACGTCGGCGGGCACGGTCAACGGCTCGCCGGCTGCGGGTTCGCCTCCCCGGCGCTGTAGCGCCCGGGCCATCTCAAGGCAGATCAGCGGGTTCCCACCCGTGGCCTGGTGCAGCCGGGTGAGGGTTGGCCGAGACACCGTCCGGATGAGCCGCGTCTGAACGATCCGCTGCAGGGCGCCGATGCTGACCGGGCCAACGAAGAGCCGTTCCGCGGGCAGGCCCAACTCCCCCTCGTGAGCATTGTCGCGTGTGGGTTCGATCCGGCATGAGGCGAGCACGCGCACGGGCTCGTCCTGAAGCCGCCGCAGCGCGAAGGAGAGCACCTTCGCCGAGCTGACGTCCAGCCATTGGATGTCGTCGATGGCCAGGAGCAACGGCCCGCGCCGGGCAAGCGCCCGCAGGACGCCGAGCACCGCGACTCCCACCACCCGGTTGCCCGGAGAGCTTGCCGGCGCGTCCGAAAGAAGCAGCGCCGCCGACAGCGCCTGCTGCTGAATCTCAGGCAGCTCCGTCAAGACCTCAGTGCCAAGTTCCTCGAGCAAGTCTCCGAGCCCCGCGAAAGCCCAGGCTGCGTCGGACTCGCCGCAGCGGCAAGTCCGCACCGCTATCCCGCCGGAACGGGCGGCGGCAATGGCTTCGGTCCAGACGGTGGACTTCCCAATCCCCGCCACGCCTTCGAGGACGAGCGAAGCCGGCCCGTCGGGGAGTTTGCTCACGAACCTCGCGACGGCCTGCAACTCCAGATCACGACCGACAATCGAGGCTCGGTGGCGCGGTGAGCCTTCGACGCTATTCCAAGGTATGTGCACTGCGGTGGGCCGTTAGACAACCAATGGAAGTGGCATTGGGAGGGGAGCTTCCGGTAGCCGAAGACCATCGTAGCTGTTAGCGGTTCCTGTCGCCGTCGCTGTTGGCTGCTGGTGGTTCGTCCTACGGCGACCGAAGCTGCCCCGCATCCGTGGCGACCGGATCTTCTTGCGACCCCCTTAGATCGGACACCTGGTTCGAACGGGGCGCGCAGCCGCGTGATGACAGGTCTGCGGGTGACGCGATCAGGCTACAACCGCTTGGCGATGCCGAGGGCGATCGAAGTGAGCAGATCTGTATCGCTGTTTCCGCTCATCCGGAACAGGTAGCCATCCTTGGTGATGTGCGGACTGGAACCATCGCCCGGAGCGGTGAACGCCTGGGCGCCGCTCGACTGATAGTCGTTGACGATCATGGGCTTGGCGCCCTGCAACATGGTGAGGTTGCTGTACTGGTCGAATGTGACGATGACGGGATCGCCTCCCAGACTCACTCTCCCACTACTGTCCGTGGTGGTCCAGCTTTGCTTGCACGCCTTGGCACCGGGCAAGCCCGTGAGCGTGCCGTCGACAGGTGCGTGGCTCGCAGTGATTGTGCCCAGTGCGCTGGGATCGCCCGCCGAGCTGGTGATCGCCTGGACAAGGTCGCTGTCAAGGACCACCGAGCACGGATCGAAGTTGTCCAGAGACTTTCCTGTTTGGCCGGACGTCGGGCCACCAGACGAGCTCGCGGGATTGCCGCCGGCGGCTCCTACTCCGGGACCGCTGCTTCCCCCGCATGCCGCAAGCGTAAGAACCGATGCCACGAAGGCACCGCTCAGGCCGAGAACGCTGAACCGAATCATGTCGTCTGCTCCTTGATCGAATGTGTAGCGCCCGCGTCAGTCGCCTGACCCGGGCCAGTTGGGCGGAAGCGCAGGCGATGGCGGTGGAGGGGGCATTGCCCACGCCGGTAGTGGCGAGGGCGCCGGCGGAGGTGCCGGAGGGAACTGCGCCGACGGCGGCAGCGCACCTCCAGTCGACGGCATGTTCGGGGTCAACCCTGGGTTCTGCACCGGAGGAAGAGCCGGCTGCGGCTGCGGGACTTCGTACCCGAACAGGTTGCTCGCCCCGGCTCCAGCGATACCGGTCAGTCCCTTCGCTGCTGCTGCCGCTGCGCCGGCTGCGCTCAATGGAGCCGTCAGCAGGTTCTGACCCACCGCGTCGTAGTTGACCGCATCGTTGTGAGCGACGCCAGCAGCGCTTCGGGCCGCTGCCATCTCCGGTGGAAGCGGAGGACCGATCCCGGGAGGCGTGGGTTGCCCCGGGCCAGCGCCGCCTGCTCCGGCTCCGGCTCCCGCGCCCGCGCCTACGCCTGCTCCCGCGCCTGCTCCTGCTCCCGCGCCTGCGCCTGCTCCCGCTCCCGCTCCTGCTCCCGCCCCGCCGATGGATGGAATGCCGGCGGCTGCGCCGGCCAGCCCGAGCGCGCCCGCGCCGACGCCGACGGCCGGCGCCACTCCCGCGCCGTTGTCGACGGCACAGCTGACACAGAGTTGCAGAACGGTGTGGGCGTATGTGACGAGCGCAATCAGGAAGCTCATCCTCGTATCTCCACGGCGTCGGCGTGTTGCACCACGGCCAGCGCCGCACCCCGCGCTCCGATCTGCGCGCGTGATGGATACACAGAGCGCAGCGGCGACCACTTGTCAGGCGGAGAATGTTGCGGCGTGCCCGGCACGAATTGTTTGAGGAGCAGCCGCCGCTCAGCGATAGCGATGCCGGCTACGCCGATGATGAGGAGCAGCGTGGAGAGATATCCGTTCAGCGTGAGGACCAGCGTCGCGTCGATCCACACTGGCCGGGCCGCGACCGGCGATACCAGGCTCAATCCGTTTGCCGTCGCATGCTCGATGACTACCACTGCGAAGGCGACAGGCAACGCAAGCCACGCCAGCCGCGTCCGTCGCCGGTAGAGCAGCGCAATCCCGAGTCCGAGCGCGGCGAGCGCGGTATAGACGAGGTGCCCGCCGACCAGCATGCTGCCGCCGTCGGATGCCCCCTGCAATGTCGGGAGCAGCGGTGAAAAGGGCAGATGATCGAAGACCCCACCGACACCGCGCGCGAACAGAGCGTTCTCGTAGACCGCGAAGCCGGCGCCAACCGTCGCGCCGAACAATACGGCGTCGCCAACCGACGGCCGCGAGTGATGGTTGCGGGAAGCCAGAACGAGGAACAGCGCCACCGGCATCAACTTGAGCGCCTCCTCCGTCACTGGCGCCCACACCGCTACAGCGATGGTGCTGTCCGCCCCGAGTGCGTTGACGACCGGGCGGCCGATCAGCCCGGCCAGCGCGGTAATCGCAAAGAATCCGGAAAACCAAGCGCCGGCAACGGCTTGGACGCCGATCGTCCGCACAGATGCGACGGCGAGAACGAGGAGCAGCAGCGTCCACACGGATGCCGCGGCATTACCGAGGACAGTTCCGGCGCCGCCCCCGTTTGTGAACAGGTTGGGTAGAGCCGCGAGCAAAGCCACCGTCGACATACCCAAGCCCACCCACGACGCGATCTGCAAGGGTCGCGGCCTCCAGGTGACCGGCGATCCGACGACGGTCATCGCTGCATCTCCCGCGCCGAGCTGCCTACTCATCCCAGGCGTCCGACTGCTGTCTTGGCAAGCTGCACCAGCGCGTCCGATGCCGGCGCGGGGGTTGCGCCGGCGATCGACACGCCGAGCACGGCGAGGTCGGTGTCAGTGAACGAGACCCCGCGATCGCCGTTGCGGGCAAACAGAATGCCGCTCGGCAACCAGAAGGCGTCAGTGCCAACGCCGTCGATGTGCATGCCACCTGGCTCGAGCTGCAGATACGTCGCCATCGTGTCGACGCTGGTGAACACTGCGACACCGAAGTTCTTGCTGAGATCGGCCGTCTGAAAAATGCAGATCCCACCTGCACCGGAGGCGACCGTGATGGTGTCTCCGACGACTGCGGAGACCTCCGCCTTCGTGACCACCGAACAGGCGTCAACGGGCGAAGAGCCGCCGCCCGTTGTTCCCGCCGACGTCGATGCCGCTGACGTCGATGCTGCGGAATGGTGAAGAGGCGCGGAGTCCGAGCCCGCCGTCGACCCGCCGCACGCAGCGATAAGCAGGGCGGAGGCCACGAGACCAGCGCTCGCACCCAATGTACCGAGATTCATGTTGTACCTCTTGTTCTTGTGATCGAGTTCATGTCAACTGATCGCGGTTCATAACTCATCCGATGGAGTCGAGCTTGGGTACATCAGGACAGCGTCGGTGATGCGATCGAGGGCGAAGTGCGCGGCGTCATTGACGGACTGGACCGCAGCCGACGATGGAGCCTGGAACACGCAGAAGCAGAGTTCTTCAGCAGGCAGGTAGGTCGAGTGCAAGTACCTGACCTCCTTGCCGTCGCACCCCGACTTGGCACAGGCCTGTTGGACCCGTGCCACCGACGCCACGAGCGTTGCCTTCGCAGAGGACGGCAGATAGCGCTCGACGAAGAAGGTCGAGGAACGGGCGGTGCTCATGCCAGCCACGTTAGGAGTGCTGGAGGGGTTCCGCATCGGGGGAACTACGCAACTTTGCTCGCTGCGCTACGCGCCGTTCAGAGGGTCACCCCGGCGGCCAAACGGTTCGCCAGTTCGGTCCTTGAGCCTACCTCGACCTTTTGGGTGGATACGGCCCAGATACCTTTCGACCGTGCGCATCCTGAACAATCCGGGTCCGAATCCCGCTGGAGCCCAACGTGAGCATTGAACTCACGGCCTACGCCTTACCCAGCTGATCGTCGTCCGATGCCTCGTCGTCGTCCCATCCGATCTCGCCGGAAAGGCCGATACGTCGGGCGAGCTAGCAGCAAAAGGAGCGAGTAGCCAACACTTCACATATCGCCGACGCATGCGGGATGCGTCGTACGAACACGGACTTTGGCGGTGCTGGCGTGGCGCGCAATACCGCTAGCGGTTTCTGGTGACATCAGGTTCGGGTGCCCAAGCAAATCTCATACGTGACACCTCGGATGGCAGAGCAGGACGAGGTTGTCCAGCAAGGTGGCGCCAACTCCAGGTAGTGCGCGCTGCGTGAGGCAACGGAGCACCGTGACTTTCGAGATGTCGTGATCCCGGGCAACGGGCCCGCCCGATAGATCACCTTTCGATGCCGTGGGCGAGCTGCCGCTCATAGGTGCCCGCGTCGTAGTAGCCGATCGAGTTTGCTACCAAGCCTGACGCATGCATGGTCCAAACCTCGATGCCGCTCACGCGGACAGGGTTGCCAGCACCACCAGGACCCGTGTTCGTTCCTGTGAGCGTCCAAGCCCAGAAGACGGCGTCACCGGCCACCAGGACGTGATCGACGCTCACCTGGAGATCCGGGAACGCTTTCATATAGCTTGCCGCGGTCGCAGCAAGCTCAGCCCGGCCGGTCGACGGGATGCCGCGGTTGATCGTCAGCGACGCCGTCGGCTCGTAGCAACTCGCGACCCCCTCGGGGTCTTGGCTGGACCACGCCTTCGAGGCACGCCCGACGAGATCCCAGACTGCTCGCGAGGGCGATGTGATACCCGGGCTGGAAGCGAGGTCCATGGATCGAAGAATAGGCCCGGAGCGCACGAGGTTGTCGGCCCTGATCCGTCGACGCCTCGGCACTCAGGAATTCCCGCAAGCTTCGCCAGTCGCCTTCAGATTCCTTGCGTCACACCGTGAGAACGTCCCGAGGGCAAGACCGCCAAGACCAGGCTCTACATCGACGTCAAACCAACCGACAGGGAGCCAAACGTCCGTCGCCTGCTAGACCTAGGTGCTCGACACGCCGACGTCGGTCGAGGCCGGCAGTCGGTTGCACTCAGTCACCAGACCACGTCCGCGTCGCAGCTAGACTGCGGGCGATGCACACTGGCGTTTGCCGGGACCAGACGAGCGAGCCCTCGCAATGCATGACGAGGCACGACTGATGCGCGGCCGTGGCCAAGCGCAGGGTGGAGTGAGGGGGAGGAGTGAGTAAAGGCGTCAATCTCGGGTTGGTGCTGCCAATGCACGAGCGTCCTGACGACGGCGGCAAACCGACGTGGGCGGACATCAGCACATGGGCTCGTCGTGGCGAGGAACTGGGCGCCGACACGGTGTGGCTGGCGGACGAGATTCTCTCGCGAGTTGAAGAGTGGCCCGGTCCCCGAGGCTGGTGGGATTGCCTCACCATGACCGGCGCGGTTGCGGCGAACACTTCGAAAGTTCGCGTCGGAACCTGGGTGATGTCGGCGCTCCAGCACAACCCCGGGATGATCGTCCGGGCCGCAGAGGCGCTCGATGAGATATCGGCTGGACGCTTCGTGCTGGGGCTAGGCGCCGGCCATGGCGGTGGCGCGGAGTCCTTCGGGTACGCGGCCGAAAAGCCTGTGACCCGCTACCTTGAGGCGTTGGAGATCATTGTGCCGCTGCTGCGCGGTGCGCCAGCTGCGACGTTCGACGGCGAGTTTCATCGTGTCAAAGACGCTGTCCTGCGTCCTCGTGGACCGCGACCCGGGGGCATTCCGCTGATGATGGGCGGCCATTCGGCGCGCACGATGACGGCGGCAGCCAAGTACGCCGACGTCTGGAGCGCATACGCCACGTCGAGCAGCCTGCCTGAAGCATTTGCGAAGCTGACCGAAGAGTTGGATCGGATCTGCGAGAGCATCGATCGCGATCCGACGACCATCTGTCGGTCAGTCGGGGTGTTCGTCGAGCCGGGTAACGCGAAGTCGACCGAAGCGACAGGGTTCGGTGTGGGAATATCGGGCTCGATCGAAGAGATCACCGAAACGCTCGCCCGATTCTCAGACGTGGGCGTCACGCGAGTGGAGGTGATCCCCTGGCCGCCCTCGATCGACACGGTCGAGCAGCTGGAACCGGTGTTCGCCGCCTTCGCCAACGACTAGCGACTCAGGCTGAGAAAGGTGAGCGGCGGCCCATCCCGGCATCCGAGTGGTCCCAAACGAAGGGAAGGGGGTGTATTCGCGAATGACGAGGTTGTCGAGGCTGGTCGCGCCACCGTGGCCCAGTGCTCGAGGTGATGCCCGCCAATCCACAACTGTAGGTTGAGTTGGCGAACGGTGAAGCCTGATTGCTACGGCCGGATCTCCGGGGACAGTGAGCGTCGACGGACACATCGATGCGTTTGACACCTGATGGCCGGTCGGCGCCCACCCGGACCGCGACTCTCCTCACCGCGCGTGCCCGTTCCGCGGCCTATGCTACCATCTAGTGAATGGTAGACGCTAGTGACAGGAACCAGCTCATAGCGCAGATGCGGCGTGGCGCTCTCGGATACTGCGTGCTTGCGCAGCTCGAAAGCGGGGAGCGATACGGCCTGGAGATCGTCAAAGCACTGGCCGGGGAGGATGGCATGGTTACCAGCGAGGGCACGATGTACCCGCTTCTTTCGCGCCTGCGACGAGACAGGCTGGTCGCGACGACCTGGGAGGAATCCCCGAGCGGACCTCCGCGTCGGTACTACCGATTGACGGCCGTAGGGGCGACCGCATTGAGCGAGTTCCGCACGGAGTGGCGCCGTTTCAGTCAGGCGGTGGATCGCATCATGGCGGGTGCTGCCAATGACCACTGCTAACTCCGACCGCCTCGTCGCCACCTACCGCCGACAGCTGGTGCAGGAGCTGTCATCCTTGCCTCGAGGCGACCGGGAGGAGATCCTCGGCGACATCGACGCACACATTCGGGAGCGTCGTGCCGCTTTGCCCACCCAGGATGAGGCGAGCGTCCACAACCTGCTGGACGCGGTCGGTGCGCCGGCGGATATCGCCGCCGATGCACGGGAACGCCTCGGGGTTCCCGACGGACACGTGGGCGCACTGGAGATCACCGCCTTACTGCTGCTCATCGTCGGCGCTCCGGTGATGCCCTTGGTAGCACCGCTCGGTGGCTTGGTCTGCGTTGGCTTTTCACGGGCATGGAGCCTCCGGGACAAGCTGATCCGCGGCGCCGCACCGATCGCCGTCGCGGCGCTGTTGAGCGTCGTTTACACGGCGTTTGCGGGGCTCATCTCGGGCTACGTGATCGTCGCGGCGCTGATCCTTTCACCGCTAGTCTCCGGTGTCCTGCTGTGGCAGCGGCTAGGCCGCCGGGTCAGTGGGGGCGTGGTGGCCGTAGTCGCGGTTGCAATCGTCGCCGTCTCGATCTTCACGCTGCTCGCGCTTGGTGGGATCGCCGCAGGCTCGATCTCCAGCCAGACGTCAGCGGTGTCGTCGAGTGCACACATACCGGTCCGCTCACCCACCTCATAGGCCCCTCGTAGCGAGCCTGCAGGATGCCTTCAGTCTGCGCCCGACTCGCGGTCGACCTCGCCGTCGGACGCCCCAGCGTCGTCTTAGGTCCGGCGCGGAACGCGCTGCTACCGTCGATGTGCATGAGGCGACTGGTTCTGGCGACCGCCGTGAGCGGCGGCCCCGCATTGCTGAGCGGCGGGTGCGCATCGCAGCCCGCCGCCACCGCGACGGTGCCTTCTGTGGGAATCCACAAGATCAAGCACGTCATCATCATCATGCAAGAGAACCGCTCGTTCGACTCGTACTTCGGCACCTACCCCGGCGCCGACGGCATCCCGATGCAGAACGGCGTGCTGGCCGCGTGCGTGCCCGACCCTGCCACTGGAGGGTCGTCAAGCCCTTTGTCGATCACGCGGACGTCAACGGCGGCGGTCCGCACGGACAGGTCGACGCAACCGCGGATATCGACTCCGGGAAGATGGACGGGTTCGTCGGTCGGCAGCTGCGTGGGAAGAAGGGGTGCGCGGACCTCACCAATCCCGCATGCACCAACGCCGTCACGCCCGACGTGATGGGCTACCACACCGCGAGCGACATCCCCAACTACTGGACATATGCGCAGGACTTCGTCCTCCAGGATCACATGTTCGAGGCCAATGCGTCGTGGAGCCTGCCCGAGCACCTGTTCATGGTCTCCGAATGGTCGGCGTCCTGCAGCCAGCACAACAACCCCGGAAGCTGCACCAATGCGCTCCAGAATCCCGGCAGGCCGCCGAACACCAACCCGGTTCCGGTTCCGGGTGCCACGCCGGCCCGCCCGATCTATGCATGGACGGATCTCACGTACCTCATGCACAAGGACAACGTCAGCTGGGGCTACTACGTCGTCCCGGATTCCGAGCCCGACTGCCAGAACGACTCATCGTTGAGCTGCGCTCCGGTCAAGCAGAACAGCACGACGCCTGGCATCTGGAACCCGTTGCCGTTCTTCGACACTGTGCGCAACGACGGCCAGCTGGGGAACATCCAGCCGTCCGACAACTTCTACCCCTGGCACGGGCCGGTACGCTGCCCGCGGTCAGTTGGGTGGTCCCGTCGGGCGAGGTCAGCGAGCATCCCCCAGCGCCCGTGAGCTTCGGACAGTCGTACGTCACGAGCCTGATCAACGCGGTGATGTCGAGCCCGGACTGAACGGGACTCGAGGCCGACGCGCGCACGGCGGGAACGTGATGCTGGTTAGGCGATCGTCCGTGACTGCGTCGACCGCCCAGTCACGTCAACCCCAGCAAGAGCCTCGGAGTCGAAGATCTGCGTGACTCCTGGCACCGGCTGGCTGAAGTCGATGAACGGCGGATAGAGCTTGGTCAGGTTCTCCTTGAACCACACATCAAACTCCGACGTGGAGGCAGCGAAGAGACGATTTCCCTCAACCGGATCCTCCCCTTCGAGGTATACCGCGGTGACCGGTCCTTGCGGCGTCTGTATCAGGGTCACGATCTCGATGCGCTGCTTGAAGGCTCGGCGTGACTCGGTCATTCCGACCCGGCTGAATGCGTCCGCCGACCACGTTCTGGCGAACTCCTCCATCTCGGGAATGATCGGCGCCATGAAGGCCCAGCCTTTGCCGCGTCCGGTCACGAGGGGATCGGACCACTCAGCAACGACCTCAGGTGCTGGACCCTCCGGCTGCTGTGTGATGTTGATGCCATGAATTTCCTTGATTTTCTCGGCGAAGTACGTACCCATTGGGGTGGTGTCCTGTCCCGATGTCGCGAACGCCTCCGCGAGCGTCGGCTTGTTCGACTCGATGTAGGCGATGACGAAGTCGCCCATCGGCGTGTGCTGCCAGTACGCGCGTTCGAGTGTGACCTCACACGATCCCCTCGACTCCCAATAGCCCTGGGGATCTTCCTTGAAGTGCTCTGCAATGGACCGGATGTCAACCTCTGTCTTCCCGGGAAGCACCGGGAATGCGAGCGCTCCACGTGCCATGTCTCCACCTCCACGACTACCGGAGCACTATGACTCCTCTGAGTTCAGCATCCTAGTCCGCACGATGGACAGCCGCAAGCGAGCGCAAGAAGCCACAACACAGTCGATGGCCGCGTGGCTGAGACCCTGAGCGTTATGACGTTGTTGCTCTCAAGGCTGATGATGGCGGCGTACGAGCCGCCGGGTTCGCCCTCGACGAACGTTCGCCGATCGTTCGAAGGGAAGGACGCCAGACGTCGTCCCTTGGCCGACCAAACGGACTCACCCCCCGAGCTTAGCCCCGATCAAAGCCTGTCTGAGCACTTCGAGGTCGTCCTGGACCGTCGTCGCATCGGTGATCACGGTCCCAGCAGAGAACGACGGATCGGCGTATTGAGCGCTTGCGAAGGAATTCAAGGCTTGGACGAGTTGCGCCATCGGCAGCGCGACACCGCCGGGTACCGACGCGGCGTCGAAGGTTGCATTGAGACGTGTCAGATCGTTGGTGAGTCGGCTGACAGTGGTTGTGCACGCGGCGAGATCCCGAGCTGGCGGCGCCGTCGATGCGCAGGTGCGTTGTGCGCTGGTGAGATCCGTGGTCAATGTCGATGAGCTGGTGGTCACCAGCTCGGTAAAGTGATTCCGTACCTCGATGGCGGCTGCGCTCCCGGGATCAATCGTGACGCCAGACTGGTTCCGCGCGAGCAGGGGAACCAGGATGATCGTGAAGATAACCGCGGCAGTCGCGATGCCGACGACGAACCCGACCCATCGCGGCGGAGCGAGGTCACGGCGGCGCCGCTCGAGCAGGCGTTCCTGGAGCGTCGCAGGCATTTGCTGGCGTGCAAGGGCGCCGTAGTATCGACGAAGGTTGTCCTCGATCGGTTCGGTCATCCCAGGTGCTCCTTCAATTGTGCGAGCGCCCGGACAAGATGCGTTCTGACAGTTCCCGGTCGACAGCGCATCATCGGTGCACACTCGTCGAGTGTGTATCCGTACATGTAGTGGAGGCCGATAACCGCACGCTGCTTCGGCGACAGCCGGGCGATCGCCCGTGTTAGGTCGGCGTCCCCAATTCGCTCATACACCGACAACTGCGGAGCATCATCGGCGTCGAGGCTCACCCCGATCCGAAGAACACGTAGACGCCGTCGCAAAGTAAAGCACCGTCGCAGACAGATCGTCGTCAGCCAAGCTCGACGTTTGTCAGGATCGCGCAGTTGCTTCCGGTGCCTCCATGCGCGTTCCATCGCGTCCTGAACGGCGTCCTCCGCCTCGTCGCGATCGCCGAGGACCGACACGGCCAGGGCATAGAGCCGCCCTCCTTCCTCGAGGACGGCCGACTCATACTCCTCGACCTCACCCGACAGAGAGTCGTCGGCAAACGCCACGGTCGCGCTTTGCACCTCACCTATACCGAGCTTCGCGCCAACCTCCTGGTTGACTCCAGCGTCAAATAGGCGGCCCGCCGCGAACTGGTGTCGGGCGATGACCACCTAACCGTCGCACGATCATGACCCTCGCGGGGAGACACATCAACCAGGTGAGTTCTCGAGACTCCGCCTGAGTCAACTGGAAGCAAGGCTAGGCGGTCTTGATGAGTGTTAAGGCAGCCCCACAGACGGGAGGAGTTGCATGCGGTATGCGGGTCAGAGCCATAAGCGTCCACTTGGGGGCGGGAGCAGGCTTGGCGTCGGGGCGGACTGGCTCTCGGTGATCGCGTTGACATGCCTGGTTGCGGCCTGCGGTGCGGATGCGACGCGGTCGAAGATCCCAACCACCGTCCGCGCATCGCCGCCAAGTACCCCAACTGCGTCCATCAAGACGCCCCTCGAAGGCGACTGGACCACGATCTTCACAGCCACGGACGAGTCCAGCATCGGTTGGCACTTCGACCCGGGTACCTGGACGATCGTGACCCACGGGGAATTCACAACGCTGTTTCGGCCAGCAGGGACGGTGATGGACAGCACGAATTTCGAGTTGGCGGGAGCCAATGAAGTCATCTTTCCTGCCGAAGCGTGTCCATCGGAACCGCAGCCAACCACCGGCATCTACACGTTCCGGATCACCGGTGATCACCTCGTGTTCACCGAGGTTCGCGACAGTTGCGCCAATCGCGCATTTCAGCTCACCGCGCATCCCTGGACGAAACGATAACCACCACGCAAGAACCGGAGAACAGAAAATGAAGACACGAATAGCTGCCGCGACGGCGCGTATTGGTATCGCCGGCGTGCTGATCGCGGTCGCGACAACAACGACGGGCGCCGCCGCAGGGTTGGCGCGGAATAGCAACGCCTGTGACGGCGGCCGGATTGCCTTCATGCGAGAAGGCAGCGGACCGCCGGTTATCTACACCATGTCGGCGCGCGGAGGGGATCTCACGTCTGTCGTCGTCGGTCACGCTCCCAGTTGGTCGCCAGACGGGCGCTGGATCGCTTTCGATGACAGCCAGCACATCGATCGTATGCGCCCAAACGGCAGCCACATCACCGACCTGACCCCCTCTCTGCAAAACGTCAGCACGTACGATCCGGCCTGGTCGCCGGATGGGCGCTGGATCGCGTTCGTCTCCGCGCCGTCAGGCACGAGGGATGCCGCCTTGTGGTTGGTTCGCGCCGACGGCTCGAATCTGCACGAGCTGATCAACGCTCCCGGAGAAGAGGAGCACCCGAGCTGGTCGCCAGACGGCAGTCGAATAGCGTTCGACTCGTTTCCCGCGACCGGGCCTGATCACGTGTTCACCGTACGGTTTGACGGCACCGACCTCGACCGCATCACCGCAGACGCGCTCGACGCGTGGGGGCCATCGTGGTCGTCGCAGAATCTCATCGCCTTCGCCAATGGGGCGAGTAGCGCGACCAACAACATCTTCACGATACGTCCCGACGGATCACATCTGCGCCAGCTGACCAACGCCCCCCATGGCGTGACGCTCGGTCTTCCGAGTTTCTCTCCGGATGGTGCCGACATCGCATTCACGCGTATCAACGCGGCATTCACATCCGCCGAAGTTTTCCGTATGACCGTCGCCGGGGGCCATGTGCACGGGCTGACGCCCGGCCAACCCGGCTTTAACTCGGCGCCCTCGTGGGGCACCTGCCGCTGATACGAACTCCCGTCGTCCCCCGCCGTCGCTGCGGCGGCGGGGGACGGGCGCTGCCTCCTCGTACTCACCCGAGTCAACCGGTAGCCCGGTCGGGAGGTCTTGATGAATGTGAAGGCAGCTCAACAGGCAGGAGGTAGTTCTATGAGACATCCGCGTGCGAACCTCGTGCAATCACGTCGTGGTGGGACCACGGTTGGCGTCCGAGCGGCTCGGCTTATGGGGATCGGGTTCACAGAACACCCGCGCACGCTGGGCTGCAAAGGGTGTGACGTGCACGCTGAACTTCCTCGTGCGAGGCGGGGCACCCCGAGATGACCGGAACGATGCTGAGAGCCACATCATTCCTCTCTGCCGCCGCCATCCTGGCGGCGTGTGGCGCAACGCCGACAGCGACAATCAGCACGCCCGCGCCAACGACGGCGCCTGCCGCCGCGGACAATCTCACGGGACTCGGCGCGACTGACACGGCGTTCAACGCTAACCACACCTACGGCAGCCTCGGTACGATTGCCACCCCGGGGACCGTCTATGGACCGTGCTTTACGCGTAAGGACGACGGATCGAAGGACTGCATGTTTAAAGCCGTTCGGCACGGCGACGGTCGGGTCTTGGCCTTTAGTTTGGACTTTCAGTCCGATACACCCCTCGCCGTCGCCGAATCAGACGTGATCCGCCAACTTCCAAGGGACGCGACCTACGGGCCGCTGATGGTCCAGACCCACTGTGCGGTCTGGAACTTCATGAGCCCAACCCTGGCCTCTCTACTCGGCACCCCACCTATCGGAGACAAGACAGGGATGGTCGGGGTCGAATTCGACAGCGGTCCTGCCGCTTCTGATCCTACAGTCAATACCTACAACACAAACAGCGTCACGAGAGCCATCATGTCCACCACTGCGGACCTTTCGGGAACGGCGTGCTGATCCAGCGGGTGTGCTCGGTGGGTGGATACCGGCCGCTTCAGCCCTTGACCCGCGCGAGGTTTGACACCGGCACGGTCGCGCGAGGGGTCGTCCCCGAACCAATTGTCGATTCGACTTGCAGACTACCACCGAGGGCATCGAGGCCATCCTCCATGTTGGTCATTCCCGCGCCGCGTTGCACCGCAGCCGCGTCGAATCCGCGACCGTCGTCCGCAACCTCGACGCGCAGTTCGCCTCCTTCGTCGCGCAGTCGCACCTCGACGTCTGATGCATCTGCGTACTTCTGGACATTCTGTAACCCCCTCTGCAGGAACTCACCCTCGTCGACGTGTGGTGCGGAGCCGAAGCGCCTGCGTGACCGCGTGCCACGCGGACCTCATGGAAGAAGGGCGGCAATAAGTGCGTTAGCCACCCCCGGTCGACGTTTCTGGTCAAGGCATCCCCGACCCTAGACAGGGTCGGACTGCGCCAACGGCGGGCCCAGGACCGTCATTCCAAGAGGACCTCCGATGGTGACGAAGTCCGATGTACCTGGCGCGCTGAGCAACGCGACTTGGTCAAAAAACGTTTCCATCCCAGCCGGAGTAAACATGACGAGGATGCGGGCCGCCCCCTCACCGACATTTTGAAAGCAGTGCGGGGTACCTCGCGGCACAAAGACTAACGAGCCCGCGGGCGCGCTGTGAATCTCGAGCGCGAGCTTGAAACGGAGCGCGCCCTCAAGTACGTACCACAATTCATCCTCGTGGGCATGTTGATGTAACGGAGGACCCTGGCCTGGCGGGATCACGTTTTCAAATGCGGCCAACGAGCCATTCGTCTGATCGCCGCGAACCTTAAACGTGAGCGGTCCGCCCACCGGTCCTTCAACCGTTGCACCCTCACCTGGGCCCACAATCACCGGCTCGGTCCTGTTGGTCATCCGGCATCCTCATTTGAACAATGCTGGGTAGTGGCACGATGCAGTATCCACCCTGTACCAAAGGCAGCGGCCGAGCGGCCGTCACAGCTCGCTGTAACCCACACGGGCGCAGTATTGAAATCAGAAGGGGTACTCGCAACCAAGATATCTGCCGAGCAGCACACCCGTGCCGCTGCACAGGTAGGACCACCATCGCAGCCACACCGCGCTGGGCGGTCTCCCACCCGTCACTCGACTCAACCTATCTGGGAACTACACCCACCTGACCGACGTGCTGCCTGAAACGCTCGATGTTCACGGCAAAATTGCGCTGCACGGTCCTTCGGATGAGAGGCGACATAATCCGCATCGGCAGGGTCCGCGGCGTGATGTTGAGCGCGAGAGTCAGATGGGTCCCAGCGTCGTTGGGCTCGAACGTGTACGTTGCGTCCTCCGCCATCGCCCCCGACGTGCTTCGGTGCGCGAAACGACGTCCGGGCTCGAATTCAGTGATTACAAAGTCGGTTACGTAGTTGCGCCCACCGGCTCGACGTGTCTCGCGGCCGGTGGTGCCAGCAGCGACCTCACCCTGCGACGTTTTGATCAGCTCGGTGATGTCCGGATCCCAACGCGGCTTGTTGGCGAAGAACTCGCGCGCCACGCGGGTGAACGTTTGGTCTGGGGTGCACGGAAAGTCAAATTCTCGGTTGGCTGTGAACATCTCGCACCTCTGAACTCGGGCTGGTCATGACAGCGCCACTACGCTTATCATAGTAACACTATGGTAGCCACGTGCATACTATGAACCGGATGGGAATCAAGGGGCAGACCACGTACCGGCAGCGGCAGGCGCAGCTGACGCGCGAGGTCATCGCCGCCAGCGCGCGCAGGCTGTTCGCTGAACGAGGCTACGTTGCGACCACTATCCAAGCGATCTCCCAGGCAGCGGAGATTCCCGTACCCACGATCTACTCCGCCCTCGGCAACAAACCGGCGATCCTTGAAGAAATCCGCCGGGCGTGGATTGCCGAGGCCGGGGTCGAAGAACTGCATCGCGAAGCGCTCTCAACATCCGAACCGCGCGCCCGCTTACGGCTTGCCGCTCACTGGACGAGGAGACAGTTCGAGCTCGGCCACGACGTGATCGCCATCTACCAGGAGGCCGCCCGCGTCGATTCGCGAGCCGCCCTGGTGTGGAGACGGGCGTTAGCAGGTCGAGAGGCCGCCCTCGATCAGCTGGTCCAGTCGTTGAAGGGGCGTTTAAGGCCGCGACTGAAAGCGGCGGCCGCCCTCGACATCTACATCGTCTGCACGCTGCCCGAGGCGTACCGCGCGCTGGTTCTGGATCGTCACTGGTCGCCGGATCAGTACGAAGAGTGGCTGGCCGAGTTGTTGTCGCTCGAACTCCTCGGAGGCTAAGACAGCGGCATTTTGACGTCTGTTTGCATGGACAACGGAACGCAACGCCTGCGTAGTCAGATGCGCGTCGGGCGCCAAGTCGAGCATGATTTGCTGGGCAAGGACTTTCCATCGCCGACGCGTCCGCCGTACGATCCGAATAGAAATCAGGCTGCGACCAGCGGGAAGAAATAATCTCTGCTCCGTCTGCCACGACCTTCATTGCGGCAACCAGAGGCAGAATCGTCCGGCGCGCTATTGATCCGCTGCCGCAGCGCCTCATCGAATCGAACTTTCTCAGGGACGCTCGAAGGGCCGGGGAGAGCTTGCCCGGCTTGCAGGCTCAATTCGGCTTCCTTCCGCCGGAACGGAGGACCAATCCAACGCTTAAAAGCACGGCTACTCCCGCCAAGGCAACGTTCGCCAGCTTGCTGAGTTTGGTGATTCGATCCCCAGCCAGGTACGCACCGACGCCGTCGGCTGTCGCCCAGATAACTCCGCTTGCTTCCCGCCGTGCCGTTGAAGGAGATACCGAGCTAGCTGGACTCTACCTTCGTGCACCCGGATGTATCGCCCGTACCTCAGCAGCAGACGGTACCCACCCCAGCGGCCAACGCCGAACCCGATGTTGTCCCCTATGATCGCCCCAGCAGCGGCGGCGATGATCACCCCAACGATATTGAGGTGGTGGGTCGCGCCGGCGTGGAGAGCCGCGGCAAGAAGCATCGTTTCCCATGTGGCTTCGTGTGACCTGCGATGCAAATCGGGTCGGCCTTCGCCGCGCTGGTTAAGGGCGCTGCCGTTGTCGCGGCGGCATTGCTTCGGCGTCGCGGCAGCTCGCCGACCGTCGACTGACTGGCGCGCTCTACAAAGGTTCGCGCGCAGGCAATCGCGTCCGCCGGTCCCGGGTCAGCAGCTCGGCGTGAAGGTCCCCTGTGCCGTCGCCGCCTGGCCGCCCTGAACGACGTGGACCACCCAGCTGGTGGTCCCAGGCTGGCAGGACGCGCTGAACGTGTTGTTGACCCCTCCGGTCGCGTTCGTCGTCGTCTGATGAACGATGGCGCTGTTGAAGACGATGCTCGCCGGCGTGTGAGGATCAACCCCACCCACGCCCCAAGTAACCGTGAGCGATGAGGTGCCAGATGTCTGGAAGCACGTGAAGCCGCCGACGCGAACCAGCTGGGACGCGGACGCCCCGTGCGAGTCCTTGGCAACGACATTGTGCGTGCCAAACACCGCCGCCGGAACAGTGAACGTTTTCGTGAACGTACCCTTCGAGTTTGTCTTGGCAGTCCCGACCTTCTTGCCGTCGAACGTCAACGTGATGCTGCTGGCGTGGGAGAATCCGGTTCCCTTAACGCTGGGGTGAGCGCCGGGGATGACCAGCGAGGGACAGTTCGGGAGTTGTGGCGTGAGCGCCGCTGAACCGTGGTCGGGCGTGACGGTGATGCCGAGAATCGCGGGTGCGGTGGCGGCCGCGCTGCTCCCTACAGCGGTGCCGGCAAGCCCAGCGAATGCGAGTATCCCGGCGCCGACAAGGCGAAGCGCACGAAAGCGACGCGTCATGGTGACTCCCCTCATTGGGGCCCGGAATGGCCGCCACCAATCTTGCCGCCCCGGCAGCCCACGCTGCAAGAGAGACTTGCGTCAGCCTTGGTCGTATCGCCCCAAACGCGCTTGGGACAATTTGACACGCCTGGGTGGTCGGGTCGATCCTCGCCGGGACCGTAATCGCCTCGGTGTAGGTTACGGATCCAAGCCTGCGCCAGGATCCGGTCGGGTTACGGCTCCAGTAATGCGAGGGCGTAGTTGACGACGGCACGAATCCTGGCAAAGGAACGGCGCTTGGTGCCTGCGGATTGGTGCACCGAACGGCAGGATCGTGACGGGCACGTCGTCGTCACCCTCGTGCGGGCTCGCAACCTCTGAAGCAGGGATCTGGAACTCCCAAGGTCTAGGAGAGGTGTGCTCGAACCCGACAAGAAGTCGGCGTCCGTCCCGCGCGCAGGCGAGTGGCGACGTCGGCCTGTGCTCAGTCGCGGCCTCCGTGTGCTGATCGTTGGTGTGCCAGTGGCGTTCTCGTTTGGCGTGGCGCTCCTGCTCAGCCATGTGCTGCCCAAGGCGAATGGACCCTGGACCGCTGCGTTGTGGATCGGGATCGCCGCTCTTGGGTCGCTCCTCACTCTTGTCGCCTTCGAGCGGGCCGCGCGGCGATTGCTGCCGCTCGCCGCGTTGCTCAATGTGTCGCTGCTCTTCCCCGACAAGGCGCCTGCGCGGTTTGCGGTCGCACGGCGTACCGGCACGCCGCGGGAGCTGCGGGAAAAGCTGGAGGCGGCACGCCAGTCCGGCAACAGCGACCAGGCGCAGCAGCTCGGGACGGTGATCGAACTCGTGCTTGCGCTCAACGTGCACGACAGAGCGAGTCGCGGGCATTCAGAGCGGGTCCGGGTGTTCACCGACTTGCTGACCAAGGAGTTGAAGCTCCCCGAGCAGGATCGTGGGCGCCTCCGCTGGGCCGCGCTCCTGCACGACGAGGGCAAGCTCGAGGTGCCCGCCACACTGCGCAACAAGCCGAGCGCCCGCCCCCCCCCCC
>JBEPVD010000028.1:0-41445 GCA_041691155.1 Candidatus Dormiibacterota bacterium | reverse complement strand
CGCCAACTCGAAGATGGCGTATCAGCGGTTCCTGTCATTGCACAGCGGCGCGCGCCACCACCGCGTTCGAACACCGGGCGAAACGTGTCGGCCGCGGACACGACGTCCTCAATCATGAGGTCCCAGAGAATCTCTTCGGGAGTGTCGCCGCGCGCGACGAGGTCGCGCAGGCTGTCCTGGTAGTCGCCGGAGCCTGCTACCGCCTTCTGGAAAATGGTCGGGTTGGAGGTGATTCCCGTGACCCCGCGATCACGCAGCCGCTCGAGTTCGCCGGAGCGAATCAGCCGTCGGCTCAGGTTGTCGAGCCAGACACTCTGCCCCAGCGCCTGTGTGGCTGCGATGTTGCCCGGCGGCGGCTCGGCGGCATCGAAGCTGCGTGGCCCCGTCACGATTGGTCTCCTTCGACAGTATGTGACCGGCTGCGGACAATCGCGTCCAGGTCGAGGGAACGGATGGAATCGATCGCCATTTCCCAGCGACCTTCGGGACACAGACCGCTGAGCCCTGCCTGCTCGTAACCGTTACGCGCCGCCCGTAGGCAGGCTGCACGGACGTGTCGGGCGAGACCGCCGAGCCCTTCATCTGGGACACTCGTGCGGGTCACGCTTCGACGTCCTGCAGATGGACGATGAGCACGGGAACACGACTGTGATGCAGTACATCGTGGCTGACACTGCCGAGCAGAATCGATGCCGCGTCTCCATGCCCGCGGGATCCCATCACGATGAGATCGTGACCACCATCCGCAGCACGTTGCAGGATCGCGGCCGCCGGCGACCCCTCGACCACGACCGCCTCCGCAGACAGTTCCTGCGGGAGCATTGAGAGATCCTCGCTCAATTGAGCCTCCGCCGCCGCGACGTGGGCCGCGACGACCTCGTCATACACCGTTTGGGGGATTGGGACGTCAAGCGGGGTAAGTGGTGGGGACAGGGCGCGGTACACCGTCATGACGGTCAGGGACGCACCCTGGGTGCGCGCGATATCCGCTGCCTCATGCAACGCAGCCCGCGCATTTCGGGAGCCATCGACGGCGACGAGGACCTTGCTGAACACAGGTTGAGACCTCCGTGAAAGGGTGGCCGACCACCGCGCGCACGCGCGTCCTCGATCGGAGTACGGAGTTCGACCATGCCCCGATGCCGGTCAAGGCAGCTGTCTCGGCCGCGGGTTGACCCGACGATATCCCAAAGCCTTCGTTATCCGGGACGTGCCATTACTGAGGATGATTGTACGCTAAAATCCGGACGTGAGATACGCCGCCCGTGCCGACCAGGTCGCCAGGACCCATCAGGCCTTGGCCGAGGTCAACCGCCTCCGATTGCTCGAGCTGCTGCGGGCGCGCGCCGAGGGGCTCGACGCCGCCGGAGCCGCCGCCGAGATCGGCCTCCACGTGGCCACCGCTCGCAGTCACCTCGAGACCCTGGTCGGGGCAGGACTGGCCGGGCGCGCTCGTGAGGAGCGGTTGGTTCGCGGCCGGCCACGCGTCATCTATCGAGCAGCCGGAGACGATGCCAGCACCGATGGGGGCGGGTATCGTTTTCTCGCCGAACTGCTCGCCTCAATCATCGAGGCTGGCGTCACCAATCCGGCCGGAAAGGCTGAGGCCGCCGGCGTGGCATGGGGCCGCGAGCTCGTCGAACGGGCGCGGCCGCTGACGCGGCTTCCACGAGCCGAGGCAGTGCGGCGGGTGCAGGAGATGCTTGACGAGCTCGGCTTTGTCCCAGAGGTGGTGGTCGACCGACACGGGGAACGGATCCTCCTGCATCGCTGTCCCTTCCGCGACGTCGCGGTCGACCACCAAAAGGTAGTCTGCTCCGCGCATCTTGGGCTCATCAAGGGCGCGCTGGATCAGCTCGGAGCTTCAGCCGACACCGCCACGCTCCGGCCGTTGGTAATGCCAACGCTGTGCATCGCGGATCTGCAGCGGCGGCCGTCCTGAGTCGGTTCGGCTCGGTCGACGCCGCTTCCGTCGCTACGGATCTCCTCAGATGGGCGGGTCGACACCGATCCGGCGGTCCTGCTCGTCAATTCGGTAGTCGTTGATGCTGGCGTCTCGTCGACGCATCAGGCCGTGTGCGTCGAACTCCCAATGCTCGTTGCCGTGGCTCCGCCACCATCGCCCGTCGGCATCGTGACACTCATACTCGAAGCGCACTGAGATGCGGTTGTCGGTGAACGACCAGAGTTCCTTGCGAAGGTGGTAGTCACGTTCACGCGCCCACTTGCGCCGGAGAAACTCGACGATCGCCTCGCGGCCTTGGAAGAATTCGTCGCGGTTTCGCCACCGCGAGTCTTCGGTATACGCACTGGCGACGCGTTCAGGGTCGCGTGTATTCCAGGCATCCTCGCCCGCCTGCACCTTCTGCCGGGCGGTCTCCAAGGTGAAGGGTGGGATGGGCGGTCGGTCTTGCACGGTGGACCCTCCGGACTTGAGGTGATGGAAGCACAGCGATTGCAGTCTGCGATAGCCCAGGTTCCTACGGGGTCGCCTCGACGCGGCGGATGGCTATACGACCCGATACCTGAGGAAGAGGTACGCATCGTCGCGCCGCAGGCTGAGCAGGTTGAGCCATCGGGCTTGGGCCGGAGCAAGCTCCACGCCGTCGACCAAGCCGGGCCTGACCGTTGTCGTGGAGCGTCCGGCAAGCAGCGGTGAGACGGTGAGAAAGAGTTCATCGAGAACTCGCGCGCGCAGTAGGGTCCCGATGAGCGTCGGGCCACCTTCGGTCAGCACGGCACTGCACCCCTCAGCGTGGATGGCCGCGACGATGCCCGTACCCGGGAGCTCCATACCCGATCCCAGAGACCTGACGGACGCCCCGGCCGGCAGACAGCCACGGAGTCGCTCCGCGCCTGCGTCACTGGTGAGGATCAGCGCATCCTGGCGCAGGGCAGGGTGACCAACATCAATCTCGCCGCGCGCCGTGACCACGACGAATCGCGGCCGGCGAGCGAGATTGAGCCGCCGGCGCAGCTCTGCGAAGTCGGTGGTGGCGGCCGGATAGACATCCTCCGGTGTCCAGGCATGACCTGGGGTCGCCCGCAGGGTGCCCGCTCCCACGAGAATGGCGTCGGCGCTCGCACGCAGCAGAGCCATGACGAATCGGTCCGCTTCGCTGTGGCCACTGATGGTCCCCCCGGAGTCGGGGTGCCCAGGGCCTAGCGATGTCACGCCGTCAACTGAGGAAACAAAGTTCGCGTAGACGCAGGGTGGGCGGAGACTGAACGGCCCTCCGTACAGGCCTTCCAGACGTGGACTGAGCGGATATGCTGGAGCGCCGGAGGCGTCGATCAGTACGGTCAACTGTGGGTCCGACTCACGCACGGATGCCGACGACGGCCAGGCGGGGACGTCACTCGCTGGGAAGGATTCCTTGGACGCCTCGTCGACCCAGTCGATCGGTGGCTGTCCGCGGCCTGGCGCTCCCGAGGTAGGCCGTTCGTTCATCTCATGACCGCTCCGGCTCGGCTCAGCCGACCGAGAGAGCAAGGAGGGTCGCCCCAGTCAGTGTCAAAGCCATGGCTCCGCTGCGTGTCAGGGTCAGGGGTTGATGCAGGACAACGATCGAGAGCAGCACGGTGACGACCATAGAGGAGTTGGCAAAGGCGGCGGCGACTGAGACCGGAAGGCCGCGCAGTCCCAGGAAGTAGAAGACTGAGGCGACCCCGATCATGGCTCCAACTCCGACCCCTCGCAGTGATCGCTTGGTCATCCGGATCCGAGGACCTCGCACCGCGAGCGCGACCATGGCAACCGCCGTCATGGCAATTGCCATCAGGCCGTTGAGTTGCGTCGCATCCAGGCCCTGCAGGGCAGGCTTCTCCAGGAACGCACCGACTCCGACGATGCCAACGTAGGCAGCCATGGTGGCGAAGGCGCGGACCGGCAGCGGTCTTGCAGCCGCGGTTGTGCTGCGTTGCACTCCGTAGCGTGCGGGTGCATGGGCGAGCATCAGCACACCGGCCAGGGTGGCCGCCAGTCCGGCCAGCTTCAGCGCCGTGATCGGCTCACCGAGCACGAGGACCCCGAGCAGAGTGGTGATCACCAGGTACAGGTTGGAGAAGGTCACCACCATCGAGACCGGCATGTCCTTGAGGGCCACGCAATAGAAGATCGAGCCCACGCCGGTGAGCAGACCCACACCGAGGCCAGCGAGGGTCGCTGCTCCGCTCGGGAGCGCCAGCCCGTGCGCGGCAATGAGGACGGCAACGGCAGCGACCAGGCTGCCGACGCGGATCAGGACGTTGAGCTGGAAGGGGCCGTAGCCGCGGCCCACCGGAACCTCGAGGAACGACGCGACACCGACGAGCACGGCATAGAGCGCGACGTACGCAAGCGGCAGGATCACCTGGCGCGTGCCGCTGACCAGCACGCTGAGAGGATGCCCGTCAAAGTCACGAAGCGGGCTATCGCAGCTCGCCCACCACCGGTCGAATACCGGCGATCAGCAACCGAGTTGCCATGGTGGCGGTGTACAACAACCTTCAACTGGTTCAGGGTCACGACCCATCTGGTGCCGACGTAGGCTAGACCACGATGGATCACGTTTTCCCGATCTGCCTCATCCATGCTGATGATGGCCGCTTCTACGCCCTCCGCGACAACTGCACGCACGAAGACTATCCGCTCAGCGACGGCGAGCTCGATGACTGCACCGTCGAATGTCCTCGCCACGGCTCACGATTCGACATCCGAACGGGGGACGTCCTCAATCCGCCCGCAGTGGTTCCCGCCGAGACGTTTCGTGTCGAGATCATCGATGGTGACGTCGCGGTGTGGTTGGCGACCTGACGGCATTGTCGATGCCGCGAACCTGGAGGGGTCGCCCCGTCCGGACCGTCTGACATGGTGGAGTTACCCGGTGCCTGAGCTGCCCGAGGTTGAGACCTTGCGACGTGGACTCGTCGCCACCGTGGCCGGCAGACGCGTCGAGGGCGTCGATGTTCTCTGGGGACGTTCATTCGATGTCGCTCAATCAGTGATCGACGATGTCGTCATCGGCCACCCGGTGGTCGACATCGGCCGTCGAGGCAAAGTCCTGATCATCGACCTGGACAACGGATTCCACCTCATGCTCCATCCACGTATGACAGGCCAGCTGGTGGTGACGGCACATGGCGCCACGGTATTCGCGGGCGGTCACCCATCGCGCAGCATGCTGGCACCGATGCCCAACGTGACGACGCGCGTCATCATCCGTCTCAGCGGCGGCAGTGTGCTGTTCTTCAATGACCAGCGGAAGTTCGGCCGGATCACGCTTGTCGATACGCCAGCACTGCTCGCTGATGCGTTCCTTTCTCACCTCGGTCCTGAGCCGTTGAGCGCTGCCTTCAGCGTCACCGCTCTCCGCGAGAAGCTCAGGCGCCACGCGCGCGCTCCGGTGAAAGCGGTCATCCTCGATCAGTCGACGGTGGCCGGGGTGGGCAACATCTACGCCGATGAATCACTCCACCTGGCGCGAATCCATCCTCAGCGGCTCGCGGGCACACTGAGCGTCGCCGCGGTGACGCGCCTGCATCATGCGATCAGGACGGTGATCGGGCGCGCCGTCGAGGATGGTGGCACCAGCTTCGAAGGCTACGCCAACGCGTTCCGCGGCCGGGGCAATCACCTCGCGAACGCGCGGCTGTTCCGGCGTCAGGCGCAGCCCTGCCTGGTGTGCGGGGCGCGCATCCGGCGGATCCGCGTCGCGGGCCGGGGTACGAACTTCTGCCCACGTTGTCAACGGTATGACCGACCGACGGCAACGCCGCGCACGACGCAACGTTGATGTGGCCTTCCACACGTCTCGCATTGCAGGAGCGTCACGATCCGGAAGGCCAACCTCGAGCACAGGATCCGCTCCTGACTCGCACCCCGTCCGCGTTGCGTCCTGGCGACACGAGGCTGCGATCGGCTGCTGCCGGGCTGCTCTATACCGTTGGGCACTCCACGAAGACATTCGAAGAGCTGGTGACCATGCTCAGTCAATATTCAGTTGAGCTGCTGTGCGACATTCGGACAGTCCCGAGGTCACGCCACGTTCCCCAGTTCAATAGGTCCACTCTGGAGGTGACGCTCCCTCACAGCGGCATCGAGTATGTTCACCTGAAGGAGCTTGGAGGCCTGCGGCACGCACGGAAGGACTCGTCCAATCTGGGCTGGCGCAACGCCAGCTTCAGGGGCTACGCCGACTACATGCAGACCCCGGAATTTGCCGCCGGACTTGACCGCCTACTCGAGCTCGCCAGCAGTCGAATCACGTGCGTGATGTGCGCGGAGGCGGTGCCCTGGCGATGTCACCGGTCGCTCGTTGCGGACGCGATCAGCGTGCGAGGGTGGCGTGTCCTCGACATCATTGGTGTGGGTGCGCCACGTCCGCATGAGCTGACGCCATTCGCTCAGGTAGACGGGCAGCGAGTCACCTATCCACCGCCGCGCGAATCGACGTGATGGACGAGACGAAGACCCACGGTCCAGATACTCCTGATCTCCCTGGCGGGATACTTCACCGTTGTTGCCGGCGATGGCGTGACCGGGTGTCGCAGGTTCGCGGCTCATCGTCTCGGGCTCGGCGATTGCACGCGATCGTAGACTGTCCGCTCCGCAGGTTTGTCGGCGAAGCAGATACCAGGATGGACAGCGTGGATGAGGCCAGTTGGAACGCGTTGGGTGCGAGGAAAGAACTCGCCGGTTGCAGACCAGGCTGGGGTGGGCGACAGCGCATGAGCGCCTCGTCAAAACGTTTGGCGTCGACGGGTTTGTGAGCGCAGTGCGCCTCGTCGACAGCCTGACCGAGGTTGCAGGACAGCAAGAACATCATCCAGACCTCTGGGTGTGCTGGGGCAAGGTCAGGCCGGAGCTGTGGCCGGATGCTGCCGCGGCCATCACCGAAGCCGACCTTCGCCTGGCGTCGGCGATCGACGCACTCTCTTGATGACCGAGGAGGAGGCCTACTCCACGAAGGCGTATCCCGCTCTCGATGAGTACGGAGTCATCGGCGACATGGAGTCGGCGGCTCTGGTATCACGCGACGGTTCCATTGACTGGTTGTGTCTCCCTCGTTTCGACAGTGCCTGGATCTTCGGCCGTCTTCTGGACTGGCGGCATGGCGGTCACCTTCGGGTCGCGCCCGAGGAGGGCGGAGTCTCCGCTCGTCAGTATCGAACCGATTCCAACGTCCTGGAGACGACGTGGGTAAACGGTCGCGATCAGGCGCAGGTCATTGACTTCATGCCCCTGCGCGGCGGTGGCCGCGCGGCCTCCGCGCCTGAACCATTGCGACTGCTCCGACTGGTCCAACCGATGCGGGGCACGCTCCCATGGCGTATCGACTTCTGTCCCATCTTCGACTCCGGCCGCACGGTGCCGAGGCTCTCACAGCCCGTGCCTGGGGTGGTGACGGCACGCTTCGGGAGCGAGTCGGTAACCCTTGAGTATCCGCCGCACTTCCGGCTGGCTCGCGTGGAGAACGGCGTGAGTCTCCATGGCAGCCTCGGGGTTGGAGAGACGGCGGTGATCGCGTTGCATCACGGCCGGCCCAGCGGTCGGGCACCTCAGGTTCCGTGGATCCTGGCGTCGCGCCTGCTGGATGATTGCGATCGATTCTGGCGCGCGTGGCTGCAGCAATGTACGTATCGAGGCCACTATGCCCCGCAGGTCCGGAGGTCAGCACTGCTGCTCAAGTTGTTGCAGTACCAACCCTCGGGCGCCTTCGTGGCCGCGCCCACCACCTCGCTGCCCGAAGCAGAAGGCGGATCACTGAACTGGGATTACCGCTACACGTGGCTGCGTGACATGGCGGTCCTGGTCGACACCCTGCACCAGCTGGGCTTCCGCCACGAGGTGAGCCAGTTCATGGAGTGGCTCGACAGAAGTTGCGCCGGAGACCCATCCAGCTTTCAGATGCTGTATCGGGTTGACGGGACCCCTGACGTCACGGAACACGACCTCATTCACCTTGACGGCTATCGTGGTTCCCGTCCGGTGCGAGTCGGCAACGCCGCGGCGGATCAGAAGCAGCTCGACGTCTACGGCGAGGTGATGGAGGCGGCCCACGCAGCCTGGAAGCGTGATAAACGTTTGCCACGACGGCGGCGAGCGTTGCTGCTGCAGATCGTCGACCACGTGCTCCAGCACTGGCAGGAGCAAGACGCGGGTATCTGGGAGTCGCGCTCTCGGCCCAAGCGCTACGTGTATTCGCAGGCCATGTGCTGGCTGGCACTCGACCGGGCGCTGGGGATGGACTCATCGCTTCGCCTCGGCGAGCATCGTCGGGCAGAGGTACGGCGTGCCCGGACTCGCATCCGGCACGAGGTGCTCACCCGCGGCTTCAACGAGCAGCTTGGCACCTTCACCCAGGCCCTCGACGACGACACCCTGGACGCGTCCGCACTGACGGTCCCCCTCACCGGAATGCTGAGCGCGTCAGATCCTCGGGTGGTCTCGACGGTGGAAGTGGTGCAGCGCCACCTGATGCGAGGAGGACTCGTGTACCGACACGTCGGGGCCGAGTCGGAGTTCGCACAGAGCGAGGGCGCGTTTTTGGTCTGCTCATTCTGGTTGGTTGACGTGCTCGCCCAGATGGGCCGAGCCAACGCGGCAGAAGAGCTCTTCGCGCGCGTGAGCCGTAGCGCAAACGACCTCGGACTCTTCGCCGAGGAGTTCGATCCGGCGACCGACGCGCCGATGGGTAACTTCCCACTGGCGTTGTCGCATCTCTCCATGCTGGGTGCGGTGATGAATCTGGAACGCGCTGCCAAATCGCGCAAGCCCCGGTGACCGCGGCCGCCATCGCCGCCGCGCATCCCGCTGTGGTCAGCGCGTTCGCGCCGTCCTCGCACGGTGACTGGTCAGCATGGCGCTAGACTCAGTGCTGTGTTGGGCCTCCCGGACGAGGTGCGGGCGTGTCTCTTCGACCTCGACGGTGTGCTGACCCAGACCGCCAAGGTCCACGCCACCGCCTGGAAGGAGATGTTCGACGCGTACCTGCGCGAGCGAGCTCAGCGAACCGGCGAGCCATTTGTACCTTTCGACTCTGTGGCGGACTACGACGAGTACGTCGACGGAAAGCCGCGGGTTGAGGGGACTCGGTCCTTCCTCGCATCGCGGCACATCGAGCTGCCTGAGGGAAATCCGGACGATCGTCCCGGGGCCGAAACGGTCGCGTCGCTGGGCAACCGCAAGAATGTCATCGTCATGCGCAAGATCCACGACGAGGGGGTGGAGGCGTACGGGGGATCAGTTCGCTACGTCCGAGCGGCTCGCGATGCTGGACTGCATCGTGCGGTCGTCTCGTCCAGCGCCAACTGCGCTGCGGTGCTCGCCGCCGCCGGCATCGAGGACCTGTTCGAGGAACGCATCGATGGTGTGGTCATCGCACGAGACCACCTGCGTGGCAAGCCGGCGCCCGACGCCTTCCTCGCCGGTGCGCGTGCGCTGCACGTCGATCCAGCTGCGGCAGCGGTCTTCGAGGACGCCCTCGCCGGCGTGGCGGCTGGCCGGGCGGGGAGGTTCGGCTTCGTCATCGGCGTTGATCGCTCCGGCCAGGCGGACGCGCTGCGAGAGCACGGCGCCGACGTCGTGGTGCAGGACCTCGCCGACCTGCTCGAACCCTCGTGATTCAGCACCCGGCGTACCCAGTCGTGCCGTGGTGTCTGCGCGAGACCGAGCTCCATCTCGATGTGCTGGCCCAGTCCGAATCACTGTTCGCACTATCGAACGGCCACATCGGTTGGCGCGGCAACCTCGATGAGGGGGAGCCCTTCGGTCTTCCCGGCTCCTACCTGAACGGTGTCTACGAATTGTCACCGCTGCCGTATGCGGAGGCCGGCTTCGGCTACCCCGAGTCCGGGGAGGTGGCGATCAACGTCACCAGCGGTAAGTTGATCCGCCTGCTGGTCAACGATCAGCCCTTCGATGTCCGCTACGGTGAGCTGCGGGCGCATGAGCGCTGCCTTGACCTTCGCGCTGGTGTCCTCCGCCGCACTGCGGAATGGACGTCCCCGGCACGGCGCACGGTTCGGGTCAGATCGACTCGGCTCGTCTCGTTGGTACAGCGCGCCGTGGCGGCGATCTGTTACGAGGTCGAGCCGGTGGACGGCCCGGCGAGGGTGGTGGTGCAGTCGGAGCTCGTGGCCAACCAGTGGCTGCCACCTCCCAGCGATGATCCGAGGGTGGCCGCGGTGCTGGAAGCACCCCTGCTCTGCCAGGAGCACAGCGCCGGTGATGCCCGCGCGATTCTGGTCCACCGCACCCAACGGAGTGAGCTGCTGGTGGCCACCGCGATGGATCATGTCATCGACGGTCCGCCATCGATCAAGGTGATCGCGGAAAGCGAATCCGACCTCGGCCGGGTGAGCGTGACCGCCGCGCTCGAGCCTGGTGAGACCCTCAGGATCATCAAGTTCGTTGCCTACGGCTGGTCGGCGGTGCGGTCGCAACCGGGGGTGCGCGACCAGGCGGGCGCGGCGCTGACCGCCGCGCGGCAGACTGGGTGGGACGGACTGCTGGCCGAGCAGCGCGCTTGCCTGGACGACTTCTGGGAACATGCGGACGTCGAGATCGACGGCGACGGAGAAGTCCAACAGGCCGTACGGTTTGGACTCTTCCACGTCTACCAGGCGGCTGCGCGCGCCGAAGGACGCGCCATACCGGCAAAGGGACTGACCGGCCCCGGCTATGACGGCCACGCTTTCTGGGACACCGAGACGTTTGTGCTGCCGGTGCTGACCTACACGGCGCCGGACGCCGTCGCTGACGCGTTGCGCTGGCGCCACAGCACCCTGCCGTTGGCGCTTGAGCGGGCCCGCCAGCTGGGGTTGCGCGGGGCAGCGTTCCCGTGGCGAACCATCTCCGGGAAGGAGTGTTCAGCGTACTGGCCCGCTGGAACCGCCGCCTATCACGTGGCCGGTGATGTCGCCGACGCGGTGGTGCGCTATGTGAGTGCCACCGGAGATGACGAGTTCGAGCGCACGGTCGGCGTGGAGTTGCTGGTGGATACGGCTCGGCTGTGGCGTTCGCTCGGCCACCACGATGCTCATGGTCGGTTCCGGATCGACGGCGTCACCGGGCCCGATGAGTACAGCGCCATCGCCGACAACAACGTCTACACGAACCTGATGGCGCAGCACAACTTGAATGCCGCAGCCGGTGCGACCGAGCGTCATCCTGACCGCGCGCGAGAGCTTGGGGTCGGCCATGAGGAGATCGCCGCCTGGCGCGCCGCTGCCGAGGCGATGACCGTCGCCTACGATGAGGCGCTGGGCGTGCATTCACAAGCCGAGGCGTTCACCGAGCACGAGGTCTGGGATTTCGCGGCGACAACGCCTGAGCAGTATCCGCTGCTCCTGCACTTTCCCTATGGGGACCTCTATCGCAAGCAGGTGGTCAAGCAGGCCGATCTGGTGCTCGCGATGCACTTGCGTGGCGAGGCCTTCACCGCCGAACAGAAAGCCCGCAACTTCGCCTACTACGAGGCCATCACCGTACGGGACTCATCCCTGTCCGCCTGCACGCAGTCGGTCATCGCCGCGGAGGTCGGACAACTCGAGTTAGCGCACGACTACCTCGTCGAGTCGGCGCTCATGGACCTGGACGATCGCGAGCACAACACTCGCGACGGTCTGCACCTGGCGGCCCTCGCGGGCACCTGGATCGCCCTCGTGGCCGGGCTGGCGGGGATGCGCGAACGAGAGGGCACCCTCGCCTTCGCGCCGCGTCTCCCCGAGGGGATCACCCGGCTGGCGTTCGCCGTCGCGCTGTATGGGAGGCGTATCCGAGTTGGGGTGGCTCCGGGCGCGGCGACCTACGAACTCCTCGAAGGGGCCCCCATCGCGTTCATGCATCACGGGGAGCCCTTCACACTGGCGCCCGGGGAGCCGGTTACCCGGCCGATCGGTCGCATTGTTGCGCCGCCGGCGCCGACCCAACCTGCCGGGCGCGAGCCGCAGCGCCGTCGGCGCACGTGAGGTCTCCGGAGTGACGGCAAGGTACCTGGGCTGCTCGAATCGGTCAGGGACGCGGATGTGCTGAAAACCCCCAGCGATCGTGCTCATGGCTGATTGGGTGCTCGCGGAGTTGAGCGGTGATCTCTGCTCGAACCTCGCGCGACAAATGCTTGACGGCGGGTGTGTACAGCTGATCCGTTTTGTCGATGTGGAGGCGCACAACCGCTTCGAGCACGAACAGCAACCGTTGTAGCCCTGTGGTCCTTTCTTTGAGTCGAGGACCTCCGGTCACCCGATCCAGGTCATCGATGAGCGCGCGGATCGCCACATGGTCGAGCAGCATCGCGGGGCCGCAGTGCGGGCCATCCGCCAGCCGGTCGACCGCCGCGTACAGCGTTGCTTCCTCGAGATCCATGTGCGGTAACAGGCTGTTGTGGAGGAAGCTCAGCACCGCGTCGAGGCGATTGCGGAGCATTAGCGGCTCGTCGTCACGCATCCCCTCAGCGATCGCTCGAAGATGGTCGAGATGATGGCGCACCTCGGCGTGTTCGCGGGCAAGCGCGCCTTGGAGGGTCCTCGGGTATGTGGTCGTCGGTCGCGAGCGTGCGGTCACGATGAGGCTTCTACATGATGCAGGGTCATGTCCCGGCGATCAGCAGCGACCGGGCACCTCCTGCGTGCAGTCAAGCCGATGCTCCCGGAGCACCGGCGTCGACGCAGGGAACGCACCCGGCTGAGTCTACCGTCATGACAACTTGCGGGCGAACTCCAGCAGGGCGACCGCCTCGTTGTGCTCATGGTCGTGGGCGTCGTATACCAGCGTGAGCCTCTCGCCACGGGACCGGTCGCGGAGCGCTCGGAGCGCGTCCAGCTGGTCACGCTCCACGAGCTCGTGGTGATAGCGCTTGCGAAACTCGGCCCAGCGCGCGGGGTCGTGCGCGAACCACTGTCGCAACTCCTTGGTCGGAGCGAGGTCCTTGCACCATTCGCTGACTTGCGCCTTCTGCTTGGAGATGCCTCGTGGCCAGAGGCGGTCGGTAAGGATTCGTTGGCCGTCATCCGGAGACGCGGGATCCCGGACACTCTTGACAGCCAAGCCCCGTTTCGCGTCGGCCGAGTGGCCTGCCGTCATGTCCATACTCCTTTAGATGTTGCGGGCGACAACCCCCGGAGCGCGGACGATCACCCGTCTAGCCCGAGGGGCCGTTTGAGCCTATGTGATTTGTACCAAAGGGCTGGTATGCATCGGGCGCTCGTGAACCGCGCCCCGCACCAACCTTGTCGCCGCGCAGCTCCGCTGTCCACATCGATGCTGCACATCAGCGCGAGCGTGTTCGTTATGGCGCTCTGCGTCCGCGCGGACCCGGGGCATCGAAGCCGGCGTTGCTTCACAGTGACAGACCAACCATGAGCACGACGGCGTTTACGCTTCATCCGGTAGCGCCCTTCCGGTTGGACCTCACCACCTGGGTCTTGCGGCGGCGGCCAAATAACGCTGTGGATTGTTGGGACGGGACTGCATATCGTCGAGCCATCAATACGGCCGACGGTTGGGTCGAAGCGGATGTCCGCCAAACCGGACCATGCGAGGCGCCCGAGCTTCTCGTGCGCCTGAGCGGCTCACACGCTTCGCGTGGTTCAGCGAAGGATGACGTCGCGGCGATCCTCCAACGCACCCTCGGCCTGGCGGTCGACCTGACTGACTTCTACCGCCTCGCCGACGCCGACTCGCTGCTAGGCCCGCTCGCCAGACGCTTCCGCGGATTGCGGCCCACGCGGTTTCAGAGCTGGATCGAGGCACTCGCCAACGCCGTGAGCTGCCAGCAGCTCAGTCTGACCGTGGGCATCGGCCTCCTCAACCGCCTCACCGATCGATACGGAAGTGGTGGGCACATCGGGCTGCGAGCGTTCCCGACCGCGGAAGTCCTGGCGAGCGCGGCGACCACAGACCTGCGACGTCTCGGGTACAGCACACGCAAGGCCGAGGTTCTCGTCGCACTTGCCAAAAACGTGACCGAGGGCGAACTCCCACTCGACGAACTCGCCGGAGCGGAGGACGCGATCGTGCTGGCCCATCTGCGCGCACTGAAGGGCATCGGGCGTTGGTCCGCCGAGTACATTCTCCTGCGCGGCTTTGGGCGACTCCACGTCTTTCCCGGTGACGACGTAGGAGCTCGCGACAAGCTGAGACGCTGGCTCAGCGTTCCAGAACCCCTGGACTATGAAGGCGTCAATCACATTACGCAGCGGTGGTCGCCGTATGCAGGGCTGGTGTATTTCCATCTCCTCCTTGATAGTGTGGCGGCATCGGGTTGGCTGCCAGAAACACAACCCTTCGACTCTGGCCGCATCTAGGGCCGCGGCGGGCCATCGTGGTCCGCGGCGTGCTGTGGGTGCCCGGTTTGGCGCCCTCAGGGACCCGGCGGGTGCTTGATCCGACTCTGATGCCAATACGCACCGAAATCGGTACTTCTTTCCACCAGCGATGCCGGTCATGAACCGGCGCGGGGTGGTCTTGATGACGATCGCCCACGGCGTCGATGACATGTACCAGGGGGTCGTAGCTGCGCTGCTGCCCTTCCTGGTCCTACAGCGGCACTACACGTACGCGGCTGTGTCCGGACTCGCGTTGGCCGCGACGATACTGTCGTCAGTCGCGCAGCCCGCATTCGGCTGGCTCACTGACCAACGCCCGCGTCGTTGGATGATTCCGGCCGGTATGACCGTCGCCGGCCTCGGGGTCGCGGCCGTCGGGTTGACCTCCAGTTATGCCATCACCTGGTTGCTGATGGCCGTGTCCGGGCTGGGGATCGCTGCGTTCCACCCGGAGGCAGCTCGGGCCGCCCGGCAAGCCGCCGGCAACAGCACCCGTGCGATGAGTGTGTTCGCTCTCGGAGGCAACGTCGGCTACGCGCTTGGCCCTCTTCTGGCGACCCCTGTATTGCTGATCGTTGGGCTCCGCGGAACTCCGATCTTGGTTGTGCCCGTTCTGGTTACGGCCGCCCTGCTGCTCGTGCGGCTCGGTCGCGTCCTCGATCCCCAACCAGGCCAGCGCCGAACCTCGGGCCTGCCGGTCGGCATCGATGATTGGCGAGCGTTCCTGCGGCTGACTGCCGTTGTTGTTGTCCGCTCGGTATTGTTTTTCGGGCTGACAACCTTCCTTCCTCTGCACTTTATTCGCGACTTGGGTGCGTCCACGGGCGAAGCCGGCGCCGTGCTGACGATATTCCTGGTCAGCGGCGCCGGCGGCACGCTGCTCGGGGGCTGGCTCGCCGACCGCGCAGGTCGGGTGACCTGCATCAGAGCCGGTTTCGTTCTCGCCATCCCGGCGATCGTGGGACTCGCGCTTGCCACCACCCAGCCATTTGCGATTGCGTTCGTTGCACTGACCGGCGTCGCCGTCTACCTGCCTTTCAGCGTCTTCGTCGTCCTGGGCCAGGACTATCTGCCCAACCGGATCGGAACAGCTAGCGGCGTCACTATCGGGCTGGCGGTTAGTATCGGCGGCCTGGCAGCCCCGGTGCTGGGTGTGCTTGCTGACCGCACCGGTCTACGAGCGGTGTTTGCCGTCCTCGTCATACTTCCAATCATCGCCCTGGCCCTGTCGGCGCTGCTGCACAATCCGGACAGGCTGTCGTAGCGGGTGATGCAATACGCCTCGCGGGGTTTGACAACGGTGTGGGAGTCTTGCGGGAACGCTTTCCAGTAGGAGGTCTCACATGCGTGGCAACACGATACAGCAAGGAGAGATCCTCTTCACGCTGACGCCGGAACAACTGGTTGCCGGTTGATCATCCGATCCGGCGCACCCGGGTGATCGTCGATGCGGCCTCGGGGTAGTTCGCGCCGAAAGCAAGTTACGACCTACAGCAGGCCCCAATGCGAGAAGCTCAAAATGCGTCGGCCTAACGGCAAGTCGAGGGCGACTGGATTCGGAATCGGCCGAATTCCGAGCGACATCTTGAGACGGCGTGGGCCGTTAGTTCAATCGTCGCCGTCAGCCACGAGACCCACGTAGGTCGTGCATGCTCCCAGCGGATCCACGCGTTTCCAACGCGCGGGTTTCAGCACCCCTTCCAACCATCTGTCGATAGAAACACGCTTTCTGAGCTCGACACGCGGGGTCAAATGAGTACTGATCTGGGACCAGAGGTCGCAGGTTCGAGTCCTGTCTCCCCGACAGCGCTGAGTTCAATTTGAGGCCGACCGCTCGCTGGACCTTGCGAGCCTATTGCGGACGGGTGCTAGTGCTCTAACCGGGAATGAGGGCCTTCCTTAGAGAAGGGATCATTCTCGATAGGCACGAACTGTTGTCAGGGTGGGCGCTTCGTCGTCATGCCGAGCATCATTCCACGAAGTTGCTGACATTGTGCTTACATTTTGGCGCGCTGGATCGTGGGGAACATCGCCCAGCGCACTCGTCGAACGCGAGCCGCATCCCTGCCGCCGACGACACCCCTATGCAGCGCGCCCTCCGCCTCGAAGCAACCCGTCAACGACGCCGCGTGATGATGCGCATCGACAAGTATCGGCCATTGCTCAACTCGATCCCGAGATGGGTACAGAAGCCATCAATCAGTGGGGTTGACCGGCCGGCTGGCCGCACCTGCCACGACGATCGTGGCAGGCGGCTAACCACTGGTTCCTTGCGGCGCGTCTGAAGAACGGGCGACCTGCGGCGGGTCGTCGCTCGACGACGCGCACGGTCGTGCCGCACCGTACCGTCGAGGCCCCCGTCACCATCACTGGAACCTCTTGAGGAGTTGCCAGAGGCGAGGGAGCGGGTGCTTGGGCCGCTGGCACACTACGAATGGACTGCCGAATTCCTGGTTGGCGAGCCCGTAAGCATTGGAGACGGTCCCAGCCGTCGAGCAGCCGTCGAACAAGGTCGAGAGGAACCGGGCATCGAAGCCAACCGCAATCACTGGACCCGAGAGGCTGGCGGGCGGCCAGTAGTAGTAGGAGAGCTCGCCGGAGACCGCAGTGGGCAGTCCGAGCGGCGGTCCATAGGTGTTGATCGCTCCCGCTTCACCGTAGTTGTTGGTGAGGATCACCGAGCGCTGTCGCTGGGGCGCCGGCAGCCGGTGATAGATTGTTGCGACCTGTGCGACAAGGTCCGGCCAGCCGACTGTTTCTGCAAAGTCTGTCCGGATCGACGGCAGTGCGGATCGTGCCATCACGGCTTCCGGCACGAGCGGGATTGCAATCGGCAGGAGCACGAGGGCCTGGAGCACAAGGGCGCCAGCGGTGGCCGGGCGCAGCCACCGCGCCCGCTGTCGAGTCCACGCCTCAAGCGCGCAGACGCCGGCGGCCAGCAGCACCGGATGGAGTGGTCCGACGTAGTAGTCCTTGCCGACGAACAGATAGACGACGAATGCCAGCAGGGCGGCAACGCCGATGGCGCGCCTGGAACCGGAGCCGAGCCAGTACCAGCCGGCGAGCCAGACCGGGATCGCGAGGGGGCCGATGAGCGCGAGTTGATCGGCGAGAACGGTGAGCGGTGCAAAGTCGTTGGATTGCGCGGCGTGATGGTTGAACGTGAACGCGATCGACGGCCACTCATTCGCGACTTGCCAGATCAGGTTTGGCAGCACGATCAGGACCGTAAGGGCCAGACCCAGCCACGGCCACGGGGTGCGCAGGTGGCGGCGCAGCGGAGTTACGCCGATGGCGATGGCCAGCGCAGCGAGCAGGGCAAGGATCGTGTATTTCGTCTCCAATCCGACGCCGGCAGCCGCGCCCAGCGCCAGCCAGAGGCGCCGATCCTTTGTTCTCGCGATTCGTGCGGTGAGCCAAAGACATGTCAGCCACATCAGCTGGTCGAAGGTGACGGTCTCAAAGAGCCAATTGGCGCCGAGCAGCACTGGGCTCGCCGCTGCGCCGATCGCGGCCAGCACACGAGCGGTTCGTCCGCCACCGAGCTCACGCGCGATCTGAGCTGTCAGCACGACCATTACCGCACCGGCCAGACTTGGCCATAGGCGCAAGCCCCACAAACTCGGCCCGAAGATCAGCAGGCTCAGTCGGGCGATTGCTGGCGTCACCGGTGGGTAGTCGACGTACCCCCATGCCAGGTGACGGGCGCTGTCGAGGTAATAGAACTCGTCACGATGGAATCCATAGAGACCGTTCGTGGCCAGATGCAGGGTGAGCACGAGGACCGCCAAGCCGCCGACGACCCACCACTCCGACTTCCAGAGAGCATTGCCGGACGGCGTCGGGACCAGTGCGGAAGGCGCTGCGGTCACCGGACGTGACTCGACCATTGGTGTGCGCCGTCGCTTGTCAATCACACCCATCGCCGTACCTCTCCATGCCGTGTTCCCGGCTGCCCCGGTACGGTGATCCTCTGCCGACCACCGCTCGTCGGGCATCATCCCGAGGGATGAATGACCCTCATCCCGGTGGACGACATGGATGCGCGTCCTGGCTGAAGCCGCGCTCGAGCCGGCTGGCTCTACCCTGGTCCGGGGATTGACTCGGTCCTCGTAGGCTTCCTGGTTGGCGTGACGCACAGAATGGCCGCCGCGGGCACGTCGACCAAGCGACGGCCGATGCGCACCGCCAACTCATGCAGGATCTCCGCGGCACGGTCTCCGAGGATCGCAGCAACGGTGCCGAAGGACACTCCGTCCGCGCCCCAGACCGGCGCTCCGAGCCACGTTGCTGTTCAGGCGACAGTGACAGGGGCGCAATCTGGCAGTGGGCTCGACGACGCCGACTGCTGGCCGTCGCACGGTTTCATGACCGTGCGCCCCCTGAACCTCCGTCGCGGAGGACTTTGCCAGCCCTGTGACGCCGGGCGTTCAGATCCTGGTCCGCACGGGCGAATGAGTTGTCCGAGGGTTGCATCGTCGTCCACCCAGGAATGTCATTGCTAGCGGTTGAGTCCAACAACAGCGACCAGCACGGCAAGCGGATCGCGGCAAGCCGTCGCGGCAAGCGGAGCCACGAACGGAGACCGGCGGGGCGGCGCCCCTGCGGTGCAATCGCGAAGTCGACTACACCGCCGCAGACACTGCTCGCCGATTCGGGTCGAGCCGTGCGCAGATGCGCTCGGCCTGCGTTGAGCCCGAGCTCACGGAGCAGTCTTGGGGTGCCAGATCCCGAATCGGTTTCCCAGCGGATCGGTGAGATGTGCGAACTCGATCCTCCCGTTGTCCACGAACGGCACGACCACCGTCGCGCCGAGTTCTTGTGCCCGGTTGATCGCGGTGTGCACGTCCTCCACCTGGACGTAGAAGATAGCCCAGTGAGCGCCGCCCATTTGCGAGGTGTCCCACAGTCCGCCGCGGTCCTCGTTGACCATGCTATACCGAGCTGGCATCGAAGGCTCACCGACATTCCAGTCGAATAGCGAGCTGTAGAACGTCTTGGATGTCTCGGGGTCGGGGGATCCGATCTCGAAGTAGTTCACGTCGTTCGTCATGCCAACCTCCGCAGGTAAACCCGCTCCGACGTTCGCAGGGTACCCGGACCGCGAGGCCCTCCGCGAGGAGCAGCTGCACCACGGCGACGTGGTCACCTTCGGGCGCCGCCTCCATCCCCGCGAGCAGCATTGCGACGGCCGAGCCGACGTTCCCGCGAGGCCGAATCGAGAACGGCGAGCGCCGCTGCGACGATAGCTCGGGAGCATCGTCAGCTCGTTGCTGATCGGACCGCGACCAACAGGGTGGATCCTGATGCCAACGTTAGCCTCGAGCACCCCGTGGCGCGCGCCTCGAGGGCCGTGCCGTTCGCTTGAAGTGGGGTGGCCCAGTCGGGACCAAGGTGGCAGCACTCGAGTATTGGGACTTGCAGCCCGGGGATCGTCGCGCAAACTATGAGGATGGAACCCGGGATCAGGGGAGATTCGCACCACCGGGCGCAGGCGTATGGAACGGTTCGGCCGGGGGAATCACGCTGAGGATGCGGCCATCGCCACCGATGGTCACGCGAGATGGACGTCCACTTTCGTCTCGGTAAGGTGATCGACGTCCGCTCACTGGGCCTTCGCCCGATCGTCCCGGTCATCGACGTGCTTCGGCGGGTATCGCTGCGCATCGTGCCGTCCCGATCCAGTCGCAGGGGGTCATCACGCGCGACAACGTCAGCATTGACGTGTCGCGGTTGCGTACTTCAAGGTTGTCGACGCGGTCAAATCACTGGTGACCATCGAGAATATCTTCGACGATCAACCCGATCGCGCAGACCACGCTACGCAGGGTAGTTGGTCAGCACACCCTCGACGAGGCTCTGGCCGAAACTGACAAGATCAACCTGAACATCCGCGAGATCCTCGACGTTGCTACGGTGGAGTGGGGAGTGCTGGTCATCCTGGTTGAGTTGAAGGACATCCCGTTGCCGGACAGCATGATGCGTGCGATGGCGCGCAAGGCGGAGGCCGAGCGCGAGAAGCGTGCCAAGATCATCGCCGCGGAAGGCGAGGCACTCGCCGCCGACAAACTCGGCGTTGCGGCGGACATCATGCTGTCCCATCCGCTACGGTTTGAACCGCCAAAGTCAGGACACTCCAGAGTCCCCAGGATTCTCTGGGCTGTTCACCATGCCTCACTAGATCCACGCTGGTACGCTGTCAGAGTTGAGATAACCCATCTCAGGCGGCGCTTCTGCCGCACAGGTCGATCCAGGAGATTCGCAGGATGACCGACGAGCACAACGACCCAACGCATTCGGAGGACGCCCAGACTGAGGACGGGAGCGGCTCCTTTATCGACGATGAGATCGCCGGAAAGCATGGCACGGTGGCGTCGCAGTCCTCACTCGAAGACGAGAAACAGATCGCACTTCACCCGCAGAACGTCAAGGAGGCAGTCGAGAAGATTCGCCAGGGGTCCCAGGACGATTCGGGGTTGCTCGGCACGATGAAGAAGACCCTCCAAGAGGTGGATCGACAAGTGAGTGGTGAGTACGAGCATCGCGAGGACGTTGAAGCGGAGGGCGATCCCCCGGACGACCGCGGCAATGGCTAACGTCGTGAATCTTCGGCGGCTTGGCGGGCTAACGCACCGCGAGAAGCACAGCTCACGGGCACCGCGGCGGCACGCGAGATCGGCGCGCGTGCTCGGATAGAAGCGACCCAGGTTCTGTGAGTGCCCGCAGCGCCGGAAGTGCTTGCGGTTCCGGCTCGCGAAGGAGAGCATCGGAGCTCTCCAAAGGCGACGAGCTGCGAAGGAACGCCCGCATTACCCGATGCGACGTCTGCTCCACGACCGCGCGTCGACTGGGCGCGAGGTTCAATGGCCCGCTGATACCGACATCGGTGCGCTAATCATTCTGCCAGGCGGGCGTGTCAGCCCTCGGCGTACGCGTACCGCGGCGTAGTCTGTAGTCGATGGCCACCGCCGGCGGTTCCGTCCCGAAAGAGTTGCCTTCCGACGCGCCTCCGACAGCCCCGCGCGATGGGATGCGCAACTACCGAGCGCAGTTGACGTTGGGCGAGAACGTCATCGACCCGGCTTCTTGGCTGGCTCGATTCCGCACGTCAAGGGCATCGCCCCCCGGCTTCGCATCGGTCGCAGCCGATGGTTCAACCTGCTCTGACGGGACGCAACGCATCTTGGCGGTGGTCGACGCGATCGCGCGGGCTTGCGCGAACCGTATGCGCCGCCGTTAGCATCTGTTGCGCGCAAGCGGAAAGCGTAAAAGTCGCGCTGCGCTGCAGCTGGCCCTCTAGTCGTGAGGTTTCAGGCAAATGGAAAACAGGGCTTACGGAGGTCGCCGACGCGTGCTGCAGTATTGGCATGAAGGTCCCAAGACCTGAGACATGAAACGAGCGAGGTCACCGCGCGTGCGACCCCCGACATGACGATCCCGACACTGGATGCTGGCCGTCGACACTGACAGGGGCAGCCTGGGGTCAATCGTCTCGACTGGCTCATCTGAGGCTCAACGTTATGTCTGCTGACGACGCGTCACGACAGGTTTAGAGTTTGGGGAGGGAACCATCCCAGAGGACTGGAGGAACCATGTCTGACGAAGCTGTCGAAACCGCCGACACATACGAGGCATACGCTAAGGGTGACTACTCAGCGATCCTCGAGCTGGTTGATCCCCGAGCTCGAGTGGATGTTTCTGGACCCCAACGAGGAGCATCCCAAAGAGCGTGTCTGCCACGGCCGCGAACAACTCGAATACTGGATGGCACGACAGCACGATCAGGGGTTGCGGACCGTACTTGAAGAGATCGTCGGAATCGACGACACCGTGATGGTGGGGACCAGAACGCCCGGCGTTGAGATGCGCCGCCTTTGGCGCGGCGATGATCGCAGCTTCCATGTCCTGACACCCGCGGACGGACGCATGACTAAGCTGCGCGCCTGCCGAAGCCGCGACGACGCGCTCGCGCTCGCTGGCGTCTGACAGTTCGGAAAACGAGCCACAGCGCAGACCGGTGACCATCGACTTGCTGTACCTGCCCGGGTGTCCGCATGTCGATGCCGCACGGGAGCTGCTGCGCGCATGTCTCGCCTCGCTCGGACAACGCGATCCGGTCGTTGAGCACGAGGGCGCATTTCCGTCGCCGACCATTCGAATCGATGGAATTGATGTGATGGGTGCGCCGCCCGCTGCTCACGCTGCATGCCGCCTCGATGTCCCGACGAGCGAGCGTCTGCTGGTCGCGCTCCGGCGGCGCCGTTACGCGCGTCGTGTCTGACCAACGGACGCCTCAGCGGAATGATGTCCTCCGATGACAGCGTCCTGCTTCTCTACGAATATGAACTGACGAGTGGCGAGCGCTACCGAAACACGGAGTACATCACGGTCGGGGATGGCCGGCTGGTCGAAACGCCGGTATTCTTTGGAGGACGCGTCTAAGCGACTGTCGTGCAGTGACGAACAGTCGTTGCGAATGCTCAACGCCCACAGCACGAGCAGCACCTCCAGGGGAAGGCGAAGCCACGCAACGGCCGCTGTGTCGAGGGGGTACGGCGCATCTGCCATGCCCCCGTCACGTACCGCCTGCACGTTTGCAGGAAAGACCGCGACAAAGAGCCATCCGGTCGCAACGGCACCGAGGCGTCGGGTGGGTGGTAGGAGAAGCAGCACGGCGCAACCGAACTCCGCCGCAGCGCTCATTGCGACAATCTCGGCGCTCCACCTACGGAGCGGTGATGGCACGAGGGTCTTGTAGAAATCCGGTTCCATCAAGTGTAGGATCGCGGATCCAACGAGGAGGCCGACGAGTCCGGTGAGTGATAGCTGCCTCTTATCTGGCAGCGAGAGATGCACTTTGCGCGGATCGAACTTCTGGATCACCGGAAACCCAAAGACGCTGCGCAGGAGCACTAAGTCCGCGAGCGGCGAGACCTCCTCGTGCCAAGCCTCGACTGCACGTCGATCAAGACCGAGTTGGACCGGGTGGTGGAGAGTCCGGCCTGAGGGAATTGCGCTTCGCATTAAGGGAAGAGGCCGCCATGGCCACGACCAGAATCTGCCCGGAGGTCGTGGGGGACGGGGAATGGCGTGGATCTCGGGAGCAGCGCCAGCCTGGCCATCGCAACTCCTTCACAAGATGGGACGCGGTCACCAGGCCGGCGGTCGTCACTCGCCGAGAACTGTAGGAAAGAGCTCTGGTCGCGACAAGCGCGCGGCGGCCTCAGTGCCAATGCAACTCGCCAAAGCAAAGACGGGCTGCTCGGAGGGTCGAACGTACCTCAAGCGACAGACACGGCTGTGATGTTGCTGCAATGATTGCGACTTGGCGCACGGGCCGGAACTGCGTCTGATTCGGGCTCAGGCTTCAGTCGGCGGTTTCAGGAGGATTCATCCTCTAAACGGTCCGACGATGTTGGGCGAAGCCGCCCGGCTCAGCGCGCGAGGGTCGTCAGCCCAAGGATCCCGACACCATAGATCAGAACAACGCCGACCGAATCCAGACCTAGGCGCAGGTAGCATCGCGTCGGCCTGACCACGACTGACCCCACATAGACACTCGTCAGCAGGATGCCGAGCGCACCGAGCCATGCGTTGTCCACGCCGATTGTGGGGAGCACGGGCTTACGTGCAACGAGGTCGGCCAGCAAGAACAGACACAACTGGAAGGCGTTGCCCCCAAAGATGTCGCCCATTGCTAGTTGGTGATCCCCGAGTCGTACCGCCGCGATGCCGGTGCTGATCTCGGGGAGCGCTGAGGCGAGCGACAGGAATGTTGCACCGAAGATGACGCCGTTGATTCCGGCGCGGTCCGCGATCGCGCCCCCGCTGGTCGCAAGGACCACCCCCGCGATGAGCGTGATCACCGACGCGGCGGCAAACACTGCAACAACGAACACGGTGCTCCGCGACAGGAACGGATGCGGCGACGACGGGTGACCGACGCGCCGATTGGGACGCCCCGGCTCGCTGCCAACCATCTCCACCTTCCACTGGGGCGATTTGCGGACCCTGTTTATCACCCACAAGCCGCCAAGCCACAGCATGACGATTGCGATCGACACTGGACTGACGCCTCCGACCGCAACGCGCGTCGGCAGGAGCGCGCCGAGCAGCATTACGGCGGTGATCGCGACCACCAGAACACCCTCGAGGGCGGGGATGAGCGATCCGACGAGAAAGCTCAGCGGAGTCTTGCGGCTGGCACACGCGTCGCAGATGACCAGTACGACCGTCTGCACCGCTATTCCTCCGACGAGGTTGCCCGCAGCCAGCCCCAGTTTTCCGGTCGCCGCGGCCGACACGGTAATCGCGAGTTCCGGCAGGCTGCCCGCGATCGCGAGCAGGACCATGCCCCCCATCGCCTCGCCAAAGTTGAAGCGGACGTCGAGTGCGTTGGTCGCGTTGGACAGAAGAACGCCAGCGCCCCAGGTGGCGCCGACCGCAGCGACGAACAGAATCACCAGCACCGGCAAGCCGAGGTGGTCCATGCCCAGTGATCGTAGCCTGCGCTAGCGCACTTCGCGTGGCGACCGATGGTGACCGCGGCGGTGTACGTCTGCGTGCTCGCGGCGCCGCAGAACGTCCAGCAGTAGGCACGCGTCGAGGGTGGTCATCCGCCTCCGCAAGGAGAACGATAGGGTCGGCTTCGATGGTGGCGCGGCGGGCAGGGCTCGACGTGGCCAGGGCGAGGCTAGAGCCGGCATGACCAACATGGAAGGCCGCCTCGACGCAGTTGGCGAGAATTACAACCTACACCAAGCCTACCGCAAGAAGCTCAAAGGTGTGGGCCTAACCGGGGCTCGAGGGCGGATTCGTATTCGAAATCGTCCGAATTCCGAGCAGCATCTTGGTAAGGCGTAGGCCGTGAGTTCAATCCTCACCTTGGGCTCCAGCGGGGTGCGAACCTCGGATTGAGTTTAGGAGAGGTCCGAGTCCGCGGCCGTCCGTCCCCCTCCGCACCCGTCGGTGGGCCTCCGAAATACGTGAGGCGTTGACCTACTGTTTCCTTGAAAGCGGATCGAAGGCAAAATGACCATCAACGGCGCCAAAAAAGGGTTCGATCCGAGAATCAGCGACCGGTTCGATCTGACTCTCGAGTGCATCCGCCGCTACGAAGCAAATGAGGAAGCCCACTCTCGGCCACGATCGCGCGCTCTGCCAACTTCTTCGCCCCATTCGGGGATTTTCGGGGTTACTTGGACTTCTTTCTGCTCGATGATCTCGTTACTCACGACTTCGGCGTGAAGTTCTTCATGCCGTTCGACGACTTCCGCCCGCCGTCGGTGCCCAATGATGTTGCGGTCTACAAGGAGACCGCCGTCGGTCGATCGACTTCACACAAGCCAGGAACCACCTGATCAAACAACTCGATCTTTGACGCTGTCCGACTTCATGGCCAATGCCTCAGATAGGCGTTGGCCACAGACCGCATCAGAGGTGGTTGAAGGGCAGGCGGCGCGCCTGTCCAGCGGCGAATATTTACACCAAGGATCCGCGCGGGCCGCTCCCCATCACCGTCGCCGCGTTCGGAGACCTACGAGCGCCGCGAAGGTGCGTGGGTCGCCCCGCGACTCGAACTGACCCACTCTCGCCACCGGCTCGGGCCGCGCTAAACGGCTCGCCGTGTTCGGTGTGATTCGGCGCTGACCGTGACTATGAGTCCCACGGCGCAACGAGTCAAGGTTGTGAAGCGTATGCTCCACCGCTGGGACCGTAGCTGCTGGTGCCACCACCTCACCGCTAGTACGATCGCTTCACCTACTCGCCGGTGGCCTTGAACAGCACACGTATCGTTTTCCAGACCGTTTTGGTGTCGTACGCAAGTATCTCAAGTTGCGACCCGTGGCGCAGCAGATCCGCGTAGTCCCGATCGGCGCGAAGGGAGTCATCGCCGGTGCGTACGGTTCCTTTCAACACCTGTGTCGGACCGGTCAAACCTGCCTGGAGCTGGGCGCGGAAATCGTTGCCACGATTGATCTCCTCGTCGTACTCCGCAAGCGGCTTCGGTCGCGGACCAACAAGGCTCATGCTTCCAGTAAGGACGTTGAGGAATTGGGGCAATTCGTCAAGCCCAATCTTCTTCAGTACGGCGCCGACTCGGGTGAGATTGCGGGGGTTGTTCTCAACATGTTTGGGATTCACTCCTGCCTTGACTTTCTGTTCGCCGTCGGGCGTCAAGATACGGAACTTGTAGAGCGTGAAGGGTCGACCGGCTGACATTCTTACTTCTGAATGAATCAGGCCACCGTGGTGCGGTGGGCACAAGGCATTCTCAATCGCGATCGCCGCGGCAATGACCAGCGACACGGGCAGCGTGATCACGATGAAGATACCGCTGAGCAGTTTGTCGAAAGCGACTTTTGTCGGACGTGGAGAAACTCTATCCACGGGGATATGGTAGGCCCGACCCTGAACCACGCGACGGCGGTAGACCTGTCAATGCCGGCCGATGCGCCAACGAACTCACCGAGCGGCGCACCAGTCGCCGCCGAAGGGCGTGAGGCTTCGACGCCGAGGAGACGATGAATGCCTCGGTACAAGCCATCGAGAGGCGCGGGCTGTACTTGGCGAGGCGGGTTCCCCGCGATGGTCACGACGCGGTGCTCCAAGAGCGGTGTGCCGCCCTTGAAAGCAACGAGCAGACGTGTGAACGTCGCAGAGTAGAAGTCCGATCGCCTTGCGGATAGGAGGCGGGTCTCAGGCTCCGCAAAGGTCGTCGCGATCCATCGGCGAAAGGCGGTACGAGGGTTGTAGGCTCAATCCGTCAGGCATCGCGTTGCAGCAGATTCGATTCAGGAGGAACGGATGTGACCTATTGGCACAAACTGCGATCTGTGCGCGGCGGCCTCGTCGGTGCGGCCGTACTCGGGGTGATGGTGCTCGCAGCCATGCCGGTCGGTGCCTCCACCGCGACCGGTCCCACCTGCGGTCCGAAGACTGTCACCGCCCACCCCGCGCCAGGCGTGGGCAATCAGGAGGTCTTCAGCGTCGGCCCCGCCGGCACCGTGACCCTCCGCCAGCTGAGCGACACGACGCTCAGGGTCACCGACACGGATCCGACCCATGGCTGGAAGTATCTCGTCCTCTCGCGCAGCGGAACGCGACCGCACGTCGGCTTCCAGGGTGTCGGCGCGCCCAACAAGCAGGAACGCTTCTGGGCGCGGATGAACACCCTCGGGACGCCCGGGACGGTAATCAATGTGGTCATCCAGTCTTGCACCTGACATTTCGGGCCGGCAACCCGCTACAGCGTCGACCGCCGAACTCAGCCTAGGAGCTTCTGACAAACGCGTTAGCAAGGCGTGAGCCCGTAGGAGGAAAGTCGCGGGGCGCTCCGAGGAAGGTCTACGCAGAGCACCATGCATATCCGCCGGCGATCGGGAACCAGGGTTGTTCACGCTACCGCGACGGTAGTCGCAGAAGTCGATGATCACGCTGGAGTATCGGCCCCGGACCGAGGTCCGCGACTGACCCCTGAGTCCAGCAAAGGCACCCGTCGCCGATGGCCGAGGATCAGTTCGAGCGGGGCGGCTCCTGACCGCCAGGAAACGATCTTGTTGCGCCGGGAAAGATGGTCTCAATTCTGCTTTGGCGTCCTCGTCGTCCGGCATCCCCCAAGCCTTCGAGAGGGTGCCATTCCGCGTCGGCCTCGTCGCTATCAACATGCCAGGCACCAAGATCGCTATACCGAGAATCACAGAACCGACCATTTCTATTGACGTCATGCTGAACGAAGTCTCGTCGAAGAGCGCCGCCATCTCCCCGGGGTTCCACGGATGCTCGGCTGACGCCAACTGCCGCTGTCGGACTAGCGCTGGTCTGACTATGTCGGCGTAGCGCAAACCAGCATCGGCTGTTCAGCCGTGGTCACTTTCTGCGACTCGGGCAAATTCTATGAGCACGTCCACGGTCCAAGGATCCCGAGGGAGAAGTCCGCAGGCGAGGGCGCGCCACCTGTGAAGGTCAGGTTGACCGCCACATCCCCGGATCGCCCGTCGTCGCCGGAGACATGCAATGTGCCGCTCACCGATTGCCAGAACGCACCGGTCGCATACTCACGGACAGCGACCTTTGCCTTTCCGTCGTTCACGCCAAGGCTGCTGCTCCACGGCGCCAGGTGATAGTCACCGCTGCCCTTGTATCCGCCGTCGATGGATAGGTAGAGCAAGTAGCGATGCTGTGCGCCTTGAAGGACGATGACATTGCTCAACGTGGTCCCTGATACCGTGCAGTACTGTGTGGCGTCGTGAGCGTTGCGGGCGCACTCGTTGAAGGCGCCCCCGACCTGCAACTGATCGGTCGAACACGCGGGTAGTTGCGCTGCGGGTGCGATTGCACCCAACGCCGACGGACGAGATCGTCCTCCGCATCCGAGCAGTGTCAAATTGTCGCGGCGGTGCGATCGGGGTATCGGGCTCCGTCTCAGCGATCCCGTCGTCACCTGACGCCGGTAAGGATCGACCATGCCAGGTTGGCGCTCACTTATGCGGTGGGACGGGCCTGCGGAACTTGAGGCCCAGCTCGGCGGAGCGCTTGGTCCGCGGCAGCGGCTTTGGCTCGTAGTCATCGCGGATGAGCTGCGCGACCATAGTGCGGCCGAGCCACTCTGTGAAGCGCTGCTCGGACCAGCCGTGCGTGACGACGAGCCGCGTGAACACGGACGGGTCAGCGTAGAGCAGGAGCAGCTCCGCCGCGTCGCCGACGCTCAGCTCGCGGCGCAGCGCCCCGCGCAGGTCCAAATGGCTGGCGAGGTAGGTCATGCCGAACAGGAACTGCGCCGTGAGGTCTGCGGCGAGGTCGCGGGCCGCGTCGTCGAGACCGACGGCTCCAGCGAGCACCGCACGGAGAGCGGCCGAGCGTGCCGAGACGTCGCGGGCTATCTCAGCGTAGTCGCGCAGGATCCAGCGCGCGTCGGGCTCCAGCATCGCCGTCCGGACTCGTTCGCGCGCAATCATCGGAACCGGCTCGTCGTCACCCGCGTTCGCCCAATCGATGGCGAGCTTGAGGCACTCGAGCTTGCCACCCACCGAGGTGAAGACAGTCTTGCGGCTCACGCCCGCAGCGGCTGCGATCGCGTCGACCGTCGTTGCTCCATAGCCGTTGGCGATGAAGAGGCCGGCGGCGGCGTGCACGATCGCGCGCTTCGTCTCGCGTGCCTGGTCGGCGCGCCGCTGCGATGAATACGCCCTCTTGACTGGCTTGAGCATTCATGGCACCATAAGTGAAACGAACACACTTACAGTGATGTCAATTGGAGGGTAGTCATGGACGTCGTCGTCGTGGGAGCCGGACCGGTGGGGTGCGTGGCGGCCATCGGACTGGCCAGGCAAGGTCATCGCGTGACCGTAGTCGATCGTGATCCCGGGCCGGCCGCGGACGGCACCTGGGACCGCAGGGGAGTCATGCAGTTCCACGCGCCCCACGGGCTCCGCCCAACCGTGACGCGCACCCTGAGCGCTTTGATGCCCGACGTCGTGGCGGCGATTGTGGCGGCCGGGTGCAACCTCGCGGCGCTCCCCGGAATGCCCCCAGAGATGAGCTTCATCCACGCGCGGCGCGCCACGTTCGAGCGGGTGCTCCGAAGCGTACTCGGGCGCGAGCCGGGCGTGACGCTGCGGGTAGGTCACGCCGACGACCTCGTCGTCGATAAGGGCCGGATCGCGGCGGTGCGCGTCGACCGAGCGAACGTCGACGCTGACGCGGTCGTCGTCGCAGCCGGCCGCTCGAGCCGCCTCGGCGACGCTTACCGGGCGCCGGCGATCGTGACACAGACCGGCATGTCGTACGTTTCGCGGATGTACCGGGCGCTCCCCGAGCAGGAGCCGCTCGCCAGCGCGACTCCGCTCGTTGCCAACGCGCGGGGCTATCTGACTATCGTCTTCCCCCAGGACGACGCCACTCTGTCCGCACTCATCGTACGGAGGAGCTCGGACAAGGTCCTCGCCGGGCTGCGTGACGCGGCGCTGTGGGATGAGGTCGCACCGTTGATCCCAAACCTCTCACCCTGGGTCGACCGCACCCGATTCGCACCGATCACCGACGTCATGGCGGGCAGCGGGCTCACGAACTCCTACAGGGGCGTGCTCAACTCGGACGAGCGCCGCCTGATCGCCGGGCTACTCTTTGTCGGCGACAGCGTCATGACGACGAACCCGATGGGAGGTCGGGGGGTGTCGCTTGGCATCGACCAGGCGGCCGCGCTGCTCCGCCTCATTGGCATGTCAAGCGACCTACGCGCCGTCGCCATCGAGTTCCACGCCTGGTGTGACATGAACATGCGCCCGTGGCATGACGATCACGTCTATTGGGACGCCACACTGCTCGCTCGGTGGGCCGGCGCGGACATCGACATCGACGCGAAGATTCCTTCCGACGTCGTGTGCGCGGCCGGTTCAATGGACCCGACGATCGCCCCCGCAGCAATGGCCTACGCCGCGATGCTCGCGTTGCCGTCGGTGCTCGAACCGTTCCAGGAGGCAGCACGCAGCGTGCTGAAGTCCAGTTGGCGGCCGGCGTGGGCCCCTGGCCCGACCCGGGACGAGCTCGCCGAGCGGATACTGCAGCGTCGGCCCGATGACAGCCTACCTACCGTATGACAGGCGAGTGACGCTTCGCCGCAGGTCGCGCAAATACATCGCCTGGATCCACTGTGATCGCATGGCCGGCAGCCCCGCCATGCGGATGGCCATGGGAAGAACGGAGAACGAAAAGGGAGATGGCGCGCGATGTTGTGTCACTCGCAGGTACTGACGCGGTGAGTGGGTCAGCCATGCCGGAGCGCCACTATCTATTAGAGATCCTGGAGCTGTCATGAGGGTGCATGCTCACGTGTCTCGGCGCGGCTTTTCCGACATGTGGCTCGCTTCGGGCGGCAGTGAAACCTCTCGCCCGACTCACAGTGACCTGACACGTCTCAATGCAACCTTCGGCGACGCGTCTGTACCCGGCGGTGTCGCGCTGCCGATGGCGCAACTCGTTCAAGCCTTGAATTCCTTCGTAAGCGCTGATATGCCGATCCGCCTCCCTCTGCTGGGACGGTGATCACTGACGCGACGACGGTTCCAGGACGGCCTCGAGTGCTCCGGCAGGCTTTGACGGGCGGCTAAACTCGGGGGACGAGTCCGTTTGGTCGGCCCCAAGGGGGCCGGGGTCGGGCGTTCTTTCACTCCGAACGATCGACGAACGGTCGCCAGGGCGAACTTGACGGCTCGTGCGCCGCCCCGAAAACCCTCTTGCGGCACGCGCTACCGGTGCGGCAAGATTGGAGGCGGCCATTCCGGGCCGCAATGAGGGGGTTCACAGTGACGCTTCGCTTCCGTGCACTTCGACTTGTCGGCGCAGGGGTACTCGCATTCGCGGGGCTGGCCGGCACTGCCGTCGGGAGCAGCGCCGCCACCGCCGCGCCCGCGATTCTCGGCATCACAGTCACGCCCGACCACGGTGCGGCGGCGCTCACGCCGCAACTCCCGAACTGTCCCTCGCTGATCATCCCAGGTGCTCACCCCAGCGTGAAGGGAACCGGATTCTCGCACGCCAGCAGCATCACGTTGACCTTCGACGGCAAGAAGGTCGGGACTGCGAAGACAAACTCGAAGGGCACATTCACGAAAACGTTCACGGTGCCTTCGGCGGTGTTTGGCACGCACAATGTCATTGCCAAGGACTCGCACGGGGCGTCCGCGTCGCAGCTGGTTCGTGTCGGCGGCTTCACGTGCTTCCAGACATCTGGCACTTCATCGCTCACGGTCACGTGGGGTGTGGGTGGCGTTGATCCTCACAAGCCGGCGAGCATCGTGTTCAACAGCGCCATCGTTCATCAGACGACGACGAACGCCACCGGAGGGGTCAACACCACGTTTAGCGCGTCCTGCCAGCACGGAGCCACCAGCTGGGTGGTCCACGTGATCCAAGGCGGCCAGGCGGCGACAGCGCAAGGGACCTTCACGCCGAGTTGCTGACCCGGGGACCAGCGGACGCGAGTGCCTGCACGCGAACCCTTGTTGCGCGCGCCAGTCAGTCACCGGTCGGGCGCTGCCCGGGACGGCGAAGGAATGTCGCCGCGCCAACGCCCCAGCAGCGCGGCGAAGGACCACCCAATTTTGCGTTGCGAGTCATACGAAGCCTCAGTGGCAACGACTAGGCTCGGCTGCGTTTCATGGGGTCGCCCAACGCCTGATTTAGACGTGGGCCGCAGTCTAGGAGGGTGGCGCTAGGATCACCCTCCTAGCTCCTCGCCACGAGCTTCATCGATCGCTTCCTCGGCCAATTCGGCTTCGCCGCGGTCTTCGGGTTCGTGGGGATAGAAAGCGTTGGAATCCCGTTTCCTGGGGAGACGATGCTTATTGCTGCCGCCCTCTACGCCGGCGCGACCCACAACCTCAACATCGTTGGGGTCATCATCGCCGCCATCGCTGGGGCGATCATTGGGGACAACATCGGGTCCCTCAGTATCTCGTCGCCTCCTTGGCGCAATTGTGGGGCATGCGTGATGCTCACGGTGGGTATCGCGCTGCTGAGACCGCCTTTGCTTCCTGTACCGCGACCCTCGGTGCCGCGGCAGCTGTTCGTGCCAGACGCTACTCCGATCGACGTCTTCATTCCTGGCGGCGGTATCTCCTTCACGGTCCCCAAGAACGCTTCTGGCGTTTTCAAGCTCGACACACCAGTCCCCTGAAGGTAAATGCGCCGCACTACCATCGCTCCATGAAGCGCGTCGCCGCGAGTGCGTTCCTGGCGGTGCTTGTTGGTGTAGCCGTCGGCTACTGGACGCGGGAACTGATGGTTCCTTACCGTTGCACGTCGTTGGCCTGCCCTGCCTTCGATGCCTTCCCGAGATTTGCGACCTGGCAGTGCGTCACCTTCGGTGCAGCGGCAGCGAGCGTGGTGCTCCTCGCCGCCTGGGCGCTAAACCGACGCTGGCCGAGTCACCCGATTCCACGGGAAGCGCGACCCGCGGTCTGACCTCGCGCTGCGCTCGCTTGGAGGCAGCGAAGGCGACACACGGACTTGCTGCTGCATCGCATTCCCTCCTAGGCCGCTCGCCGGCTCGCGGTGAGCGCATCCATGTCGTCCCGCAGACACGCTGCGAAGAGATCGAGGTCGGGGCAGGCGCCGCGGTTGGCGGTCACCATAATGTTGAACTGCCCCGCGTAGGAGATGGCGGCCACCCCAATCACCTGATTGCCTAGGACCGGCAGCAGCGGAAACACCTCGAGCAGCCGCGCCCCTCCAATCTAGACGGGGAAAGGCGGACCGAGCACGTTCGCGCTGGCAACGTTCACGTGCTGACGGTCGATGAGTTTCAGCATCATTCGCCCGACAACTCCGCCGTACGGGAAGGTTCCGAGCGACGGCCGGGCCTAGCTTTCCTGACAACGGTCTCCACAGCGATCTGCTTTGGCTGGCGGACGGGATCCACCTCCCCGGTGGGGAGCGGGACCACCATCTCGCCGATCGCAGTGCCTCGCGCGTGTGCTCGTTCCTCGAGTCGGAAAAAACATAGGGTCGGACAGGCATGCCCTGAGCGGTGTTTTCGTGCGCTCGTCCGCCCCAGCGTTCTCAGGATCGGGTTGGTTCGAAATGGTAAAGTACATTCCAGCGGGGCGCTGCTCTGGGGGGAAGAGAAGGGGATCCTGGAAACTCATGTCCATTTCAGTTCGCGAAGCGACTGTCCTGACGCTCTTGATATGCGTTCGCACACGGGGCGAGTCCCGATGAGACGTCGGGTCATCCGTTCAGCCGGTCGAGGCCCGACCTTCGGGATCCTCAGGCGCGCGGGCGCGCTGCTGATCGTCGGCGCGTCCCTCGCAACCTTCACCTCGTCGTTCGTCGAGCCCGGGGCTTTCGCTGGGGGCCTGTCGAGTCCGCCTGCGGGGTCTGACCGGGCCTCGTTCCTTCAGACGCTCGCCGGTCCCGCAGAGGCGCCCATGTACCCGAGCGGATTGATATGGGATCCGAGCTTTCCCACGGCTGGGGGGCCGATTCCCGTCGTGGTGGTCGCGGACACCGGCTACAACCGCGTGACCATCTACGACCCAACCGCCTGCCCGGTGCCCGACACCTCCACCTGTGCGCCCCTCGAGAGCTTCGGCAGCTTCGGAACCGCCAATGGGCAGTTCAATACTGATCGCGACGTCGCTGTCGACGGTAGCTCGAACATCTACGTCGCGGACGCGGCCAACGGCCGCATCGAGGCCTTCACCCACCAGGGCACGTGGCTGTGGAGCGCGGGTGACGCGACCGACTGCGGGAGCGTTGCCGCCTGCAAGCTCAGCACGCCGATCGGCATCAGCTATGACGCGACGACGAACGAGGTTTTGGTCGCGGATACCGGCCACTCCGAGGTCAAGGCATTTGCGGCCGTGGGCGGCGCCTTCGGGAATACCGCGGGAACCTACATCTGGGGCTCGCCTGCTGGCGTGATGACGTCGCCGCGTGAGGCACGCCGAGGGCCTGACGGCGAGGTCTGGGTCGCCGACTACCACGACGAGGAGGTTCGCGCCTTCCAGTGCACGTGCACCTCGTCGGCAAACGTGGGGATGCCCTGGGTGACCACAGCGAACAAGGTCATCGGCGACGGAATCGCGGCCGGCCACGACAACGGTGAGCTGAACGCGCCGTACAACATCGCGTTCAGCCCCAACGGTCAGATCGGCTACGTGGCCGACACCGGCAATGAGCGCATCGGGGTCTTCGACGTCACGAGTTGCAACGGGACCCTCAACGGCCAGGGGAACCAGTGCACCTTCATCGCCAACTACGGCGCACGCTGCCCCGCGGTCTGTCCGGAGCCGCCGGGCAATGCCGGTTACTTCACCGCACTCCGGCGGGTCACGGTCGATCCCACCACCGGCGACATCTGGGCAGCCGACTTCTGGGGAAGCGGAATCCATGAGTTCAGCGCGGCCGGGTCGACCTCGGGGATGTACGAGATCGACGGCAGCTCTGCTCCGGCTTCGGGCTTCGCCGAAGCGTACGGCGTCGCGGTCGGACCGGACGGCACAACCTATGTCGCCGACCGCCTCAACCAGCGGATCGAGGAGTTTGCCGCCGACGGCACCTACGTGACGCAACAGGGGTCGCGCGGAACAGCGGCCGGGCAGTACTCGTGGCCGGAAGCAGTCGCTGTCACACCTGACAAATCGGTGTGGGTGGGCGACACGCGCAACAACCGGTTGGAGCATTTCACCAACGCAAACCTGACCGGGACGCCGACGATCGTCGGCGGCAGCGGAACCGCCGTCGGGCAGTTCAACTACATCGAGGGCGTCAGTGCGGGTGCAAACGGGGTGGTCTGGGTCGCCGATACCATCAACGACCGCGTCCAGCGCTACAACCCCGCGACGCAGAACTTCCAGGCATTCGGGACCAGCGGTTCGACGCCCAACACGAACCAGCTGTTTCAACCCGAGTCGGTTGTGGCGTCCGCGACCGACATCTACATCGCGGACACGGGAAACAACCGCGTTGCCGAACTCGACCTCAGCGGCAATTACGTTGCGAGCTACAGCGGCCTCGACCAACCTCAGGGGCTCGCCCTCGCTCCCGACGGGTCGATCTGGGTCGCGAACACCGGAACGAGCCAGACGGACACAAACGGGAACGGCATCATCCATCTCTCGTCGTCGCTGAACCTGCTGGGCGGTGGCTTCGGGGGCCCCGGAACCGGCAACCTGCAGTTCTTCGAACCGCACTCTCTCTCGCTTTCGCCAGATGGGACAACACTGTTCGTTGCGGACACATACAACAACCGCGTTCAGGAATTCAGGATCGCGACCAAGCTCGCGTTCACCACTGAACCCGGCGGTGCCAACCCCGGAGTCAACCTCACGCCGCAACCGGTCGTGACGGTCGAGGACGAACACGGCAACGCCGTCACGAGTGACACTGGGTCAGTCACCATCGCCTTGACCGGAGCAACGGGTGCGCAACTGACCTGCACGAGTGGGCTCACCGTCGCTGAGGTGAACGGCGTCGCACGGTTCAGCGGCTGCTCCGTCGACACGCCAGGGACCTACACGCTCACCGCGTCGGATGGATCGCTGCCCTGGTCTTCGAGCACGAGTTTCACGATCGGTACGAGCGGATCGCCGGCGCAACTGGTGTTCACACCGTCGCCGGGCAGTGCCCCTCAGAACGCACCGCTCAGTCCGCAACCGATAGTGAGCGTCGAGGATTCCCATGGCATCGTGGTCGGCGCCGACAGCAGCGACGTGACCATCAGCCTGAACGGCCCGGGAACGCTGACGTGCACTGATGCGGGCGGTCTCACGGTCCAGGCGGTCAACGGCGTGGCCACCTTCAGTGGCTGTTTCGTTAACACCAAGGCCAACGGCGACACGCTGACCGCCTCCGACGCGCCTGATTCGGTGCCGAACGTGACCAGCGGATCGTTCAACGTCACGGCGCCGTTCTCACAGGCGCCTTACACCGCGGTCACTCCGTTCCGAGTCTGCGACACCCGGCCGGTGGCACGTGGAATCGCCTCCAACCAGTGCAACACCGGATCGCCGAGCGGCCCGATCACGAACAATGCAACCCGCACGCTGAAAGTGACCGGCGGGGTGGTGCCCTCGACGGCAACGGCCATCGTCGTCAACCTGACGGCGATCGCACCGACCGCGTCCACGTACCTCGCCGTCTACCCAACCGGTGGCAGCCATGTCGTCTCGAACGTCGACCCGAAGCCGGGTCAAGTCGTCGCCGTGCTGGTTGAGGTTGGCATCGGAACCGGCGGAGACATCAACGTCTACAACAGCGTGGGCACCATCAACGTCGCAATCGACATCCAGGGGTACGTCGATGCGACGTCGACCGGCCGCTTCACCCCGACTCCCCCCACCCGGATCTGCGACACCCGCGCTTCCGGCGGTGGCATTCCGAGCAACCAGTGCAACAACGGGTCGCCCGGGCAACATCCGCTCGGCGCGAACGGAGTGCTTTCGTTCCTCGTCTCAGGCTCCGGGAGTCCGGTTCCGTCTTCGGGAGTGACCGCTGTGGTCTTCAACCTCACTGCGATCGCCCCATCAGTGGCGACCGTCGTGGCTGCCTACCCTGGAAATCTGGCGAATCACCCAACGGTTTCGAACGTCAACGTTGGAGCCGGACAGGCGGTGGCCAATCGCGTGATCGTTCCAGTCCCGAGTGGCTGCAGCGGCGCGACGTGCCTTGTCAAGCTCTGGAACGGCGTCGGCAACGTGAATGTGGCCGTCGACATCGATGGATGGTTCGGGACCTCCGGCGGTTCGGAGTTCACGGCTCTGACAAGCCCGGCGCGCATCTGTGATACGCGAGGCGGCGGCAACGCGCCGGGCTGCCCGAATCCCGGCAAGGTGCTCGCTGGTAATCCGCTCAGACTCGCTGTCACCGGGATCGACGGTATCCCAGCGCTCGGCAGCGCCCATTCGCCAGTCGCGCTCGTGGCCAATATCACCGCGGTCGACGCGACCACGGGCTCATACATCAGTGTCTACCCGGGGAACCTGTCAACGCCGAATGCTTCGGATCTCAACGTGCTGAACGTTAGTCCCGTGACCAACCTTGTGGTGGTGGGTATTGACCCGGCCACCGGAACGATCAACCTGGCGAACGTTGTCGGCTCCGTCGACCTCATCGTCGACGTGTTCGGCTATTACAGCTAAACAACGGGTCATAGGATTGTCTCGGCGGCGCAGGGAGATAACGGAATCGCACGCCTTGCGTCGAGAGCCGCGCCAGCTGAGTTAGCGACACTCCAGCACCCGCTAACGTCCGTACATGTATGCCGCATTCCGCACGCGTCGGTGACACGTAAAGCGTTGACTATTCACCTTCTGGTGCTAGCTTCTACGAAGTATCGGCCTTCTGGCGAGATCGGATGGGACGACGACGAGGCACTCGGACGACGGTCACTACGACGACCACCTTGGTAGGGGCGTAGGCCGTGAGTTCAATCCTCACCTTGGGCTCCAGCGGGATTCGTACCCGGGATTGAGTTCGGGAGAGCTCCGAGTCCGCGGTCGTCCGTCCCCCTGCGCAACCGTCAGTGGGCCCTCGAAATACGTGAGGCGTTGACCGAGCGGCCCGGCGTACGCCGCCAGATTAGAGTCCGGGAGTTCAAGCGTGGATCCACCCTAACAACTTGCCTTTCGGGGATCGGCACGCCACGGTCAAATGGTGGGAAAAGAAAAGGGGACAGGGCGTGGTGACGACTCCGCCAGTGGCGGCAGCGCGTGCCTCCGGGAATGAGGACCAACGCCAGCTACTCGGCACGGTCATTGAACTCGTGCTCGCGCTCGGCGTCTACGATCGGGCTAGCCGCGGGCATTCTGAGCGGGCGCGCGTCTTTACGGATCTGCCCGGTACCGAACTCTGACTCCTCTTGGCGTTAGAGGGCGTCGAGGTGCGCGTATGTGCGAGTGGGCGCACTCCTGGGAAATGCACACCAATGGTCCCGAATGGTGTTTTGGCTAGTCGGACTTCGGGGCAGCAAAATGCGTCCGGAGTTCCCCACCGAACGCTGTACGGGTGTAGTCTGCCGGCGTGAAGCGGGCGCGATGGTACCTGGTCATGGGCGCGGTCTCGGCCTTGATGGTTGGAGCCCAATCGACGCTGGCTCTCGCGTCCACGGCGCCAGGGCTGGGGACCGCGGAGAGTTACGCAGTCCTTGCCGGCATGCCCTCGATCACGAACACCGGCAACTCCGTGATCAGCGGCAGCGTCGGCATCTCGCCAGCCGCCGCCGTCACGGGTTTCCCGCCCGGACTCGTCAACAACGGGACGATCCAGAAGGGCACGGCCCCGGCCGGCACCGCCAAGACCGACCTGACGGCCGCCTATGGCGTTGCCAAGTCCTCACCGTGCAACTTCAATAAGACAGGCAAAAACCTCGGCGACCTTACCCTCACCCCTGGGACCTATTGTCAGACGACGGCGCCGACGCTCACCGGGACGCTGACGCTCAGCGGCAATGGGGTATTCATTTTCCAAATCGGGAGCACCCTCGCAACTGCGCCCGGTTCGAGAATTGTGTTAAGGAACGGCGCACAGCCCTGCAATGTCTTCTGGCAGGTCAGCAGCTCGGCCACGCTCAATACCACCACCACATTCGTCGGAACGATCATGGCGCTGACGGATATCAGGGTGAGCAACGGAGTCAGCATTGCCGGCCGAGCCCTGGCGCGGAACGGAACGGTGACCCTGATTGACGACAGGATCACAGTCCCTACCACCTGTCCGGGTGTGCCTGGCAGCGGTGCGGTGTCAAGCTCGACCATTGCTGGCCTTCCTCGAGTGCCTCTGGCGCTCGCCTGCCTGGTCGCTGGAGCTGGTTTGGTCATTGGGTCCACTGGTGGGATGCGTCGACGCCGCGTAGGGCAGCGCTGACGGTCTCAGCCAGGCGGCCGCGGGCCGGGTTTGGTCAGGGCTAGGCGGCAGTCCTCCCGAAACCCATGAGGTGGATCGGCGGCGACGCCGGTCGCTCTGACCCTTGTCAACACCAGCTAGTTTCTCGAGGCAGGACCGGGGCCCCCCGCAAGACTCGCCGCGCGTCGCCGACGGTCCCCTGCCGCGTGTTCGTTCGAGGGTGGTCCATCTTCGAGCACATGCGAGCGGATGGGATCAACTGCGTGACTCGGGACTCCCCGGCCGGGGTCGCGTGGAGCTCGGTCACTCCGCGGCTGTCGGGAAACGTGGCTGGGGCGCCGAGGTCATACCCCTGAGCGTCTTCGCCGTCCAGGCCTACCAGGGTCTCCAAGTCCTCGGCCGTTTCGAATCCTTCGGCGAACAGGTGGGAGCCGATCTGCACGGCAAATCCAACCAAGGCAGCCGTCAACTCGATGACGAGTATGTCCGCGCCAAATGCCGTGGCTACGCTGAGTCCGCCGAAGTGGCGAAGAGCGCACGACGATCTCTTTAGGAGTGCCGGCGACCGACGGCTTCAAGTATCTGCCGGACCTTCACATCCGGCGGACACAGGCGGGTATGTCAGCAGAATGTGAGCGCTTCGATGCTCGTTTCCCGCGCTGTTTGTTCACTCGTCGGACACCCGACCATGAGCCGCTCCAATCCTTCGTGGTTATTCCTCGAGGCCAGTCACAGTCGCTCCCGACCACATAAACGGTGAACTCCCGAACCAAGGCGGATCAGTCGGCCGTGAGATGCCGGACGAGTTGGTCACGACCAACGCCGCGAGGATCACGCCACTCGTGCACTTGGACGTGCACAGCGGGTTGTTCGGTCCGACGCAGTGGTTCGTACAAGCGGGGTTGTTGTTGCCGTAACAATGCGAGGTGCAGACCACGTTGTTCTTGCCCTCGCAATACGTCACGCACTTCGCGCTGCTGTTCAGGCAGTGGTTCTGACAGCCGGGCTTCGTGTTCGTGCAGGTAGGACACGGGTCAACCGGCGGCGTCGATGTAGGCGTTGGTGCAGGTGTCGCGGTGGGTGGTGGTGGTCCAGTCGGACGCCGGGTCGGTGCCGGCGTCACAGGCTGAATCGTGGGCGGCACAGGGGTGGGTGCTACCGCCTGCCCTGGCGAGCCGGAGGCGGTCGCGGCGGGCGGCAGAGAGCCGTGGGGTCCACTGAACGTCACCGGCGGGGGCGGTATCGTTCCAAAGCCTCCACCCGGGAGCCCCGGACTCAACCCCCCGGCGATGCCGCCGACAACGATCACCCCGACGGCGCCAAGGGTTGCAACGCCGGTTCCTATCCAACTCCCAAAGCTCGACCAGAGTCCACCAAGCGTCGGGATCTGGGCGATCCACGCTCCGATCCCGATCGTTCTCCAGAGGTTGCCGGAGGAGATGTTGAGGAAGGCACGGACGATCGCCGGGTCCAGCTGGGTGCCGGAAACCCGAACGAGCTCCTGTCTGGATGCTGCGACGCTCATGGGCCGCTTGTACGGTCTCGGCGCGGTCATCACCTCATACACGTCGGCGACGGAGACGATCCGCGCTGCGAGCGAGATGTCGTGTCCCTTCAGCCCGAGGGGATACCCGGTACCGTCGTACCGCTCGTGGTGCTGCACGACAGCGGAGCCCCACTGTCCGAGCCAGGAAAGCAGCGGCGCCACCATGCGTGCGCCATCAGCCGGATGTCGGCGCAGGACGACCCATTCCTGGTCGGTCGGCGCCGACGGCTTGTTGAGCAGTGTCGCGG
>JBEPVD010000027.1:0-42552 GCA_041691155.1 Candidatus Dormiibacterota bacterium | reverse complement strand
CCCTTGATCCTCGTCGCTGGGCTCCCAGTACAGCATCGTCTCGTATAGGCGCCGTCCCATCAGGTGGACGTCGACCTCGCGTATCTCGTCCTTGACCAGGGACCAAACCTCGTCGTCGGGCGGTTCACCCGTGATGCCGCCGTCGGGCCCGGTGATGTAGCCGTCAAGAGAGATGCCCATCGAATAGGTCACTTTGCGCATCAGAATTCCTCCTCGAATTCACGGAGGAGAGTACGACGCCGGGGCCGGACTCCTTACGTGCGATGTAGGCCCGGAACGGTTCCCTCAATCGATCCGCTGCTGGACCTCGCCAGACTTACTTGAATACAACGGTGGGCGGCACCACAAACTGCCCGGTGGCACTGCTGTATGCGTTCGCGAGGTTCTGAAACAGGCTGTTCAGTTGAGTGGGGTCCAAGCCCTGGATCATCGCCTGGGCCGCGCCCTGGCTGAGTCCCAAAGAGTCGAGGAGTGAACCGCTTGCCATACCCGTCATGCCGCCGTGACTACCGATCGACACGCCGCCCGAGGCGACATGCCCGGCTGCGCTCGTTGCAGCGTGAGTGGTTGCCGTAGTTGCCGTAGCGGTCGTCATGTCCCAGGCCAACTTGATCGACTGGAGCTGCGCTTGCATCTGGTCGACCGAGAGGTTCGACAGTGCAGCGGTTATCTGGTTGGGGCTGGCGCCCAGCATTGCTGGAAGGCTGACGGGGTTGCCCGGGGGGAGGTTGACGTTGAGGCCGGTGGAGTTCGTGAACGAATCCTGGAGCGATTGCATGACAGCCTTCAATTGGCCTGGATCCATGTTTCTGATCTTGTCCAGCACGTCCTGGCCGGTCCCACCCAACGCCTTGATGAGCGCTGGATTCGAAATGGAATGCTGTCCCAGGTAGGCGTCTTGTAGATTCTGGAGCATGCTGGCCATGTCAATGGCAGACATGGAAGGCAACATGTTGGCGAGCATCGATCCATCCAAGCCGAGGGCATCGAGCATGGGCGCCATGTCCGTGCTCGGTCCACCGAACAAGGACGACGGGCGTACACCGGCGACCGCTGCGCCACCGATACCGAGCGCAGCTAGGGCGGCAGCGATGGCGGCAGCGTTTGCCGCCGAAAGAGATGGCCCGGAGCTCGTCGGGGATACGGAATCCGGCGACGCCTGTCCACCGGGGCCGAGCTTGGGAGACCCAGAGCTTGGTGCGTAGACGGCGTCACCGCTGTACGACGCGGTGAGCGTCGGTATGCCTGCCTGGTTGGGAATGTCCTGGTTGGTTGCCTCGTAGTTGACAAAGCAACTCGGCGATCCGGTGTCGGGTTTAACCAACGTGCATGTCGCCGGTGAGAACGCACCGATGGGCGCTTTCCACGTCACCGTTCCTGTTGGCAGCAATGCTTGCGGCGGACTACTGGCGTCGGGCACCACCGCCGTGCAGCGGTACTTGGCGTTGGTTGTCACCGTGACATCGCGATCGCAGCGCACGACGGTTGCTGACGGTCGCTTGGTCGCGGACGGACTCGTGATGGCCGTGTTGCCCGCACACGCACCGGAGGCACAACTTCCCTTCCAGGTGCCACCGGGATGCCCGGTCCATGTGCCGGACCACGTCTTGCCATCCGCGGCCAACGTGAACGCGAAGTTGCCCCCGTCGCCACTCTGGGTCCACGTGCCGGCGAGCGTCGGTCCGGTGACCGTGCCGTGGATGGTGCCGCTCTTGTGGTCGTAGTTACCGGTGACTGTCGTTCCCGTCTGGGTGAGGACCATCGACGCGGTGCCATTGGATCCGCCCGTCCATGACGTGGACCACGTTCCCGTCCAGGTCGAGGCCGCAGCGGACGCAGCGTCGGTCGCGTAGAGGAGGACCGCCATGGCCAGAATCAGTCCGCCGATCGACCGCAACACCCGTGTCATCGCCGGAAGGGTACCCACTCCGGAGCGGCGTTGGCCTATTGCTCGCCGAGGCGGTCGAACATTCCCCAGGCACCGTTTGTCACGTTGGACATGACAGTCGTGGTGGTCGCCGTCGCTGGGTCGTGGATGCTGCGGAACGAGGCTCCGGCGTCACTCCCTTCCATTCGCACGGCCTCGCCGGTCGGGTCGAGCCAGAAGCCGAGACCATAGCGATGCTTTCCGGCCGGTCGTTCCGACGAGGGACGCAGCATCGCAATGACCCAGGACTCGCCGACGATCTTGCCGGTGAAGAATGCAGACCAGAGAATGGCGATGTCGCCGACGGTTGTGTAAATGCCGCCGTCGCCGTTGCCGCGGACCGGCAGATGGAAGACGTTGCTGCGCAACCCTTCCTGTTCCAAGTAGCCGATGGCTGCATCGCCGGGAAGCTCGTCGGAGCGCAGGTAAGCAGTGCGCGTCATCTTCGCGGGTGTCAGCACACGTTGCTGTACGAGGTCATGAAACGGCATGCCACCGGCGCGTTCGGCAACGAGTGCCAGCACCACGTAGCCGGCGTTCGAGTACTCGAAGCGTTCGCCGGGTGCGAAGTTCGCGGCGTGGCCGTCCAGGACGGCGAGGTACTGCTCCGTCGTCGCCAGTTCATGCACGGGGGCGGTCATGACGTAGGCGTTGGTGTCGGGCGCGTCGTCGTCCATGTAGTCGCCGATCCCTGACGTGTGCGTCAGGAGGTGGCGCACGGTGACGTCATCGCCGATGAGCGGCAGATCATTGCCGAGGATGGATCGAGCCGTTGTGTCGAGAGGCAGGATTCCGTCCGCGGCCATACTCACGACGGTCAGAGCCGTGAAGGTCTTAGCACCGCTGGCAATGCCGAACCGCGTGTCAACAGTGTTGGCGATCTCGTGGGCGCGATCGGCGAGCCCGTAGGCAATGGTGCGCGTCGGAGATTCCGATGCTCTGAGGTCGACAACGCCGGAGAAGCCTGTCTCCTCGGCGAACTCCCGGAGCGCGGGCTCCGGCACTGTCACTGCCACAGGATGACGAGGAGTGCTCCGACCGCCAGGACAAAGGCAATGACGCCCGCCACCTTTCCGAAGCTGGACGACTTGCCGTTATCCACCATCGCCGGGACCGGAGTGCGTTGTGCTGGCCAGGTCTCCGGTTCACCGGGTGCGCCGGCGGCCTGAGGCCACGCGGGATGGGAGGACATGCGTGCACCCTACGCCTCTGGTCATGCCAGCAACCTGGCTAACAGCCTCGTCAGCGAGATCGTCACTTCTCTGTCATGACGCGTTTGCTCGGTTGTTTGACGCAGCGACGGGTCATGCGTTCTGCTTCACATTGAATACGAGCGCACGGCGTCCCAACTCACTACACTCGCGCGTGTTGCGACGGCAGAGGGCCGTACGCCAAGGAGGTAACCCCAGTGCCGACTCCCGCGGACGTTTTCGCCGAGATCAACAAGCGGTTCGAGGACGACCCCTCGAAGGTCGCCGACCTCAACGCCACCTACGCGTTTGACCTGAATGGCGAGCCGTACCACATCGTTCTCGCCGACGGCCATGGCCAGGCGGGTCCGGGCGCGGCCGACAACCCAAACATCACGATCACGATGGCCCCCGAGGACTTCGTCGATCTGGCCACGGGCAAGCTCGATGGCACCCGCGCCTTCATGAGCGGCAAGCTCAAGATCAAAGGCGACATGGGGCTCGCGATGAAGCTCCAGTCGGTGCTTCGCTAACCCCTGACCCCAGGGCGCACCGGTGGCACTAGACGTCCGGCCGCTCCGCTTCGACTACGACGAAAAGCATCGGTCGCTGCTGATCGAATGGTCTGACGGCGCAGCACACCACATTCCCTTTGCGGTACTGCGCCGCGCGTGCCCGTGCGCCGCATGCAAAGGCGAGCCCGGGTTCCGCGGACGGTTCAGCTCCGACCCGGAACTGCATCCCGGCGAGGACGAGCTCGCGGACATCTCGCTGGTCGGTGCCTACGGTTTGAATGCGGTGTGGGCCGAGGGCCACAACACGGGCATCTATACCTATGAACGGCTCCGCGATCTCGGCGTCGCGTCGGCGTAGAGTTCGGCGCGATGACCGCTGACGCCGCTGCCCCGAACGCTTCGCACCTCCTTCAGTCAGTCACCGACGGCGTGCTGACCCTGACGCTGAATCGTCCCGCAGTGCTCAATGCGATCACGCCGGGTTTGCTGGACGAGATCACGGATGCGCTGAGGAGCGCCGCGTCTGGTCGCGACGTTCGCGCGGTGATCATCACCGGCGCCGGTCGCGGTTTCTGCAGCGGTCAGGACCTCCGCGCGTCGACCGGCACGGCCGGACTCGATGTCGGCGCGATCCTGCGCGACCACTACGCGCCGGCAATCCGTGTGATCCGTTCGATGGATCAGCCGGTGATCGCGGCAGTGAATGGTGTTGCCGCCGGTGCAGGGTTTTCGCTCGCGCTGGCGTGCGACATGCGCATCGCGGGTGAGTCGGCCACCTTTGTGCAGGCGTTCGTGCGCATCGGACTGATTCCGGACATGGGCAGCACGTACTTCCTTCCCCGGCTGATCGGCCCGGCGCGGGCGGCAGAGCTCACCATGCTCGGCGAGACCGTCGAAGCGGCGCGGGCGCTGCAGTTCGGCATCGTCAACCGCGTCGTCCCGGATGCCGACCTCATGTCGGTGACCAACGAAATGGCGACGCGTCTGGCGCGCGGACCACGGTCGATCGCGCTCACCAAGCAGGCACTTGCGGCGTCTGAGCACAACGATCTCGATGCACAACTCGCGGTCGAGGAACGGCTGCAGACCGAGGCGACCACGACGGCTGACTTCTTCGAAGGGGTGGGTGCCTTTCTCGAGAAGCGCCGGGCGACGTTCACCGGCTCGTAGGTGCGTCGCTGATGCTCGGGGCCATCGACAAACTCACCGCGCTGCTCGGGTCCGCGCGCGTGTTCACCGGCGAGGCGGTCAGCGAGGACGACTGGCACGATGAGTCGCTGCACGCGACCTGGCACGCGCCCGATGTCGTCGTCCTCCCCCATTCCGCGACCGAGGTTGCGGAGATCATCACCATCGCTCGCGAGTTCTCGATGCCGGTCACGGCGCGTGGCTCCGGGACCGGGCTCGCCGGTGCGTGCGTGCCGCGCGAGGGCGGCATCCTCATCACCTTCCGCGAGATGAGCGCGATTCTCGAGATCGACGTCGACAACCAGGTTGCGGTCGTGCAGCCGGGCGTGAGCCTGCGCGAACTGGACGAGGCAACCGCGGAGCACGGACTGGTCTATCCGGTCTATCCGGGTGAGAACAGCGCCAGCCTCGGCGGCACGGTCGCCACCAACGCCGGTGGCATGCGCGCCGTGAAATATGGAGTCACACGGCACCAGGCCCTGGGCCTCGAAGCAGTTCTCGGGACCGGCGAGGTGATCCGCACAGGCGGGAAGTTCGTGAAGTCGACCTCCGGCTACGACCTCACGCAACTGATCGTCGGCTCCGAGGGGACGCTCGCCATCGTCACCGAGGCCATCCTCCGTCTCTATCCACGTCTGCAGCATTCGGCGACGGTGCTGGCGCCGTTTCGCACCGTCACCGAGGTGGCAAGGGCCGTGCCGAAGATCGTGCAGAGTGGCGCCGCGCCGATGATCCTCGAGTACATCGACATGATGTCGATGACCGCCATCACTGCTGCGCGCGGTATCGACTTGGGCATCGGCGCCGTAGTGAAAGAGGCCGCGCAGGCGTATCTGGTGGTGGTGCTCGAGTCGCGTGATGCAGGCCGTCTCGACGAGGACATCGAGCAGCTCGGCGACCTCATCACCACGCTCGGCGCCCTCGACGTGTTCGTCCTCCCACCCCAGGCCGCGGCCAACCTGATCGAGGCGCGAGAGCGAGCATTCTTTGCCGCCAAAGCGGCCGGTGCCAACGAGATCGTCGACACGGTCGTCCCACGTGCGCAGATCCCTGAGTTTCTGGCAAAGGTGTCCGGAATCGCCGCGGAGTCGGGCTCCATGGTCATCGGGTGCGGCCACGCTGGTGACGGCAACGTGCACCTCTCGGTCTTTCAGTCAGACCCGGAACGGCTTGATGCGGTGCTGCGCGACATCTTCACTGCCGGCGCGTCGCTGGGCGGCGCCGTCTCCGGTGAGCACGGCATCGGCACCGACAAGCGCAGTCATTTCCTCGCCCTCGAGGACCCGGCGAAGCTCGCGTTGATGGCACGCATCAAGACTGCATTCGACCCCGACGGCATCCTCAATCCGGGGGTCATGCTCGGGCCGGTCGCGGCGGTGGGCGCTGCATGATCGGCGGCGAGGCGCTGGTCCGCAGCCTGGTGGCGTCTGGGGTGGACGTGGTGTTCGCGAACCCGGGAACCTCGGAGATGCACTTTGTCGCGACCCTCGATGCGGTACGCGAAATGCACGGTGTGCTCACGTTGTTTGAAGGTGCGGCCACTGGCGCTGCCGACGGGTATGGGCGCATGCGCGACTCGCCCGCGGCGGTGCTGCTGCACCTCGGTCCAGGGCTCGGCAACGGACTCGCGAACCTCCACAACGCGAGGCGCAGCCACGCGCCCGTCGTGACCATCGTCGGCGATCACGCGACCTTTCACACGCGCTACGACGCACCGCTGCAGTCGGACATCGAGACGGTCGCGCGCAACGTCTCGTCGTGGATCCGCACCAGCGCGCATCCTGAGGATGCCGGTGCCGATGCGGCTGCCGCGGTCGCTGCCGCATGCGGTCCACCCGGGCAGGTGGCGACGCTCATCCTCCCTGCCGACGTCTCCTGGTCCGAAGGTGGGTTGGTAGCCTCCCCGGTGGCGAAAACGCCACGCGCCGCGGTGTCGAACACCACTATCGGTGAGGCCGCGGCGTTGCTGCAGTCAGGCGAGCCCACGGGGCTCCTGCTCGGCGGCACCGCGATGCGCGCTCCGGGCCTGCGCGCGGCGTCCCGCATTGCCGCGGCGACCGGCGCCAGCCTGCTCGCCGAGACGTTCGCAGCGCGCGCGGAGCGTGGCGCCGGCATTCCCGCGGTGACGCGCCTCGCGTACCTCGGGGAGATGGCCACGGCACAACTCGATGGCTTGCGCCACCTCATCCTCGTCGACGCCAAGTCGCCCGTGTCGTTCTTTGCGTACCCGGGGAAACCAAGCGACCTCGTGCCTGAAGGGTGCGAGGTACACGTGCTTGCGGGTGGGAGCGACGACGCGGTCGCGGCGCTCGAGGCTGTGGCCGATGCAGTCGGCGCGGCCGCAGAGGCGCCCAACGCACGGCTGCCGTTTCCTGAGCGACCGACTGGCGCGCTCGGCGCTGACTCGATCGCGCAGGCAATCGGAGCACTGCTGCCCGAGGGCGCGATCGTGTCCGACGAAGCCAACACCAGTGGCACATTCCTCCCCGCCATGACCGCGGCATCGCCGCCGCACGACTGGCTCACGCTCACCGGCGGCTCGATCGGTCAGGGGCTCCCGGTCGCCCTCGGCGCCGCGATCGCGTGTCCTGATCGCCCGGTCCTCGCGCTCGAAGCCGACGGGTCGGCGCTGTACACACTGCAGGCGCTGTGGACAATGGCGCGTCATCAACTCAACGTCACGACCGTGATCTTCAGCAACCGCCGTTACGCCATCCTGCGCATGGAACTCGCACGCGTCGGGGCCACATCGTCCGGTGAGCGCGCCCTCGAGATGCTCGACATTTCGCCGCCGGACATCGATTTTGTGGCCCTGGCACAGGGTTTTGGCGTGCCGGCGACCCGACCGGACACTGCCGAAGCGTTTGCCGCCGATCTGGAGCGCGCCTTCGTGGAGCCCGGCCCGCACCTCATCGACGCAGTGATCCCGTCGCTCTTCTGATCAGCCGCGGTATCGCTCACCGCCGCGAATCGGGATCTGCAGCCAGTTCTCGCGGGGCGGCAGCGGGCAACTCCACTGCGGGTCATAGCTGCACGACGGCTGATACGCGAAGTTGAAGTCGAGGATGAGACGCCCGTCCGGATCGACGCCCAGGTCGGCGCTCTTCGCGGTATCGAGGAGGTATCTCCCAGCACCGTAGGTTTCCGTGCCCGACGTGACGTCGCGGTAAGAGAGAAAGAACCCACCCGAGTAGTCGAGCAGCCAAAACATTGAGACGCTCACCGCCCCACCCTGGAGTGAGAAGCGCACCGTGCCGGCTCGCTCGGCGGTCACATGGCCGGACGTCGATCCCGGGAGCTCGAACGTCGCCCCGTCGGCCATGTCGACATCGGCCACGGTACGCAACGCAGGGTCGTAGTCGTAGTACAGCGGCACGGTGTTGTCACCGCGTTCCGCGGCGGGCACGGCACTTTGCGGGTGCTCGCGGAAGAGCCGATCGCGTACCGCGCGCCAGTGCATCCACGCATCGACCGGGTCGGGATTCGCCCGGACCTCGGCATAGAGCTGACTCACCTGGCGACGCCAATCGGCCAGTTCCAGACGTTCGCTGATCATGAGTTGCGTGTGGTGTCAGGGGCCATCGCCGTAGACGATGCCACCCCGCAGCTCGTCCATGCGTCGCATGCGCGCGTGGGCGGTCTCGCCGAGCCGCGCAAGGACGCCTGCGATCAGCGCCTCGGTGATTGCGACGGCTGACACCATCGAGTCAAACGGTGCCACCGTCGTCTGGACTCCGGTGACCAACACGTAGCGCGCTGATGCCGCCGCCGGCGACAGCCACGGGTCGGTGACCAGCACCACAGTGCTCCCTCGACCCGCTGCCACCTTGGCGCTGGTGATCGTGTCGCTCTGGTAGCGGCGATAGTCGAAGACCACGAGGATGTCGCGCCGCCCCAGGTCGACGAGATGATCCGCGGGGTTGCTGCGCTCGGGGTCGATCAGCTCGACGCCGGCGCGGATGAGATGCAACTGGTTTGCCAGGTAGCGCGCGAGGAAGGAGCTCACACGCCCGCCCAGCGAGAGGACGCGGCGGCGCGGATCGGCCAGCAGTTCGACCACGGCGTCGAAGTCGTGCTCGGACACCATGTCGAGACTCGCCCGCAGGCTGTGCTCAAAGGTGGCGAACGCATCCTGCAGGCGCGAGTCGCCGGCCCCGCCGGGCGGTGTGAGCTCGTAGCGGGCGACCGGGGAACTGAGCCTCGCCTGCAACTCCTCGCGCAACGAGTCCTGGAACTCCGGATAGCCGCGCAGGCCCAACTTCGTGATGAAGCGCGTCACAGTGGCCGGGCTCACGCCGGCCCGCTCCGCGAAGCGCGTCAGGCTCTCCAGACCGGCAACCGGATAGAACGCGAGGAGCACTTGCGCGAGCCGTCGCTCTGAGGCGCTGAGCGCCCCCATCCGCTGCCGGACCAGCTCGCCGACCAGGAACTCTGGCATCGAAAGGATTCTTACAGTTTTGACCGGATCGGGTCGATCCGATAAATCTGTTGACGCTCCTACCGGGCCGCTGCTACTGTGCGCGCACCAACCGGACTGCATGGGGAGATGAGCCGATGACCGTCCAGCCTATGGATAGCGATACCGAGACCCTGCACAAGCTGGGCTATGCCCAGGAACTGCTGCGCAGGATGGGGGGCTTCTCCAACTTCGCGGTGTCGTTCACCATCATCTCGATCCTCTCCGGGTGCCTGACGGCATACGGCGTGGCGATGTTCAACGGCGGCCCCATCGACATGAACATCGGCTGGCCGCTGGTCGGCATCATGGTCACGATTGTCGGGCTGGCGATGGCCGAGGTCTGCTCGAGCTACCCCACGGCCGGTGGCCTCTATTACTGGTCAGCCAAGCTGGGCGGTAAGAACGCCGCAGCGTGGAGTTGGTTCACCGGCTGGTTCAACCTGGTCGGCCAGGTGGCGGTCACGGCCGGCATCGACGGTGGCCTCGGGCTCTTCGCCTCCGCGTTCATGAACAACTGGTTCGGCTACCCCCTGGATCCGCCGCACATCCTGCTGGTGTTCGCAGTTGCGCTCGTCCTGCACGGGCTCCTCAACACCTTCGGCATCCGGCTGGTCTCACTGTTGAACGACATCTCGGTGTGGTGGCACATCATCGGCGTGGTCATCATCGTCGGCGTCCTGCTGATCGTTCCGAAGCACCATCAGTCGGTCAGCTTCATCTTCACCTCGTTCAACAACGGGACCGGGGCGTCGTTCCCTGGCAACATCGTCTACGTCTTCCTGATCGGGTTACTGCTCGCCCAGTACACGTTCACCGGCTATGACGCGTCGGCGCACATGACCGAGGAGACCAAGAACGCCGCCACGGCCGGCCCGCGCGGCATCGTGCTGTCGATCGTCGTCTCGCTCGTCGTCGGCTGGATTCTGCTCATCGGAGTCACCTCGGCGATCCAGAACTACACTGCGGAATCGACCGCAGTCGTCCCTGCCGCGCAGATCTTCATCGATGCGGCGGGCGGTGCGACCGGACAGTTCCTGCTGCTGATCGCGATCGGCGCGCAGTTCTACTGCGGGATGTCGTCGGTCACCGCGAACTCGCGGATGATCTACGCCTTCTCGCGTGACGGCGCGGTCCCGGGTCACCGGTTCTGGAGCAAGATCAACAAGCGCACGCGCACCCCAACCAACTCGATCTGGCTGGCGGTCGTCGGCGCATTCATCCTCTTTGTCCCCTACCTGTTCAATGCCTACGCGTACGCGGCAGTCATTTCGATCGCGGTCATCGGGCTGTACGTCGCCTACGGCATCCCGGTCTACCTCCGACTGCGCGCGGGTGACAGTTTCCAGCGTGGACCCTGGCACCTCGGGCGGTGGAGCAAGCCGATCGGCGTTATCGCGGTCGCCTGGATCGTGTTCATCAGCATCCTGTTCCTCCTGCCGACCGCCTTCCCCATCACCGGGACCAACTTCAACTACACGCCGGTGGCGTTCCTGGTGGTGCTCGGCGGCACGAGCATCTGGTGGGTGGTATCCGCGAACCGCTGGTTCAAGGGGCCGAAGGTGCAAGGCACGGCCGAGCAGCTCGCGTCGATCGAGGCCGGGTTCGCAGGCTGATAGGCTGAATTCAGTCGTTATCACGCGTGCTCGCGGCCACCGCGCCGCGAGCACGCGAAGGATCCAACACATGCCCAAGCCCAGGATCGGTGTGACGTGCAGTCCGCTGCGTGGACCTGCGTACTACGCGCCCTATCTCCGCGCGGTCGAGGCGGCCGGTGGTGAGGCGGTCACGCTCAGCCCCGCTCCGGATGGGCTTCCGGCTGCCGCAGCCAGCGCGCTGATCAGCGGCATCGACGGCCTCCTCGTCCCCGGTGGATGGGATGTCGATCCGCCGGCCTACGGCGAGGCGCGCCAGGAGGAAACGCCCAATGTTGACCCGCCCCTGGACCTCACCGAGATCGCGCTGGTGCGCGCCGCCGTCGATGGCGGGATGCCGGTCTTTGGGATCTGCCGTGGCCAGCAGGTGATCAATGTCGCACTCGGCGGTTCGCTCCTGCAGCACATCGACGGACATGACATGCACGGCCATCCGCGCGAAATGCTGGCGCATGCCATTGACGTGATTCCCGGCTCGGAGCTTGCGAAGGTGACGCCCCCCGGCCGCGTCATGGTCAACAGCCTGCATCACCAGTCGGTGAAGGAAGTGGCCCCTGGGCTCCACGCAACCGCGCACAGTCCCGACGGAGTCGTCGAAGGCATCGAGTCGAGCGACGGCATGATTGTCGCTGTCCAGTGTCATCCTGAAGAGCTTTTGGGTCAGGAAGGCTGGGCAATGGAACTGTTTCGCCGCTTCGTCCAGCGCGTTGCCGCGCGTGAGCGCAACGGCGCCGTCGCTACCGACCCACGCAGGGAGGCAGGCTGATCATGCTCACGCCCGACGAACTCAACAAACTGGTCGATGCCGGCGATATCGACACCGTGGTGGTCGCCTTCACCGACATGCAGGGGCGGCTCATGGGCAAACGCATGGAGGCGCATTTCTTCGTCGAGGAGATGGCCGCGGAGAATCCCATCGAAGGGTGCAACTATCTGCTTGCGCTCGACATGGAGATGGATCCCATCCCCGGCTATGAGATGGCCAGTTGGGAGCGCGGTTACGGTGACTTCTCGATGATTCCTGACTTCGCGACCATGCGCCGCATCCCCTGGCTGGAGGGCACGGCGCTCGTCCTCTGCGATGTTGCATGGAACGACAAGACGCCGGTGCGCCCGTCCCCTCGGCAGGTGCTCAAGGCGCAGGTGGAACGGTCGCGCGCGCTGGGCTTTGAGCCGATGTTCGGCTCGGAACTCGAGTTCTACCTGCTCAAGGAAACCTTTGCGGAGGCACACGCGAAGCACTACCGCGGACTCACGCCGTCGGTGCCGTACATCCTCGACTACCACATCCTCGCCACCAGCTACGACGAGCCGTTCATTCGTGCCGTGCGCAACGGGATGCAGGGCGCGGGCATCAAAGTCGAAAACTCCAAGGGTGAGGCGTGGCCCGGACAGCAGGAGATCAACTTCCGCTACAGCGACGCGGTGACGATGGCCGACAACCATGTCATCTACAAGAACGGCATCAAGGAACTCGCGCAACAACACGGGTGCTCGGTGACCTTCATGGCCAAGCCCGACCACACCTGGATCGGCAGCTCGTGTCACATCCACTCGAGTCTCTGGAGCGGCAAAGGTGGGCTGGACAGCGCGTTTGCAGGCGAGACCCCCGTCTTCCATCAGTATCTCGCCGGCCAGGTTGCGCACTCCGCGGAGATGGCAGTCTTTCTCGCGCCCAACATCAACTCCTACAAACGATACGCGGCGGGGAGCTGGGCGCCGACCACCCTGGCGTGGGGCTACGACAACCGGACCTGCGGGTTCCGTGTCGTCGGACATGGCAAGGCCCTCCGTGTCGAGTGCCGGATCCCCGGTGCCGATGCCAATCCGTACCTTGCGTTCGCCGCCCTCCTGGCGGCGGGGCTCGAGGGCATCGAGCGGAAGCTTGAGCTCGGACCGGCCTTCACGGGCAACGCGTATGAGTCGGATGTGGAGCGCTTCCCCAGCACCCTCAACGAGGCGATCACCGCTCTCGAACGCGGCACTATCGCACGCAGCGCCTTCGGAGATGATGTCGTCGATCACTATCTGAATTACGCCCGGACCGAGCAGAGCCTGTTCGACCGCGCCGTGACCTGCTACGAGCGCGAGCGCTTCTACGAACGCGGATGACGCTGCGTCTGCTGAACCCTGCCACTGAGCAACCAGTGGCCGAGCTGGAACAGGCGGGCGCCGAGGAGACCGACCGCGCGGTTGCCGCTGCGAAGACGGCGTTTCCGGCTTGGCGCGCGGTGGCGCCCTCGGATCGCGCGCGTCTGCTGCGGCGGCTCGCGGGGCTGGTCGAAGACCATCGCGAAGAACTCGCGCTGCTCGAGACGCGCAACGTGGGCAAGCCGATCGCCGACTCGCGCGGGGAAGTCGGAATGGTTGCCGAGGTCTTCCACTACTACGCAGGCGCCGTTGACAAGCATTTCGGCCAGACGATCCCGGTTGCGGGCGGCATCGACATAACGTTTCGCGAGCCGCTCGGCGTGGTCGGCTTGATCGTTCCCTGGAATTTCCCGCTCAACATCGCGAGTTGGAAGGTCGGCCCTGCGCTGGCGTGCGGCAATACCATCGTGCTCAAGCCCGCCGAACTCACGCCGATGACGGCGATCCGTCTCGCGGAACTCGCGCTCGAGGCCGGTATACCGGAGGGCGTGTTCAACGTCGTGGTAGGCCCGGGGCGCATCGTCGGCGAACGGCTGATTCATCATCCCGACGTCGCAAAGATCGGCTTCACCGGATCCACAGAAGTCGGCATCGAGGTGATGCGTGGAGCGGCTGAGACCATCAAACGGGTGACGCTCGAGCTGGGCGGCAAGTCCGCAAACATCATTTTCGGGGACGCTGATCTCGAGCGCGCTGCCGCCGCCGCACCCTATTCGGTCTTCGGAAACGCCGGCCAGGACTGCTGCGCTCGTTCACGAATCCTGGTGCAGCGCGAGGCGTATGACCGCTTTGTGTCGCTGCTCATCGCCGCCACCGGAGCGCTCCGTGTCGGCGACCCCGAGGACGAGTCGACGGAGATGGGTCCACTCGTCTCCGCAAGCCACCGCACGACGGTGGCTTCATTTGTCGAGACCGAGCCGTTGTTCCGCGGTGCGATCCCCGAGGGTCCCGGATTCTGGTATCCGTGCACCCTGGTCGAGGCGACCAATGCCGATCGCATTGCGCGCGACGAGGTGTTCGGGCCCGTCGCGGCGATCATTCCCTTCACCGACGAGGCGGACGCGATACGCATCGCGAATGACACGCCGTATGGGTTGTCCGGGTCGATCTGGACGACCAACGGCGCGCGTGCGCTGCGCGTGGCGCGAGCACTCGACACGGGCGTGCTCTCCATCAACAGCAACTCGTCGGTGCGGGTCTCGACCCCGTTCGGCGGCTTCAAACAATCGGGCTTCGGGCGCGAGCTCGGCATGAATGCGCTCGATGGGTACTCAGAAGTCAAGAACGTCTTCATCACCACGGAGGGCTGACAGACGTGGAACGCCTCGACGGCAAGGTAGCGGTGATCACCGGGGCCGGTGGCGGTATCGGGCGCGAGGCCGCGATCCTCTTTTCGGCTGAGGGTGCTTCGGTGGTGGTGGCCGATGTCGGTCGCGAGGGGGGCGAACAGACGGCTGCTGCGTGCCGCGAGGCGACGTTTATCGAGGTCGACGTGAGCAACGCCGAGAGCGTGCGAGCGCTCTACGCGAAGAGCGCCGAACGCTACGGCGGCATCGACATCCTCTACAACAACGCGGGCATCATGCCGCCCGACGATGATTCCATCCTCATCACCGAGGCCGAGGCGTGGGACCGCGTGCAGGCAGTCAACGCGAGGGGCGTGTTCCTCTGTTGCAAATACGGCATTCCGCACCTGCTCGAACGCGGGTGGGGTTCGGTCATCAACGTCGCGTCGTTCGTCGCACTGGTCGGCGCGGCGACCTCGCAGATCGCGTATACGGCGTCCAAAGGTGCTGTGCTGTCGATGAGTCGCGAACTCGCCGTGCAGTTCGCCCGCCAAGGCGTGCGCGTCAATGCGCTGTGTCCGGGGCCCGTCGAAACGCCTTTGTTGATGCGACTCTTCTCCGACCACCCTGCGGCGTATGAGCGGCGGCGGATCCACCTGCCGATGGGCCGCCTCGCGACAGCCCGCGAGATCGCGAATGCGGCACTGTTCCTCGCCAGCGACGAGTCGTCGTACGTGAACGGTGCGACCTTCCTCGTCGATGGCGGACTCACGGCGGCCTACGTCACCCCGGAATAGGCGGCGAAATCTCCAGGTCTGTAACCCTGGCTCATATTCCACGCATCGCCACAGCGCAGCGACTCCCGTTCGGATCGTCAATGTCATGATGGTTGCGCATGGTTCATGAGGCGGCGATCCGCGCTGCGGCGCTGCCCGACCCCCGCGCGCTCGCGCCGCAACCGGTGCTCGCACCCGTCACCATCCACGGGCTCGGGACTGCGGTACCTCCCCATCGCGCCGGCGGTGACGAGGTACTCCGCCTCATCACGCAGCTCTGGCCGCGCCTGGAGCGGCGGGTCAGCCTCTTTGCCGATGAACTGTCGGACACCCAGCGATACCTGGTCCGGCCCATCGACGAGGCGCTCCTCCCACTCACGCCCGGCGAGCAGGCGGTACGCTATGCGGCCGAAGCGATGCCGCTGGCCATGGTTGCGGCCGAACGTGCCCTGACCGCGTCGGGCATCGATACCGAGGACATCGGGCTCGTGGTCGTGGCCTCGTGCACTGGTTTCGTCCTTCCCGGGATCGACGTGCATCTCATCAATCACCTCGGGCTCCGGCGTGACATCCGGCGCATGCCGTTCATGAACTTCGGGTGCGCGGGGGGCGCTGCGTCGCTCAACTCGGCGGCGGACTGGGTGCGATCCCACCCTGGGGAGTCGGCCCTGGTGGTTGCCGTTGAACTGCCCTCGCTCACCTTCCGCCCGGAAGACACGTCAGCGGACAATCTCCTGAGCGTGCTGGTCTTCGGTGATGGTGCGGCCGCCGCTGTGCTACGTGGTGATGCGGTCTCCGGGCGGATCGGCATCGGCCGCACCGCGGAGCGCGTGGTGGCCGCGAGCACGGACGCGCTCGGTTTCGAGCGCGCGGACGACGGCTTCCGCGTGGTGGTGTCGCGGCAACTCCCGCGCCTTCTGGAACTCAACCTCCCCCAGCTCGTCGCCGCGTTCATCGGCGATCCCCGGGAGCTGGACGCGGTGGCTGTCCATCCAGGCGGGCAGGCGATCGTTGACGCGGTCGTGCGGTGCCTCGAGCTCGACGAGCGGCAGGTGGCCGCCACACGCACGGTGCTCAGCCACTACGGCAATACCTCCTCAGCGGCCATCCTCTTCGTCCTCGACGAACTGTCGCGTCATCTGCCGGCGCCGGAGGGCCGAGGTCTGGCCGCCGCATTCGGACCCGGCCTGACGGTGGAACTCCTCGAATTGCTCTGGAGCGCATGAGCACGCGGGCTCGGATGGGCCTGGTGCTCGCAACGGGAGCCCAACGGCTCGTCGAGCTGCGGATCTCCGCCCGCAACCGCGCGCTCATCGGCCCCGCCCAGCAGGCGTCGCCCCGAACCTATCCGGCGATGGTTGCCGCACACATCGCCCTGTTCGCCGTGAGCGCATGGCCTCGACCGGGGCGACACGTGCCCAGACCGCTGCAGATCGCTGCCGTCGTCGGGCTGGCGGCCTCAACGGGACTGCGGCTCTGGGTGATCCGAACCCTCGGCGCGGACTGGAACGTCACCGCACATGTCCGGCCCGGGGTGCACATTGAGACGGGCGGCCCGTACCGGCATATCCGCCATCCCAACTACGTCGCGGTTGTGCTGGAGTTCGCCTGCTTGCCCACCGCCGTCGGGGCCGTCCCTGAAGCCGCGCTGCTCTCCATCGCCAACGTCGCAGTGCTGATCCCGCGCATTCGCGCCGAGGAGCGCCTCCTCGATGCGATTCCGGGATACCGCGAAGCCTTCCAATCGGTGCCTCGGTTCATTCCACGCCCCGGCCGGCGCAGCCGTCAGATGCCCGCGAGCGACAGCCAGTCGCGCGGTGAGAGGTCCCGGAACCGCTCATAGCCGCAATTGATGGCCAGCAGCCTGCTGAGCGTCCGGGGATCACGGCCTGCCTGAGCGATGGCCCGGCAGCTCAGCCATTGCGACCGATCCTGGACGAGCACCAGCTGGGTGAGACGGCGACGATCGCGCACCAGCGACACGTGATCGGCGGTGTAGCGAGCAGCCGCGACGCCGGGCGAAATCGCTCCTGCGAGGAGGGCGTCGACGTGCTCGGCCAGCCGCTCGGAGAGGAGCATGCCGATGGCGAGGCCGTCACCGGTCGTCGGATCGTCGTACCCGGTGGCGTCGCCGACGAGGTACACGCGGCCGGCAGCGACGCTGCGCGTGCGCTGATGAAATTGGGCCCCGCCGAGCGGTCGTGACACCAACGCCGCCTCGCGCACGGCGGGAACGCTTTCACGAGCAGCCGACTCGTAGGTTCGCGCGGTGATCCGCGAGTGAGACCGGCCGTCGAGCACGGAAACCAGCAGCTCCCGCGGTCCCACGGGCGCCTCGTACCACTCGTGTCCCTTCGCCAACGTGATGAGGAGTGCGTCCCGGTCGCTCGTGTCGACACGCCAATGACCGGCCAGGCCGAAGCGCCGGTGCGGGCGTGAAGGCCGACCGAGCCCCGCCCAGGTGCGGACGTTCGAGTGGAGTCCGTCCGCGCCGATGACGAGATGCGCGCGCACGCTGTCGCCGCTGGTCGTCAGGCCAGACACCTCGCCTGACGGCCCGCGCACCAGGCCCGTGACCCGCAGGCCCTCAAGGACGGTCGCTCGCGGCTCCCGTCGCACGGCGTCAACCAGGGCGGCATCGAACCGGGTGCGCCGGATGCCCAGTCCCCACGCCGCTCCGCCGTCGGGCGGCGGTGGAAATGCCGCATAGGCCTGCGGGTGTCCGCCAGAGTGCTGATAGCGGACTCCTTGGATCGGCCGTGCACCCGTTGCGATGATTGCCTCGTACAGTCCGAGGCGGCGGAGGACCTCGACCCCGGGAGGCATCAGCCCCTCGCCGCAGGCCTTGTCTCGAGGGAATCGTGCGCGATCAATGAGCACGACTTGGCGTCCGGCCCGCGCCAGCAGCAGTGCCGCGGTGGCGCCACTCGGGCCTGCCCCGACCACTGCGACGTCCGCCTCCAGCACGGGGAGACTCTTGCAGAACGGCTTCACGGGGCGTGAACGCCAGACACCTGAATGGGACTCTCGGGGCATGATATTCGGGTGAATTTCCTTCAGGGCCTTCACGGGGCAGTCGCGCTGGCCCTGCTGCCCGCGTTGCTCTTCGCCGAAGAGGCCGGCGTTCCGCTCCCATTCGCCCCGGGGGAACTCACCCTGCTGGTCGCGGGACTGCTGATCGCATCGGGCGGTCTGAACCCATATGCCTTCATCCCCTTGGCATTGGTTGCGTGCGTGGCCGGGTCACTCGTCGGCTACAGCTGGGCGCGCGCTGTGGGCGATCGCGGACTCAAAGGGCTGGCTCGACGCCTCCGACAGCAGAAGAACCTCGAGCGCGTCGAGGATCGGCTGCGCTCAGCGGGCTGGATCGGCATCGCGGTGAGCCGCCTCATCCCCGGGTTGCGCATTTACACCACCCTCGTCGCCGGTGCCGTGAAGGCGCCGCGGCGCTCGTTCATCCTGGCGATGGTCTCGTCGACGATCGTCTGGGTCGCGATCTATATTGCGCTCGGCATCCTCATCGGCGTTCCCGTCGAGCACTTCCTCGATCAGCTCCAGAAGCTCGCCGTCCAGGGCGCGATCCTCATCGTGATGGGCGTCGGCTGCTACCTCGCGGTGCGCAAGACGCCTTCGTCGTCAGGTGCGGGACTGGTGCGCGTGCCGCGCTGGGTTCGCGTGCTGCTCGCCGCCGGTGTGGATATCGGAGTGGTGGCGAGCATTGTCACCGGGCTGCTCGCGCTCGGACGGCTGCTCGGTGTCGGCTTCGGCAGCGGGTGGGTGGATGGCGTCGTCGTCCTGCTCGTGGTCGGCGCCTTCTACGTGATCGTGGCCCGGCGCAGCGCCGGCGCCACGGCGGGTGAGGTCCTGCTGCAGACGAGCTACGTCAGTGGCCACCGGCTCCCGCTCCGCCCGCGCGCGGCGCTCGAGGCTGTCCGCTCACTGATCTCGCGACCGGATGACGAGCTCACCGCCACCGGAGACCTGCTGCATGCGCTCGGCGACGCGGATCGCCTGCGCCTCGTGACCCAACTCCTGGAGCGTCCGACCAAGCTCGAGGACCTTGCCAAGCGCTCCAACCTCTCCCCGTTCGAGGTGCGCCATCAGCTGGATCGCTTCCAGTCGACCGGCGTGCTTGTGGTCACCGGGCAGGAGCCGGACATCGAGTTCAGCATCCGTTCGGACCTGCGCCCGGTGCTTGTGCAGTTGCTCGCGATCATGGAATCGACGCCGCGGGCACCTGCTCCGGCCTGAGCTTGTCAAGCCGCTCGTCGCCCCCCGACGGCTTTCGGGTTTGAATGCAACACAAGGTCGATCACAGCACCACGGTCATCATCAGGCTGATCGCGCTACTCGCTGCAGCCATCACGTTCTATCAGCTGACCCGTCCGGGATACCTGTTCGGCATCACCACCGACATCGCCGCATGGTTCGGCGGCTCGATCCGGCTCGTCCATGGAGCGATGCCCTACCGCGACTTCGACCTCATACAGCCGCCCGGGTTCCCGCTGCTCGCGAGCCCGCTGGCGTACCTTTCCGACTGGATTGGGACGCGCGATGGGCTGGCGATCCTGCGCCTCTGCACACCGCTCCTTGCTGCTGGGACGGTACTGCTCGTGGGCAAATTGGTGCGCCAGCACGGACAGGTAGCCGTGATCGTCGCGTGCGGGGTGATGGCGTTGTATCCGGCCGAGCTCTACGCATTGCGAAGCGGGCTACTCGAATCGGTCGTTGTTCTCTTCTGCCTCGCCGGGGCGGCGGTGATGTTCAAGGGCGATTCGTTCGCGGCATCGCCTCGTCGCACGCTCGTCGGAGGCATCCTTTTCGGCATCGCCCTGACGGTCAAGGCGCCGGCTATCGTTCCGATCCTCGTCGTGACCGTGCTCTGCCTTCCCGACATCCGCACCCGGCTGGTTCCGTTTGTTGCGGGCGTGATGCTCGGGTTCGGGATCCCGACACTGCCGTTCTTCATCATGGCGCCGGGATCCTTCATCCGCGACGTCCTTCTCACGCCGCTGCGCAGCATTCCGGGAGGTCACCGCGTGTCGATCCCGGAGCGGCTCGGTGATATCACTGGCACCGCTCCGTTCGGCGGCGGCGCTGCGGCGGCGATCATCGCCACGGTGGTGATGGCCGGGATCGTGGGTGCCGCGTTCGTGTTGTTGCGACGCCGCCCCACAACGTTCGAGTGGTTTGCCATCGCTGCCACATTGCTGGCGGCGGTCGTACAACTCAGCCCTTCGTACTACTACGCCAACTACACCGCGTTTGTCGCCCCATTCCTCGGCTTGTTATTGGGAATCTCCGTCGCGCATCTGGTGGAGCAGCGATGGCGGCGACGGGCTGTTGGAGTTGCAGCGGTGGCGGTGGCGATTCTGTTCAGCGTTCAAGCGCTCGCGATTGGCGGCTCGGCGACGCACGACATTGCCGGGGTGGTCGACGCAATCATTCCCGCGGGAGGTTGCACCCTCTCCGATGCGCCCTCAAAGCTGGTGACCACCAATCGATTCGTCGCAACGGGTACCCGCTGCAACGCACTGATAGATCCCGAGGGTGCGACGCTCTCATACGGATTCGGTTCGGCGGGGGCGCTGCGCCTCTGGACCGGCATGGTCGAACAATGCGATTACATCGTGACCAGCACTCGTTTCGCGCGCTGGTTCATCCCACCAGACGCACGACTGCTCAGGTACGTGGAAGTGAACTTCCGCGTCCTGCACCGCGCGGGGCTGCTTTTCTACATACGCAACGGCTTCGCATCCGGCCCCTGAAGCGGGTGACAGGCCTGGTCCAGTTACTCGGCTACTGGAACCAGCCCGCCACATCGAGGATGGCGTCGATCGTCCCGACCGCATTGAACAGGTTCACGTCACCGCTGTTCCCGCCCGTCTGGGCGAGGCTCACGATCGCGAGATTGGCAACAACCTGCCCGGCGTTGGGGTTCAGGTCCGATGCCTGCGGCCGGGGGCTGACGTCGCTCGGATAGAGGACGAGCACCGTTGCAGCCGTCCCCGCGATGCCGGTGAGGTTCGCGACCACCGCAACCGGCTTGACCAAGCCACCTTCGGCAGGTGTCGGAGACACGCCGGCCACCGGCAGGATCTCGGTGTCGTTCGGGGTCAGCGAATTGCTGTCGCACTCCGTGCCGGATCCCTGGCGGGTGTCGCAGATGCGGGTCGGCGCCACCGAGTAGAAGAGCGCTGCCGTCGTGCTCTCATGACCGTTCCCGAACCAGCCGTTCACATCGATGATGAAGTTGATGCTTCCTGTGGCATTGAACACGCAGACGTCCTGGTTCGGGCCTACTGGCGAGATCACGCGAATCGGGATGCTCCCCCCAGCGGACGGGTTGAGGTTCGAAAACCGGGGAGCGCTGGTCGGGCAGGCATCAGACGAATTCGGCGCTGTGACTGCGACGAATGTCGGGGCCGTGCCTGCGGTCGCGGTGAGGTTGAACGCCGCCGCCGCTGCTCCGAGCGTCGGGATCGATGGCGTTCCACCGGGCGCGCCGGGTGGCAGCCCCGAGAGGACAACCCGCCGCCACGTCCCGGCAGCGATGGGATGGTTGCTCGTGCCGGCGCACTCGGTGTTCTGGCCCGCCCGCGAGTCGCAGATCCGGAGCGGCGGCATGGAGTGGAAGGTTCCAGCGACGGGAGCCGCGCCCGGGGGCGCGAAGTAGCCCTGGACGTCGACGATCACATCTGCGGTGCCGACCGCGTTGAACAGCGTGATCTTGCCGGTAGCGCTCAATTGCACGAACGCGAGGTTCGAGTAGACTGCGCCCGGCGCCAGGTTGATGTTCGATGCCCGAGGCACGGCACCCCCCGCGGGGAAGGCGCTGATGAACGTCGAGCCGCTCCCGTGGTTGATGGCGGTGAGGTTCACGACGACGGCCTGCGCAGTGGTTGGGATCGGTGTGCCGGTGATCTGCACCGTGAAGGATCCGCCGGCCGCGAGCGTGTGTCCAGCGCACTGAGGTGCCCCGGAACTGGTGCGTGTGTCACAGATGCGCAAGGGCGTCAGCGCGGTATAGGCGCCGGGCGCGACGAAGGTGTACTGGTCGTCCGGCGTGTTGGGGCTGGGCCCTCCAGGTGTCACCACCTTGACGTCGACTGTGCCGGCCGCGCTCATCGGGGTGTCCACCGTGATCTGCGCGGGAGTATCCACCCGAAAGCAACCCCCGGCCGAGCCAAGACACGGGAACGTGTTGGACGACGGGATGTCAACGCCACCGAACAGCACGTCGGAGGTGGTGAAGCCACTGCCACTGAACTGGTTCCCGTTGACAGTCACGAGTGCGCTCCCGCCGATCGCGCCGTGGTTTGGGGTGACCGACGTGATCGCCGGTGTCGGCACATTGGACGCAGCGCCGAAGGCGTAGATGTCTCCGGTAGTGCTCGTGATGAAGAACTGTCCTGTGGAGACACCGGCCGAGGCGAAGATGTATGCACCGGTGCTGTAGGTGAACAACAAGTTGCCTGTTGTCAAATCGAAGACATCGACGTTCCCGGTCAGATCCCCAACCGCGATCACCTGGCTACCCGGCGGCCCCGTCACCGACGGCGATGCCACCACGCCGGTCGTGACGGAACTGACCCAGTTGAGCGCTCCGGTGGTTGCGTCGAGTGAGTACACGCCGGAGCCGTACCCGATGTAAAGGAAGTTGCCGACCAGTGCCGCGCCCGATTGCGCGGGGTTGCCGCCGTGCCCGATGTTCGTCTTGATGTTGAATGCCCAGAGTTGCGCACCGGTCTGGAGATCGAGGGCATAGAGGGTCGCCGACTTGCTCGTGTCGTACACCACGCCGTCGTTGTAGGTCTGCGATCCCACGGCGCCGATGGTGTGCGGCAAAGCGATGGTCGGCGGCGATCCGATGTCAGCGTCGATGCCGACGAATGCCTGGAACCGCCAGAGCGCGGCACCGGTGATTGCGTTGAATGCGTAGATCGCATCGTCAGCATCCGTGCTCCCGACCACGACCACCGGTGAGCCATTCGCGAGGGTGCCGTAGGCAGGCGTCGAGTACACGCCGGACAGGCCCCTCTGGCTGCCAGGAGGGCTCCCGAAAGCGTCGAACGACCAATAGATTGCGCACGCGGCGCCGCCACTGTTGCCCACGCCGTACATCGCCCACAGATGGCCGCCGTCACTTGTGTCACCGCTTGCCCCGGAATCGCCGAAGTACAGAACGTCCCCTGTGCCGGCCGGGTTGCCGATCACCGGTGACGACGCACTGATGCCGCCCATGGACGGCGAGGTGCAGATCAGCGCTCCCGTCGTGGCGTTGAGTGCGTACTCGTGATAATCACCGTCACCGAAGTAGACGGTGTTGCCGGAAACCGCCGGCGACGATTCGATCTCCTTGGAGAGCCCGGGGGTTTTGGGCGTCTGAAACGTCCAGACCACGCCGCCCGTGGCAGCGTTGTAAGCAGTGAACTCGCCGGCCTGGTTGCCGACATACACGAGCGACTCGTTGAGTGTCGGGTTGAACGCGACCGCCGGGGACGAAAAGCTCAGAGAGCCGGTGTTGGCGCTCCAGTGCAACTTGAACTGCGTGGTGTTGGAGAGGATCGTCTCGGCCGACACTGCGTGATGCAGCGGGTCGCCGTTGTGCATCGTCCAATCGCTGAACCCGGCGGGGATGGTCGAGACGCCGGTCTGAGCTGCAACTGGTTGCGATTGCAGGATCGGCGCTCCGATCACCATGCCGGCCGCTGCCAGTGAGGCCAGCAGCGCCGTACCGGCGCGGCCGTGGCGCGGACGCGGATCGTGTGCCGACATCAAATGACCTCTCCATACGGGACGTTCGGGGGAAGCTCAGGATAAGGGCACGGTCACCGAATCTGCTTCTCAAACCAATGATGGGCGTACGGGTCGTCATTGAACGGGGCGACCTCTGTATAGCCGGCCGACCGGTAGAGGCCGATCGCCGCGACCAGGGTCCCGTTGGTCTCCAGGTGGAGTACGCGGACGCCGTGAGCCGCGGCCTGGACTTCGAGCTCACTCAGGAGCTGCCGCCCGATGCCGAGGCCCCGGACCGCATCACTCACCCACATCCGCTTGAGTTCCGCAGGTCCGTCGCCGTGGAATTTGAGGGCGCCACAACCGACGGCCTCGCCCTGGATTCTGGCGATCAGGAAGAGGCCTGACGGAGGACGCATCTCCTCCACCGCCGCCGAGATACTTCGTGACGGGTCGAATCCCGCCTCGAAGAGCCGATTCAACTCCTCGACGTACGCCGTGAGACAGCGCTGGGCGTCAGGATGTCCGGGATCGATCGGCACCAGCCCAACGGTGATCACACCCTGAGGAGTTCGACCACCAGAGCGCAGACCGCAGCCATCGCGGCGGTCGCGGGAATCGTGAGCACCCAAGCTATGAGGATGTTCCGGGCCACACCCCACCGTATGGCTCCCAGCCTGCGCGTGGCTCCCGCGCCGATGATCGAGCCCGAGACCACGTGGGTGGTGCTCACCGGCAGCGCCAGCTGCGTGGCTCCCTGGATGACGAGGGCGGCCATGGTCTGCGCGCAGAACCCGTCGACGGGCTCGAGGCGTATGACCTTCGAGCCAAGCGTCCGGATGATCCGCCACCCACCGGAATATGTCCCCAAGCCGATCGCGATCGCGGCGACCAGCACCACCCAGAGTGGCGGCGAGGGAAACGTCTTTCCGCCGGCCGAGATCACCCCTGCGCTGACCAGCGCCAGGGTGATGATCCCCATCGTCTTCTGCGCGTCGTTCGCCCCGTGGGAAAACGACACGAAGGAACCGGAGACAATCTGCGCCATGCGGAAGCGCCGATTCATCGGACTCGGCCGCGCACGCCGGAAGACGTTGAGTGTGAGCGCCGTGAACAGATATGAGAGGACGAGCCCGATCAGTGGTGACGCCACCAGCGCGATCACCACCGGGAGCACCGATCCCCACTTCACGGCGTCGAAACCGTACGCGACGACGCCCATGCCGACGAGCGCGCCGATGAGCGCGTGGGACGAGCTCGACGGCAGCCCGAAACGCCAGGTGAGGAGGTTCCAGATGATCGCCCCGATGAGCGCTGCGATGATCATCCCCAGCGAAACGCCGGCCTTCGGCGCCACCAGGCCACCAATGGTGTTGGCGACGTGCGTGTGCAGGATCTCGATGGCGACGAGCGCGCCCAGCAGGTTGAACACCGCCGCAAGACCCACCGCTGTGCGCGGCCCGAGCGCGCGCGTGCTGATGGTTGTCGCGACGGCATTTGCGGTGTCGTGAAAGCCGTTGGTGAAGTCGAATCCCAACGCGATCAGGACCGTGACGACCAGCAGAACGTGGGTGCCGGTCACGCGTTCTTGATGATGATGCCTTCAATCACGTTGGCCACGTCCTCGCAACGGTCGAGCGAATCCTCGAGCAGCGTGTAGAAGTCCTTGAGCTTGATGATCGAGACCGCGTCGTGGGTTCCGCTGAACAGGTCGCCGATCGCTCGGCGTGACTCGGTATCGCCGACGTTCTCGATGCGATGGACCTCGATGCCGTGTTCGCTGACGCCGGCTTTTGACTCGAGTTTTCCGACCGCCGCTTGCACCTGAACGACAGCGTCAACGATCAACCCGGCCATCGATTTCGCGGCCGGCGAGATGTCGGTGATCCCGTAGAGGATGACCGTCTCCGCGATCTCATCGATGTAGTCGAGGACGTCGTCCAAGCCCGAGCTGAGGGCGTAGATGTCCTCACGGTCGAAGGGCGTGATGAACGTTCGATGGAGTGTCTGGATGATCTCATGGGTCACTTCATCGCCGGCGTGCTCGAGATCCTTGATGGCCGCCTGATGGACCGGCATGGCCGCGATGTCGTCCTCGAAGGCGGTCCTGAGGAGACGGGCGGCGGCCACGACGTTCTCCGCCTGACGGTCGAAGAGGTCGTAGAAACGGCGCTCACGGCGGAGCAGGCTGATCGGCATGAACGCCAGATCCTAACGAGAAACGATGCCGACTCGGCGATCGGCGCGCCTTGGGTGCGGAGGATTACCGGCCACTGCCACAAGCGCGTGACCCGCGCGCCACAGAACTCCGATTGGGGTCACGAAACGTGCCCCAGGCCTGAATCTTGTGCCCAGGCTCGCGCCCTGGAGCCACCGTGACGACGCCGCGGGTATGGGCCCCGCCGGGGGTGAGCTACTCATCGCAGACGGTCCCGAGCCCGCAGCTACGGAGTCGGTTCCGGCAGGCCACCAGTGGCAGCGCCGGCCTGTCCTGAGCGCGCTCGTCAGGGTGTCAGTCGTGGTGGTGCCGGCCGTTGCGGGCATCGCAGCGGGCGTCGCCATGACCAGGATCCTTCCGCGCCCAAACGGCATCGGAGCTGCCGCGCTGTCGTTCGCCGCAGTGGGTGTGGTGATGCTCGTGGTCATCGTCGCGCTGGAGCGCACCGGACGCCGCCTGCTGCCCCTTGCCGCCCTGCTGAATCTTTCGCTGCTGTTTCCCGATCGCGCGCCGAAACGTTTTGCGATCGCGCGGCGTGTCGGCAAGCCGCGCGACCTGCAGCGCCAGTTGCAGGAGGCACGCGACAAGGGCGTCAAGGGCGGCGACACAGCGTACATGCAGAAAGTTCTCGAGCTCGTCGCGGCGCTCAGCGTGCACGACCGTCAAACGCGTGGTCACTCGGAGCGGGTCCGGGTTTTCGCAGACCTCCTCGCCGACGAGATGAAGCTCGCGCCCAGCGATCGCGCACGACTTCGCTGGGCGTCGCTGCTGCACGACATCGGCAAACTCGTCGTACCGGCGACAATTCTCTCCAAGCCCGCGAAGCTCACCAACGCGGAATTCGATGCCATCAAGCGCCATCCTGAGGAAGGCGCGCGACTGATCGGGCCGCTCAGCACCTGGCTCGGAGAATGGGCCGACGCCGTGCCGCAACACCATGAGCGATTCGATGGTCGCGGTTACCCGCGCGGGCTTGCCGGCAACCAGATCTCGCTCGCCGGTCGCATCGTGGCGGTCGCGGATTCCTATGAGGTGATGACCGCCGTGCGGCCGTATCGCAAGCCCATCAGCGTGTCTGCCGCCAGGCAGGAACTGGTGAAGTGCTCGGGAAGCCAGTTCGACCCGGTGGTCGTGCGCGCGTTCCTCAACATCTCGATGGGCCGGCTGTGGCGGGTGGTGGGATTCGGTTCATGGATAGCGCAACTGCCGCTTATCGGCTGGATTGATCGGCTCGGTTGGAACTGGGGCGCGGCAGTCATCTCCGGGACCACGGCAATCGCGCTGACCGGTCCGGGGGCGCTCGCCAGCCCGAGCCCGACCGCGGCTCCGACCTCCGGTATCTCGACCGTGTCCACGGGCGGCCAACCCACGCAAACCCATGACGGGACGGCGCCAACGTCGCCCGGAGCCACACCGAGCGGGACTCCCGCGCCGGGCCAGACCGGTGCGACGCGTACCGGTGGTGGCACGACCCCGCCTGGGGGCGGTGCGAGCGCGCCCGGCGGACCGACCACTCCGCCTGGATCGACCCCGACACCCACCGCGCCTCCCTCGCCGGGAGCCACACCGACGCCGGCACCGACGAGCAGCGCAACACCGACGCCTCCTCCGGACCTGCCGCCGGTCGTCACCGTGAGGAACGGCGGCGTCGCGGTGCTCGGCGGTTTCTCGGGCTCGGGAAGCTTCACCGACAGCGACCTCGCCGCCCACACGTTCTCGGCGACAGTCAACTACGGCGATGGCACCGGGACGCATGTGCTCACACTCAACGGCACCTCCTTTGCGCTCTCGCACGCCTACGGCACGATTCTTCGCGGCTACACGATCACGGTCACAGTCACCGACAACGACGGCGTCTCCGGAAGCGGGTCGACCACCGTCACTGTCATCCTCTGAATCGCGGCGAGTAGCACCGGACGCCCACACAAGCCACCAGGAGAAACCACGTGGAATTTCTCGGATTGCGAACGGTCATTTATCCGGCCCCGGACCTCGCCGCAGCGAAAGCCGCGTACAGCGCGGTCCTCGGCCTGGAGCCGTATTTCGATCAACCTTTCTACGTCGGATTCAACGTGGCCGGCTACGAACTGGGCCTTGACCCTGGCGGAGACGTCGCGGTTGGACCGATTGCCTACTGGGGTGTCGGCAGCGCCACTGACGCGTACGCGACGCTGTTAGCCTCAGGGATGACCGAGCACACTCAGGTGCAGGACGTCGGCGACGGCATCAGAGTTGCGACCCTTCGCGACGCCGGCGGCAACGTCTTCGGGATTATCGAGAACCCCCATTTCAAGTTGCCCACGAGCGAAGACCCGCCCGCAGGCATGTAGCCCGGCCGGCCCCGCCGTCCCCCGGGTCCGAAGCCCTCGTCGCTTGACAGTCGAGATCAGAAACGGTCAGCATTGCGGCGCTTGGACCAACAGGCACTTTTTGCGCCGTTGGCCGACGGAAGGGTTCAGAGGACCCGGACTACTCCTGATCGGTGGGCCGGACGAGCACTTCGTTGACGGCGACGTGGCGGGACCGCGAAACGATGAAGGCGATGATCTCGGCAATGTCTTCTGACTGTAGTCGCTCCATTCCCTCGAATCGCGCAGCCATGGCTGCGCGGATCTCCGGACGGTTGTGGCCGGCGAGTTCCGTGTCCACCGCCCCGGGTTCCACCAGGGATACCCGCACGTGGCGCCTGGTGACCTCCTTGCGCAGCGCGTCGCTGAATGCGCCGACGGCGTGCTTGGTTGCGTTGTAGACGCCACTGCCGCTGCGTGTCTCGCGACCGGCAACCGAGCTGATGTTGACAAGGTCAGCGACACGGCGCGGACTGTCCTCCGCGGCGCTCAGGAGGTGCGGCAGGGCAGCGTTGGCGCAGTACAACAGCCCGAGGAGGTTGATGCGCACCATGTGCTCCCACTCCTCCACTGGCGCTCCAACCACGGGTCCGAGCAGCATCACCCCCGCGTTGTTGATCAACGTGTCGAGCCGCCCGAGTTTCTGCACTGTTTGATCCACCGCGTCGGTCGCCTGCGCTTGATCCGTGATGTCGGCGGTGATAACGACCACCGTGGCGCCGTGGCCGCGGAGGGTCGCCGCCAGCGTCTCCAGGCGATCGGTTCGGCGAGCGGCAACCGCCACCGCGGCGCCAAGGTTTGCTAGTGCGATAGCGGTGGCTTCGCCGATGCCACTGGATGCGCCGGTGATCAGCGCGACGGTGTGTTCGAGGGGTCGTGTGGAGGTCATGTCGGCCTCAGGTTGCCATAGGTAGCGCTGAGGATGACGAGGCAGTCCCCGGCGCGATGCAGCTGCCTCAATGCCCGTGGCTATCCGGCGGCGAACACCATGAGACTGAGCAACCTGGTCACGGTGGGTTTGCTCACGCTGGTGCTGCTCAACGAGAATCCGCATCCGCCCGGCTGGTCGGGAACGATGGTCGGGCCGGTGCCGATCAGGCGCCCGTCGACAAACGCGGCCGCGGTGCTGCCCTTCAAGTAGACGACCACGCGCACGGGCTTGATCAGGTTGGGCGACGCGATCGGATCGCTGTTGAAGTTCCCCTGGAGGAGTTGATCGGCGAGAGTGCCGGCACTTTCGTTGACCGTGTAGTTGCCGCCGCTCCCCAACTCGACGTCGAACTCGCCGTTCGAGTTGACGCGTAAACCGAGTGTGGTGATGCCCGCGGTGTTGGGCGTGGGAATGAAATCCGCTACCACGATGATCGACCCCGGCAGGTTTGCGGGATTGGTCCCGCCATCCCCGGCGAACGCGGCGGTCGTGACGCTGGTGCTCTTGACCGACAAGTCGCAGGCGCCATCCGCGCCCGTGACGGCGCCGAGCTTGCTGGGTGTTCCCGTGCTGTCGAAGACCGCTGGTGACAGCGTCGTGGGGATTTTTCCGTTGGCGCAATCGGCCGTGAAGAGCGACGCCCCGATCGCGATGCGCCCGCAATTCGTGGTCGTGCCGGCTTTGACGACTCCTGCCGGCCGAAACATCGCGTCGGAGCAGGACGTGTATCGCGTGTTGCTCGCCTGCCAGATCGCGGCAGGGGTTGGGGTCTGCGCCGGCGCCGCCCGCTTTGCCGACGTCCCATTGCTCACTGCAAACGCGAGCGCCAGCGGCGCGACGACCAGGGCTGTGCTCACCGTCGCCGTCGTCACCCGCCGCAGGGCGCCGGCAGTCGAGGCGGCAGTGGGCACCGCGGCGTCTCGCGCCGGTTGCACGGGTGTCTTGACCGTTTTCCCGGCGCGCTTGGTCTTGGCCGCTCGCGCCGCCGCGGACGCTTCCGCCGCTTGCGCAGCGATCAGCGCAGCCTTCGCGGCTTCTCGAGCGTCCATCCGGCGGACGAGACGGATGGTCGCCAGCAGCGAGGCAATCACCACCAGCGAATAGGCGATGTCGAGATAGGTCGCATCGCGAATGCCGGCGAGCGAGTTGGTCTGGCTGTACACAACGCCCAGCAACCGTCCTCCGAGGCCGCCGATGTCGAGAATCCACAGCCCCCACCACAGCGGGACCAGCGGCGAGATACGCAGGACGCTGCGGCCCACCCGGGTCGCCGCGACCGGCGCCAGGTCCTGTGCCTGCCAGATTTCGTTGACGACTCGCGCGGGACGAACCAGGTTCGCGAAGGGCACGAAAAACCATCCCACCGCCCATCCGGGGGTGAAGCGAAGCTCTCGTGCGAACGCGCCCGCATTGGTCGCCGCGCGATGGAGCCAGAAGAGGAAGACGAGGAACGGCACGAGCAGCGCGATCTCGCTGACGATGTAGGTGACCCGTACGTACGTGTCGGTGGCCGCGACGGCGCTGAGCGACACGATCTGTCCGGAGAGGAGGCGTGCCGCCACCCGCACCTGCGCGGCGTCGGCACCGATCTCGAATAGCGTCACGCCGATGGTCACCAGGGCTGCGACGACGGTCCATCGCGCTCGAGTGCGGCCCGCCTGATACCCGCTGATCACGACCCCGTCGCGTGGGGACGGAGCCTGCTTCGAGTCCACGGGCCTTCGATGCTAGTGGATCGTGTCAGAGTCTCCGCATGGACAGCGACGGCTACGGCTACCGATCCGACGACCGCGGCAGCAGCCGCCTCCTCGATGACTTGCGCACGCTTTCGCCATCCGCGATCGAGCGCGTGGCGCACGGCTGGGAAGAGCATGCGATCCCGAAGCTTGAGGCGTATCGCGCTGCTGAGGCGGCGGCGCTCAAGGCGATTGAGGGCGCCCACCTGACCGCCGACTGGGAATCACTGCAGCACCAGATCCTCGACCTGACCGAGGGCCGCTCCTCGCTCATCTCCTGGAAGGTCGAGCACGGCGAAAAGGGGCACCACGCCGAGGCTGCGGCACTCGGGGCGGCGCTGGCCCTGCACGCGGTCGGCCATCTCGACCGCGCCGACACCGAGCGCCTTGCTCGCCCGATGGCCGAGGCACTGCCGTGGCTGCTCACGGTGCATGGCGGGACCGGCTAGGCCGCTTCCGGCTATTCGCTGACCAGCTCGTAGTCGGGGTTCAGGATCGCGAGCCGGCGCGTCCACGCGCCGACCATTCCCTCGACGATCAGTCGCGCACCCGGCTCGATTCCGGGGATTTTGGGTCGCCCCTGGAAGACGAGCAGCAGAATCCCGGTGTCGTCGGTGATTTCGCACTCGAGGTTGGCGGTGCCTTTCGCGGTCTGGACGCGGAGGGAGCGAATACGGCCTGCGACCCTCACGCGCGTGCGCCAGGTCACGTCACTGATGGCCACGGTCCCGGTCGCGCGCCGGGCCAGCTCCCGATCCACACCAGCGCCCCGCATCGGCTTGCGCTTGGCGGGGTCAGCCTTGACCGCGTTGTGCCGGAACCTGCGGCGCCGGTGATGCGCCTCGAGATCGAACGGCACGATGGTCGCGGCCACGTGGGCGACGGTGCCAACAGCATCGGCGATGCGATCCGCGGTCCGGTCATGCAATACGCGTGCCAGACGCGAGTGAAAGGTGCGCCGAGGGAGCAGCACCGTGCATTCGGTCTTGCCGTCCGCGACGACGTCCGCAACGTATTCCAACGCGGCGCGCTCGAGCCGGCGATCCCTGCATTCCAGGATGTCCAGGGGCAGATGCGCGAGACCGAGACGGCTCCACTCTTCGTTGAGCTCCTCGGTTGCTGCGGTGTCGATGTTGAAGTGCACGGCGCGCAATTCATCGGGCCGTAGCGTTCGCGCATATTGCACAGCGCGTGCCGACGCCATGTCCAGGCGCCCCACCAGCACCACGACGACGTGCCGCTGCAGCACCGGTGCTTCCGTCGCGGCAACCGCTCCCGTCTCCAGCTGCTTCTCCTCCGCGACGTACTGACGGTGCAGGCGGATGAGCCCGTAGTACATCGGTGGGCCGATCACCGCGACGATCCATGCGCCTTCGAAGAATTTCGTGACCAGGAGGATGCCGACGACGCCGACCGACAGGACGCCCGCGAAACCGTTGATCACGGCCCCGATTCGCCACCGCTTGCCCCGCCGCGTCAGATGATGCTTGAGCATGCCGAAACCGGCAAACGAAAACCCTGTGAACACGCCGATCGCGTACAGCCCGACCAGTGCGTTGAGCTGCGCCTTGAACACGATGATGAGGATGATGGCGACGGCCGCCAGCACGAAAATCCCGTTCGAGAACGCCAACCGGTGACCTCGCTTGGTGAGTTGCCGTGGGAGAAACGAATCCCCCGCCACAAAACTCGCGAGATACGGAAAGCCGTTGAAGCTGGTATTGCCGCCGGTGAACAGAATCATCACCGTGGCGGCCTGCACGATGTAGAACAGCCCCATGCCGAACCAGCTGCTCCCGAGGACGTCGCGCACCTCCTGCGAGACCACCGTCGGGGTGCCCTGCAAGTACGGGACGGCATGGGTCACGTGCGCGAGGATTGATGTCCCCAGGACCAGGAATCCCAGGATGCCGCACATGATCAGTAGTGCGGTGCGGCCGTTGCGCGCCTCGGGCCTTCGGAAACTCGAGATGCCGTTGGAGACCGCTTCCATCCCGGTGAGCGAGGCCCCGCCGTTGGCGAACGCGCGCAGACAGTAGAAGATGCCCAGTCCCATGAGGAATCCGGTCTGCGTGCCGGGGTGATAGCCGAGCTGCGCGGGAGTCGGTAGGTTGTTGTGCACCTCGAGTCCACCGACCACGGCCTTGACCAGGCCGGTGACGACAACGAACGACAACGAGACCACGTAGAAGTACGTGGGAATGGCAAAAATCGAGCCCGCTTCGCGTATCCCGCGTAAGTTGCCGAACAGCATGAGCAGGGTCACTGCGATGGTGATCGCAATCGTCCACGGCACGAGGTTCGGAAACACGGAGGTCAGGGCTGCTGTACCCGCGGAGGTCTGCACCGCAACCGTCACCGTGTAGTCGATGAGCAAGGCAACCGCCGCGACCTGCGCGATGTTCGGACCGAAATTGTCGCGCGCAACCACGTAGGATCCGCCGCTCTTGGTGTACACGCCGATGACCTGGATGTACGACAACATCACGAACACCATCACCGCGAGAATCGCCAGCGTGATCGGGATGACCATGTTGAACGCCGCGAGGCCGATGATCGGCACCATGACCACCAGCATTTCCTCGGTGCCGTACGCGGACGAGGAGATCATGTCCGGCGCGAGCACACCGATCGCGACCGGGGTGGACAGCCGCTCCTGGGTGAGTTGCTCCGACACCATCGGCGGACCGAGGATGCGGTTCTTCAGCCGGTAGGCAAACGACTCCGGATAGGTCGCGGCGCCGGAGGTGCCCGGGAGATCAGGCGCCAGCGGGCGCGACGGTGCCTCCGGCACCTTCTGGGCATCGTCCACGGCCGCAGTATGCCCCATGCCTCAGCGGGCGGCGGCATCGCCGAAGGCGTGAGCGACCTGCTTGAATGGGGTCGTGCACATCGTGATCGTGGGCTGCGGACGTGTCGGGTCAGGCCTTGCCCGGACGCTCGAGGCAGAGGGCCATTCGGTCGCCGTCATCGATCGCTTGCAAAAGGCGTTCCGCCGCCTGCCGGCTGATTTCAAAGGAATCGTCGTCGAGGGATCGGGATTCGACCGCAACGCACTCAGCCGGGCAAAGATCGAACAGGCCGGTGCCTTTGCCGCGGTCACCTCCGGCGACAATTCCAATATTCTCGCGGCGCGCATCGCTCGCGAAACCTACGGTGTCGAGCGCGTCGTGGCGCGTATCTACGATCCCCAGCGTGCACAGGTCTATCAACGTCTCGGCATACCGACGGTTGCAACGGTCACGTGGACGGTGGATCAAGTGCGGAGCTGGCTCCTGCCTGAGGAGTTCACCCCCCACTGGCGCGACGCCACCGGCACGCTGCTGCTGATCGATCACGTGCTTCCCGAGCATCTCGCCGGGCAGAAGCTCGCGGGACTCGAGGCCGACGGCAAGATCCGCCTCGTCGCCGTGACCCGTGCGGGTATCCCGCGCCTGGATGGAGGCGGCCTGGTTGGTCAGGACGGCGACCTCCTGCATTTCGTCGTGATGAAGGACGACCTCCCTGCGCTGGAAGCGCTACTCGCGCCAGCACCGGCCGCCGCCGCGAAGGCGTCGTCGTGAAAGTCGCGGTTGCAGGCGGCGGCAGCGTCGGGATGGCGGTGGCGGCGGACCTCAAGTTGCACGGGCACGACGTCTTCATTCTCGAAGTCGACGCTCAGCAGGTCGCGCGCTTTCAGCCGCAGGTCGACGTTCGCTGGGTGGTCGCGGATGCCTGCGAGGTGTCGTCGTTGAAAGCGGCTGGCATGGATGAGGTCGACGTGATGGTTGCGGCGACCGGCGACGATGAGGACAACCTCGTCATCTCCCTGCTGTCCAAGCAGGAGTTCGCGGTGCCCAGGGTCATTGCCCGCGTCAACAACGCGAGCAACCAGTGGTTGTTCACCGAGAGTTGGGGTGTCGACGTCCCGGTCTCGACGCCGCAACTCTACACCGCGCTGGTTGAGGAGGCAGTATCGATCGGCGCGCTCGTGCACCTGATGAGCTTTGAGGGCGCGTCGGCGCATCTGCTCGAGGTGACGCTCGCCGAGGACTCTCCCGCCTGCGGCCTCCAGATCGGCGAGTTGGGTCTGCCGCGCGAGGCCGCGATTGTCGCCATCGTCCGCCGCGATCACATGTTGATTCCCGACCCGGAGACGTTGCTCTACGCGGGTGACGAGGTCATCGTCCTCGCCATGGTCGAAAGTGAGCGTGCCATTCAGACCATCCTGGTCGGCGATGCGCCGCCGGTCGGCCCGGCGCCCACTCCCGCGTAGCCCCGGGTTGGCGCTGGGCGGCATCTGACCTTCGTCACGCTTCTGCATCGGACGCCCGACGGACCGACCCTAACGCCGCCGCAATTCATTGGCGAGTTCAGGGTGGTTACGTCATGAATGAGCCGGTGGCGCCCTCCCACGAGACGAGGCCGTGAACACCAGGAAGCAGAAGGTTGCCGCAGGCATCCTGAGCCTCGGCATCGGTGTGGCCGCGCTCGTCGCGGCACCGCTCGTCGCTGAGGCAGGGCTCCAGCGTCTCACATGCTCAGTCGTGACAGCGCGCGGCGGTATGACCCACGGCGAGTGCCACATGGCGACCGCGGCGCTGCTCTCTGCTCCGCTCATCAAGCAGAGCATGCCCCTGGACTGCGAATCAGCGGCGCTTGCGGTTGCCCTCCAGGCGAGGGGGTTCGACATCTCGCAAGGGTGGGTGTTCGATCAGCTTCCCAAAGACCCACGCGTGGCGATCGTCACCGGTGCGCACCCCGTCACGTGGGGCGATCCGTACGTCGATTTCGTGGGCAACGTCTATGGCGCCGAATCGAGATACACGGGCTACGGTGTGTACTACCCGCCCATCGTCGCGGCCGCCGAACGCGCCGGTGCCACTGCCGACGGCCACACCGGCTGGACGACGAGCGAGATCGAGGCAGAGGTCCGCGCGGGGAACCCGGTCGTGGTCTGGGTCAACTTCAACTTCGCGTACACGGCGACGGGCAGGTGGAACGCCAGGGACGGACGGTCGATTCCCTACACCACCAAGGAGCATGCGGTGACCGTGGTCGGATTCAACACGCTGACCGGCACCGTCACCGTGGTCGATGTCGGCGTGGGCCTCCATCGGTCCATTTCCACCGCGGCTTTCGCCGCCGCGATCGCCACCTTTGGCGGTATGGCGGTCGCGATCTCGTAACCCGGCGATTCGTACACTCCCGCGCACAACCGATGCACGTCGAAGAACACCCGGGTCGCCAGCCAGCCACGGTCTGGCTTCATCACGGAGTCGGATCCACGCGCGCGTGGGACCCGTTCTTGCCGGCTACAGCCGGCGGCCGGCGCGTGGTTGCGTACGACCGCCGGGGATTTGGTCGATCCCCTCATGACCGGCAATTCACGACCCGGATGTTCGAAGAAGACGTCGCGGATCTGCGCACCCTTCTCGGCGATCGCGGCCTCGAGCACGTCCACCTCGTGGGGCACAGCGACGGGGGCACCGTCGCGCTGCTGCTCGCGACGCAAGCGCCCGAACTCGTCCTGAGCGTGGCGGTCATCGCTGTCCATGTTCGCGGTGACGACGTGACGGTGGCTACACTCCGGCGCATGGGACCGCCGTCGCAATGGCCTGCGCCGATGCAGCGGAGTCTGCGGCGCGCGCATGGCGCCGACTGGGCTGATGTGGCTGGACGGTGGCACGCACTGTGGATCTCCCCTGAATGGGAGTCGTGGAGCATCGTCGACCAGCTGCCAACCATCGCCTGCCCGGTGCTCGTGACGCACGGCCTGCAGGATGAATTGTCGCCGCCGTTGCATGCCGAGACGATCCTCGAGGCAATTCCCACGGCGCGCATCGCATGGGTGGACACGCGCACGCATGATCCGCACCGCGTTGCCCCTGCACAATTCGACGCAGACCTGCACGCTTTGTGGCGTGACGCGGAGGGGATCACGCGTGGCTGATCACTTCAACGCCAGCCAGTGGCTGCTTGACCGCAAGGTAGAGGCGGGCAACGGCGATCGCACTGTCCTGCTGCACGGCGATGTGATAGCCACATACGCGCAGTTGCTCGGCAATGTCAAGGCGGCCGCATCGGGATTGCGACGCCTTGGTATTCGACCCGAGGAGCGCGTGCTGTTGATCCTTCGCGATGGGCCGGAGCTGGCGACCGCAATCCTTGCAACCATGCGCATCGGGGCCGTGGCGCTTCCCGTCAATCCCCTGCTGCCGCCGCGCGATCTGGTCGCGATCGCGCAGGACTCCCGAGCGCGCTGCGCGATCGTCGCCGGCGACGCCGACGCCATGACCAACGCACTGCGCGCTGCAGTGCCGCAACTCGGCGCGCTGATACGGGTTGCCGCGGACGGCGACGGTCCGCTCTGGTCAGACGTGCTCGCCGGCGGCGACGACGATTCGGTCGATGCGACCTCGGCGGAATCCCCGTGCTTCTGGCTGTGCACGTCGGGCACGACCGGCCGCCCCAAACTCGCGATGCACCGCCACGCCGACGTCAGGAGCATCTGCGAGGGTTACGCGCGCGAAGTGCTCGACGTACAGCCCGGCGATCGGCATCTGTCAGTGGCGCCGATGTTCCATGCGTATGGATTCGGCAATTCACTCGCGTTTCCGCTCGCAGCCGGTGCGCAGGCGGTGCTCGAGCCGACGCGCCCTCCGACACCCGCTCTGGTTGCGGGACTCATGGAAAAACATCGCCCCACGCTGTTCTTCGCAGTGCCGACGTTCTACGCGGCGCTGGTGAACAGTGACCTCCCTGACACGACCTTCGCATCGCTCCGCCAGGCCGTGTCTGCCGGTGAGGCGCTGCCCGCCGAGCTGTTCACCCGCTTCCGCGAGCGTTTTGGCGTCGAGATTCTCGATGGCATCGGCTCCACCGAGATGACCCACATCTTCATCTCCAACCGCTCGGGGAGCGCCATCCCGGGCGCGTCCGGCACTCCGGTCGCCGGTCACGGCGTCCGCGTCCTGGACGATGAGGGCGTCGCGGTTCCGGTCGGGACACCCGGGCAGCTCTGGGTCTCCGGCGCTGCCGCGGCGACCGGGTACTGGTGCCGCAGCGAAGAGACCCGGCGCACCTTCGTCGGTGGCTGGGTGGCCACCGGTGACCTGTACTCGGAGGACGCCGACGGCGTCTACTGGCACCTGGGGCGTCGAGACGACATGCTCAAAGTCGCCGGCGAATGGGTCTCGCCGTCGCAGGTGGAGAGTGTCCTGCTCGCGCACGAGGCGGTCGCCGAGGCGGCGGTCGTCGGCGCGCCTGGCAGCGACCAGCTCATCCAGACGGTGGCATTCGTCGTCGCGCGCCCCGGCATGGCCCTCGACGTGGACGACGTGCTGGCACGGTGCCGTGCTGAACTGGCGGGTTACAAGCGACCGCGCCGCCTCATCGTGGTGGAGACACTGCCGAAAACGGCAACCGGGAAGGTGATTCGCGCCGAACTGCGCCGCGAGGCGACACGGGTCTTGACCGAACCGACCTGACGTGGCTAGGTCAGGTGGACGTATTCGTACTCGACCGACTGACCGTTGATGCCCGTCGCCGGTGGGGCAATCCAGCTCGCCATCTTCCCCGGCTCGAAGACGGGCTTCATCAGTGATTGCACGTGGTCGAAATCTTCGGCGGTGGGTAGCCACTCCGACTCACTGCTGGCCCATCCCTCGGCGTCGATGAGTTGTCCGCCGGGCGTGACCCGGTACCCCGAGTAGGCGCCGACCCGGCGGTTGAACCCATGGTGTGGCAGCACGAGCGCCCTGCCCGCGCCTGCCTCGTCGAGAATGCGATTCCAGCGGCGCACCCCGTTGTTGCAATCGATGAAGTACTCCGCGCGCAGGTCCTGATTGAGGGCGGTCAGCGCCGGGATGTTGACGGTGTCGATCCGGCCGTCAATCACGATGTCCACTGCCGCGGTCAATTCGGTGAGCTGATGGTCGTCGGATCGACGCTCCTCCTGCCACCGTCCTTTCAGCCCCGCCGTGAAGTAATTGGCGACGTTGGTCGAGCGCTCGCCACCGAACAGATCGAGCGACACGCTGTAGTGAAAATTCAGGTAGCGCTGGATGATGTCGAGCGGAATGCCACCGTGCGGCTTGACGTCCTCGGTGTCGTGCTCGCGCATCAACGTCGCGGTGCGCCGGACCACCCGGTCGATGCCGGTGGTGCCGACCATCATGTGATGCGCTTCCTCGCGGAGCATGAAACGGCATGTGCGTGAGAGCGGGTCGAACCCGCTCTCGGCCAGGGTGCCGAGTTGGAACTTCCCGTCACGGTCGGTGAAGTACGTGAACATGAAAAACGCGAGCCAATCGCGGGTCGGCTCGTTGAAGGCGCCGAGGATGCGCGGCGCGTCAGCGCTTCCCGAGTGGCGCATCAGCAGTTCCTCAGCCTGTTCGCGTCCCTCACGGCCGAAGAACGCGTGCAGGAGATAGACCATCGCCCAGAGGTGCCTGCCCTCTTCGACGTTGACCTGGAACAGGTTGCGAAGGTCGTACAGGCTCGGCGCCGTGAAACCGAGGAGCCGTTGCTGTTCGACCGACGCGGGTTCGGTGTCTCCCTGCACCACCAGGAGTCGCTGCAACTCGGCGCGGTACTCGCCGGGCACCTGCTGCCATGCGCTGGTGCCCATGTGCTCACCAAATGCGATACGCCGGTCAGGCTCCCGGTCGGCGAGAAAGATGCCCCAGCGATACTCCTCCATCGGGATGTGGCCGAAGTGCGCCCAGCCGTCGCGGTCGGCGCTGATCGCGGTCCGCAGATAGACGTCGCGTGCGATGAGGTCGGGACCCAGGTCGCGCCACCACGACATGAAGCGGGGCTGCCACGCCTCGAGTGCTCGTTGCAGCCGTCGATCGCTGCGCAGGTCCACGTTGTTGGGAATGCGGTCGGAGTAGTCGGCGCTGAGACTCACATCACACTCTTTCTCGGTCCAGTGTGGCGCGCTGACCGCTGCCGTAGCGTCGCAGCGCACCGGCGGGGCCAATCGCGTTCGGCCGGCTGAACACCCAGTTCTGCCAGGCGGTGAGGCGTCCGAAAATCTTGGTCTCCATGGTCTCGGGGCCGACGAAACGGAGGTTGGCCTCCATCGCGGTGAGCGCGTCGGGGCTGAACGACGCGCGCTGCTCAAGCGCAATGCGGAACTCGTCTTGCCAGTCGATGGCGTCGGGGGCGAAGGTCACGAGACCCGCTGCAGCGGCCGCGGTCGCCTCCATCCGCTGATCCGTCCCGGCGCGCACCGTCTCCAATTCCTCAGTCCGCCCGTAGAAGCGCGACTCCAGACGCGAGAGCCCGTTGCCCATCGGAAACGCCCCGTCGTTCGCGGACGTGACCACCATCACTGCCGGGACTTCGTCGTCGGACATGACGCCGTCGAGCATGAACTGTTGATCGCACGCGAGCGCAAGTTCGAGCAGCAGTCCACCGAAACAACTTCCGGGCTCGATGGATGCGACGAGGCTGCGACTGGTCACATCAAGGCGCTTGAGCGTGCGTTTCACGAGGAGCGCGACCTCATTGAGGAACCAGTCGGAGGCGCGGTGCTCGATCAGAAAGCCGTCGTGCTCCAGGACACGATCCATGTCCCCCGCCGTCTTGATGACCCAGGTGCCGAGCGTGGGTTCATTGGTGCGCAGGCGCAGCATCACATTGTCCAGCTCGCGTGCCAAGGCGAGCGGCCAGTACCCGCTGCCGAGCTGACGGGCCCCATCAGCGTTCAACGGAGCGGCGGTTTCCGGCGCGCGCACCGTGATGGTGACCACACCGGCAGCGCGATCGAACGAAGCGCTGACGTGTTCGTGCTCGATGGCGTCGACGTAGATCGCCTCGTCGAGCGGCGGAAGCATCACCCCTGGCGACGATGCAACGCGGGTCGACCGCTCCGCAACCGCACTGGCGCGGGAGCGAACCGACTCCGCGAACTGTCCGCGCGGAATCGCGCTGTCGGCCAGTCCCCATTTCACCGCGACCGGAGCCTTCAGGCCTTCACTCTTGGTGACGAACACGTCGGCCAGATCGCGGCGCACGTGCCGTTTGTCGACGACGCGCGTGAGCCCACCGGTCGCCGGAAGCACCGCAAGCAGGGGCAATTCCGGCAGCGACACTGCAGTGGAACCATCGTCGATCAGCCAGATCTCATCGCACGCGAGCGCGAGCTCATATCCCCCACCCGCTGCCGCGCCGTTCACCGCAGCAACATAGGTTTGCCCCGAATTCGCGCTCGCGTCCTCGATTGCCAGACGCGTCTCATTGGTGAACTTGCAGAAGTTCACCTTCCACGGATGCGATGACTGCGCGAGCATGCCGATGTTGGCGCCCGCCGAGAAGCAGCGGTCTTTCGCCGACGTGATGACGACGCATCCGACCTCGGGGTGCTCGAAGCGCAGCCGCTGCACCGCGTCGTGCAACTCAATGTCCACGCCAAGGTCGTACGAGTTCAACTTCATTGCGTACCCGGGACGGAGTCCGCCCTGCTCATCGACGTCCATCGCCAGTGTGGCGACGCGACCGTCGATGGTCAGATGCCAATGGCGGTACGTGTCGGGGTCTGCGGCGAACGAGACTGCCGGTGCGTCATCGCCCATCGGCGTGACGTCCTCGTCCGCTTCGAGCGCCATCGAACGAGACCTCCTGAGTTCCGGCAGATGCTCCGCATTATGGACGTGGCCTTCGCATCCGACCGCGCTGTCTCGTCTGCCCGAGGTCACGCGCCGGGACGCACGGAGTCGTCAGACGTTCGGTGTCGAGACGCTCTTCTGGATCAGGGCGTCCTGCGGGCGGGGGCGTGGGATCCGGGCGCGCCCCGTGATCTCCACCACCGGGTCGGCCGGCGCAGTTTGCGGATTGAGCTCGTGGTTCATCTGCCGTTCGAGCGCGTCGACGCGGGTGCCGATCGCTCGGAGGACGATCCGGAGCGAGTTGTATCCCCCGGCAATGTCCGGGTCGCCTGTGGCCGGTGTGTTCGGGAGTGCACGCAGGACGTCGATGAAGGTCACCGCCTCCGCGAGGGCGTCGTCATGAAGGCGCTGAACGTGCGAGGAGCCGAAGCGCTCGAGCTGCGCGCGCGAGCGCAATACCGCGGTCAGATCGCGGGGCGCATCCAAGGACAGTTCTTCCTCTGGATAGACGAGCGGTCGTAGGGTGCGCAGGTACATGCGCCAGCCGACAGCAACCTCAAGGTAGACCGCAGCCCGGTACTCGTCGCTCCACGCCTCGTGCATCGAGGTGAGCAGGTCATCACTGTGCCGGCGCGCCTTTCGCATGGCGATGCCGGCCCCAATCAAGCCGCCAACCACCACCGCCGCCACGACGGCACCAACCGTCCACCACTCCGTCACGCCGAGAGGATATCGCGCTTGGAGCGCACTGACATGAATGGTGGTTGATGCCGCAAGGAGGAATCGATACCCGCACGCAAAGCCTTCGCGCCCATGCATAGCGCGTCGGTCGATGATTCAC
>JBEPVD010000026.1:0-42760 GCA_041691155.1 Candidatus Dormiibacterota bacterium | reverse complement strand
ACATCCTTCCGAACCTCGTCGCCCCGGTCATCGTGCTGGCGACGCTGCTGATTCCCGCGGCAATCATCTTCGAAGCGACGCTCTCCTTCCTCGGTCTCGGCGTCGTGCCACCCACGCCCTCCTGGGGGAACATGCTGTCCGACGCGGAAGGAGTCGGTTTCCAGGCCTGGTGGTTCTACATCTTCCCCATGCTCTTCCTCCTTGCCACAACGCTTGCCTTCAACCTCCTTGGTGACGCCGTCCGCGACGCGCTCGATCCCCGAACCGAGCGCATCTTCGCGGCACGCATGAAGAAGGCGGCATGACGCGCTTCCTCATCCGTCGCGTCGTCCTGGGGCTGATCACGCTCTGGGTGATCATCACGCTGGTCTTCGTCCTCTACTACGCGTCATCGCCCGACCCGGCGCGGCAGCTGGCTGGACGAGCCGTCACTCCCGCGCTGCTCGCGCAGATCAACAAGGAGTACGGGTTCGACCAGCCCATCCTCGTGCAGTACTGGCACTACCTCGGGCGCCTGGTACCGATTCCGGGTCACTTCGATTTGGGTATTTCCAATACCAACCGTCTCCCCGTAACCACCATCATCGGGCAGGCCCTTCCGATTGACATCTCGCTTGCCGCTGGTGCGGCGATACTCTATGTGGTGCTGGGGATCGGGGTCGGCGTGCTGGCCGCGAGACGACCGCGAAGCGTGTGGGACCGCGGGGCGACCGTGTTCGTGTTGACCGGGGTTTCCATGCCCATCTTCATCCTCGGACTGCTGCTGCTCTATGTCTTCTACTACTTGCTCACGATCCATGGGCTGGCAATCTTCCCCAAACCGGGGAGTTGGACCCCGTTCACCAAGAATCCGTTGGAGTGGGCGCACGACCTGATCCTTCCATGGATAACGCTGATGCTCATCACTGCCGCCACGTACTCGCGGCTCACGCGCAGCTCGCTGCTCGAGACTCTTGGCGAGGACTACATCAGAACGGCGCGCGCCAAAGGGCTGAGCGAGCGACGTGTGATCTACCGGCACGCATTGCGGAGCTCGTTGACCCCGATCGTGACTCAATTCGCCATCGACACCGCCGGCGTGCTCGGCGGCGCCATTGTCACCGAGACGATCTTCGGCTTACCGGGCCTCGGCCTCGCCGTCGTCCAGGCCATCCAGGTACAGAACCTACCGGTAGTGATCGGTGTCGTGCTCGTCGCCTCGTTCTTCGTGGTGGCTGCAAATATCGTCGTCGATGCCGTGTACGCGATTCTCGATCCGCGTGTTCGAGTCAGTTAGTCATGGTTGCGACTGCCGTCGCGCCACCCGCACTTTGCGCCCACTGAATCCACGAGTACAAGGCCGCGCGCTGTGACCGTGGGGCGTAGGTTGCGCTCCTGGCGGCGATACCGTGAGGTCAACAAGTGGGTACAAGGAAACGCGTATCCCGCCACTGTGCGGCGCGCCTATTGGAGTCCTTCGGAATATGAAAGCGACGCCGGGCAGTTGAAGTTGCACGGCTATGTGGCCACTGTTGAGGAGATCGCGAACCCGACGATCGACGTCGCTTCAGCGCCGAATGTTTACAGCAAGGATCCGCGCGGGCCGCTTCCCGTCACCGTCGCCATGTTTCGGATTACGTACGAGCGCCGCGATGGTGCCTGGATCGCCCCGACACTCGAACCGACCCAACCTCGCCGTCGCGTCGGGCCGCGCTAAAGTGGAATCGCGAGGCGCACAGAGCGCGCGAACCGCACAGGTTTCGTAGCTCCCCCGGGTCAGTTGAGCGGCAGGATGAGCCGTTGCCACGATTCGGCCAGCCAGCGTTCGAAACGCCGCGGAGACCATCCACGCTCCACGGTGAGAAGCACGTAGACATCGGAGCTGTTCATCGCCCAAATGGTGTCGGCTGCGGCATCAACGGAGAGACCGGGACGCAAGCCACCGGCGTCGCGGATGTCCTGGATGAAGAGCCGCATGTTGGCGGCGCGCCGCCTGCCAATCTCGCCCCATACCTGCTGCGCCTCTGGTTCGGTGGCCGCCGCATCGCGCAGCGCCAGGAAGAGCGGGGCCATGCGCTCCTGGACGCGGCGCACCGCCCTCGCGTACATGGCGAGCTTCCGCGCCGGGTTGGGCTCGGCAAGAATCTCTTGAACATAGCGACGCTGCTCAGCGGCGACTGGGTGGTCGGTCCCGGAGATCGCCTGCTCGATCAGCTCCCGCAAGAGCATCGGCTTCCTCCCGGCGAGCTCGTATACGGTGTCGACGTTGACGCCGGCCCGCCTCGCGATACCCGCGGTCGTGGTCGAGCGATAGCCATTTGCAAGGAACAGCTCCCGGGCGGCATCCAGAATCCGGCGCCTGGTTTCGGCGGAGGTCTCCCGCCTGCGTTCTGAGTTGTAGCGGCGACGCTTGACGAGTGTTGTCATACTGTGCCATTATCCATCCGAATCATCTTCGGATCAATAGCTGGAGGCCACGACCATGGCATACGCGTTCACCCAGGACGTGCCCATTGACGCTGCGACCTATCGGCGGATTACCGATGGGTTGGGGCCAACTCCTCCCGACGGCCTCATCGTCCATATCGCCATCGAGCGTCCGGAAGGTGGTCTTCGCTACATCGACGTCTGGGAGACCGAGGAGCAGTGCGATAGGTTCGCGGAGGAACGCCTCCACCCGGTTGTTCATCCTGTAGTCATGGAGCTCATCGGGACCGAGGCACCGGAGCCGCCGCGCACCGCTATCTCGGCGATTGATATCTGGCAACAGACTGGCCGGCCACTCTCCGCTCTTAGCTCTGGATCCAGTTCCTAAACGCAGCTGCCAGGCCGGCACTGCTAGTCATTTGCTACGACGCGACAAAGCCCCGGCCGACTGATCGGCCGGGGCTTTGGTGTTGCTGGGGGCGGCGGGCAGTCCTGCACGGCGTCGGGCCGCGGACCTGCCGCACCACGATCGGTGAGGTCTCCTAGTTACGGCAACGGGATCGTGTTGAACACTCCCCATGGAGTTGCCGCACCCGCGCCGTTGATGCTCTTCGTCCCGGTGATGCCCGGTATGTAGGCGTCTGTGACGAATAGGTAGAGCGGCTTGCCCTTGTAGGTCACCTGATGGGCGCCGTCCGGCCGCACGACGACTCCGAGGCCGTGCTGATCAACCCCCGATCCGGCGTCAGGCTGTCCGGACGTGAGGACCGGCTGCCAGATCAGGGCACAGAATGTCTGGCAGCCTTGGCCATGGTTGTTGCTCAAGGTGTAGACCGGGAACCGCCCCCCGGGCAGGAGGGAGAAGTCATCATCCATTGATGCTGCCAGCACGTTGGTGCCCCTGACCGTCTCCACCCGCAAGTGGGCCCGACCGGGCGCGGGAAGACCCCGACCAGGATCGACCAGGTACCAGGTGCCCGTGGGGCTGGTCACTGGGTCGAATAGGTTCGCGCCGTCCGTTTCCCCCGGCGTCTCGTCCAGGAAGAAGCGATACAGCGGCAGACCGGCGTAGGTCACCTGCTGCACGCTCTCGCCAGAGAGCACGTCGCTGCGGGTCACCATCCCAAGGAGGCCACGGTTGACCCCGGGGCCGGCTTTGGGGGCGCCCTTGGTCAGGAGCGCGGGCCAGAGGACGCTGTCGCACGGCTGGCCGATGGCGTTTGGCCCGTCGCTACACGCATACGGAGCCAGGCCAAACGTCAAGGAATGGAGCTGGTCTGACGTGAGTATGTAGAGAGAGCAACCGGCGTTGGCGCCCGAACCGACGACTAGCACTCTGCCAAAGGCTGTCGATGCCATCGAGACGGTCGCGCGGCCGGTCGGGGCAGTGGTGACCGGGGTGGTGCAAGTACGAGAACCACCCTCGGCGCGGACGGGTGAGCTGAGCTGAGGAGCCACGGCAACGAGGCCCAGCGTGAACGTGGCTGCTGTGGCAAGGCCAGCAACAACCCTCCGGAAGGGCGTCCCCATGTGTACCGGTTTCATGTAACTCGTCTCCTTGTATTTGGCGATCTTTGTTCTGGTGGTGACGTCGGCCGCTGTGTGACTCGGCGAACCTCGACTCCCGTCGTGGTCGGTCAGCGGTAGAAGTACGGGTCGAGGACGCTCACCTGCGTGATCTGGTCGACCGGCAGGGAGTTGCGGTCGGCGGTCTTGCGGATCGCCTCCGGACTCGGCGCGTCATAGACGCAAAAGGTCTTCCTCTTGTCGTCGCTGACATAGGAGTGGACCCACGTGACGCCGTCGTCGGCGTTGCGGTCGACCACGGTCAGGCACACCGCCGCCCCCTGCGCATCGACGGGGATGTTGAGTCCCTCTGGAAAGCTCCGCTCCACGATGTATCTCGGCATCTGGGCTCCTCCTTGTGCTGTTCTCGCAAGCGCGAGTACCTGCAGCGAGACTAGGAGTGGCGCTGCCGAGCGCGAATCGGGAGGACTACCCAGATTGGCGCTTGCGGTTACCCATCTTCGCCCACAAGCCGAGACGCAGGCGCTTCGCCCATTCGCCTTCGCGGGTCCATGCGTCGAGGTTCCCCTGTGCTGATGAGCGGGTTGGTCCGACCAACGTAGACGGCCAGAGCACCGGCTGGGACGATGCGGACGATTGCCCAAGTTGGCAAGAAAGGGCGGCTCGGTCCCATTGTACCATTGGTGCCATTCACCGGAGGTGGGGCCCTGAGGACGTCGCAAGCCGTTGCAGGATTGGGGGATCTGCTCGAGCGGGCGGAACCGCTCGCTGCGCTTGAGCACTATTTCGCCGACGTCGTGATGTCCTCGGCCGGCCGCTTTGTATTCATTGGCGGTGAGGCGGGCGTCGGCAAGACCTCGCTGGTGCGAGGCTTTTGCGCAAATCAGTCGGTGCGAATCCTCTCCGGGGCGTGCGACGCCCTCGCGACCCCGCGTCCATTGGGCCCGCTGCTCGACATCTCCCACACAACCGGTGGAGATCTCGAGGCGATGATCGTCCGTGGCGGCGGCCGGCCCTACGAGGTGGCGGACGTGTTTCTCGACCAGTTGCGCTCGGGCCCCCCGTGCGTGGTGATTCTGGAAGACGTCCACTGGGCTGATGACGCCACCCTGGACGTCATCCGGCTGCTCGCCCGCAAGGTGGAGTCGGCGCCGGTGCTGGTCGTCGGCACCTACCGGGACGACCAGATGGACCGCACACACCCGCTGCGCGTGCTCATCGGCGACGTTGCGACCAGTCCGGCGGTCGCGCGCCTCTACCTCGCCCCGTTGTCGGCTGCCGCAGTCGCTGATCTCGCAGCGCCATACGGCCTCGACGCGGCAGAGCTGTACCGCAACACGGGCGGCAATCCTTTCTTCGTCACGGAAGTACTCGCAACAGGCGGGGACACGCTTCCGGCAACGGTCCAGGACGCCGTTCTCGCGAGGGTTGCGCGCCTAGGGCCCGTCGCACAACGGCTGGTCGAGATGGTCGCCATCATTCCGACGGGCGTCGACATCAGCATCCTCGAGGCAATGGATGACGAGGCCGTGGCCGGCATAGAGGAATGCCTTGCCTCAGGCGTGCTCGCCCCGATCCCCGGCGGTGTCACCTTCCGCCATGAGCTTGCGCGCCTGGCTGTTGAGATCTCGATGTCACCCGCGCGCTGCGTCTCCCTCCACCGCGCCGCGCTGACTGCGCTATCGGATCCCAAGCGCGGACCCATTGACCCGACGTCGCTTTCACACCACGCAGAGGCCGCGGCTGACATCGAGGCAGTGCTTCGCTTCGCTCCCCAGGCCGCAGCTGTCGCCACGCAGGCTCGAGCGCATCGGGAGGCAGCGGCACAGTATGCGCGCGCGCTTCGGTTTGGTTGGGGACTCACCGATGAGCAGCGCGCCGAACTCCTCTCTCTCCGGTCGTCGGAATGCTTCCTCACCGGGCATTACGCTGACGCGATCGACTCCCGCCGAGAGGCGTTGGCGACCTATCGGCTTCTCGGCGACCGGCTGCGTGAGGGTGACGCGCTTCGCATGATGTCATCGAATCTCCGCTGCTCCGGGCTGGTCGCCGAAGCGACCGAGGCGGGGTTGGCAGCAGTTGCTGTGCTGGAGACGCTGACTCCGGGCCATGAGCTTGCGATGGCGTATGCGAATCGCGCCATGCTCGCGCTCAACATCGAGGACACGACGGCAACACTCGAATGGGGGGCAAAGGCGCAGGAACTCGCGGCGCGCATCGATGATCGAGAGACGCTCGTGCACGCGATGAATACCATCGGCACAGCGGGCTATTTGATCGGCGATGATGATGGTCGGAGGGCGCTCGAACGGAGCCTGCACCTGTGCAAGGAGTGGGGATTCGTTGAGCAGGCTGGTCGAGCATATATCCACCTGGCGTGGGCGAGCGTCCGTGTGCACGACTACGCGCGTGCCGAGGCGTATCAACGAGAAGGAGACGAATACTGTCTCGAGCGAGGGCTTGATGCCTGGCGATTGGAGATCCTTGCGCACCAAGCCCGCCGGTTACTCGATCAGGGCCAATGGGACGAGGCCACCGAGGTGACCTCGACGATTCTGCGATCCGGCACCGGCAACGCTGTCGCACAAACGCTGGCTCTTTGCATCGTCGCGTTGCTACGAGCGCGCCGCGGCGATCCGGACCACCAAGGCCCACTCACAAGAGCACAGGCGATCGCGGCACCAACAGGAGAGCTCCAGCACCTCCTGCCCACGGCCACTGCATCCGCAGAGATCGCATGGCTCGAGGGCGGCGCACAGGCCGCGGACGTGACCCGCGCGGCGACCGATCAGGCCATGAAGCTGGCAATGCGCTATGGCGCCGTTCCGGCGGTTGGCGAGCTCGCGGCGTGGCGCCGACGCTGCGGAGTCCAGGATCTTATGCCCACCTTATCGACGGCTCCCTACGCCCTGGAGCTCAGCGGGGATACCGCGGGTGCAGCGACAGCGTGGACGGAGCTCGGCTGCCAATATGAGGGTGCGATCACGCTCTGCGCCGGAGGGCTCGAAGCGAATTACCGCCGCGCACTGGCTATCTTCCAGGCTCTTGACGCGAGACCGGCCGCAGCGATCGCGGCGCAGCTCCTCCGCGAAGGCGGTGCTCGCAGCGTGCCTCGTGGGCCGCGTACCTCGACGAAACAGAATGCCGGCGGGCTGACGACCCGCGAGGTAGAGGTACTCGGGATGGTCAGCGAGGATATGACCAATCGTGAGATCGCCGGACGGCTGCACCTTTCGGAGAAGACAGTCGACCATCACGTGGCGGCGATCCTGGCCAAGCTCGGCGTGAGCAACCGCAGACAAGCGGCCAAGGCTGTGGCACCGGTCAGCGTCGGCGTGGAGGACGGAAGGCAGCACTGACGTGGTGTGCGGGCGAACCCTCGTCACCGGCTCCTGCTCGCGTCAGGATGCTCAAACCGGTCCCTTGGACGGGGCCTCGATGGGCGTTCAGGTTCTTGGGCGCAGCGCTACGGTATGCCGAGGTTCCTGGCCGTCCGGCCGCCACGCGTTCCCCCGACACGTGGCTGGGCGATTCGAGCGTCCGCGTCAGTGTGCAGTCACGGAGAAGACATCGCAGGCGTTTGGGTCAGGTGCTCGCTCGTCTCGCCAGAGAACTCCTGCAACGATTGCCCGCTGGCCCGTACGTACAGCCAAATCGCCACCAAAACGAACACCACCGCCAGCAACACGATGCCGACCACCAGGGTTGGAACGTTGACGAGCTTGAGGCCGGAGACCAGCAGCACTGCCGCGAGGGCGCCCCTGAGGAACGCAGTCGGGGCGTAGGAGGAAAGGCTTGCACCGATGAGAACGCCCGGAATGCTGCCGATGAGGATCGAGACGGTGAGGGCGAGCTTGAAATCGCCGAACACCACATGAGCCAATGCAGCCGAACCAACCATGGGAATCGCCTGCGCGAGGTCCGTGCCCACCATCTGCGACCCCCGCAGCCGCGGGTAGAGGAAGAGCAGCAGAACAATGACAAGTGTTCCGGAGCCCACCGAGGTGATCCCGACGACGAAACCGATCGAGGCGCCGATCGCGAGGGTTTGTAGCCGCTTCACATGCACCTGCCCGTCGACGCCACGCGACGTGCCGTTGCGGTGGTCGAGGTACATCTTCAAGAGCAGCGCTGCGACAGCGAGCAGCAAGACCGATCCGAGCGCGATCCCGACGATCTGCTGGACCCGCGTCGCGTTGCCCAGCGACTTCAAGAACACGACGCCGAGAAACGCAGAGGGGACCGAAGCGATCGCCAGCCAGCCCACGAGATTCCAACGCACGGTGCCGTGTCCCGCGTGAACAGCGGCGCCGATCGGCTTCATGATCAGCGACGCGACCAGGTCGCTGGAAACTGCGGCGAGCGGCGTGACTCCGAAGATCAGAATCAGGATCGGCGTCATCAGGGCGCCCCCTCCCATCCCGGTGAGGCCGACAGCGAACCCAACAATGAGTCCTGCAAGCGCGACGTACAGATCGATATGCACCTCCCGGACGACCTCCTCAGCCTCTGCGCGCCGTTGACCCCTGACCCAACTCTAACCATCCCGACTCTCGGCATCAATCGCCTAGATCGGATCGAATCCATCCGCTGATACGAACGGTAGCTCCGAGCCTCGCCGGTGGTTCAGCGATGGGCGAGGAGGATGAGAATTGCGAAGACCGCCAATCCGACGATCATGAGCACGATCAGCAGAAACGCGATCGCGCCGACACAGGGCGGGCCAGGCGACGCCGGCACCGGCAACGGGGCATCGTCCTGGTCAGACACAAACGCAGGGGATCACGGCTGGGGCTGTACGTCAATGCAACAAGGTATGGACCCGACCGATAAGGCGGACCCCCATGCAGCGCTGCTCGAGGTGCGAGGCTCGCCATGGCTCTTCAAGGCGCCTCGTGCTGCGGCCATCTGTACCCGTATCTCCCACGACCGTTCCGGGGAGCGTCTTGACGTCCGGCGGCAAAAGGCGGAATCCGAGAAGGCTGACGTGGTGGTCGGCGACGAACCCTGTTGTCGCGTGCCGAATGCAAGTTCTCTGCATGAACTACACGTCCGAGGATGCCCGCACATATATCGCTTCGGTGCGGTGGCAGTTTGCATCCACGATGCCCGAGATTCCACACTGGTATACGGTCCGGAAGTGGCGGCCCGAGTTGGAAGGCGCATTCGTTGCCTTCGTGCGCCATATCCGGTCCGTAGGTATCAGGATGGACTGGCCGGATCCTCCGGCAAAGCCCTTCTACCACAACCAATACCTGCTGCTCGACGGCTGGAAGTACTGGACACTGGGCGACCCGCACCCGGGGCTCGTGCCAACAACCGAGACCCCGGAGACGACAACGCTGATCAACCGGGCGAGGATTCGAGCCTCAGGCTGAGGATCGAATCCTGCCAGCCCGTCAGCGAAAGGCCGATCACGTGCTCGCCGTCCAAGAGGAACCAACTCGTAACCCTCCGCCCGGAGCGACCGATATGGTGAACCGACGAGCGGTACTGGGTCTCGCCATGATCACGGCCTGCGTCGTCTCCACGTGCACGAGCTCGCATCCGAGCCTGCCTACCGCGATCGCGACCCCTCCGGTCGAAAGCACGCGCACACCGACGGCCGCACCGCGCTCGACGCAGCTCAGCGCATGTCCGCCCACGCTGACGATGGCGTCAATTCACGCGCTCGCCACCGTTCCTGGAGCCGACGATCTGGCTGTGGGTTCGGATGGGAGCTTGTGGGTGTCAACCGCCGCAAACGGAAGGCTGACGCACCTGAGCTCCTCGGGTGGTCTCCTCACGAGCTTCGCGAATCTATCGGTGCCGGAAGGCATCGTCGTGAGCGCGAGCGGGGACATTCTGCTCGCAGAGCAGGGCCGAGACCGGATCGTTCGCGTCGACCCGATTTCGCGAGCGGTCAGCCTCTTCCTCCAGTTGCGCGCGCGGGCAGGCGGCCTCGGCGTCGATGGCTTGGGCGCGGACTCCAACCACCAGCAACTGCTCATTCCCGATGCCGCCCAGGGCCGCCTGCTCGGCGAACCCCTCGGAGGAGGCGGCGTCACCGTCCTGGCAACGGGTCTTCCCCGCGTCGTCGGCGCGGTCGCCGGCGCCGGCGGCGACACATTCGCGGTCGCCGAAGCGAGCCGCGGACTTCTGCGGATGTCGAATGGCGTTGGAATTCCCATCGGCGGCCTTGCGCAACTCGACGACATCGTGGCCATTGGGTCGCTCTTCTACGTGACGGCCATCGACGCAGGCACGGTCATCGCCGTGGATCCCTCGACCGGCAGTTCGCGCGTGCTGCTCAAGGGAGTTGGCGCTCCGCAGGGACTGACGGCGTTGTCCGGCAATCGGCTTGCGGTCAGCGATGAAGACACGGGACGGATTGTCAGTATCAACGCGTGCTGACGGATGCGCGCCGGCAGGTTTCAGCGCGGCGCGAGCCCGCTCGGGGAATCCATTTGATCGCGTCATAAGGCGGCGATTCCGGTCCCGTCAGTTCCCCCCGCGCCCCCACCTTTAGCCGATCTTTAGTCACCCCGCCGAGACTGTGCTCGTACCGCATAAGAATGGCCCGATGGGCCGAAACGGAGCGCGCTCGATGAGTCTTCAACGGGTGCAATAGCGTCGGTCCGGCACCGGACGCGCTGGTGCAGCTGACATGAAATCGTAATAAGAAACAAAGGGAAACTCGACATGCCTCGACTTGGCACTCTCGGTTCTGGCGGAGCGCTCGTTGCATCCGCGTTGCTCATTGCCGCGTGCGGCGGTTCGACAACAGCGCCCAATTCCGCACCTCTTCAGCACGGGGCATCTCCGTCGGCGGCATCGACGTCAGCGGCGACGACCGGCGCCGGTGCTGCCGCCGGTGATGCCTGTTCGGTGGTCACCAAGGCGGAGGTCTCCGCGGTCGTCGGATACGATATCGCGACGACCTCCGGAGCGGGTGGCGTGTGCGCGTTCCAGGCAGCCGATCCCAGCAAGTATTTCTACGTCACCACGTACAGCGGCGTCGACTCGATGGCATCCATGCTGCAGATCGAGTCAGGGAGCACACATCTCGACGGCGTCGGCACTGACGCGTTTTGGGTGCCGAGCGGTGTTCTGTTTGCCCGCAATGGCGATCACGCGGTCGCGTTTTCTGATCCTGAGCTCGGAACGCTCGGCGCGACAACCGCCGGCGCAACCCTCGCCCCGGCACCGGACGCCCTGGTACAGCTGGCCAAGACGGCACTCGGCCGGCTCGGCTGAGCCAAACCCCTTGCATTCAACAAACCCGACGTAGAGGACAACGATATGGGGACGAAGCACACCATCACTCAGCGGCTGGTCGTCGGCCCGTCGTAGACCGGATTGCGCCAGAGGTATCTCAGTTCAGCGCGTCGACCTTCATCAGCGACAGGTTCACGTTCACCACCGAGGTGTTGTCGTCTGCACTGCAGTCGACCTCGACCGCGCTGCCAGTGCCCGTGAGCGTGGCCGCGGACACGATCGCCATATCACCTTTGCCGCTCTTCAGGTTGATTTGCGTGGTTGAATTCGGAACGAGGACGCCGTTGACGAGGAGCTTGCAGGTGACGAACGGCTCGTTCAGGCTGTCGTGGAAGGCCGCCTGCCCCCAGATCATATAAATACCGGCCGGAACCGAAGTTACCGAGCCGCCGCTCGAGAATGCCGGGTCCTGAGCGACCGCGACCTGCTGGGTGCTTCCCAGATACCCATGGCTCGCGCCTGAGGGACCGGGTGGACCCTGAATGCCCTCGACGCCCTGAATGCCCTGCACGCCCTGGATGCCCTGGATTCCTTGGATGCCTTGCGCGTTCCAGTTCAACGAGGTCTCCTTCTTCGCGCACTTGGTGACGCTCGAATCGATGACGCGTACCACCCCGGTGCTCGTCAAGTAGCAGCCATGGATGACGCCGTTCGGACTCGGGATCGTGGCGTAGGCCACGACTGCCGTGGCGGCGGAAAGCACGACGGTCGCGGCGACCGCGATGCCGCTCTTGCGTATGACTCCGGACTTCACTGATGGCCCTCCCGATTGCTGTGAGCTGACGACACGAAGTGATCGTTTTACACCTTTTTCGGCGGTAGGGTCGGAACACCACGCAAGCCGAGATCCAAAGCGCTGCCAACAAAGCCGTACATTGGCGCTGTGCGACCGCAGACGATGTATGCAAAGAGCGGCGACGTCAGCGTCGCGTACCAGGTCATCGGCGAGGGATCGATCGACCTCGTGCTCGTGCCAGGGTTTGTGTCCCACGTCGAGCTGGCGTGGGAAGAGCCGAATTTGGCTCGCATCCTGACCAGGCTAGCCGCGTTCTCGAGGCTGATCATTTTTGACAAGCGCGGGACGGGAATGTCCGATCCCATGACCGCCGCGCCCTCGATGGAGGCGCGCATGGACGACATTCGAGCGGTCATGGATGCTGTGGGCTCGCAGAGCGCTGCCCTTTTTGGTATCTCGGACGGCGGCAGCCTTAGCCTCCTCTTTGCGCGACACCATCGCGACCGGACTCGAGCATTGATCCTCTACGGTTCCTGGGCTCGGCGCACCGCGGCACCCGATTATCCGTGGGGCCAAACAGCGGATCACCTCGAGGCAATGCTGGCCGGGATGGAAAGCTCGTGGGCGACCGGCTTGTGGTGGGACCGTGTGCAGCGGAGCCCTCAGGATGACGATCGCCACCAGGAGTGGTGGGCCCGGTATCTCCGGATGGGAGCGAGCCCGACGATGGCGCGTGATGTGATGCGGATGAACGCGCAGATGGACTTGCGCGAAGTGCTGCCCGACATCGATGTCCCGACCCTGATCCTGCATCGCGAGCACGACCCTTGGATTGACGTTGGTCACGGTCGCTACCTCGCGGAACACATCCCCCGCGCAAAGTATGTGGAGCTTCCGGGATCCGATCATCGCCCCTGGTTGGACGACACGGAGACCATCCTGGTGGAGCTCGAGCTGTTCCTCCTCGGTAGCCGGCGGCGCACCCGGCGTCGCAGCGCTTTCGGAGTCGCATCGCTCAGCCGGCGGGAACGAGAGGTTGCGGTCATGGCGGCACGCGGTGCGACGGCGCCCGACATCGCCGCCCATCTCTTTGTGAGCGCGCGAACTGTGGAAACGCAACTCGCCAGCATTTACGCGAAGCTCGGCGTCCACTCCAGGTCCGAGTTGATCCAACGTGCGGGCGAGCTGACCATCTGACGGGACGACGCAGATTTCCGTACAACCACGGATGTAGGCGGTGACTAGCTCGACGTAGCCTGCCCTCATGTACTCGAACTTCGGGCAGACAGCGTCGCCGGCGGCGGCGCGCGCACCAGTGCCCACGTGGTCGACGTGGACTCAGGTTGTCGGAGTTGTCATGCACCCGACGACCCTGCGGCGAACGCTGAGCATCTCAATCGTTGTCGGAACGGTGTTCTTCGTCATGAACCAACTCCCCGCGATGCTTGCCGGCCAGGTGACAGTCGCAATCGCATTGAAAACTGCGCTGACGTACGTTGTTCCGTTCTGTACGTCCAATTACGGGATTCTGGCCGCCAGCCGGCGGCCATCAATCCATCCGGAGGTGTCGGATGCGACGCGTGCGGGCATTCTCGGCGGCGTCGCACACCCACATCGATGGGAGGCGCCTATGTGAACTGGAGATGGAGCCGCACGGCCACACCTGTCTTGATCTGAATAACTATCGCCGCAACCACAATATTGGAGATAACCACATGTACGGAACCGTCTTTCGCTATCGCGTGAAGCCCGGAAAGGAACAGGAACATATCGAGCTGTTCAAGCAGTTCGATGCAAATCCCCCCGAAGGATATGTCGCGTCGTGGACCTACCGCCTCGACGCGGGACACAACGAGTACATCACGGCAGCGGCCCACACGGACAGGGCGGCGTATCTGGAGAATGCCACGCGGCCCGAGCAGAAGGTGTTCTTCGAGCGTTTTCGCGCGTTGCTCGCCGACGACGTTGAATGGAACGATGGCGAGATCACCGTCGGTGCATCGCTGGCGGTGCTCTCGGACATGTCGAAATGACAGTGACGCGCAACGATTTCCATGATCGGCGACGCCGAGACACGCGTTCGGCCCACCTACGGAGGTTCGTCTGAAATGGCAGTCGCAACCGCCGACGAGAACAAACTCAATGCCTTTATGGGGCAGGTCGTCGGCGAACTTGGCGCTACGGTCAACGCCGGCCTGATCGTGATCGGCGATCGTCTCGGGCTCTATCACGCCATGGCAGGCGCGGGTCCGATCACAGCCGGACAGTTGGCAGAACGCACCGGTACCACCGAGCGCTACGTTCGCGAGTGGCTGAACGCCCAAGCGGCGGGCGGCTTTGTCGAGTTCGAGGCCGCGAGCGATAGCTATATCCTTCCAGCCGAGCAGGCGATGGCACTCGCTGATGAGGACAGCCCGGCATTCGTGGGCGGTGCATTCCAGCTTGCGGTGGCGACACTCAGGTCGGCGGAGCGCATCGAGTCGGCCTTCAAGAGCGGGGCAGGCGTCGGCTGGCACGAACACAACCATGGGGTGCCGATCGGCTGCGAGCGCTTCTTCCGGCCAGGCTACAACGCGAACCTCGTGAGTGCCTGGCTGCCGGCGCTCGAAGGCGTCGAGGAGAAGCTGCGCACCGGAGCCAAGGTGGCCGACGTCGGCTGCGGGCTCGGCGCGTCGACGCGTCTCATGTCTGGGGCATATCCGAGGTCGACATTCACCGGCTTTGACTACCACATGGAGTCGATCGCAATGGCGCGCGAAAAGGCGACGGCCGCCGGACTCAGTGAGCGCGTACGGTATGAAGTTGCTCCGGCGGCGAGTTTTCCAGGCACCGGCTATGACCTGATCGCGATGTTTGACTGCCTGCACGATATGGGTGATCCGGTCGGCGCCGCCAGCCATGTGCGTGAGGCGTTGGCACCCGATGGCACCTGGCTCCTGGTTGAGCCGATCGCCGGTGACCACATCGAAGACAACCTCAATCCGGTTGGCCGTGCCTACTACTCGTTCTCCACGTTCCTGTGCACCCCCAGCTCGCTGTCTCAGGAGGTGGGGCTCGCGCTCGGCGCGCAGGCGGGCGAGGCTCGGATCCGCGACGTCACCGCGGCCGCAGGCTTTACGCGCTTCCGCCGGGTCGCCGAGACGCCGTTCAACGCCGTGTACGAGGTGCGCCCGTAGTCTTGAAATAAGCCGGCAGACAACTGGGGCGTCTGGGGCACGACTCGGACGCCCCAGGCGCCGGCTAGTCAATTCATCGATCGCGACCAGTTGACTGGTCGCCCGCTATCGTTGTCGGGAACCGTTGATGCCACACCTGCTGGTCGCGACACGGCGTCTGTGCCATGGGCACGATCGGCCACTCCGAGCGCGCCGCCGTCATCCCTACGGGTCGACTGGTGTGGCGGGCGTCACCGCCAGAATTCGGTGAGCTGCTCGGCAAGGGCTTTGCCTTGATCGTAACCAGCGCGAGCGGCGGCCGGGCGCGTCGACAAATCCATCATGTTCACTCCGAACGAATCGAGTGAATTGCCATCCGGAAAGATCGTCTCGACCTTGCTGCCGAGGGCGCGAAGTTCCTCGACCTGCGCTGCAAGATCCATTCCCCACGCTTGCGGATGCCGTGATCTGCCGCCGAAAGGCGACAGCACCAGCACCCGCTTGCAGCCGGCTGCCAGATCGGCATTCTCGTCGCGTCGATAGCCGCCGTCGATGTATCGGTTTGCGCCGATGCTGTAGGGAAGGCCACTGGAACAGCTGGCGGCGACGGCGTCCGCCAGGTCTACGCCGCTGTGGCGGTCGAACGCGACCGGTTCACCGGTATTGGCATCGACCGCCGTGATGAGCATCGCCCGTTCGGGCCAGCGCTGGCTGGGCAGGCGGGCGGCGACGGTGGCGCGCCACCGCGTTTGCCAGGAGCCGTCCGACGCCGCATCCATTTCAAGCGCCGCCGCACCTATTCTCCGGCGCATGTCGGCCGCATTCTCAGCGGCGGCGATGATCCGGCTCGTTCTCTCCATGTGGTCGGCCGCCGAGCCTTTGGGAACGCGTCCACGGTCGGACTTGACCGCATCCGTCAGTGGCTGAGGCGCTGCGGTAAGGATGGCGGCAAGCAGTTCGGGCGGGGTCGCGCTGGTGATCTGGGCCGCGGCCGTCGATCCAGCCGACGTCCCGATAATCAGATCCGCCTCGGTCACATCCAATGCGGCATCGAACAGGCCGGCGATGACGCCGATCTCCCACGCATTGCCTGCCGACCCACCACCATGGAGGACCAACGCGCGCTCGCCTGGGGCGCGCACCCGCCTCGTGGTGTCGACTTGCGGCTGAGCGTGGTCTACGCTGACCCCATCCGTTACAGCCAACTGTGTCTGGATCTTCAGCCTAGGCTGCTGTCTTCACAGCTGGGCGCGCCGCCATCAGTGGTGACGGCGCGACGCGCAGCACCTTACCCGCCCACACTGGAAGCCACCAATTGAATCGGCCGAACAGGCTCACCAGCGCGGGAACCATCAGGGTGCGGATTACCGTCGCATCGACGATGATCCCTGCGCCCAACCCTGTTGCGAGAATCTTGATGTCGGTGTCGGGCGCTGTGGACATGGCCACAAACGAAAACATCATGATCAGCGCGGCGCTCGTCACCAGGCGCCCGGTGCGTCCCAGGCCCGTGACGACGGCGGATTCCGTGGATCCCGTCTGATCGTATGCCTCGCGCATGCGCGACAGGATGAATACCTCGTAGTCCATCGACAAGCCGAAGAGAAATGCGAAGACCATGACTGGTACCCAGATGGTGATGGCGCCTGTCGGCGGTATGCCCCAAATGGTGTCGCTGCCATGCCCATCCTGAAAGACCAAGGTCAAGACCCCGAAGGCGCAGGCCAGGGAGATCAGGTTGAGGACCACTGCCTTGGCGGCCAGCAACAGCGACCGGAATGCGCGCGCCAGAAGGGCCAATGTCAGAAGAGCGATGATGCTCAACATCAACGGGAAGCTGCCGTAGACAGCATGGTTGAAATCGACTTCAAACGCGGCATCGCCTGTGACGCCAAACACGTTGTGATCGTTGGCGACAGCGCTGCGCACTGCGGTCAATGCATCCTTTCCGGCGGTAGTTGATGACTCGTCGCGTGGGAGCACGGTGATCAGCGAGTCAGCACCAAGTCGCGAATCGGTGCCGGACGGCGCGATGGCGGTGAAAATGCCCGGGACGTCCTTGATGGTCGCCACGACGGACGCTGGATCACCACCAGTCGTCAGCAGAGTCATGGGCGTGATCACCCCCGATGGTACGCCCCCGCGTTCCAGCGTCTGCAGCGCGTCGTAGGCATCGCCGCTCTGCGCCAGCGATGTCGTCGTTGGTTGCCCGGCGTGCAGCGACAGTGCAGGGATCGCGAGGAGCGCGAGGAGGAGAGCACCGACTCCGGCGGCGACCCATCGCCGCCGCAGAACCAACGACGCCCACGCTGTCCATGGTCGGCTTGCGTGGGCCTCGTGGCGCAACCGCGGCCAGTCGAGTCGCGGGCCGATGGTCGCAAGCAGCACCGGCAGCAGCGTTGTTGCAACCGCAACCGACACAAGCGGAATCAAGACGCCGCCGATTCCGATGCTGCGGAGAAATGGGACGGGAAGCACCACGAGCGCGAGCAGACCAATGGCAACGGTGGCACCAGAAAAAAGCACTGCTCGGCCAGCCGAAACCATCGCGTCTTCCACGGCCTGGTGGGAGTCCTTGCCATGAGCACGCTCCTCCCGCCAGCGCGTGACGAGAAGCAGCGAGTAGTCGATCGCCACGCCCAACCCAATCAGTGCGATGAGGAACTGAACGATGAAGCTCACGCTGGTGACGGTCGTAAGGGCGAGGACGAGCAGGAAGGTCGTCATGATCGAGATTCCAGCCGTCAACAGCGGCAAGACCGCGAGGAAACTGGCAAACACGAACGTCAGAATGACCAGCGCCCCGACGGCACCGATCATGGCCTCGACCAGGACGCTCTCGCCACCGGAGCCACCACCGCTCGACAATTGAACAAGACCGGTTGTCCTCACGGTCCACCCCGTTGGGATTGCAGCGGTGATTGCGCGGGTGATTGCGATTGCGGGATCTGTGCCACCACTGAAACTGGGTTGCACGCCAAATACAAGGGCGTACACGGAGCGGCCGTCTCTTGTGACGAACGCGGCGTCGTGCGCGGCGATGCCGTCAACGACCTGCAAGCCCGGCAGGACGTGCGCAGTTGCGAACGCTGCCATGAGTTGCGCTGATACGCCGGGCGTATCCAGCGTCGTCCCTGCGGGTAATGTAACCACCGGAACGATCGGCGGCGCTTCCGAAAAGGTGTGGAACGCGCTATCGATCCGATGGGAGGTCTCGGTGCTCGGCTGACCTGGAAGGTCGAAGGTCGTCGAGAGTCGCGACGTCGTGGTTCCGGCCGTTGCGCCGCCGGCAAACGCAACGACGAGCCAAAACGCCACCACCAGTGCCTTGTGGCGAAGCACGAATCGGGTCAACGAGCGCATGGGTCGCGTGTCTCCTCGTTCACGTGAAACCTTTGAATGGTCGGGGGCGAGTGCATTCTGGTCGAAGTCGGCAGATGCATGCTTCGGGACCGGCGCCCTGCGGCCGAGTGTTGCGCGCGCGGTGCGGAGTCGCGGGATTGGTCTGTCTGGCCGGCCGATCGGGTGGTTGGGTTGTCACATGGCTGCGAACGTTCGCCGACATGCCGAACCGAGCCAATCGCGAGCGTCGATGATCCCCCGCCATGGGAGGGCGTGCGGCACCGCCGCGTCTCAACGGTGGCCCGCCAGCCCTGACGTTCGACCTTCACCGTCCCGAAACCCCTGGGCGGACACACTGGTAGGGCCGCGGAACAGCTGAACCCGTATCCCGGAGGCCACCGCAGCCGACTTGATGATTGATGAATCCGACAGTGGCGGCTCGAGCCTGGAAGAGACCACCCGTCTCACCCGGGCGGTAGGGGCCGCGCAGCGTGGCGAGGCACACGGTTGGAGCGTGCTGTTTGAGCGCTTCTACCCCGATGTGCATGCGTATGCCCTCGCGCGTCTCGGCGATGTGACCGCAGCTGAAGACGTGAGCCAGGACACTTTCGTCGCCGCCGTGACCTCAATTAAAACGCTTCGAGATCGACGGGAGCCCGCGGTTCAGGCGTGGTTCTTTCACATCTGCCGTTACAAGGTCATCGATCATCTCCGTCGAGGCAGCCGCGATCGCGACGTGGCGGGCGCTTACTTCCCTCGTCCCGCCGCTGACCCAACTGCCATCGTAGAAACACATCTCGACGCGGCTCGCGTCCGCTCAGCGATGGTCGACCTCACCGACGATCAGCGCGACCTCCTGATCCGGCGATTCGTCCTCGACCAGTCGCTCGAGGAGGTCGCCTCAACGACCAGGCGCAGCGTCGGCGCGGTCAAATCCATGCAGCACCGTGCGCTCGGGGCGGTGCGACGCGCGTTGACGCCGAAGAGGGTGGCATGAACGAGTTCATCGACCCGGGGTTGTGGGCGCAGCTTGATGCATGGCGTGCGAACAGCCGCCGTGAGCCCCGCCGGCACGCGCGCGAGCGTGCATACGACGCAATGCTCGATGCGATCGCGGTCTCCTCTCGACAACGCGTCCGTCGGAGCGTGTTTGCGTTCCGGCCGCGCTTCGCGCATGCGGGCCTCCTCGCGGCAACGGCCACCGTGGTCGCCGCGGCAAGCGTTGCTGCTGCCGGGTGGAACGCGCCGCCTGGCTCACCGCTCTACATGGTTCGCGCGGCTCGCCAGGGCGTGATGCTCAAGCTGCCAGGCGCTGACGATGCGATGCTGCATCTCGAGTTCGCGGAGTTGAGCCTCGCCGAGGCGCGAGACGGAAGCAACTTGGCGCAGAGCCTCGCCGATGCTCGCATCGAGCTGGCCGCGGCAGTCACGGAGCTTCCGCTGGACCACCACGCAGCGCTCTGGAGCCGGTATCGCCTGGACGAGGCGACGTTGCTGAGCGAGGAGCGCGGACTCGAACCCGACGACCCGTCGGCGCCCTCGACGGCGGCTCCTCGTCCAACCGACGATGGAACTCCGGCGGGAGCGGGATCATCGGTGGGTGGCGACGACACGCCGAGCCCGACATTCAGCGGTAGCGGCAGCCCTTCACCGTCGTCTTCTTGGGGCGACGACGGGGGCCACCATTCGCCTTCTCCGAGCCCAGGAGGCACGCCTCGGCCCGACGAATGAGCATCAGGTGCTCCGCGTCAGCGAACTCGTCAGGTGGAGCGCCACCCTGGGGCACTGCGTGACCGCCCGCTGGGCCAGCCGGATGAGCGTGGGGTCAACGAGCGGGGTTGTGGAGACGATCGGATAGCCCCACTCGTCGAGGCCGATCAGCTCCGGAATGATCTCGGCGCAGTATCCCGCGCCGTCGCATCGGATGGGATTCACGCGAAGGTACGACGCTGCGTCTCTCATCGCCACCCGAATGGCGCCCGCGGTGGTGCCGGGAGGGGAGACGTGCCCAGCCCCACGCAGGCGCGGCCGCTCACATGTCGTTCGGCGTCATCGGCGAATGCCTCGAGGGCCGTACGAAGGTTGTGCACGGCCCCGTCGGGATGGTGGCAGGCGCCGCGGCCGACGATCTGGTTCGACCACCGCTGGATCCGGCTCAGATCGCCGCGATCCGCGTCACCGGAGGCCAGCCTCGACATCGCCTCGGCCACGGCACGCAGTCCGTGGACGCACGGTCCACACTGACCGGCGCTCTCTCGCGCCATATAGCTCGCGATCCTCGCGGACTCGCCGATGCCGCACCCGTCGGCGCCGAGCACACCGATGACCCCGCATCCCATCGACACGTCCTCGGGGCAGAGTGCGGCGCTGACACCCCGCGCGGAGTCGAGCCAGGTGCCGAAGTAGCCGCCCACGAGGAGTCCGATCGGAGCTGAACGCACCCCGCCGGCACGGCCCACGGCGTCGACGAGCGCCGAGCCCAGATCGATTTCGTAGACCCCCGGCCTCGTGATGTTCCCGGTCAGCGTCACCAGGCCGGTCCCGGGCGCCGCGGCCGTGCCGCGGTCTCGGAACCACGGCGCGCCGTGGCGCGCGATCAACGCGACGTGCGCGATCGTTTCCGCGTTCTGCACCAGGGTCGGCCGGCCCAGCACACCGACATCGGAGGGGTGCGGCGGCGTGAACGCCGGCTTGGCTGGTCCTCCGCTGACACGCCGGACCACTGCCGACGACTCACCGGCGACATAGCGGTGCTGTGTCTGCACGAGCCGCATCCGGACCTCCTTCAGCCCGGCGCGCCGGCGTTCGGCAAGCGCGCGTCGCAGCGCCCGGCAGAGATCTCTCGACGGTCGCGAGATGTAGATGACGACGTCGTCGGCGCCGATGGTCTCGGCAGCGAGCACCGCGCCGTCGATGAGGAGGTGGGGGCGCTTCTCGCCAAGCAGTCGGTCCTTGGCCGACAGCGGCTCGCCTTCCGAGACATTGACAACGACCACCGCCCCGCGCTGTAGCGCGGAACGCCTCACCGCGCGCCACTTGCGGTGTGTCGGGAACCACGCTCCTCCGCGACCTCGAAGCCCGCTCTGCTCGATGACGTCGAACAACCATGCGCCGCCGATCGGACGCCTCCCGAGGCGGGCCTGGTGCTCCGCGAGCGTTTCCGGCGCGCCGTCGAGCGGCGGGCCCGCGAGGAGCCGCCGACCAGTGTCGACACGGCCCTGGATGGGCGCGGCGAGAGGCGGAGTGAGCGAGAGAATCGCGGTCACGCGAGCGGCCCTGACGTGACGATACGTCCTGTGATGGCAGGACCGGCACCGTACATCGTGATGACGAGGCGGGTGCCGTTGCAGACAGCATAGACCGAAACACCGACACGAGCGGGGACGCGTGCACACACGGTTGCACCGTCGCGCGCGACCGTCAGCTGCGGGAGCGTCTCGGTAGGGCCGGGCGGAACGATCTCAATGGTGAGAGCCGTGTCGACCGTGTCGCGGAGGCCGATATCGACACCGGCTGCCGTTTTGGTGAGCGTGCCGATCAGCGGGTCGTCGAATCCGTGGCGCGCCGAGCGCAGTGGGGGAGGAGTCGGTTTCGCCGTCAGGATCGACGAGGGCGTTCCCGCGGTCGCCGCCCATCCCGTCCGGAGGGGCCCGCCGACGGTCCACGCACAGATGGCATAGGCCGTGACTGCCGCAACCCCGGCCCATGCCAGGCGGACGGGGAGCGTTCGGAGGCGTCCCGCGATCAATCGCTGCGTCAGCGCGATGAGCACCGCGGCCATGCATGCCGCGGCGAGGCCGAGCATCCACGGCGCTTGCGCGTCGGATCCGGTCCCGAGGCCGTGCACCACCGCCAGCGGCCACGACGCGTAACTGGCCCAATGGATCATTCGCCACACCCGGGGGCCGATCCGACCGCGGAGCACGCTCGTGATCGCCACCGCTACGACCACCTCGGCGGCGAGGACGCCGAGGCCGAGCCAGAACGCGCGGTACGACGCCACAAACGGAATCAGCGCGTCAACGGGTCGGATCCCTGCGAACGGATCCAGGACAGACGTGGCGATGTGGATCGCCAGCAACAGGATCGTGAAGAGCGCGAAGTTGCGATGGAGCGCTGCGGTCACGAAGCGCGGCGAGCGCCGCCCGCTGACCCGCAGCGACGTCGAGACACCAAGGACCACGACGACGGTCAGACAGACGAGCGTCATGACGCCCGCACCGCGAGTGGCGAACCAAAGTGGGCTTGGAGCGGCGTACCCTGCCGCCGCCGCGAGCACCGGGGCAGTGATCAGTCCTGTGCCGGCCACAGCCCGACCAGGACGACACTGCCATCACGACGCACGAGGCGCGCAGGCACTCCCAGGTCGCCGAGCCACGCGACGGCGCGCTCGCCGAGCACGATCGCCGCCGTGGCGGCAGCGTTCGCCTCCGCGCACGATTCCGCCGCGACGCGAGCCATCAGCCACGGCGAATATTCAGGCAAGCCGGTCGAGGGATAGATAATGTGGTGGAGAACCTCACCGCCGCGTCGCCAGGTTCTGGTTTCCGTGCCCGACGTTGCCAGGCCGCCGTCGAAGATCCGGACGTCCTGCCAGGCCGGGGCGTCGTTTGCCACGGCGACGCGGACGCACCATCCCTCGTTCGGCGTCGGCCCCGAGACAGCCACATCCCCGCCGCATTCGACCAGGACGCCGCTGCCAACCCGTTCGGCGGCCACGTGTGCCGCCTGGTCAGCCGCCCAGGCTTTACCGACAGCACCGAGATCGAGGGAAGCGGATTCGGGCAGCGACACGGTGCGGTTGTCCCAGTCGTGCTCGATCGTGGTCCACCCGGGAGCCGAGCGGATCTCGAGGTCGATCGCCGGTCCATCGGATGGTATGTCCGTGAAGGTCACCGTGTAGCCGGCGCGCTCCATGAGCGCTCCGATCGTAGGATCGACCAACCCATCGGTCGCCGACGCGGCGTCGAGTGCCGCCGCGATCATGTCGTTCAAGAGATCGGACAGGTGTATCGGCCCGAGCCCGCCACTCCGGTTGACGCGCGATATCTCCGAATCCGTGCGAAACCGGCTGCCCACCGCGTCGATCGCCTCGATCACCCTTCGCGCCGTCGCCGTAGCGAGGCCGAGCGCAGCCGGTTCATCGACGACCACGACGTTCATCGCGCCCATCGCCCGAAAAGAGGCGGACGTCAGCATGGGTGGCTCGGCGTTGAATGACATGGGGGCGGCGGCGGGGGCGGCGGTGGAGGTGGGGGCGCGGATCCTGATCCGGGTCCCGATCCCGATCCCGGATTTCCCGGAGCCTTGCGAGGCGGCGCGATCCGCGACGACCCCCGAAGCGACCCGGCGGACACACCCGAGACGTGGACCACCCTGATGAGAAGCGCCGGACTGGGCCGCGGCGACTGCACGGGGGCTGTTTCGACCGGGATTGTGGGAAGCGGAGCTGCATTCCCATCGGTTGCGACGCTCGCGGCCGCAAAGCTCGCGGCGCTCACCGCGGAGAGGGCCCCACTCGCCACCAGGGCACCGGAAACGCCGGCGACCGTCCAGTACCCAATCCGCCGTAGCGCGCGGTCGCGGTCGGAGGACTCGTATTCGGCCACCTCAGTGGTCACCGCCGCCACCGCAGTCGTCCTCATCGCACGGCTTCGGCGACGGAGATGGGTTCGACGATGGTGTGGGCGCGGCAGTCGGCTCATCGCTTGGCGCCGGCGTTGACACCGGGGGCGCGGAACTCAGGCTGGTGGGCCTTGCCGGATAGGTGACGACGATCACCTCGTGCAGCGCCGCAGGCGAGGTCGGCGACGGGAACAGCCCGTCAGCTCGAAGCTGGGCACCGGGCAGCACGGTCGCGACAGTGTGGTAGCCGCTCGATCCGAGGGAGGCGAACGGGCCGACGTGGTCGGCGGCTGCGAAGCCTGTGAGGGCGCCGGTCAGCGCGACTATGCCGGCGGTCGCGAAGAGCTGGATTCGGGAGTGAGGGCGCAAGGGGGGTGTCCTCCATATAAGGCGCCTGGGGCGCCGTTTCCATGCGACTAAGTCGCGTCGGAGGGCGCGGAGGATACGGGTGCGCACGGCGCCACACAGTCACTCCAGGTTTCGTTGGGCGGTCGTGAATCGGGCTGCTAACGGCCAGCGGTCATGCGTCGCATCGCGATCGTTCGCCGCCGCGATCGTCATGCACGAGCAAGCAACAGCACCAGGAGGGCGAGAAATCCCGTCGCGATTGTGACAAGGAGAATGACCGCATTCGAGGGCGTCGGAGCTGCAGAAGTTGTGAGGTCAGCACGCTGACAGGCTTGCCGTCGGCGAAGATCGTCACGGTTGCCCGAGCCGTGTAGGTGCTCGACTGCGGCGGCATGCCGTCCCAGGTTGCGGTCAACGGAATGACCCCACCGGGCACGACGTAGGCATTCGAAGGAACCAGCGAGAGCCGCGCCACGCTCGCCCCGGACTCAGCAAACACCGTGACGGAGCCGATATACGTGATCACCAGGTTTCCCGTATTCGCGAGCGTGGTCGCGAAGACGAATTGATCGGCTGCCGGGTCGACGCGAGGAGTGGACCGAGCCGCCCGGACGGGATCGTCGAGCTGAAGGGTGTGCTGAGGATCGTATTTGCCGGCACGCCGACGGTGATCTTGTTGGCGGCCTGCGTCCATGTGCCATCGGCCAGGGTGTTTCCATTCGCCAGGGTGATGGGCGACGAGAGGGTGGTGCCTGGCGTGGTGTCGGCTCCGGCGAGGTTTTGCGTCGCTGCGCCCGCGGTGACGGTGCCGCTGTTGAGTGGACCGGCCACCGGTGCCTGATCGACCGTAAACGTGAAAAGCGTGAACGGGATATAGCTCCCGACGCCGGCTGCGAAATAGAGATCAGTGGCGGAGAGCGTGACGCTCGAGGCAGTGACGTTGTTGAGCGTGTCTGTCCACGTGAGGCTGCCGAGATTCGTCGCGGCCGACGAGCTTCCTGGCACCGACGATGGCAGCGCCAGGGTACCCGGGGCGGTGACGCTCAGGATGCCTGCAGGCGTGCTGCCGGTGACGAGCTGCGTGCTCCCTGCGGTCGCGGCTGACGCGGGGCTCACACCCGAGCAGCAAAGCCGAGCTGCCGACCGTCATGGCGATAGCAAGACGCTTGGTGCGTCGCGAGGCGTGTGTTGTCAAAAGCATGTGAATCCCATTCCTGTCTTGCGCCGGAGTGCGCCACGAGCCGTCTGGCTCAAGTCTCTATCATCTGCCGACGATCGTGATGCGACTGCCGTAGTGGCGTTCGCGCGCAGTCGTGGGCATCCCCGTATTCGCCCTGGACATCTGAGCGCGATCTGGTGACTGGCGCCGGTGCCGGAAGCCCATACAACCTGGGCGATCGCGCGAGCCGGATAGCCTCAGCCGAATCCCGTATTGATCAGGCGGCCGCGATGGATCCGCCCTCTCCGGTGCCGCCCCGGAGGATGGTGGCGAGGTCGTCGATCGGCATCGGCCGCGAGAAGAGGAATCCCTGTGCGGCTGTGTAGCCGAGATCAACGAGCACCCGCGCCTCGGCCTCCGTCTCGACGCCCTCCGCGATCATCTTGGCGCCGACCGCGGCGCTCAGATGCAGGATCGCGGTAGCCATATCGCGCGCTTCGCGCCGCTGATCTAGGCCGGCGACAAACGCTCGATCCAGCTTGATCACGTCAACTGGGAGCCGCTGGAGCCGTGCTAGCGACGAGTAGCCGGTGCCGAAGTCATCGAGCGCGACCTTGACCCCGCGCGCACGGAGCCGGTCGAGCGAGTCGCAGATGGGCCCGACCTCGTCCATCAGGACACTCTCAGTAACCTCGACCGTCAGGCTCGTGGGCGCCAACCCTGTCAGCTCGAGGAGCTCGACGAGCCATTCTGCGAAGCGTCCGCCCGCCAGTTGACGCACAGAAACGTTGACTGCGACGGGCATCGTCCGATCGGAATGCAAGTCCCGCATGTCGCGACAGGCGGTCTCCATCACCCATGCTCCAATCGGGACAATCAGACCGCTCAGTTCCGCGATGGAGATGAACTCCCCAGGCGGCATCTCGCCTCGAACCGGGTCCGTCCAGCGAAGCAAGGCCTCGCTCCCGAGAATATGTCGATCCACCAGGTTGACGATCGGCTGGTAGGCAAGCCGGAAGCCCCCGGTGCGCAATGCAACTCCCAATCCGCCCTGGATCGCAAGCCTGCTTTCAACCTGGCGCCGCATCTCTGCGTCGTACAGGCGGTAGTCACCGATTCCTGATTGCTTGGCCCTGCTCAGTGCCGAACCCGCGTTGCCGATGAGCGTGGACGACGAGCAGCGCACATCCCTGATGGCGATTCCGACGCAGGCGGTCACACGGACGGATTGCCCCTTGACGAGCAATTCGCTCTCGAGTGAGGCGCACACGAGCGCCGCGGCCGCATCAGCCCCGGCCCGGTCCATGTCGGATTCCATCACGATCGCGAACTCGTCGCCGCCGATCCTGGCGATCGTTTGCGTAGGAAACGCCTCGGTGAGGCGGCGCGCCACCTCGAGGAGGACGGCGTCACCCGTCTCGAACCCATGCCCTTCATTGACGAGCGTGAAGTCGTCCAAGCCGAGGAGCAGCAGGGCGCCAGGGCCTCGCCCGGCATTGGCCAAGGCATTCAGGTGCTCGATGAGAGCGGATCGGTCGGCCAAGCCTGTCAGTGCATCGTGCTGCGCGACATAGAGCCTCAGCTTCTCGGCTTGCATACGAATGGTTTCCGCAGCCACCTCAGCAGTTACGTCCGTCGAGACCGAGATCACGCCGACGACCCCGCCGTGGCCGTCGTACATCGGGCCGCTCAGACTGAGATACGTCTGACCGCCGTACTGGGTCCGCGTCGTCGACTCGACACCGCGAAGGGCATCACGGAGGGCCCGGAGCGTCGCTCGGTGTTTGGTGACCTCGCTGATGTGTTTACCGAGGAAGTCCTCGGGTTTGTTCCCCGAGCGCGCCAGGCCGCCCGCAACATATGTGAAGCGCAGGTTGGTGTCGAACGCACTGAACGTCATCGGCAGCGACGCGATCGCTCCGTCGATGAGAGCCTGACTGCGTCGTTGAGCGGCCTCGGCGACGGCTAGCGGGGCCTGGTCCTGATAGTGGATGAGCAATTGGATGGGCTGCCCCGTCTCGTCACGTACCACCGACACCGTCGCCAGGGCCGAGAGGATCGTGCCGTCACGCCGCCGGAGGCGACGTTGCACTTCGTAACTCTCGTCATCGGATTCGGAGAGACGTTCCAGGATCTCGGAGGCGGGACTCTGGTTTTTGGGGAACACGAGAGAGATGTCATTTCCGACCAGCTCGTTCACGGAATACCCGGTCATCGAACAGAACGATTTGTTGACGACGTCGATCCGAAAGCTTGGGTAGTCAACGACCAGCTGCCCGACCGCACTTCGCTCGAACATCGTCTGATAGAGGCGCAGCCCTTCTCGCAGGGCGCCGGCGTATCCCGCGAGTCGGCTCACGCTCATCCTGCCCGCGACGGCGCGCGGTCTCGCCGGAACCTCTTCCACGTTGTCAACCCTGCACTCTTGCGGGCTGAGAAAGTCGCGAGCCGGTGCCAATGTGGGTCGGGACCCGCGCCGCTCCTGTGCCGACCGTTCGATCCTGGCCCTTACTTGCTGGCACCCACGCCCGGAGCGCGGAAGAGGAACTGGTTCAGCCCCTCGGCCTGGAGCTGGAACACGCCGAGCCCGAATGCCACGAGAAGGCATATCGCCGTCATCAGCATGGTCAGGCGCCACGCCCTGAGTCGTCGCCGCTTGGTCTCCGCGTACTCGACTGGATCGATCGGCATCGGTCAGTCGCTCGGCGGCCGTTGCACGAAAGCGGCGGAGCCCTTGATTGCAAGCTCCCCGACGAGCTGCGAGTAGCCGACCGAGAACAGGCCGATGAGGACGACAGCCGCGCCGCACCGAATCAGCCGATGAGCGCGCGCTTTCCGCGCGGAACGCCACCAGCGGCGCACCGAAGGTACCCGCATGAGAGCGAGCGGTGCGCTGACGGCCAATGCTTCCAGAAATATCGAGCTGAGGCCGAACAGGAATGCGAGGTGAATCAGGATCGTCACCCAGAGGACGTAGGTCAGCCTTTGCACCGACTTCCAATGACCTCCAAGCCACCCCATGGCGCGCCGGTTCGCCGTCAGTACCAGTGGGATGAGCAAGAACACAGACAGAGTCCCGAAAACCAGGAACGTGTGACCCGCGATGCGGCCGAGCGGGCCTCCCGTGAACGTGTCGCCGGTGGTGAGCGCCGCAAGCGTCAGGTCGGCGCCCGCGGTGAAGAACATTGCGACGCCGTAGTCTCGTCGGAGGATGAGGTGCCAGCGCCAGCCCGTGATGGTGTGGAGCGGCGTGACTGTCAACATCATCGCGAAGATCAGCAAGGACGATGTCCCGAGGACGTCGGCAGTTGAAGCCGACACGTTGGCTACCGAGTTCGGCCGGCCCAGCACCAGCGAGATGACCTCCGGGGCCATGAACACAAAGGGAAGCACCAGCAGTGCGCGGAACGACCACACGCCCACCGTGGCGAGCGGGCGGCTGTGACTCTTCGCGCCGGTGTCAGCGACGCTCGTGAGGCGCGGGACTTGGTTGGTCGCGGGCGACCCCGACTGGTTTCTGCCCGAGGAGGAGGCTTTGGCCTCGAGGTCGTCTCGAGGCACCGTCACACCCTGCATGAAAAGCCCCTGAAACCCCGCGGAGGGCTGCGCACTCGATCGTCGTGTCGCAGCGAGCGGGGCGGAACGATACCACGAACGCTACGAGTGCGTCAGGAGGGTCGAACGCGGCACGGTTGGGGCGCACTGATACGCACTGTTCAGACCGATCCCTGGACCCGCTCCACTCGAACCTCGATGCAGACCCGCTTCGGGTTTGCGCGAGGCACGCGGTAGCGCTCGCTGTAACGGCGAACGGCCTCGGCGACGATCGCCGGTTCTCGGTGAACGACGGCGGGACCCTCGAGGCTGACCCAGCGGCGACCGTCGACCTGGCAGAGGCACGCTCGGCTCCCGGACTCGATATTACGAATCTTGGTCGAACCGGAGGAGGTGATGACCCAGGCGCGGGCTGCGTCCCGGTCGACGGTGAAGCCGACTGGGACGGCGTGCAGGGTGCCATCCGGTCGGTTCGTTGCAAGAGTGGCAAGGTGGCGCTCGCGAAGGAACGCGTCCGCCGCGTCGGAGAGCACCAGTCCTGAGGCTGGCGCCGCTTCTGCCGGCGAGGACGGTGGCTTTGGAGACAAGGAAGACTTCGGGGGCATCTCTCATGCACTTCGAGTGCGACGACAGGTCGCGCTGAGGGTCCGAGGCGGCGCCACCAGGGGCTTGGATCGGATTTCAGCTGCCAGCGCACGCCGGACCGCCGAACTGACGACGGCGCGATGCACTGGCTCTTGGAATGTGGCATATGCGCTTCGAGGAAGGCGGGGCGCGTATCCCGACACCTTCGCAACGAGCACCGGCCCCCGCCGGCCCTGCTCACATGAGAAGGCGAGCACCCCACCGGCACCGGCGGCGAGCCATCCACCGTCGATACTGCGCTGCTGCGCTCCGCCGATGGATCGCGGCTCACCGAGGCGGAGCATCGAGCGCCCGGCCAGTCGGAGATCTTCGCCGCGCCAGCGAAGCAGGCGGAGGCCGACCCAGGGCGTCAGCAAATGCAACTCGTGGTCGATGCGGGCGAGCAACGCCTCATCGCACGGCGTCCCCGGAGCCAACTGAAATCGTTGCGTCAGGTAGCAGAGACGCCCATCCCACGCACATTCGACGGTCGTACCGAGGATGCGGGGGCGGTTCGCGAGCGCTCGCCGAAGTGCCTCGTCGAAGCCACACGGCTGAATCCCCACCTCTCCAAAGAGATCGTTGCCGTCGGCGATAGCGTCATGTCGAAGGCTCTCCACCAAAGCCCGCGCCACCGGCAAGGAGACTGAGGTGACGAAGCGCAGCCAGTGCGCAGACAGGCGTGGCGTCAACACGGGCACGTCGATGATCACACGGGGGCGCAGTCCCAACGCGCGGCCCATCCGCTCCAGCATCTCGCGGTAGGTGAGCACGTCAGGGCCGACGAGATCGACCTCGCGGTTCGCGGGTACGTCGACTGCTCGCACCAACGCCTCGACGGCATCGGAGAGCTCAACCGCCTGGCAGCGGTTCCCGACCCAGCGCGGGGTGATCATCGCTGGGAGATGCCTGACCAGATCGCGCATGATCTCGAACGACGCGCCTCCGGAGCCGATGATGATGCCGGCGCGCACATGGAGCGCCCCACACTCGCGCTGGAGGATCTGCCCGACCTCGCGGCGACTGTCGAGGTGCTGGCTGAGGACCGGCCCGCGCGGATAGAGGCCGCCGAGATAGATGACGTGGCGCACCCCCGCGGCACGCGCGGCGGCGGCGAACCTGGAGGCGTAGGCGTGGTCTCGGTCGGCGAACCCCGGCCCGGCGCCCATGGCGTGGACCAAGTAAAAGACGGTGTCGACACCTGCCATCGCGCCGGCATCGGGTTCGGGGTCATCGAGGTCGAAGCGCCTGTCATCGACCCCTTCGCGTGCAATGAGCGTCTCAGGCCGCCGGGCCAAGCGCCGCACGGCGTAGCCGGCCTCGAGGAGGCGCGGCACCAGGGCCCGGCCGACGAACCCGGACGCTCCGGTCACCGCGACGGTTCGATGCGCGTCAGCCTTCGATGGGGTCATGAGAACCCTTCCAGTGAGGCTGCGGGGAACATGCCGACGGATCTCCTTGCAGCGTGTCACGAGGTAGAGTACGTGATTTAGTGCTAAATTAGCACAGGTCACGCCACGCGCGCTTTCGGAGACCTCGGATGCGCGAGCCGGGGGCTATGCGGGGCTCTGGGGCGGCGGCGCCACCGATACGCGGGCGCGTCGCTCTGCCTCGGCTTGGATGGAATCCAGCGACGTTTCCACGGTCTGTTCCCAGACGCGCGCAACACGATTTCCCCACCAGCGTCCGAGCGACCAAAGATCAGTACCCAGCTCACCTCGATACACAAAGGCAGTGCCGCCACCGAATTCGCTGAGTTCGAACGTCTCCGTGACGTAGGGCACGGGTCCGCGGAGCAATCGAAAGCTGATTCGGTGCGGCGATTCGAACCGCACGGTCTCTACCGTCGTCGCGATCAACCTTCCGTAGATGGGCGAGACGTGCTCGGCGAGCACCATGTCTGTGCCGCGTTCGAGGACCCGAAGCTTCGTCGCCAGCGCGTGCGGGGTGCGGCCCAGATACGGTGCGGCGATCACATCAAAAACCGTGTCGCAAGGCGCCTCGATCTGCCGCCGGAGCGGACCGAGCGGACGGAGGGAACGGCCGATCCCCAGGTCAAGCGTGAGGGCGCCGCGCACCAGTAACACGTATGCCGTGGCGGCGGTGCCGCTCAACGCAGTTCCCAACACCAGCCGGCGTACTCCGCGCATGACTTGCAGACCCTCCGCGACGTGAAGCGGGCATGACGCGCCCTGACCCTGCTGGTACTTCAGCACACATGGACAGAGCTACGCGTGTAAACGTCGGTACATGCGGGTATCGCTGGATAGGCCCCTCTGGGGCCACCAACTGCTCATAGGAGTGATCGTCGTGCCTGTGTTTTTGCGCTGGTTGATCTTCGACTACATCGTCATTCGGATTCTGAGACATCGCCGAATCCGACCCTACGCGCAGCGGACGTACCCGCTGCTTGCCCGTGCGTCGTCGCGGGACGGTGGGCAGGTCTACACGGTGCCCGCCGGCGGCCGCGACTATTTTCCGAGGCGGCGGCACTCGTGCCTGTCAGGGTGCCTCGTGCTGCTCGCGAGTCTCGCGCTGGGGCTCGTGCTCTTTGTCGCACTGCTGCACTGGTTGTTCTAGCGAGGGTATCGACGAGGGCGGCGGGTGCAGCGCGCCGGCCCTGGGTCCACGACGGATGCCGTGACTGGCGTCATCGGTCGCGAGTCGCTCAGCCGCGACGGTCGGCGGTGCCGTGCCCGGTGACTCGGCGCTCGGGGTGTTGCGCGCGCACGAGAGGAGCCGCCCGACGGCGGCCCCTCTCGGCGCATTAACTCAACGAGGGCAGGGATTGCCCGGGAGGTTGTTCTGGTAGTCGTTGTACGAGTAAACAGCCTTGCCGTTTGGTCCCGTGTACGCGACCTTGAGCAACTGGCCATATTGCTGATGAGCACCGAAGTCCCTGGTGCTGAATCCTGGGTAGTTCTGTCCGACGGTCCACGCGCAGCCGCCGAGCGCAGTGCCCGTGGAGTAGAAGGGATAGAACTGCGCCGGCGTTCCGCTGTCTGTGGGCGGGATGATCGAGCATCCGGCGCCGTTGGACGTATCGCAGGTGCCGAGCTGGTTCTCGATTGCCGGCAGGTCGGTGTTGAAACCAACCGACGTGTAGTTGGTGTCGTACGCGGAACCTGTCAGCGGACTGGTGAAGATGAAGTTGGTCGGGCGGGATGCACTCCCGTTCGGCCAGTCCGAGAGGTACGAGGTACCGTCATACCCGACGTTGGACCCTTCGCAGCCGGCGATCTTGATGAATCCCGAGGCAGACGGGGGCCAGCAGCCGAAGTCGTCGCCGTCCGCGGGCTTGCTGTTGCTTCCCACACCCTCAGTGCCGGTGCACGACGCTGTGGTGAGGTCGACATGACTGCAGTAGTCGAAATGTCCGATCTCGGTGTCCATTGCGACGTTGTACGTAGCAGCCGCCCACGGCACGGTGGTCGCGGGCGACGAGGTCGCGTACATCGGGTGGAAGTCGTAGGGGATGTTCTTGCATAGCGTCGACGGGGCCGGCGCGAACTTCACCTGGCCGAATCCGTTGGCCGCACTGGCGGTCATGGAGCCGGACGTGCCGTTCGTGGTGTCCTTCACGACCGCCTGCAAGCCATGTGGCGTGTCATGCAATGAAACCGCAAAAGTGTCGCCCTGGTTGAGGAATTCCACCTTGTGCGGATTCGGCGTGCCAGACCCGAGCGCCTGGAACTGCACGGGGTTTGGCGGGCCTTGCGGCTTGCCGCTGTGGGTCAGGTACGCAAAGTTCACGTACTCCTCACCGGTGGTCGCCTCGCAGGTGGAGTTGAGCTGCTGGCCGGTGAGCGAGTTCAGCGACAGGCTGTCGATCGTCAACGCGACGCACCACTGCGTGGCCGAGCAGCTGAAGCCGTTCCACTGCTGCACGTATCCGGGCGGATAGAACTGCAGCTCCATGTATGCGGCGCCCGGATGGTATGGGCTCTTGGCGGGGTTGACGATGTTCACGTTGCTGTCCGGGACGCATGAGTTCACGAGCTCGGGATACGACTGGGAGTCGCACATCGCCATCCCGAACCAGAATGCAGGCGCATACTGGAACGTATACACATGCTTGCCGGGGACGTTGGTCGCCGACGGCTCGGTCGGCAGGATCCCGGTGTACGCCATCTCGTTGCCGGAGCCGGACTTGTTCGAATAGAACAGCACACTCGGCTCGTCGTGGCCGACATAGTGGCCGAATACGCTGTCGGAATCGCGGACCTCAGCGCAGATGAAGCGATTGCTGTTGGAACAATCGATGTGCGTCGGCGCTTTCGCCGCAGCCGAGGATGCCGCTGACGTGATCCCTCCGCCGGCCAGTGCCGCCGGCACTGCAAGGGCGGCCACAAACAGCGGCGCCGTAAATCTCCACCTTGGATTCCCCATCGCGTCCTCCGCAGAGTGGTGCTTTGGAGCCACTGGACGTCAGCCCCCCTCAGTCACGTCCACTCCTACCGCTCCCGAGCGTCGGCAGGCTAGCAGGCGCGCACCGACTATCGCAACAAGCGCGCCAAGCAGAAGAAGCGCGACATCGTTGGGAACGCTGCACTGGATCCGAGCGCTGAGGCGACCGCCCTGTGCCCCTTGATTTCTCTGGCACATGTGATAGTATGACTATCATGATCAGCAACAGTCTCACTGACTGCTAACTGAAGAGAACATTGGCAAAAGCCAAGCAAGGAGGCATCCCATGGGTATTGGCGTAAGCATCTTCCTGGTGGCTATCGGCGCGGTGCTGGCGTTCGCGGTTCACGTGGCGACCAGCGGCGTCAACCTTCAAGTGGTCGGCTACATCCTGATGGCGGCCGGCGCTCTGGGCATAGTCCTCTCGATGATCTTCTGGTCGTCCTGGGGAGGTCCCGGTGGGGTTCGGAGGACTGACATCCGGACGATCGACGACCGTCCCGTCTGAGCCAGGACCCGCGCTTTCACCAGCGCCGACGAGAAGGCACGCCTCCTATCCGGGGGCGTGCCTTTCTCTGCAACTTCCCTCCGGCTGCGTGGTCTCGGGCGAGTCCGACAGCGGCTCATCGGCCTGTGAGCACGGAGCGCTTCGATGATCGCCGGCGTCAGCGCTTTCGGCGCCGCGTCGACCCGAAGAGCGCTCGACGCCAGGTCCGGAGTGCCTGCGCGCGTTCGCCCGGCGAGGTCCCGGAAGGGCTGAACTCCGCTCGAGCCGTCACGGCGGCCAGCTCGCGGAGAGCGCTACCAGCGCCTGGACGCACCCTGGCGAGCCTCGCGGCATACGCGCGGTGGGTCTCTGCGTAGTGGCGGGCGACCCCGGAGATCACACCGAGGGCCTCGACGCGCTTCCACGCGCCGGTCAGGGATCGGGGCAGCAGCAGCCACAGGATCGCGACCACGAGGAGCAAAACCACTGCGCCGAGCACCGCGAGGGTGATCACAACCGCGACAGGCACACCCGCAGAACCGGTGCCGGCGGGAGAGACGTTGGGGTCTTGCCCCGGGAACCCGTGTGGGGTCACCGGAGTCGTCGGCGGCGTTGTCACGGGTCCAGCGGGAACCGTCGCACCGCTGACCGCGGCCAGGCCGCGCGCGAACGGCTGATAGTTGCCCTGGCTCGAGGGCGGCGTCGGCTCGAAGGGGATCCATCCGTAGGTGGGGAAGTACGCCTCGACCCAGGTGTGCGCGTCGGTCGTGGTCACGCTCTGGGTCTGGACCCGGTTCAATGCCTGAGGCCCGTTCGCATCCACGGTGGCGCCAGGCCCGAAGCCGCTGACCAGGCGGGTGGGGATCCCCAGGCTGCGCAGCATGGAGCCCATCGCGGAGGCGAAGTATTGGCAGTAGCCCCGATGACTCACCGTCAGGAAATACACCACAGGCCACAGCGATGCGCCGGCGAGCTGGTGGGGGTTGAGGGTGTACTGGAACGGCGCGCTGCGCAGTCTCTGTTCGATCGCTATTGCCTTGTCATATTGGTTTGACGTTCCTACGGTCCACGCCTTTGCGAGCGCCTGGATCGCTTCGACGCCGTGGGTGCTGTCATCGCTGAGTTCAGTGAACTGGCCGGTCCATGCCGGGTAGTTCGTCCCCGCGGCGCGCAGCTGAGCCTCGGTTGCCGTCGAGATGAGGCCGGTGCTGGTGATCTCGGTCCCGACCTGTATCCCGAGTGTGAGCTGCACCGAGTCGACAGTGAGCAGCGGACTCGCGTCAGACACTGTCCCGACAGCGGTGCCGAATGCGGTGCCCTGGTCGTTGATCGCCTCGGGCTCGCCGGCGAACGGCGCCAAGGCCTCGTTGCCGGTGGCGCCGGGGTCCAGGCGGATGTCAGCGTGCACGGCCGTTTCATGCGACCCCGCGCCGCCGTCCGAGAGGCTGTTGTCGCGGGGGAGGGGACCGGCGGTGAAGTCGATGCCGGCCCACGTCGTGCCGCCCGGCCCTGGCGCCCCGCGAGCGGGTCCGTACCAGTTGCCCTTGTCGAAGACCGTGTCGTTGGCGACGGAGAAATCGACCGGTGCCGGGGTGTCGTCCGTATAGGTGAAGACCGTCCGAGGCACACTGATCAGCGGGCCACCTGGCACAACCGACGGGCTGAAGCCGATCGCGGCCGCGCCGGACGCGCCGGCCGGGGTGTTGATGCGTTGGCCGGCGCCTATGCCCCGACCACTGGGAAATAGCTTTGCCGAGAGGTCGGTCGTCGACACCGGTGGGAGAAGCAGCGCCACGAGAGTCAGGATCGCCGCAACGCCCGCGGCGCTGGTCCCGAACCGCCAGCGCAGACCGTCGAATGCGGTGATCTGCGAGGCCGCCCAGCGCTTGTCCAGCGACCCGAGATGCGCCACCGCCACCACGGCAATGGCAAGACCGACGGCGACGGTCTCCGGCAAGGCGATCGGACCCTGCTTCGTTGCGTTGACGACATTGGTGGCCAGAACTGAGAAGATCGGGACGACCGCAAGGACACCGCGGTGCTCGCGGAGCGCCATCCAGCCGAGCCAGTACCCGCAGACGAAGAGGATTGCGGACAGGCCGACAGTGAAATCCCAGTCGTGGGTCGAAGAGAGACCCGTGAAGAGCGCTCGGATGTAATGCCCGGCCACTACGCCTGTGGTCTGGCCGGGAAGCCGGGGCATCGCCGCAAGCGTTGTCGGGACGATCGCGGCGAGTGCGAGCAACGGTGCAGCGAGCGCGGTGGCGATGCGAGGCGCATGCGCCTGGGTGAGGAGCGCCGCTTCGACCACCGACAAGGTGGCGACCACGATGGCGCCGCCACCGCCCTGAACCCAATCTGCTGCCAGCACCGCCCACCCGGTGGCTGCGATCAGGGCGAGACAAAGGAGCGTTGCGATATCGAATGTGTGGGCGCGGGCCCGAGCGGGACGCGGGCGCGCGGGATCTCGGACCTGGACGGTGTCAACATACGACTCCACGCTGTCAGACTGCCCCGCGCGTGGGAGCGCCTGATCGGAGCGTCTCCCTGGCCTGACGCTCGTCGTCCAGTGGGCTGCTATTCCTTTCTTCCACGTCGCCCTCGTCCCGCTCGGTTCACCGTGTTCTGCTCAGGAACGACCACCATCGTGCCGTCCTCGGGTTCGCCGCCTTATACCGAGCGAGCTCTTCACGGTAGCGTGACAGTTCAACGTCAAAGGCCTCGTATCCGAGTCCGTCGCAGAGTGCGCGGGCGCGCTTGGGAGTCAGCGCTCCTTTTGCCGCTTCCCTGGCCAACCGTTTAGCAACCGCGACTTCGTATTCACGAATGTCCGCCCCAACGGCGGCGAGAGGTCCCATGAGTGAGATTCGTCCCTGAACCTGCCGCCTGGTTTCGACCGTCTCGACCTCTGACCCGACAAGCTGCGCGACATACGTGAAACGGGCATCGTCGACGTGCAGTTCGAGCCTCGCGTTGCACTTTCGGAGGAACGTGAGGTCAGCAAGAGTGTCCGGGAAATGATCACCCGCTATTTCGAGGAGTCGAACCCACGGGCGACTCGCGGACTCATAGCGGCTGATCGTGGCGAGTTTCATGTCGGGTCAGTCTCCCCTAGAGCGTACTGCGCAGGCCGTGGTGCTGGGTCGTCCTCGACCCCGAGTGGAGTCAGTGCTCGAGCGCGTCGAGGAGATCGCCCAAGCGGAATGCGTCAAAAGTGGCGCGACGCGGCGGCGTGTGCGCGTTCGAACCACTCCGTCCGCAATGAGTCCTATAAGGAAGCAACGCACTTTTTGACCGTTCCCGTCGAAGCGGATCGCGTTCGTGTTGCAGTCGATTCGTCCCGAGAGTAGGCGAGACGTGGGCGAAAAGATCACCCACTAGGGTGAGGCAGTCGGCCGGTCAGGCGAATATGATGCGCTGGTAGCGGATCGCTCGCGCCCGGTGGCGCATCGTAGGGGCCGTCCCAAAGTCACAGGGACATGGAGGTTTCCAGAATGGTGTTAAAAGTGTTGGGCCGAGGCGCTGTCGAAAGACGCCGCCTCATCGCGAAGCGAGGAGCGGTCCTCGCTGTCAGCGCCGTAGCCATCGCGGCATGCGGAAGCGGGACAACGGGACCCACCGCCTCCGGCCAGGCGAGCGACCTGTTCAACCCGGTCAGCTTCAACACGTCGACCGTTTCGTGGTTGGGGGCCAACGTCAACGGGTCGGGCGCGCCAGTGTTGGGCGGCACCCTGAAGATCGAGGGCAGCACCGACCTGTCTGCGGGAGCTGATCCCCAGGGCGAGTACGAGACGATCGGCTTCGGCATCGAGCGCGCCTACACTCGCCAGCTGGTCAATTACCCCACCTCGAGTGACTTCAACAAGGCCGTGCAGCTGCAGCCTGACGCGGCGTCGGCCATGCCGAACGTGAGCGCTGATGGGCTGACATACACCTTCCAGCTGCGCAGCGGAATGATGTGGAACACCACCCCGCCGCGTCCGGTCACGTCGCAGGACTTCCAGCGCGGGATTCTGCGTAACTGCGATCCGACGCTCGCCCCCAACGGCAACCCGGGGTACTACGTATCGACGATCGCCGGCTTCAAGGCATTCTGCAACGCGTTTGAGGGACAGGACCCGTCCGAGAGCCCCGCGGCTCGCGCGGCGTCCATCAATGCCGGCATGACGAGCGTTTCAGGCATCCAGACTCCTGACAGCTCCACGATCGTCTTCACCCTCACCCAGCCGGCGACTGACTTCACCAGCATCCTCGCGCTCCCCTTCGCTTCGGCGGCGCCAGAGGAGTACCTGAAGTACACGCCGCTCACGCCGGGCAATGTCCTCTACTCCGACGGTCCCTACTTCATCAGCACCTACAACGTCGGGCATGAGTTGATCATGACCCGCAACCCGCAGTGGACCAAGAGCAACGACCCGATCCGTCAGCAGTATCTGAATGAGATCGACATCAAGATGGACCTCGCGGGTTCGGCGGCGTCGACCGAAGTGCAGCAGGACATGCAGGCGAATACTGCGGACCTCGCCTGGAACACGGTGGTCCCGACCTCCGACATTCAGGGCCTCGAGACCCCGACGTGGAACTCGCAGCTCGGCACCTTCCCGGCGCCGGGTGACACCAACCCGTACCTGGTCTTCAACGTTCAGAGCGGGAACAACAATGGGGCACTCGGTAACGTCAAGGTCCGTCAGGCGCTTGAGTACGCCGTCGACAAGGTGGCACTCGGCAAGATCTACGGCGGGGCGAGCCTCAACCAGCCGCTCAATCAGGTCATCGGCCCAGGCGCCGAGGGCTATGTCAAGTTCAACGACTACGTGACCAAGAACAATCAGGGTGACCCCGGCAAATGCAAGACGCTGCTTGCTGCCGCTGGTTTCCCGAGCGGCTTCACCCTCAAGGACTACTACCGCAACAACGGTAACCATCCGGCCGTGTTCCAGGAGATCCAGTCGGACTTCGGGAAGTGCGGCGTCACGGTAGTCGGCACTCCGATCGCCACGGGCTACTACGGCTCAGCGGGCATCGGTGTCACGTCGCCGGACGGCCTCAAGGCCGGCAAATGGGACATCACCGAGCCGGGCTGGGTTCCAGACTGGTTCGGGCCGACCAACGGCCGTGCCACCCTTCCGGACATCCTCGACGGAGCGCTCAGCTTCCCTGGATCGGACTGGGGCGGTTACGACAATCCGGCGGTCGATTCGCTGGTCAACCAAGCCGAGTCGGCGACCACTATCTCGGCGGCCGCGAGCCTCTGGCATCAGGCTGATCAGGCCATCATGGCCGACGCAGCGTTCATTCCTTTCCAGACTCAGCTCACGCCGCTCTTCCGGTCGGCACGAGTGCACAACGCGATCTATCTCCCCTTCAGCGAGGGGTACGACTACACCCAGATCTGGGTCTCGTCGTAACCAATCGACAGTAGAACCGTGAACAGGGATGCCCGCCGCTTCGGCGGGCATCCTTTTTCAGTACCATCGACCCGCAGATGACACTGCTCAGCGTTGACAATCTGACGGTCTCCTTTCCGACGGCGGACGGGACAGTGCAGGCCGTCCGCGGACTCTCCTTCTCCGTCGACTCAGGCAAGACGCTCGGGGTGGTCGGTGAATCGGGGTCAGGAAAGAGCGTCAGTGCGCTGACGATGCTCGGGCTCAACCCCGGCGGCGACACCACGGGCTCTGCAAAGTTCAACGGCCGGGAGCTGTTGACCATGAGCCAGCCGGAACTCAGGAAGATCCGCGGGGCCGAGATCGCGATGATCTTTCAGGATCCACTGTCCAGCCTCCACCCGCATTTTCGCGTCGGCTGGCAGATCGCTGAGGCCATCCGCACCCACACTGGCGTGAGCAAGGACGAAGCGATGAGTCAGGCTGTGGAGCTGCTCCGCCTGGTGAACATCCCCCAGCCCGAGCGCCGGGTGCGGGCCTATCCCCACGAAATGTCGGGAGGGATGCGACAGCGCGTGATGATTGCAATGGCCTTGGCACTCAAGCCCAAGCTGCTCATCGCGGACGAGCCGACCACGGCGCTGGACGCAACCGTTCAAGCCCAGCTCATGGAACTCCTCGTTCAGATGCAGCACGAACTGGGGATGGCGATGATCATCATCACGCACGATCTCGGCGTGATAGCGTCCGTCGCCGATGATGTACTCGTCATGTATGCCGGTCGGGCCGCTGAGCGGGCTGACGCCCGTAGCATTTTCTTGACCCCTCATCACCCGTACACCCGGGGCCTGCTTGGTTCGGTCCCGTCGGCGACGGGTGTCATGGGTAGCCGGCTGATTCCGATCGTCGGCGCGCCGCCGAGCATGATCAACGCCCCCAGCGGGTGCGGGTTCCACCCGCGCTGCCCGTTCGCCATGGAGGCATGCCTTGACGAGCAGCCCGTTTTGGAGGACATCCCCACCGGTGTGGGCCACGCGTCCGCATGCTGGCTCCCTCCCGAGATGACGGGCGTCGGGGTGGCGATGGACACAGCTCGTCAGCGTTATGCCGGCACCCACCGTGGCCCGCGATCAGCCAAACTTCCGGGCGTCGTGGCGGCTGCCGAAGAAGCGTCTGTCTATGCTTAAGGCTCCGCCAGTGCAGCACGGTGAAGTGCTGCTCCGCGCTGAAGGGCTGGTCAAGCACTTCCCCCTCAAAGAGGGGATCTTCTTCAAGCACGAAGTGGGCCGGGTCAAAGCGGTCGACGGGGTCGACCTGGAGGTCCGAAGCGGCGAGACCCTTGGGTTGGTGGGCGAGACGGGATGCGGCAAGTCGACGCTCGCTCGGTCGATCATGCGGCTCTACCCGCTGACCGCGGGAAAGCTCGTCTTCGACGGCACCGACTTGAGCACCCTCTCGAGATCCGAGATGCGTCCGCATCGCCGCGGCATGCAGATGATTTTCCAGGACCCGTACGGCTCGCTCAACCCGCGCCGGCGCGTCGGGTCCATCATCGGCGATCCGCTGGCGATTCACAAAGTCGCGGACGGTGCTGATCGAAAGCTTCGCGTACAGGAACTCATGCGGGTCGTGGGCCTCAATCCCGAGCACTACAACCGTTTTCCCGCTGAGTTCTCGGGCGGCCAGCGCCAGCGCATCGGTGTCGCGCGTGCGCTGGCACTGAACCCGAAGCTCATTGTGTGTGACGAGCCGGTGTCAGCACTGGACGTCTCTATCCAGGCCCAGGTGATCAACCTGCTCGAGGATCTGCAGCAGGAGTTTGGGCTCACCTACATTTTCATAGCCCACGACCTCGCGGTCGTGCAGCACGTGAGCGATCGGGTCGCCGTCATGTACCTCGGCAAGATCGTCGAGGTGGCCGAGGCCCAAGACCTGTACAGAACACCGCGTCATCCGTACACCAACGCGCTCCTCTCTGCGTCGGTGGTTGCCGATCCGGACAAGGCACGAACGCGCGACCGGGTCATCCTCAGCGGAGACGTGCCGTCGCCAATCAATCCGCCAAGCGGCTGCCGCTTTCACACGCGCTGCCCCAAAGCGCAGCCACTGTGCTCTACAGACGAGCCCCAACTCGTGGTGCGGCCAGGGGATGCGCCATCCCATGAAACCGCATGCCACTTTCCTGTCGCCGAAGGTGAGAAACTGGCGAGCCAGAAGGCGACGATTCTCCATGCGGTCGAGGGATTTTTAGCGGAGGCGCCGGCATGAGTCTTTCCACCATTGAGGCGGTACCAACCGAAGTCCTCCCGGAGGAGCCGGCGGCCAAAGGCATCGAGGGGAGAACCCCGCTGCAGTTGGTGGTGGCGCGCCTGCGGACGGATCGCGTAGCGCTCGTATCGGTTGCGGTGATCATCCTGATCGTGGTGCTGGCGATCGTGGCCCCGCTGATCGCCGGCCTGACCGGGCACGGCCCCGCCGACGCCAACGTCGACAACGGCACCGACGCCAATGGGCAACCATTGCCTCCGGGAACTCCCGGATTCCTCTTCGGCACTGACAACCTCGGTCGCGACATCCTCGTGCGCATCGCCTATGGCGCGCGGATTTCGTTGCTGGTCGGTGTACTCGCCACGGCGATTGCAACCGTGGTCGGTGTCGTGGTCGGCCTCTTCGCCGGCTACTTCGGCGGTTGGCTCGACAACATCCTCGCCCGCATCATGGACGTCGTGCTGTCGTTTCCCTATG
>JBEPVD010000025.1:0-44610 GCA_041691155.1 Candidatus Dormiibacterota bacterium | reverse complement strand
CATAGGGAAACGACAGCACGACGTCCATGATGCGGGCGAGGATGTTGTCGAGCCAGCCGCCGAAGTAGCCGGCAAAGAGGCCGACGACGACGCCGACGATGGTTGCAATCGCCGTGGCGAGAACACCGACCAGCAACGAGATCCGTGCGCCATACGCGATGCGTACGAGGATGTCGCGACCGAGGTTATCGGTGCCGAAGAGAAACCCGGGAGTCCCTGGGGGCAGGGGTTGGCCGTTGGCGTCGGTGCCATTGTCGACATTGGCGTCGGTCGGGCCGTGCCCGGTGAGGTGCGCGATCAGTGGGGCCGCGATCGCCAGCACCACGATCAGGAGGATAATCGCGACGGACGCGAGCGCCACGCGATCTGTGCGCAAACGCGCGACCAATAACTGCAGCGGCGTTCGCCCCTGGACGCCCTTGACGGCGGGCGTATCCGCTGAAACCGTACTGGGTTGAACTTCAGCGATGGACAAACTCATGCCCGCGCCTCCCCGGCGAACTTACCCACTCCATGCACGTTCAAGCTGGGCTCCTCAATTCCCGTCAGCTCCTGCACCGGAGGATAGGCGTGCGGCCTGGTGTTTTTGCAGACCTTTGCCAGAATTCACTCCATCGGATGAGACCAGCGCGGCCGTCGGATTGCATGCCAGAAGAGGGGCAATTCAGGCGGCGATCACCGCCTCAGACCATCCGGTGAGTCCAGTTCCATCCGCGCGGCGTGTGCCATAAGCGGGACGTCCGTCTACAGATTCGGGCGCACGACGTGAGCTAATTCCCGTATCGCCATCTCGATATCCTCGTCGGCCAGGCGTCCATAACCGATCACGAGTCCACCTTCCCCAGGCACGACTCGAAATGCCGACAGGGCGGCGACGTTGATTCCGGCACTTCTCGCATGGTCCGCGATGGCAATGTCGTCGGCCTCCGGAGGCAGCCGAAGCACGAGGTGCAGGCCCGCAGCGATGCCTTCGACGCCGAGCTCTGGCAGATGCTCCGCGAGCGCGGTGAGTAATCGGTCTCGCCTGACCCGATACACACCGCGGGCGCGCCGGACGTGCCGATCGTAGTCTCCGTTGATGAGCATCTCAGCAAGCGTGGCTTGGTCGATCGCAGGCGAGAAGTGGTCGAGGAGCCGCTTGGTGTCCTCCGCTTGGTCGACGAGACTTGCGGGTACCACCAGCCAGCCAAGTCGCAATGCTGGGGCCAGTGTCTTCGAGACTGTGCCGATCATTGCAACGTGCTCTGGCGCCAGGCCCTGGAGCGAGCGAACGGGCTCGCGGTCGTAGCGAAAATCTGAGTCGTAGTCGTCCTCGATGATCAAGCCACGGGTAGCTGACGCCCACGCGATCAGTTGACGCCGTCGTTCGCCAGTCAAGACGCAACCGGTCGGGAACTGGTGCGCTGGAGTGACGAGCACCGCATCGGCGTCGAGCGCGTCAACGACCAGCCCTTGGCTGTCCACTGGCTGGGGAACGACCGTGAGGCCGGCCGCTCGGATGCGTTCGCGCGCGGTCGTCTGAGATGGGTCCTCGGTTGCGACGCGCGTTGCACCGCGCCCACGGAGAACACGCATCAACAGATCGACGCTCTGTGCCGTTCCCTGCACGATCACGATCTCGGCTGGGTCGGCGATGACTCCCCTTGTCCGCCCGAGATGATCAGCGAGCGCGGCGCGGAGGACCCGCTCCCCGCGAGGTTCACCGTAGTCGAGGATCGAAGGGCCCCTGCGACGCGTCACGCGCTGTGCGGCGGCGAGCCACCGCGTAAGCGGGAACAGCGAGACGTCCGGCCTTGTTGGACTCAAGTTATATCTCGCAGCAAGAGCCGTGGCCTCGAGCTCGGTTCGGGTCAACCTCGGGCTCTGGACGGCCGCGATGACCGGCGCCTCGCGGTTGCGTCCGATGAGGAAACCCTGAGCTTCGAGCTGGCGGAACGCATCGCTCACCACGCCGCGTGACACCCCGAGTTGCTGAGCGAGCGTCCGTGACGCGGGTAGCCGCACCCCGGCACGCAGCGCGCGGGTGAGGATCGCCTCGCGGATCGTCCGCTCCACGGCCGCTCGAAGGGTCTCGCCACTGGCTCGATCGAGAGAAAGCCATCTGGCCTCGTCCGACGCCATCGTTGGGATGATCGCACAAGACCAGTGGGCAACCCATTGCGCGACCACTACGAGACGGTGAGGCGGGGCCGCCGACCAGGCTCAAGCCCGATCGGCGACCCCTCTATTTACTCGTTGTGCTCTCTGGCGATCGTGGTCGCCGTCGCGGCGCTGCCGCCGGCGTCGTGAATCGTCACCGTGATGGTCGCCTTCTCGCGGTCCCTGCCGTAGTGATGCGTGCCGGAGACTGTGAAACCGCCACTGCCGTTGGGCGTGACAGTGCCCGCTGTCGACGGTGAGCCGTCACCCCATTTGATGCTCGCCGTGTAGTCGGTCGCGGTGCCGCTGGGATCCGTGTCGGCGAACGACGCCACCGCCCCGTTGACACCGTCGTGCGACTGCGTCAGGTGCAGACCGCTTGCAGCCAGCGCAGCGTCGGCGACCGCTGCCATGCCATCCGATAAGGTCGAGCCGCCGTCGCGGTCAGAGATGGCGACGGTGATCGGGTATGAGCCCTCTTCTGCGTACGAGTGGGTACCCGAAACGGTGAAACCGCCATGGCCGTCGACCGCCACCGTGCCGCTCGAGTTGGATGTGTCACCCCAACTGATGGTCGCTGAGTAGGTGCCCGGCGAGGCGTTTTCGTCTGCATCGTTGAAGCTCGCCACGCGACCCGAGAACACGGCGCCCTCGTTCAAATTGATCGTCCCGCCGGTGGATGTCAGGCGGCCCCCGATGGTCATATACGCTTCCACGGTGGCCTCCACACTGCCAGTTGACGTGTACCCGCCGATGGCATAAATCCGACCATCCGGCCCAGTCGCCGCACCCAGACTGCGCCGAGGAGGAGTCGGCATCCCGGTTGCCGTGGTCCACGTGTTCGCACTGGGGTTGTAGGCCTCCATGGTGCCCAGCGCAGCCCCCGATAGATTTTCGCCGCTGATCGCGTAGACGCGACCGTCCGGTCCCGTTGCCGCCGCCAGTGCCAGACGAGATGTTGGCATCGAGGCGACTGTGGTCCAGGTGTTAGTGGTGGTGTCGTAAGCCTCCACGGTGGCAAGAAGAGAGCCGTTGTAGCCGCCGATCGCGTAGATGCGGCCGTCCGGCCCCGTCGCCACACCAAGAGCTCCACGGGACGTTGGCATCGACGCCACCGTGGTCCAGATGTTGGTGGTGGTGTCGTAGGCCTCGACGGTGGCAACCCAGTTGGTGCCGTCGTTGCCGCCAATGGCATATATGCGGCCATCCGGCCCGGTCGTTGCGGCGAGATTCTGGCGCGCTGATGGCAGTGGCGCCACCGTCGTCCAGATGTTCGTGGCGGTGTCGTATGCCTCCACGGTGGCAACTGCGTTCGTGCCGTCCTGGCCGCCGATAGCGTAGATGCGGCCGTCCGGCCCGGTCGCCGCCGCTATCACTGATCGAGGCGTAGGCATCGACGCCACCGCGGTCCAGACATTGGTGGTGGTGTCGTACGCCTCGACGGTGCCGAGGACGGCGATGGATCCGTTGACGCCGCCGATCGCGTAGATGCGTCCGTCCGGCCCGGTCGCCGCGGCCAGCGATGCCCGAGGTGTCAGGATCGGCGCCAGCGCGGTCCAGGTGTTGGCAGTGGCGTGCGCCGAGATAACCGGGACCAGGGCGCACAGCCCTGCAACCACGGGTCCGACGATCAGCCGGCGCGTGATGGTGTGCTCCGTTCTCATGTCGTTCCTTTATGTCAGATTTGGCTGGAAGTGAACGCTGGATCATCCGAGCCGTTCGAGAGCCGTCTTGGCAAGAAGTCTCCTTTGCATTTGATCGAGTTCATGTCAGTTGATGCATCACGGTCACATCCGCCCCGCTGCCCCCTTGGCGAGCGTGGTGACGATCGATGTCCCCGAGGTCGAACCGGGGAGGATGAGGCTGATGCGCACCACGGTGCCGCTCTTGAGGAACACGATCGTGGTGATGTCCGGGAGGTCGGCGCTGGCAATCAGGAATGCCGCGTCGCCCACGCCGCTGACGTCGTCGGGGGTGGAGCCACCGGTGAGTGTGCGCTGCTCGTCATACATCGTCCGGCCACCCGCGTCGGCGCCGATGGTGATCGACGGGGCACCGCCGGTCGCACCGTACTCGCAAGTCAGCGTGTTGGACACTGCGGGACCCGGGTCGGCACCGAGAGCTGTGGTTGCCTCCTGCTGACTGATGAGAGTGCATGGGTCGACCGCCTTGGATGACCCGCTGTCGCTCGACGACCCGGCGGCATGTGAGGCCGCCGACTGCAGAGCCGCTGCTCCCGGCGAGCCGCTCGCCGTGCCGCCTCCGCACGCAGCGAGTAACAGCGCCGATGTGAGCAGCGCGCCACACGCTGCGAAAACCTTGGGGCCTGTCATGTGAGCCTCCTTTTCTGACGCGAGACTCCGGTTCTCGCTGCCCGCGACCCTAGTCGGCGCCACTAAAGGTCGCCTAAAGGCCCCCTGCACAAGTCCGAGGTTGAGAAGCCACGCTGGAGGTCTCCCGGTGTTGGGGCTGCTGGCTGTCGTGACGCCGGTGCGGGCGCAGATGCTCAGGCCGATGGCGGGAGCCACGGTCACGCACGGCAGGGCGCGGTTCATAACTCCTCCGAGGGAGTTGAGGGTGGGTACATCAGATCCTCGAGGAGGACGGCAGATAGCGCTCAACGAGGAAGCTCGAGGAGCGGGCGGTGGTCATGCCGGCCACGTTAGGAGTGCTGGAGGGGTTGCGCATCGGGGGAACTACGCAACTTTGCTCGCTGCGCTACGCGTCGTTCAGAGGGTCACCTCGGCGGCCAAACGGTTCGCCAGTTCGATCCTTGAGCGCACGTCGAGCTTTCGCGAGATACGGCCCTATTGGACTGCGCACGTCCCCGTTCGTCCAGGGCGATATCGCGGTCGACACCGACGGTGTACTGGGGGACAAACCGTGGTGCCGAGGGACAGGATCGAACTGTCGAAACGAGGTTTTTCAGCCACGAGAACTGATGTGCGTCAAAATCCGTCGCTGTCCGCTGGCATCTCCGAGTTCGTATGCGTTGCGAACGAGAGAATCCGCAGCGAGGTCCCTTGCAGCGACTCCCTACGGCTACGTGAGTTGCGCCAACACGGCGAACCCGTCTATGTACGTGTCCTTGCTGGCGACTTCTCCGTTCGACACACGGACGATGTCGACGCCCTCAAAGCTGACTACCTGACCTGTTCCCTCGACGGTCTGCGCTCCAACCAGCAACGCTGCGGACAGCGTTGCGTGCAGCGTGTATTCCAGGACCCAATGATCTGCTGCGAGGTCGCGGGCGCGACCCTCGAAGCGGGTCTGCGACCACGTATTGAAGAATGCCTCGAGTGCACCCCGAATCTCCTTCTTGCCCGTGGCCCGGGAACCGACTCCGTGCACCTGGAAGGTGGAGTCGTCGGAGTGCAGCGCAAGGATCGCTTCGACGTTGCGATCGCTCCATGCCTTTGAATAGCGTGCCGCCAGATCGACGAGCGGGGATTGGGATGCGAGCACGTTTCTCTCCTCGAGCAGATCGGAGGGGTCTGAGTCCATGAGCTGCAACATGTCTTCCTCAGAGTCACCGGCGACTCAGCCGCCTCGAGGATCGTACGCTCTCGCATCGCCCTAGACCTCGTGCTTCGGGGGCGCACGTAGAGAGCTATCGCCAGTTCCGGTTCGCCACGGTCGCTGGCGTTACGCTCCGATGCCTTCGCCGCGACAGACGATAGGGCCGCCCTTCGAACATGGTGGTGGCGAGGGGCAGAATCGAACCGTCGACGCCAGCTCTTAGCTCGACCAACGGACGTTCGTCAATGTCCATTGCGGTGCATGGCATAACTGGCGCAGCGGTTTCGGTGCGCTCCTTGGCGTCAGGTTTGTGTACGAGACTGCGCACACGAGCCGCGAACGTCCATGGGCCGCGGTCGTTCCGATGCGTTGGTCGCAACGTAGTATGCGACGCGATGAGTGACGGTTACACGTACGACCACGGATGGGACGAAGAACGGTTGCGGCTGCGCGGTCTCGAGATCGCGCTCGACCCGGGCACACGCGCGCATCTCATCCGCCTCGGCGTCGGACCCGGGTCGCGCTGCCTGGAAGTCGGTGCGGGCGGCGGCGCGGTCGCATTCTGGCTTGCGGAGCGCGTGGCTCCCGACGGTCTGGTTGTCGCCACCGACCTCGAAACGGACTTTCTCGAAGCGGCGGCGGCTCGATATCCGACGTTGCGAGTGCTTCGACACGATCTCATGACCGACAACCTCCCTGACGGTTTCGACCTGGTGCACGCGCGCTACCTTGTCGAATGGCTCCCCGACAAGGCACTCGCCCTGCGACGCTTGGTGGCGGCACTACGGCCGGGCGGCATTCTTCTCGACGAGGAGCCCGATTGGGTCACCATCTTCGAGACCCCCGAATCGCCCGCTCTTCGCCGCGTGATGGTCGCCGGTATGCGCTATCTCGAATCCACCTGCCCGATCGACACCCAGTACGGCCGACGGCTGGTCGATGACCTCACAGCGGCCGGCCTCGCTGAGGTTGAGGCGGAAGGACGCTGCGCGATCGTACCGGGCGGAAGTCCACCGGCGGCACATTTCCTCCGCCTGACGATCGAGAAACTCCGTGCACCGCTGCTCGCCGGTGGCAGAGTGCGCGAGGCTGAACTTGATGAAGCTTTGGCCGCGCTCAACGATCCGTCGGTCAACGTGATGTTCCCACTCACCGTCGCCGCGTGGGGCCGCCGCAAATAGGCAATCACCCGTCGCGACCAGTCGTGCCATATTTCCCGGCGCGACGCTCGTTCTGGTGCGAAATGCCTGCGATGGGCAGTGGTTCACCTCACTTGGTCGCTGCGTCCTGAACGTGCCTCGTGGCCCGCGACCGAATCGTCGAATCGTGTCGCGCCGCCTTGATGGCAGTGCTCGACCGGGACAGGGCCCGCGTCTGCGAGGACAATTCCCCCCGAGAGCCAACCGCCGTCGGTCCGGCCGGACGTAGCAGCCTTCGGACCCGAGGACCCGCCGGCAATTGCGACCGCATAGGTGCGTGTGAACTTGGCCCTCCGGTGTCAATACTGGACGATCGCACCATGGAGATACCAAAGCCCACGGAAGCCGATATGTCACGATTCCGGACCCTCATTCCTTCCGACCCTCGCGTGGAGATCAAGCCCATGTCCGGCAACCTCGGCGCCTTTGTGAACGGCAACATGTTCATGGGGCTCTTTGGCCCGACCATCGGCTTCAAGTTGCCCGAGAGTGATTGCGAAATCTTGCGTCGAAGGGGCGCCAAGCCTTTCGGGCCGGCGGAGCGTCCCATGGGAGGCTACTTGTCGTTGCCTGCGGCAACCGGCGAAGTCGAGGAAACGGTATGGGCATCGAAAGCACTCGACTTCGTCGGTGCGCTGCCGGCGAAGGAGCCGAAGCCCGCGAAGAGGTGAAGACCCGTTTGCGAGCGCAGGATCCGATGGCTCGCTGAGGTTCCTCGCCTTCACGTTGCGTCAACTAGGGCGCTTGAGATCAGGCGTCACGCGCCCCTCAGAGCATCGGATCTCGATCTGGAAGTCGAAACGCCCGAGCGGCAGTCCCAGGAACGACGGTCAAGCCGATGCACCAGGCAAGAATCGTGGCCGAACACGCGCTCCTCCACCGCGATGAAGCCCAGCCGTTGGTAGAAGCGATGTGCTCGGGTATTCGACATGAGTGGATCGATCAGGACCGCGATAACGTCGGTGTCTGCAAAACAACGATCCAGGGTCAGCGTCATCATCTCGGTGCCGTATCCGCGGCCCAGGTCGGCGGCCGCGCCGATCCAGATGTCAATGGCGCGCTGGTGGCGCTCGACGTCGCCCCAGTAGTGCGTGACCTCGACGGCGGGATCGATGACTTGCACAACGCCGATAGCCCGGCCGTCCAGCTCCGCGATCAGCGTCTCCTGGAACGGGTCGCCGCTTTCCATCTCGGACCGCCAATCGATGTGGTCATCGTTGCCCGTAGAGGCGATGACATGGGGCTGGGTGTCCCAGTCTTCGAGGAGCGGTACGTCGTCGGGCGTCGCGGGTCGAAGGCAAATCACGCCGCCATGTTAGGGCGGGGGATGCCCGGGCAATCTCATACGTGGCACATCGAATAGCAGAGGACGACGAGGTTTAGCCGTCAGGCTTCGTCACGTCCTCGTTGGCCTCGATGGCAGGGCGGTTCGATCCGTTCCATTCAAGGGCGCCGAAGGCGCGAACCGTGTCCCATGGTCGTCAGCACCCGAGAGGCTCCCGCTTTCAACCTCCGGGGGAGGCGCGGTCTCTCGGGCCGACCCGGCAGCCCCTCGCACCAGCTTGACGTTCCGGGTAGTGCTTCAGTGTGACTACGCCGGTCCGCCTGCCCTGCCCGTGGCGCCGAGGAACCTGGCCCCCAGGACCACTAGGACAGCCATCCCGACCGTAAGCGCTATGAGGCTGACGATAGCAAGGGTGCTCGACGTGATGCACGGCAGATAGTCGCAATGTCCCTGGGCTTCCTCGGGCGTGTCGCGAAGGACAGAAAGGGACCCCAGCCCGCCGAGCGTGGCCAGCAGAAGTCCCCTTGCCGACGCCAGCCGGGAACTCGGCTAAGGAGGGCGACGATATCGTCAATCCGCAAACAGGGTCCCTGACGCCAGCGGCTACCGCAGGTGTGCCGGGACGGGTTGGCAAAGCTTCCGTGCGCCCGCGCGAAGTTCCAGTACACGAAGTTGAGAGATCACAGCCGCGGCAAGGCCTGGATTTTGCGCGACATGCACAACGGCCCGTTCGGGCGGCGAGCCCTGGAGCTAAGCGAGCGCCTGCTGGGTGGCGACTGGCATCGCGTCCAAACAGATATCAGCACCCAGAGCTTGGGTATGTTCGAATTCCCCCCTCCCCACGTTGTCGAGCAGTGCCTGACCGCCTAAACCGTCGGACAGCACCAGGATCACTGCGTCGACTGCTTTCGGCAGCCACTGCGTTCCGGCGTGCTCACGCAGGATGGCAATCGCTTGCTCCGGTTCCAACGCGGTCCGGTAGTGGCGAGTGTGGGCCATCGCGTCGTAGGCGTCGCACGCCGCGATGATCGCCGCGTCGAACGGAATCTCGCCCTCCTTCAGTCCGTCAGGATACCCGGTGCCGTCGACGCGTTCGTGATGGGCCCGGACCAGGCGCGCGGCAGGTGCCAGCAGAGGGCTGGTCGAGAGGATCTCCCAACCCACAACGGTGTGGACGCGCATCCGCTCGATCTCCGCGGGGCTCAATGGGCCCGGCTTGGTGAGAATCGCGGCGGGGACATCCAGCTTGCCGATATCGTGGAGGAGGGCGGCCAGGCCAAGGTAACGCAGCCGCGATCCCCGGAACCCCAGTCGCTCGCCAGTGCGCATCGCTAGCTCGGCTACGCGAACGACGTGGTCGCGGGTGATCGCATCCTTGGTGGCCAGCGCGGCGACAAAGCCGTGAATGATCGGTGAGAGTCCCAACTCCAAAGCGATGACAGGATCGCGTGAGAGAATCGGCGCGATTGATTTGGAGAGGGATCGGTCGGCGTGGTACCCGGCGAGGATCGCGCCAGCGCCGGCGAGCACCCCACCGACGTCCAGCGCATGCGCAGCCCACCACGCCGCCGAAAACGCAGTATCGCCGAGCCAGACGAGTCCGGACAACCCGACTGCGGCGATTCCAATGGACGCCACCAAGTACGCCTTCTTTCGCCCCACCCAATAGAGTCGCAGTTCACGAAGGGAGATTGCGAGGGCCGCGACCACCGCAGGGAGAGCGATCGTGAGCGCTGGGACGGTACCGCCCGCCGCGGCGGGGAGGGCATTCGGCGCGATGAGCAGTGCGGCGGCAACGGTCGCCGAGGCCGCCACCCACGCCACCGTCCACGGCCGGACGTGCCGGGCTGCCCACATCGAGAACCTCAGCTTGGGAGCGATCAGTGGTACCCCGGCAGCCATGGCAAGCGGATTGGCGAGGAGGATCGACGTGCTCACCGCACTGGTCGGTCCGTACAGCACGCGTGGGGCAGTCAGCCCGTGCACCAGCGCGACAATCGAGGCGACCATGATGACTGCGCCCAGAATCGCGACCTCAGCCAACTGGTCGCGCCAACCCGCTCTGAGGACCAGCAGCCCGCCGACCCAGCACAGTCCGGCGCCGACGGTGACGAACCAGAACAGCCCCACCGGCGCAACCCAGACCGGATGCGCCAGCGGACTCCACTTCAGACCCGCGACCAAGAGGGCGGCCATGGCGAGGGTTGCGGCCGCCCACACGCCTAAACCTGGTCGTTCACCGCTACGGACGGCGGGTTCGCGCCCGGGAATCAACACGGCCGCGAGCGTGATGGCGCCGCTCCTCTGTCCATGAGCTCACCCTAGGCAGCGTCTCAGCCTGCGCACGCGCTGTCACGGCAAACGCACCTCCGTGTGAATAGAAAGTCAGGACGTGAAGCTGGCTCCGCAGGCGAGCGATCCGTGCAGGCCGAATTAGCTGCTGGGGACAAGAATTGGGTTCATGGCCCTACCCGACGCCCCGGTGGGGTTCGATCTCACGGTCGACCACGAGGCCAAAGACTGCTCGGGGATCACGCCGACGCGGTCCGCCTGTTCATCGCGTCCAAGTCGTCAGGTGCATAGGGCACCCGTACGCTAAGTTGCGACCCGCTTGGTGTCACGCACGCCACCTTGCTTGCCCGAATCGACGCCCGAATCCACTTGCGGATCAACTGTCCAACCCAGGCGGTCGGAGACTCCATCTTCATCGAATCGGTGAACGTGTCTGTTGAGCAGGCCGCCGGCCGCGGCATCGCTTCAGGAAGCGGAGGTCTGGTTGGCACCACCCCCCGTGGCCCATTGGTGTGGGAATGCACGTCGGCAAACGTCTTCCTGCCGTTGGACGTTCTGGCCAATATCTCGGGGCGTCCCTTCTATTCGGGGGCGGCCGTCATATCGGCATCGCTCGACATCCTTTACGCGTCCGGCGCGGAGTTCCGTGCCACATATGGTCCGGCCATCGTGAAGCTCGCTGGGTAGCGATCTTGCTCGATAAGCGCGCCGGCTCTCCCGACCCTGTCGCGTGGATCGACAACGACGTGCTCAACCTGAGTGGTGCAGTGCTGTTCGGACCTCGGAAGGCGCACGGCGAGACATAGGGTTTGCGAGGAGGGCCGATGGGAGGAATCGTGATCAGCGAGAACGCCTCGCTTGACGGAGTCGTTGAGGACCCCACCGGCAGCGAGGGCTTCCGGCACGGCGGCTGGTTGAGCCAGATTTGACGCTCCGAGAGCCGCGCGCCGTGTCGAATCGCATGAGCGCCGGAGACAGTGTCACCACCTACTCGCTACGATGCTGCTCCTGCCTAGCGTTGTTCAAATGAGGTTGCCGGATGCCCAAGAGGACGGAGCCGGTGATTGTTGGCCCAGGCGAGGGTGCAACGGTTGAAGGACCAGTGGGCGGACCGCTCACCTTTAAGGTTCGTGGCGATCAAACGAATGGCTCGTTGACCGCCTTCGAAAACGTGATCCCGCCCGGCCAGGGTCCTCCGCTGCATCAACATGCCCACGAGGATGAATTGTGGTACGTACTTGAGGGCGGGCTTCGTTTCAAGCTCGGCCTCGAGATTCATAGTGCGCCCGCGGGCGCACTCGTATTTGTACCCCGAGGTACCCCACATTGCTTTCAGAACATCGGTGAGGAGCCGGCTCGCATCCTCGTCATGTTTACGCCCGCCGGCATGGAAGCGTTTTTTGACCAAGTCGCGTTGCTCGGCACGCCAGGTCCTTCCGACTTCGTCGCCATCGGAGGGCCCCTTGGGATGACGGTCCTGGGCCCGCCGTTGGCGGAGTCCAACCCTGCCTAGGTGCTCCTGACAAGCGGACCCCTTCGGAGGCGCAGCGTCCAGTATCGGGATCGCGCCAAACGCTCTGGTGTCTCCAAGGCCTCCAACGCCTGGCGCGACGATGTCCACGTGGCGTTTTCGGCTACCGGTGATGGTAGCGAGCCTGAACGAACGAAGGTGGCGGCGAAGTTGTCAGGGAACAAGGGAAAGTGGGGGTTTCTGCGACCGCATCGGTCATTTTGAATACAAAATGTGGCGCCGAGGGACAGGATCGAACTGTCGACACCAGGTTTTTTAGCTCGACGAACTGACGTTCGACAAGGTCCATTGCCGTCCACCAGCATCTCGACGCTGCCGTTCTGACGGCTCTCTGAATCCACGGTGATCCGCCGCCATCCATCAACGAAGGTGTCAGGGAAGGTGTCTCGTCCCGCCGTCCCTCGTGACCCCCAGGCCGGCTTCACTCAGTCCGATCAGCATCACGTCAGGAAAGTCCGTCACGCTTGACAAATGCGTGTTCTCTTGGTCGAGGACGATCGACGCCTTATCGCGACTGTGCAGAAGGGTCTCGAAGAGGACGGGATGGGCGTCGACACGGTGCACGATGGCCAGGCCGCCCTCGCCGCCGCCCATGCCACGTCATTCGACGTCATCGTTCTCGATGTCATGCTGACAGGACCATTGGACGGGTTTGCCGTCTGCGCCGAACTGCGCCGCGCACGCATTCGTACTCCGGTGCTCATGTTGACCGGCCGCGACGCCGTCGCCGACCGAGTTCAAGGCTTGGAGGTCGGCGCTGACGACTACCTGATCAAGCCGTTCGCGTTCAGCGAGTTGAGGGCTCGTATTCGCGCACTCTGCCGGCGCCACCTCGCTGATCGATCCGCAGTCATTGAGTTCGGTGGGATTCTTCTGGACACAGCAGCGCATACGGTGAGCGTCGGTGGGCTTCCAGTGTCACTTCGCACCAAAGAGTTCGCTGTCCTGGAGTACTTCATGCACCACCCGGGGCGCGTGCTCAGCCGCCGGCAGGTGGAAGAGAACGTTTGGAACTACGATTTCGACAGCGTCTCGAATATCGTCGAGGCGTATATCGGGCGGATCAGACGCAAGATCGTGGCGGCCGGCGGACGCGACCCCTTCTCGACCGTCAGAGGCGCCGGTTACCGTTTTGAGGTTGCAAGCGAGTGCGGTCGCTCCGACACCACCTGAGACCAACGCGAATCCGGCTCACGCTCGCATTTTCGGGCGTGTTTCTCGTCGTTGCCACGGTGGCGGCGGTCGGCTTTTGGTTGGCTTTTCAGCACATCGAATACGGTGCTCTCGACGCGTCGTTGGACAGCCAGTCGCTGGCACTAACATCCGGCCTCGACACGTCCGGCGGGCACGTCACGTTGAATGGCAACGACTCACTGCCCGGTCAAAACTCTCAAGGCATTGCCATCAATGCCGTACTGCTCGATTCGTCCGGCACCGTTCTGGATCGCTCGGGCCCTGCTTCTACGCCGACGGTCCCGACTGGCCTTGTGACTGACGCCATCGCCAGTGGGGCGCAAAGGCTGGACATGAATGTCGGCGGCCAACCGGTACGGCTGCTGGCTCAGCGGGTCGGCCTTGGGAATGGAAGGCAAGGCGTGATCGTCCTCACTCGACCGATCGGTGAACTCAGGAGCACGCTCCAGCAGACCGCTCTGCTACTCGCCACAGTGGTCGCCGCTCTCACGTCCGCTACCGCCTACCTCGGGTATCGCATGGCCAGCCGAGCGCTTCGCCCCGTGAGAATGATTGCCTCCACAGCCGAGGACATCAGCGCACATGATCTTCATCGCCGGATAGACCTCGATCTCCCTCCAGACGAGCTCGGTCAACTGGCCGCCACCTTCAACGGCATGCTCTCCCGTCTCGACGATGCGTTCTCGACGCTGCAGCGATTCACCGCGGACGCGGCGCATGAACTCCGTGCTCCGCTCGCTCTGGTCCGTACCGAGGTGGAGGTGTCGCTGAGTCGGGTTCGCACACCCGAGGAATATCAGGAAAGCCAGCGAACAGTGCTTGCTGAGGTGGAACGCCTCAGCCGCCTTGCCGACCATCTTCTCGTGCTCGCTCGCGCCGATGCCGGCGCCCTGACTCCTGCATGGGCTTCGATCGACCTGCCGGATCTCGTGGAGGAAACGGTTGAGCGCTGGCAACCGTTAGCACACCGCGAAGCCGTGAGCCTCAGCGTGGTGTTCGAGAACGAGGGCACGGCGGATGCAGACGCGGATCTTCTTCGGCGGGTGTTCGACAACCTCCTCGACAATGCCATTCGACACACACCATCCGGAGGATCCGTCACCGTCACAGGTTCCACGTCATTGTCGGACTGGAAGATCGCTGTCTCCGACAGTGGGGGCGGGGTTCCTGCGTCGTTAAAGGAATCTCTCTTTGAGCGATTCACCCGCTCGGACGCAGCTCGTGGCCGCGACGGCGAAGGGGCCGGCTTGGGGCTGTCTCTATGTCGGGCGATCGTGCAGTCGCACGGCGGTTCGTTGGAGCTCACCGACGGGCCGGAGACCGGGGCGACGTTCCTCGTGACGCTTCCATCCGTCCAGCACGCTTCCGGCGTCTGACGACTCAGGGCGGCTGGCGTCCGCAGACGGGTCAGCGTGACGTCAGATTCGGCCTCCATGCTCGGCGGATGACCTTCGGCAATCATCGCCTCCCGCATGCTGCACCCACTGCATCTCGTCCTCTGCCCGCGCTCGGGCTGCTCCTCGTGGGCGCACTCGTCGTTGTCGTCTCTGCGTGCGGCTCAGGATCCCCGGGCGCAGGTAGTAGCGGCCCCTCCCCGACTGCTGGGACAGAAACGCTTCCGCCCGGCGACATTCCCGACACGGTTGCCTATACGACGTTCAGCCCGTCGGCTGGCGGCTACACGATCAAGATTCCGGAAGGCTTCGCACGCGCCGACACCGGTTCGACGGTGGTTTTTACGTTCCACTTCAACAGCATCACGTTGCAGAGCGTCCCCGCGGCGAGCGCGCCTACCGTCACCTCCGCACAGACCACCGACATTGCTGCGATCAAACGGGCGTCCCCGAACGCGACTATCGGCAGTATCAGCGGCGTGACTCGCAACGCGGGGACGGCGGTGCTCATCAAGTACCAGGGGGACTCGTCACCGGACCCCGTCACGGGCAAGACGGGACGTCTCGACGTCCAGCGATACGAGTTCTGGCACAACGGCAACGAACTGATCATCACGCTCGCGTCTCCGGTGGGTTCCGACAATGTCGATCCTTGGATGACGGTCACCAATTCGCTGCAATGGCACTGACCGAAGGGATCCTTCGCGCCGCGGATCTCTACCGCTTTTATCATTCCGGCGACGACGAGACGCTGGCGCTGCGTGGTGTGTCGCTCGAGGTTGGATCGGGGGAGATCGTCGCCATTGTCGGGCCGTCAGGCTCGGGAAAGTCAACGCTGCTCGCGTGTCTGTCGGGTATGGATGACCCCGATGGCGGCACGGTGTCCGTGGGGGGCCGGCGCCTCTCGCGCCAGCCGGAGCATGAGCGCACGCCGATGCGACTTCGCGAAATCGGCGTGCTCTACCAGAGCGGCAACCTCATCGAACATCTCACGGTGGTCGACAACATCATGCTTGCGCAACGCTTGGCCGGTTCGCCGAACGTCGGGCGCGCCCGCACCTTGCTCGCCGAGCTTGGATTGCAGGCTCGCGCCAAGGCCCACCCGTCGCAGTTGTCGGGAGGGGAACTGTGCCGAGCCGGTCTGGCGGTCGCACTAGCGAACGACCCGCGCGTGGTGCTTGCCGACGAACCCACCGGTGAGGTCGATTCCGTGACCGAGGGGTCTGTGCTGGACCTGCTCCGCGAACGTGCGTCCCGCGGGGTTGCAATCGTGCTGGTCACACACAGTGATTCGGTGGCGCGGATCGCGGATCGAACGCTGCGGCTCGTCGATGGGCAGATGAACGCATGAGCGAGGTTCTCGTGCAGACCGATCGGGTCAGCCGCGTCTACGGGACGCTCATCGCAGTGGATGCGGTTTCGTGCAAGGTTTCGTCGGGCGAGCGCATCGTGATCACCGGCCGTTCTGGCTCCGGCAAGTCAACGCTGTTGCACCTGCTGGCCGGGCTGGAATCTCCGTCCGGAGGGACGGTCGTGTGGCCGGCGCTGGGCTCACGCGGAGAGTTGCGGCCGCGTGCCATAGCCATGATCCTCCAAGGACCGAGCCTGCTCCCGCCGCTGAGCGTCATCGAGAACGTTGCGCTTCCGTTGGTGCTCGGCGGAGCCGCCGAAGACGCAGCGCGCCGTGCGTCCGCGGTGGCTCTGACGACGCTCGGCATCGAAAGTCTCGCCGACAAACTTCCTGAGGAACTCTCAGGGGGACAGGCGCAGCGCGTGGCGGTCGCGCGTGTCCTCGCCGGCGCGCCGAGACTTGTGTTTGCCGACGAACCGACTGGGCAACTGGACCATCCAACCGCCGTAAGGATGCTCGAAGTTCTCGACGCGGCGGTGGCGGCTGTGGGTGCGACGCTGGTGCTGACCACCCACGATCGCCGCATCGCCGAGCGATACTCGACGCACTGGTCGATGGCCGACGGTCATCTCTTCGGTGCCGCCTGAAATGGTGCTGTTGCTGTTGTGGCTGCGCGGACTGGTGGTCAATCGTCTCGCGCGTACGTTGGGAACCGCAGCCGGGGTCGCGGTTGCTGTGGCGCTCCTGATGTCCATCGGGAGTTTCCTCGCGGCGTCGCAGGCAACCATGACGAAGCGCGCGGTCGCCACCGTCGCGGTCGACTGGCAGGTTGAAGCGCAGCCCGGGGCTGATGCGAATGTCCTCCTCGCCGGGGTGCGCTCGCAGCCCGGCGTGATCCTCGCGCTTCCCGTTGGGTATGCGAACAGCACCGGACTGACAGCGACCACCGGCGGCACCACGCAGTCGACCGGACCAGGCGTCGTGATCGGCCTACCCGAGGGGTATGCAGCGGCGTTCCCCGGTGAGATCCGCCCCTTGGTCGGAGCCACCGACGGAGTGCTCGTCGCCCAACAGACCGCGGCCAACCTCCGCGTCCACCCGGGCGACCGGGTCGCGATCGGTCGCCCGGGTATGGCTCCCGCGATAGTCATCGTCGGCGGAATTGTCGACCTGCCCCAGGCGGGGTCGCTCTTCCAGAAGGTGGGGGCCCCCTTGGGCGCACAGCCATCGGCCCCACCTGACAACGTCGTACTCCTGCCCACCACGCAGTGGCACCAGATCTTCGATCCCCTACGAGTCACCGCGCCGGGTTCGATCCATCAGCAGGTTCACGCCCATCTTGACCAGAACTTGCCGTCGTCTCCCGAGGCCGCGTTCGAGCAGGTCACTGCCGGCGCGCGCAACCTCGAGGCTCGCATGGCCGGTGCGGCCCTCGTGGGGAACAACATTGGGGCCGCACTGGACGCCGCCCGGGGCGACGCCACCTACGCAACCGTCCTTTTTCTTTTCCTGGGCCTCCCTGGCGCCGTCATCGCCGGCCTGCTGACCGCCGCGGTGGCGACCGCCGGCTCCGACCGTCAGCGACGTGACCAGGCGCTGCTGCGCTCTCGCGGTGCCTCGATTCGCACTCTTGTCACCTTCGCCGTCGCCGAGGCGGCCCTGGCCGGGACCCTCGGCGCAGTTGCCGGCGTCGGCGGCGCGCTCGTCCTCGGTCTCGCGATCTTCGGCTCCGCGGGGTTTGGGGCAGACGTGGCGTCCGCGTTGACGTGGGCGGCGATTGCGTCAGCGATCGGTATCGGTATTGCTCTACTTGTCGTCGCCGTGCCGGCGTGGCGCAACGCGAAACAGCTGACGGTCAGCGGCGCGCGAATGACGTACCGTCGCGGGGGTGCCAGGGCACGGGTCGGTCTTGGTCTCGCGCTGGTGCTTCTCGGTCTGGCGGCGGTCGCGTATGTTGCGGCAACGCAGAAGGGCTATCAGCTGGTGCTCGCCCCCGAAGGCGTACCGAGCATCAGCGTCAACTACCTCGTGTTCGTCGGACCCGCATGCCTCTGGATCGGCTCCGCGTTGCTCACGTGGCGCTGTGCGTCGGTGCTGCTGCAACGTCTTCGCCGGCCCATCGCCGGCATCATCAGGCCTATCACCGGACCGCTCGCCGCAACCATCGTCGCATCGATGCACCGCGAGCGCAGTCGCATTGCCACTGCGACTGTGCTAGTTGGGCTGGCCGCGGCATTCGCCGCGTCGACCGCCGTCTTCAACGCCACGTACTCACAGCAGGCCGAGGTCGACGCGCGGCTGACGAACGGCGCCGACGTCACCGTCATTGCGCCGCCGGGAACCACGCTCCCGGCGTCCACTACCGCGCAGCTGGCATCAATAACCGGAGTGCACGCCATCGAACCGCTGTCGCATCGGTTCGCCTACGTTGGCGCTGACCTGCAGGACATGTTCGGTGTTCGCGCGTTGTCGATCACGGGAGTCGGCCGTCTTCAGGATGCCTACTTCCAGGGTGGGACGGCCACCGAGATCATGGGACGGCTGGCGAGGCAGCGCGACGGAGTCCTGGTCAGTGCTGAGACCGTGAAGGACTTTCAACTGACGCTCGGTGACCGGCTCACCCTGCGGCTGGCGGCCCAGAACGGCGGCGGTCTCGTTGCCGTCTCCTTCCACTATGTCGGTATTGTGAGTGAGTTCCCGACCGCGCCGAGAGACAGCTTTCTCATTGCTAACACCGACTATCTGACGGCAGCGACTGGAACCGGCTCGACCAACATATTGCTTGTCGACACCGGTGATGCTTCACCACGCGATGTCGCTGCCCACGCAACACAGTCATTGGGCTCCAGCGTGATCGTTCAGGACATCATTTCCGCGCGGAAGGTCGTCGGCTCGAGCCTCACTGCCGTCGACCTCAGTGGATTGACACGGGTGGAGCTCGGCTTCGCGATCATCCTCACCATTGGCGCAACTGGTCTGCTGCTGTTGCTGAGTCTCTCGGAACGACGTCGCACGTACGTGCTTGCCGCGGCGCTCGGAGCCCGACCACGCCAGCTCCGCGCCTTCGTGTGGTCCGAGGCCGGCTTCGTCATCATTGTTGGACTTGCGGCAGGCGCCCTCTGGGGATGGCTACTCTCCCAGATGTTGATCAGCGTACTGACCGGCGTCTTCGACCCGCCCCCGGCTGCGCTCGCAGTGCCGTGGAGTTATTTGGGGGCAACGCTGGCAACGTCGCTGATGGCGATGAGCCTGGCAGTTGTCGGCGGCTCCACACTACTACGTCGCGCGCCGCTGTCAGCGCTCCGCGATCTGTAGATCGACACATCATGAGCCGGGGCGTCTGAAAACGAACTCGAGAGGCAACTCATACCGTCAGGCGATCTCGCGCGCGCACCAGTCAGCCCGATAGAAACGCGAGATCGTCTTCACTCAACCGGGCATCGGCGGCGGCCGCCTGCTCGATGACCTGCGCGCTTGATGTCGCAGCTGAAACCCACGACGCCACTGTCGACTGATGCAGGAGCCAAGCGAGGGACACCTGTGTTGGCGTGAGGCCCGATCGCTGAGCCACCTCGATGACCCGGTCGAGGATCTCGAACCCTGAGCCGTTAAGGTAATTCGAGGCAACGGCCGCGCTGCGTGGCGAGTCCGGCAGCGCCTGCCCGCGCGCGTACTTCCCTGAAAGAAAGCCTCGTGCGAGGGAAAAATACGTGGTGACCGGCATCGATCGAGATATGCACAGCGCTCTCATCTCGAGCTCATAGTCCGAACGGTCTACCAAATTGTACTTCACCTGCAAACACTCGAACTGCGCCAAACCGCGGGCAGCACTGGCGTCTAGTGCCTGGGTCAATCGTGCAGGCGAGTAATTGGAAGCGCCCACCCATCTGATGAGGCCCTGGGACCGCAACTCGTCGAACGCCGACAGCGTCTCGGTGAACGGCGTCGCCGGATCGTCGACGTGTGCGTAGTAAAGGTCCACACGGTCGGTCTGAAGGCGACGTAACGATGAGTGGATCCCATCAATGATCGCCTGCCGTGAGAGACCCTGCTCGTGTACCGGAGGCCGGGCCTCCCAGCCAACCTTTGTCGCAAGGACGATCTCGTCGCGAATGCCGCGCTCCCGCATCCACTGTCCGATGACGAGTTCCGATCGCCCATCGCCATAGATGTTTGCAGTGTCAATGAAGTTGCCACCTGCAGCGACATAGGCATCGAGCACCTCCATCGACCGCTCAGCATCAAGCGTACTTCCAATGATGTTGCCGCCGAGGCACCACGGAGTGACATGCAGATCAGTCCGCCCCAACTGGCGACGAATCACGACGCCTTCCAGGAATTCACGACATTGTCAACGGCGCCATTCACAGCCTCGAACGCTCGCTGGGCCGCCGCGCGCGGCCCGAGACGCCGCAATTCGGCGCTGAATACTTCGATTCCAACGCTCAAATCGGTGCCAGGCAGTAGCACGAGGTTGAGTAAACTGGTCAGCGGAAGAATGCCTTCGCCAGGCATCAGCCTTTCGGCGCCTGGCACATGCGGGCCGCCGACTGATCGCTGCGGTGCGTCGTTGATCTGCAGCGACATGATCGCAGCAAGATCATCGCTGTCGACGTCGTACGGGTTGCCACCTGATCGGTTGAAATGCCATGTGTCAAACGTGATTCCCACGGTACCAGTGCCGACAGCGTTCGCGATCGCAAGCGCGGCTGCGAAGTCAGGGATGCCAGTTCCGGGGATGAACTCAACTGCCACGCTGATTCCATGTGCGTTGAGTGTTGTGGAAAACGACCCGATGCAGTCGATGAGGGCGGGAAGTGGCGTCGGGCTCCCCGTCACGTGGGCGACATTCACCATGCGTGCCCCGAGTTTCTCCGCATAGCGACAGCAATCGTCGACCGAGGATTCCAACAGTCCGCGATATTCGTGCGGCATGCCACTCCCCGACCCTAGTCCCGGCAGTCCGTGTACCAGCGGGTCCACTGTCGTGATGGAAACACCCGCCGAGGCCATCCGCGCGCGAAGCTCGTGAAGCCGCTTCGGATCGCGTACCACGACGTCGCATACGGATGACGGCACCGTGAGCGCTGAAAAGCCAGCCCACGCCGCTGCATCAACGAGGGTCTCGAGCTGGGCAAGCCCGACGGTTCCCCAACACAATTCGACCTCTGGTCGCAATCGGGGTGTCGTCTCCATTTTATCCATTGCCTAGAACAACCCCGGGTACTCACCGCCATCGACGGACAGCGTAGCGCCGGTGATGTAGCTGGCGGCGTCGCCGGCCAGAAAGACCACGGCTGACGCCAACTCATCGGGGCGGCCGTAGCGGCCGAGTGGAATGTGTCGCACGCTTTCTCCGGCGATGTCGTCAGGCTCGACCCCGGCCAACCCTGCTCGGTGCATATTTTCTTCCAGGATCCGATCAGTGGCGAACCTCCCGGTCAGAATCGAATTCACCCTGACCCCGGGAGCCGCCTCCGACGCGAGCGTTTTTCCCACGGCGACGACCCCCGGTCTCAGTGCATTGGACAGCACGAGAGTGTTCAACGGTCGGTGCGCGGTAATGGATGTCAGATTGACGACCGCACCGTTCCTACTCGCTCGTAGTGCTGGCAGCGCCGCCCTGGTGATCCGGACGGCGCTGAGCAGGACGAGGTCGAATGCATCCTGCCAGTCACGATCGTCGAGGTCGGCGAGCGTCCCGAGCTTCGGACCTCGCGTGTTGTTCACCAACACGTCGAGCCCTCCGAAGCAGGCGACAGCGCCTGCAACGACGGCCGCGCAATCCTCAGGCTTCGTCAGGTCGGCCCGCACGGCAACCACGTCGAATCCCTCCTTGCACAGGTTCAGCGCCGCTGCTTCAACCGCCGCTGTATGGCTCGACGAGATCGCCACGCGACAGCCCTCGGCTGCAAGAGCGCGAGCCGTAGCCAGACCGAGTCCACGGCTTGCGGCCGTGACCAGCGCCCGGCGTCCGCTTAATCCGGTATCCATTCGGGCATCCCGTACCGAGGATGGTGGTCGCTCACCACGCCGCCGTCACCAGCGGACTGGTCAGACGCCCAAGTCCGCCGACCTCGACGTCGACGACGTCGCCGGCCTTCATCCAGACCTTCGGATCGCGGCCAAGGATCACGCCGCCCGGCGTACCGGTCGCGATAATGTCGCCGACTTCGAGCGGAAGATAACGACTAATGTAGCTGATGATTTCTCGGACGCTGAACACCATGTCGGATGTGTTGGAGTCTTGACGAAGTTCGCCGTTCAACCAGCACCTGATGGGGAGTTGCTGCGGGTCGCCGATCTCGTCCGCCGTGACTAGCCACGGTCCGACCGGAAGAAATCCGTCCAGAGTTTTGCCGAGAATAAACTGTGATGTCCTGTTCTGGAGCTCACGTTCGGTGAGGTCGTTGCAGTTGCAGTAACCCCAGACGTAATCAAGTGCGCTCTCCTCCGAGACGTTAACGGCACGCCGTCCGATGACCACGGCCAACTCTGCTTCGTAGTCGTACGCTTCGCCAGTAGTCGGCAATCCGACGGGCTGCCGCGAGGCGATCAACGTGTTGTTGAACTTGGCGAAGATCACGGGCGTCGGAGACAGCGGCATGTTCGCTTCCACCGCATGACGGCGGTAGTTCAACCCGATGCAGAGGATCTTCTGCGGCGACGGAATGCAGAGTCCGAGTGCTTCTTCCGCAACGGGCTCCCCCGAGGGAGCGAGTTGGGCGACACGTTGCCGCGCTGCGTCACCACCTCGGACCAACTCGTCGACGGAAGCCGGCGCATCCGGAGCTGAGATGAGTCGCCACGAGCCAGCGTGCTCGACTGCTAGTCGTGATCCGTTGTCAGTGGACGTGTTGGCCACGCGCATCGTGTAGTACCTCCCAATTAGCAAGTGCAAAGCGTTCGACGGCTTCGGGATCCGGATCGAATCCGGTCCCTCTCGTGTCAGGAACGACCGCGCAACCGTCCACGAACTCAATTGCGCGACTCATCAAAGGATTCCACCAGTCGACGTACTCGAGCCATTTCTCTTCCTGTCGCAGTCGACTGAGGAGGGTGAGTGTCACGTGCGGATATAGGTGTGGAGTAACGATTGCCTGGTGTTCCCGGGCAAACTCGCTGATCTCCCACCACTCGCCGATACCCCCAGCGCGCTCGAGATCCACGAGGACGTACCGCACCCCCGTGTGGATGAGTTGCTCGAAGCCTTCGTGGAGATATTCGTTTTCTCCGGCGGCAATGGGAATCGGCGACCCATCGACGACTTGCGAAAGCCCCGCGTAGTCATTGTGGATCACCGGATCCTCTAGCCACTTGATATCCACGGGCTCCAGCAGCCGGCTGGCTTCGATTGCGGTCTCGACATCCCACGCCTGGTGCGCGTCGACCATCAGCGAACTACCCGGAGGAAGCGCCTCTCGCAGGCGTGACAGCCGATGCACATCCTCTGCGAGCGTTGGTCGACCGGCTCGAGCTTTGAAAGCACGGAACCCGAGGTCAGCCGCGATCTCCGCTTCCGCGAGCCAGACGTCGAGCGACTCGTTCAGAAAGTACCCGCTCCAGTACGCGGGAATAGTCGCATCGACCAGCGGGCGCGTCGTGTCGCCGGCCGATCGACGCAGACACAGGTCATGGAGGGCCATTTCGAAGCCGCTCATCGCGATGACGGTCACACCTTTGTAGCCGAGAAAGTTCATCTCCCGACGCAGCGCGCGGGTGAGCTCGCTCGGCTCGGCGTATTCGGCTGCAATCGGGGCAAGGTAGCGCAGTGCTTCCAACACGACTTTTGCTTGTGCTTCGCTCGGGAACCAGAGAGCCGCAAGGCCGGTCGCGCCCGATTCGTCCTCCGTCTCGCAGAGAAGCGTGAAGAGATGAGTAAAGCGATAGATGGGCGAGGCGATGGTGCGGCTGAATGGCACGGCTAACGGACGAGCCCGGAGCCGCATGCCGCTCATAACGACCGTGCCGCGAGACGTAAGAGTGCGAGTTGCCGCAGGCGCTCCATGCTTTGTACGGAAATGGAGCGCGCGCGTCCCTCCCGCACGATGGGATCAGCGATGTTGGCGATTTCGAGATCCGCTCCCGCGCTGAGATCCCGCTCCATCGACACTCGCATCGCGTCGGGGTATCCTTCAAGCGTCTGTAGGATCACGTCGCGATCCAGTTTTACCCCTAGCGCTGCGGCGACCCGAATCACCTCGTCCGTCGCCTGCCGGAGCTCGCGAAGTAGGTCTGGATCCGAGCGCACGAGTCCAATCGGGCCCGCAACGGCCGTGGTCGCCAAGGCGTATGGAGCGAGAATAGCGAGCTTCTGCCACACAACCTGACCCTCGGGCCACAGTTGACACCCGATGCCGGCCGAGCGCAGCTCGTTCCCAAGGCGTCGGACCTCAGAATCCCGGGCACCACCAGCCGCGATCTGGAGAGGCTCGCTCGGGACGAGTTCGTGGTTCAGGTCATCGCCGTTGGAGCCTGAGGCGACGATGTGCCAGCCTCGGTGGACAATGTGCGCGGGCGCAACACGTACGGACTCTGTCCGTATCGCCGCGGGCACGACGGCGCTTGCTCCGTAGCGTCGCCGAAGAACCTCAATATGATCCAGGCCGTTCAAAAGCGGTACCACGAGCGGATCACCGATCTGTCCAGGCGTAGCGGACAGAATCGCTGTCGCGAGGCTGGTGGCCTTGCAGGCAACCCACAACACGTCCACAGGCTCGACGAGTTGACCCGTCACTCGCACTGGCGCGTCGAATTCGCCGTACACGCTGCTGTCCACGTGCACGCCGTGAGGATACGTTTCCACCGCGTCCCGGCGAACGACAAAGATCACGTCATGGCCAGCGCGCGCGAGCAGGCCGCCGACGAGCCCGCCGACGCCGCCAGGACCGAGTACCGCGTACTTCAACTCGTGGCTTTTGTCTCGGCGCCTGCCTCGCGGCGGCTGTCTGCGTAATAGGAGCGCGAGACGTAGCTGTCGAGCATGGTCTTGCCTGACTCGATGTTGACGCGAGCCAAATCCTCGGCTCGTTCCATTTCCTCGCACTGGGCCAACAACGCTTCCACCTGGTTTGGCGACACCACGATGACACCATCCTGGTCTGCGACCACATAGTCACCCGGAATGACCTCCACCCCTGCACACGTCACGGCTACGTTGTTTGCCACGCACGAGTAGCCGGCATATCCTGAAGGGATTGGCGTGACACCTCGACACCAAACCGGCAGGCCCAGGCGCCGAATCTCGGTGACGTCGCGGGTGCACCCGTCGGCAACGACGCCGACGGCACCTCGAAGATGTGACTGCAACGCGAGGTGACCACCCCATATCGCATAAGGCTGCGCGCGGGGGGCCGCCACAACAAGAAAGTCGCCAGACTGGGCTTTGTCGACGTGCTCAAACGCCAACTCGCGGTCGGAGACGAGCGAAGAGCGCTCGGGATCGCGTACCGTCGCAAGCTGTTTCGTTCGAGCACGTCCAGCGATAATTTGATGGTCCTGGAGTATCGGGAATACGCCCTCCATGACCATGGTCTCCGGGCGTCGCAAACCACTCTTGATATAGGCATCGCAGAGCGTTGCTGTCGGGCAGGCTCGCAACCTCACGAGCAGCGGGTCCTCGGGCGGGGTCGGCGCCTGTAGTTGGGTGCTGGACGTCACACGGCCACCACCTTCTCATCCCGCGCAGCGCCCGCTGCATCGGCGTCGGCGTCAAGCCACTCGTAGAACTGGACTTCAAATGCGAACGGTGTGCCGACCCGAACGTAGAACTTGTGGAGGTTGTGGCGGGGCTCCATGTCGTTCATCAGGCTCACCGAGTAGTCCTCGAACTCGATGCTGCCGTCAGCGGCGACATGCTCGCGCACGCGCTCCAGATAGTAGTTGAGCTGGTCCAGCGTGTTGCAGCGCATACCCCAATGGTCTGTCGGTGGGGTCGCGGTCGTTGGATTGTCAGAGCCGAAGAAAACGATCAGTTGATCGGGTCCGCCCTGGGTCAAAATGAGAAGCTCACGGTCCTTGGTCCATGAGGCTCGCTCCGTGAAACCGAAGACGCCACCAAAGAAGTCCACGATGCGCTTGCGCCCGGGAGCGTCAAGCAGATCGCGAGCAACGGAAAAGCCGACGTGGTTGAAGCTCGGGCGGTCGAACGTTGCGGTTGACATGAACAGTCCTCCATTTGAATGGTTGTGTGAACGAGACTCGGTCGCAGGCTCACCCCATGAGCAAACCTCCGTTCACTTTCAGCAACACTCCATTGATATAGCCGTTTTCGGGTGACGCGAGGAAGGTGACCGCGCCAGCGATATCGTCAGGAGCGCCCATATGACCGAGGGGAAGGTACATCTGCTCATGGCCCGCCGCCATATTGGTTTGCGTTGGACCAGGCGCTACGCCATTGCACAGTATGTTGTTGGGGCCACCGGCAACCGCGAATGCGATGACGAGTGCGTGGACCGCTCCCTTGGAAGCAATGTACGCTGGGCCAGCCGCGGTGGGTGCTTGACCGGCGCGCGACCCGATGAGCACGATTCGCCCGCGTCCGTTGTCAAGCATGGCAGGCCAAGCCGCCTGAACGGTTGCCACCATGGCTGCCGCGTTTATCGCCATCACGCGGTCGAACTCATCGTCTGTGAGCTCCGTGAGTTGGGTGTCAGACATGACTCCGGCGTTGTTCACGAGAATGTCGAGCCGGCCGCGCTCACCCGCAAAACGGGCTACCGCGGCGCGAGTTCCGGGGCGGTCGGTCAGGTCCACGCGGAGCGGCCACGCCTGACGCCCTTCGCCTCGGACGACGTCCACGACGTCATCGAGTCCATTGATGTCCAGGACGCCAACGTCGGCACCATTGCGCGCCAGTGCGCGCGCGATCGCCAGACCGATGCCTTGGGCGGATCCGGTGACGAGAGCTACCTGTCCCTCGAGCGCGGAATCAGCGGCCATCGGTACCGCTCCGCCCGTCTAAGGAATCAAATAGGACCGGACATGTCGCGAACTCATCGCGGACCGTGTCCGTTCTGATGCGCGGAGGATTCGTCGGATCCAATCGCATCCCCGCCGCCGCGAACTCCAAAATGAATCGGACCATCATGCCGGCTGGGGACGCATCGTCTATGGGCGCGTCCGGCGCGATGGTCAGCGGCCACCCAATGCACTTGTGCTGACCGCTCCCGAAAGCGAGGCCGTAGGCCGGAATGTTGGGCGCGTGAGTCCGCCCCGGCCGAAATTCCTCCGTCTTCTCGCCAAACACAGCCTCGTCTCGGTTTGCGGCGCCGAGGTCCAGGGCAACGACTGTCCCCGCCGCAACAGTTCGTCCCGACCTTAGCGTCACCGTGTCCGCTGCTCGCCGGAGGAGAATGGGAGCGGCGACGTGGAGTCGTAAGGCCTCTTGTGCGGCCATGTGCACGAACGTAGGATCCTGCAGCCGCCCGCGCTCAGCGGGGTGGTCCAGCACCCATCGATCGAGTTCCACCACAACATGCGGAACGAGCTTGGTAGGGGTGTTGAAGGAGGCGACGACAAAGAATGTGAGTTCGTTGACGAGCTGAAGCTCGTCGGCCAGGTCCACTCCACCAGTCGCCAGCATTACCGAGATCAGATCGCCTCGCTCACGCTTCGCAGGGAGGTTCGCCGCCTGGTCCTGCGCAATGTGTCGTCTGCGCTCGACGGAGGGACGGCCGAACCTATTCATGAATCTCGTGCGGGCATCGACGGTCGCAGTGATCACGCGCTGATGATTCTCGTTCAGCCAGTAAACTCCCCCACCCTCAGCAAGACGCTCGGAAATCTCAAGAAGTTCGGCCTCGCCTTCGGGGTCATCCGCTCCGTCGATACCGATCATCGCGACGGTCACTGCGAGAGCTGCCGAGCGCATCAGCGGAATCAAATCCGCTGGCACCGGGACCCCGCGCGTGTCCGAGCGCCGGATCCCGGCGAGGCTTCGACGCAAAGCGGGAACGAGATAGTCAGCTTCGGCCAACGCCAACTCCGCGCGTCGAAAGAGTGGCGCATAGGCGCGGCGCCGGAGCAGGTGTGAGGCGCCGTCGAGGGACTGTAAGGAGCCGGCAAGGGGAAAGTCCACCCGGACTCCGGTCGCCAGACCCGCTGCCCGTGGGTGTTCCACTTGGAGCATGAGCGGTGAGCGCAGTGCACTGTCAACGTCTGCATAGCTGGAGAGACGCGGCATCCCCGCCGCGACGGCGTCAGGCAGCACCATTGTCCGCCCGCTACGGGCAACTTGCTCAGTCAAGAATCGATCCTCCGACAGTTGCCCGATCGGACGAGAACGGCGCCCGTCCGATCGGGTGTGGTCTTCTACGGCGTGGCCTGCTGCAGTTCGGCGGCCGTGATCATCTGCACGAGCGTGAGGTTGCCGTTGGTGTCCTTTGGCACGTACCCCGCAAACGGGCCATAGACGTGGTGGTACTTGTCGAAAGTGAGCGGTCCGCTCACGCCGACGAACTTGATGTCGTGGCCAGCCTTGAGCGCGGCCAGACCTTCGGCGTACGTGTATACCGCCATGTTGCTGGGGTTCTCCACCTCGGGGATTGCCGCCGCAATCGCTGTCGGATTCGTGCTCCCCGCCTTCTCGATTGCGAGCGCGAGCAGCGTCACCCCGTCATACGCGAAGTTGGCCTGCGAGAGGGGTGGATGCCCCTCGGTCTTCATGTAGAGAGTGTTGAAGAAGTCGTAACCTGGCCCGGTGACCGTGCCTGTGTCCGTCGACGTCACGTACTTCTGCTGAACGGCAAGTCCTATCGCCTGTGTGAAACCGGTCTGATCCGATGTGTCATCTCCAACCATCGGGATCGTGACTCCCTCCAGCTCCTTGATGGCGGAGAAAAGCGTCCCCGCGTCAGTCGCTAGAGAGCGAAACAGAATGACATCGGGGTGAGCGCTGACGACTTGTTGTATCTCGCTGCGGTAGGAGGTCTGGCCCGGCGTGTACTGAACATTTGCGGCGACCTTGCCACCGAGCTTCGCCCACGCCGCCATGACATCCTGGCCAAGCGCCTTGCCGTTGTCGTCGTTGCCAAACAGGAACGCGGCGTTTCGGTAACCCTTGAGCCAGGCGTTGAGTGCGATTGCGACGCCGAGTTGGGAGTCTGCGGGGGTGATCCGCCAGATGTATGGATTGATGAGCGATGGCAACGGGTCCTGCCCACCCCAGATGATCGCGGGGACGTGAGCTGCCATGTAGTAACGGTCCACTGTCGTCGTCAGGTCGCTGTCCGGTCCGTACGACGCAACGACGTTGTCGACGCTGAGCTGTTTCTCGACCACAGGTACGGCGTCAACGGCGTCAGTGTTGTCGTTTCCGATGTCGAGGTTTACCTTGCGGCCAAGCACGCCCCCGGCGGCGTCGATCGCCTTGATGGCCACATCTCCGCCCTCGAGTGCGCCCACGCCGGCCGAGGCGCCGATTCCGGTAAGTGGCGCAACGAAGCCCAGGTTGATGGGTCCGGTGGAAGTGGCCGTCGAAGTGGAGCCGCATGCTGCCGCCAGTGAGCCCGCTACTAACAATCCGAATGTACTGGCGGCCCTGGTACCGCACCTTTTTCGGTCGGTAATCTTTGCCCTCACGTTGGTTCCTCCTTGGTCTGATCAATCTTCGGCATCGCGAGCGTGAAATTAGGCATCGTCGCTACCTCTCCCTATGTAGAGTGATGTCAGTTTTTCTCCAAGCAGTTCCGATGGAGGGCCGCTGAGCACTGTTTTCCCGAGCACGAGCACGTATCCGACGTCGGCGAATTCGAGGGCTCGTTTCACGTTCTGCTCGACGACAAGAACCGCGACCCCAGTCTTCCGCACAAGATCCAGGTGATCCCAGACGCCAAGTTCATTCTTCGGGGAAAGACCTGCCGTTGGTTCGTCAACCAGGAGGACGCGGGGCCGTGTCATCAAGCCGCGGGCGAGGGCCAAAAGGCTGCGCTCGCCGCCGCTCAATGTTCTCGCCGGGCGACGGGTCGCTTTTCGAAGATCGGGGAAGAGGTCGAGCATTTCTTCCGCCCGCTCGGCTACCCCGGAGCGAAGCTGATACGCTCCGACCTCTAGGTTTTCCATCACCGTCAGCGAAGGAAAGACGTTCACGACCTGGGGAACGTATGACATACCTTCGGCTACCAGTCGCTCTGTCGACCACTTGCTGACATCCTCGCCCTGAAGCGTCAATTTGCCCCTGGACCGCGGAATGAGTCCGACGATTGATTTCAGAAGCGTCGATTTGCCGGCGCCGTTGGGACCGAGAAGGACCGTGATTTGTCCCTCATCGGCTGCAATACTCGCGTCTTTGACCACGTCCTCGCCTCCATACCCGGCGAAGAATCCTTCAACAGCGAGCATCGTCGCGCTCATACCTGAGCGGCTCTGGCGGTCGCTCGCTTCTCGATAGCGGCCCCCAAATACGCCTCTACCACAAGGTCGTTGCGGCGAAGCGACTCCATGGTGCCTTCCGCGATGATTCTGCCTGCTGCCATGCAGATGACACGTGAGCACACTGTCTCTACGAGGGGGAGGTCGTGCTCAACAAGCAGCACGGTTATTCCCTGTGAAACCAGGTGGAGGATGCTTGTGCCGATGCGCTCGGACATCACGGGACTCAAGCTGGCCGAGGGCTCGTCGAGTAGCACCAGACGAGGCCGAGCCATTACGATTCGCGCAAATTCGAGCAGCCGCTTCTGGCCGCCGCTGAGCTGCCCGGCCTGCATGTCCCGCAGCCGCAACAACTCGAAGTCGGCAAGCACCTCGCGGGCTCGGGCGCGGTCGAGGCGCTCCTCCGCCGACTGTCGGCGGGGTGCGGTGAACTGACGCCAGATCGATTCGCGGCGCGGCGATGTAGCCGCGACCAGCATGTTCTCCATCACCGAAAGCCGTTCCCACACGTGCGCGTGCTGGAACGTTCGGATCAGGCCGAGTCGAGCTCGTACGTGCGCGGGCCGCCGGCTGAGGTCGACGCCATCGAACTGCACCGTGCCTGCATCTGCTACGACGAATCCCGAGACAAGCGCGAGCACTGTGCTCTTACCGGCGCCGTTCGGCCCTATCAGGCCAACAACGGAGCCGGCATCGACGCCGAATGAGCAACTCTCTACTGCGTGGAGCCCGCCAAACTGCTTCGATAGCGCAGTAACGTCGAGGAGCATCAGTGTTCTGCACCCGCGGGTTCTACGACTGGGTGCACTGTTCGCTCGGGCCGGTCGACGCCGGTATGCTCGGGAATGAGTCCGGACGGGCGAAAGCGCAGAATCACGATTAACAGCGCCCCGTAGACCATAACCTCAACCGGCGATTGGATCGTATTAGGAATCCACCCGCTTGGAAGAAACGTCACGCCCTGCGTGATGACGCCGCCCACGACGAACATACCCAAGAGCACGCCAAAGTTGTTCCCGGCGCCGCCTAGGATGAGGGCGGTGAGCAATGCCAATGTCTCCAGCGAACTCCATCCGCTTGGGTCGAGCGCCCCAGTGAACCCAACCAAGAGACCCCCCCCAAGGCCGGCGAGTACGGACCCGATAGCGAACGCGGAGAGTTGCAACCGAAAGACGTCGCGACCAAAGGCGCGGACAGCATCCTGATCCTCACGGATGGCGCGCAGCACACGCCCGTAGGGCCGGCGGCGGAGGAACTCGGCAAACACGCAGACAACGGCGAGAACGCCCGCGCAAAGTCCAAGGTAGAAGTAGTTGTAGTTCTCGAAACCTACGACGTCGATGAAAGGGAAGGACAAACCGGACAGGCCAGTTGGTCCATTGAAAAGCGGCTTGAAATTGCCAATGAACTGGTGTGTCATCTCTGCGACAGCAAAAGTGACGATGGCAAAGTAGTGCGCCCGCACACGGCGAAGGGCCGCTGCGCCGATGATGCAACCATAAAGGCCCGCGGCGACCATTCCCCCAAGCACACCGAGGGGGAAGGGCCAATTCAGACCGAGAATGTAAGCGTCCTGCGCTTGACCGGCTGGGGGAAGCACCAAGACCATGGTCGTGTATCCGCCGATCGCAAAGCAGGTGATGGACATAAGATTGACCATGCCCGCATAGCCGAATTGAATGTTCAACCCGACGGCGACGATCGAGTTGATGGCGACAAGAATCAGTGAAACGGCGAGGAACGAGAGCACCGGCTACCAGGTCTCGCGCGCCGACGAGAAAAGACCGTTCGGCCGGAAGAGTATGGCAATCACGAGAATTCCGACCGCGATGATCTGTTTGTACGAAGCATTTATGTACGCGGCGGACACCTCGGTGACGATCCCGATGATCACCGCGGCGACGAGCGCTCCGTAGGGTTTGCCGATGCCGCCGAGGATTGCTGCCGCGAATACCACCAGCAGAACGGTCGATCCCAGTTGTGGCGTCACTGTGCCGCTCGTGACGGCAACAGCAACGCCGGCCAGACCAGCGAGGCAGCCGACGATGGCCCACGTCAAGTTGATCACCCGCTTTACTGGGACACCGCTGACACGCGCCAAGTCGGCTGAATCAGAAACGGCTCGCTGTGCACGCCCGAACCTGGTGTGTTGCAGCAGCATATAGAGCATGACCATTGCGATCACGGCGGCAGCCATGACCAGCAGATCTATCTTGGTCCATATGAAAGGCCCGATTCGATATGCCTGGGACGCATCTGACGGCAGCGCCAGCACGCGATCGTTCTGGCCAAACACAACCGCGAGGCCGTTCTGCAAAAAGAGCGAGAGTCCAGCGGTGACAATGAGGAGGTAGATCCGGCGGGTGCCAATTCGGATGAACGACTGAAGGATGAGTCGGTTCATTGCGAATGCCGTCACGCTGGCGGCCAACATTCCGGCGAGGGCGTCGACGAACAAGTTGTTGGTCACGAATTGCGCAACGAGGGCGCCATAGGCTCCGAACGTCAGCAGCTCACCGTGAGCGAAGTTGGGGACGTTGGTGACGCTGATCTGTAATGAGAGCCCGACCGCCCCGAGAGCGATGATCCCCGCGGTCACGAGGCCGAATCCAAACGACTCGAGGAAGACGGTCACAACGCGAACCCTCGAGGGAAGGAGCGACAGGGTTCGAGCAGCCTCACCTGTCGTCCAACAGGCTTGCCCTGCCGACGGATCCAGTAGCTGTCGCCGGAAGCCACATCTGCCGCACCCCGTTGATCTTGCCGTTCAGCGCGCGAACTATATCCAGTTGCCTCTCCTGCCGTCAACTAGTTACTATGTCGCGTATGGCTGCGACCGCCATCCCCGTCCCAGATGACCCGGCGCCAGATGCGCAGCGGGTGAATCTGCGTGTCAGAGACGGCGACAACGTCCTCGCGGTCCGCGACCGGCTGAGAAGCGCGATCCTCCGTGGAGAGATGCCCGCCGGGGAGGTCCGGTCGCAAAGCCAACTTGCCGCTAGGCTCGGAGTTGGACGCACTCCGTTGCGGGAGGCGCTTCGCCTCCTCCAGCACGAGGGACTGGTTCTGGCGCAGCCGAATCGGCGTATTCGTATTGCCGAGTTTTCGATCCCCGACGTTGAAGAGCTCTACGTCATCCGAATCTGTCTCGAGGGCGTTGCGATAAGGACGACGGTGCCGCTGCTGTCACCCGAGGACTTTGCCGAACTCGAAGGACTGATGGCGCAGATGGATCATTTCGCTGTCACCAAAGACTTCGAACGCCTCGATATTCCCCATCGCACCTTTCACACCAAACTAGTCGCCGGGATAGGCAGTCGCGTGGCTCAGGTGATGACCCAGGCGGCTGACCACGCCGCCCGCTACCGTCGCGCTTACACGCAGGCCATCCCGGAGATGTGGGAGACGCAGCGAGCCGAACATCGAGCCATCCTTGACGCCGCCGAGCGCTCTGATGCTGATAGCGCCAGCGCGGGGTTGGTAGGACACTTCGTTCGCACAGCACGTGGCGTCATCACGAAGCTTGACCCAGAGCACGTCCCAAGGAAGCTCAATTCCGCCGTTGACGTTATGTTGCGGCGAGATCCAGAGACATCAGCGAGAAAGGACTGAACGTTGGTTGTGAGTGAACATGTTCAGCAAACGCTGACCCCAGTCGAGAGCGCCGAAATCGCGAACCTGTATGCAAAGTGCAACCTCGCCGGCGACTTCGGACGACCTACGGAGTACGCGAACTGCTACGTCAAGGAAGGAGTGCTCGTGCTCAACGGGGACGTGATCGCGAGCGGCGAGCAGGAGCTGATTGGGCTGATCGCGCAACACGAGGTTGAGAGGCAGGGGCGGTACAAGCGCCACATCACGTCGGGCCTCCACACTGTGAAGACGGCCCCCACGGCGATTCACGGGCAGTGCTACCTCGTCGTGTACAGAGAGGGCCCGGCCGGGGCGCCGGCGCTCACGGAGCTCGGTTACTTTGAAGATGACTTGGTGCGAGAACGCGGCCGTTGGTATTTCTCTCGGAGATCACTCACTTTCGACTACTCCGCGTCCGAATTGACGACACGTTGAGCCCTGCTTTCCGACGTCAGGTGATCGTTGAGCAGCCCTCCAGACACAGCGAGACGGCCCCCGACCAATTGAAGACATGAACTTCGATCTCAGTAGCGAACAGCGTCACATTCGCGCCGTCGTCCGCGAATTCGCCCAGGCAGAGATAGCGCCGGCAGCGGCCCACCACGACGAGACAGGGGAATTTCCATACGACCTCGTCGCTGGTATGGCGAAGCTGGGCCTCTTCGCGTTGCCCTTCCCGGAAGACGTAGGCGGCGCCGGGGGTGACTTTGTCTCGTATTGCCTGGCGATGGAGGAGATCGCACGCGCCGACGCGAGTTGTGCGATCACGCTGGAGGCAGCCGTGTCACTGGGAATATCGCCGCTGGTGCGGTTCGGCTCACGCAAACAACAGCAACGCTGGCTCGCGCCACTAATGGCTGGCGAACAGCTCTGGGCGTTCGGCCTCACGGAGCCCGACGCCGGATCCGACGCGGCCGGCACGCAGACAACGGCCGTGCGCGACGGCAACGAGTGGGTGATCAACGGGCGGAAGGTGTTCATCACCAACGCCGGGACCGACATCAGCGCTGGGGTAACGGTAACCGCCGTCACGGGGACGCACAATGGACGAAAGGCGATCAGCACGATCGCCGTGGAGCGCGGAACGCTCGGCTACTCTCAGGCACCCAAGTACCGCAAGCTGGGATGGCACGCTTCTGACACGCGCGAGCTCATCTTCGACGACTGCCGCGTTCCCGTCGCCAACATGGTCGGAAAGCCAGGCGGAGGTTTGACTCAGTTCTTACAGATCCTCGAGGGTGGCAGAGTTGCGATCGCCGCGTTGGCAGTCGGCGTCGCTCAGGCATGTCTCGACGCGTCGCTTGGCTACGCATCGGCTCGCCGGCAGTTCGGGGTACCGATCGCGACGTTCCAAGCCACGCAGTTCAAGCTCGCCGATATGGGCACGCAGATCGAGCTGGCACGGCTCATGACCTGGCGTGCGGCTGCGGCGATCGACGCCGGCAAAAGCCCGGCGCCCTATGCCTCGATGGCGAAGCTGCACGCGTCGGAGGTTGCGACCGCCTGCGCCAACCAGGCCGTCCAGATCCACGGCGGCATGGGGTTCATGGAGGAGTCGCAGGTGGCCCGCCTCTATCGCGACGTCAAGATCAATGAGATCGGCGAGGGAACCAGCGAGGTGCAGCGCATCCTCATCGCCCGACATCTCCTCCGCCCGTTCGACGTGTTGGAGGCCAATCGTGTCAACTGACGTGGTGCCTGTTAGCCGAAGCTAGTTTGCCGCTGAGCACGGCAGCGATCCTCGAGGAGAAATCAAGTGGAAACCATGGGGTACCCTGTCGAGTTTCTGCGCGCTCGGCGTAACCGCAAGTGGTCGCGATACCCGCCGGAGGTTCTGCCTGCATGGGTAGCCGACATGGATTTTGCGGTTTCACCCGGAGTCCAGGAGGCCATTGAACGGTTGGTCCGTCAGCAGGATTACGGCTACCCTTTTCGCGGTGGTGATCAAGCGGAAAGCGCCGTTGCGGAAGCGTTCGCGATCCATGCCCACAACCTGTACGACTGGGACATCGAGCCCGATTCCGTGCAGCCTGTCATGGATCTTATTCAAGCGATGTATGCGGCCATCCTGGCCTTTAGCGATCCCACCGATGGCATCATCCTGCAGTTGCCAGCATATCCGCCGCTGAGAGAAGCCATTACGGGCACAGGGCGATGCTCACTTGAGAATCCCATGGTGGACGACGGCCATCGGTGGCGTATTGACATCGAGGCGCTTGATGCAATGGCTCCTTCCGCTCGACTTCTCCTTTTTTGCAACCCCCACAATCCAACTGGTCGGGTGTTCGACCGCGATGATCTTCTCGAGATCGAGCGCATTGCTGAGGAGAATGACTTGATCATCGTCTCAGACGAAATCCATAGTGAACTCGTGTACCCCGGAAACACGCACATCCCGATTGCGACGGTATCGCCCGCGCTCGCGGCGAGGACGGTGACGATCACATCGGCCACCAAGAGCCACAACATTGCGGGCCTACGCTGTGGTGTCATGCAATTTGGGTCGCGAACGCTTCAGGACAACTTCTACAAACGGGTTCCCCGACGGCTCCTCGGCCAGCTGAGTAGCTTTGCGATCGACGCGTCGATCGCGGCTTGGTCTGCGAATGGGCACTGGCTCAACGATGTCGTCAGGCAACTTGAGACCAACCGTTCACAGGTGACCCAAGTGGTGCGGCAAGACCTCCCTCAGGTTGGATACCACTCGCCTGAGGCGACATACTTCGCCTGGTTGGACTTTGGCTCCTACCACTTGCCGACCGCTGCACACGAGTTCCTTCTCGACAAGGCACGTGTGGCTCTCCATCCCGGCGGCGACTTCGGAACTCACTACTCTTCCTGGGCTCGGCTGAACTTTGCCACGAGCCCGCAGGTCCTTGCCGAGATCTTGACGCGAGTCTGTGATGCGCTTCCTTCCAACTAGTCCGCCCTCGCACATTGGAAACGGCTCGATTTGAACGCAGTCGGAATTCTTAGCCCGGGTGCGATGGGGCACGCGATCGGACGTGCTCTCGTCGCGCGCGGGTTCAAGGTCGTCACAAACCTCAGCCAACGGAGCGAGGGAACGCGCTCGCGGGCCGATCGCGCACATATCGTGGATCTTGGTAGCCTCGACGCGGTCGTCGACGTTGCGGAGGTCATCCTTTCGGTCATTCCACCAGCCGAAGCACGAACCCAGGGCCAGCGTCTGGCGGCCGCTATTCGGCGGACGAAAAGTCGGACCCTCGTCGCAGACTGCAATGCTATTGCACCACGGACATCGATCGCGATCGGAGAGCTCATCGCGGCGGCCGGTGCCGATTATGTCGACGCGAGCATCATCGGTAGACCACCGGACGGTAGCGGGCGCATCACGAGAATTTACGTGTCCGGAGCGCGCGCAGCTGAGATGCTGGAGCTCCGCGTCCCGGGTCTCGATGTGTGTGATCTTGGGAGGACGGTGGGGGCTGCATCCGGCCTGAAGATGTGCTATGCAGCTGTCACAAAGGGTCTCACGGCGCTGATGACTGAACAGCGCATGGCTGCAGCCGCAATGGGTATTTCAGACGCGCTGCTGAGCGAACTGCAAACGAGTCAGCCGGCCCTGCTCGCATGGGCGGGCGACATGCTTCCCGACGTTCGTCTCAAGAGCGTCAGGTGGGTGGGCGAAATGGAGGAGATCGCCGCCGCCTTCGAGCAAGTCGGTGTTCCGCCAGGTATGGCGCTTGCTGCCGCTGAGCTGTTTCGCATAGCGGCGGCCGCTCCCTCGCCACCCGTGGGGAGGGCCGAATAGTGAGACCTGGAGTGAACCCAGTAAGTTGGAGGCGCTTAGAGACGCGCAGGTGAATGGATATGAAACTATCGATGTGAGCAGCGAGGCGCATGTGGCGAACCCGGTCTACCCAGCCCTCAACCCGGCAGTGATCGGCATGGCGCCGTCGGGAATCCGCGAAATAATGGAGGCGGCCGCCGGACGGCGGGACGTCATCCATCTCGAGGTCGGTGAGCCGGATTTTTCGACCCCGGCACACATCGTCGAGGCCGCCCACGCAGCCGCGGTCGGCGGGCATACGGGTTATGCCCCGAGTGCCGGTATTCCACACTTGCGTGAGGCGCTCGCTCATAAGGTGCACGAACGTAATTCGTACTCGGTGACGCCGGACCAGACGATCGTGACTCAGGGCGGCATCCAGGCTATCTATCTGGCACTGTTGACCCTCAGCAAGCCCGGCGACGAGATCCTTCTCCCCGACCCAGCATGGCCAAACTTCGTCATGATGGTGCAGTTGCTGGATCGCATTCCTGTGATGTACCCGCTGGTCGAGGGTGCGGCTTACCTTCCGATGGTGGAAAGCCTTAGGTCGCTGGTGACGGAGCGGACGTCCGTGCTCGTGATCAACTCGCCTTCGAACCCACTCGGCGCGGTCATCGGACGTACACGCATGACGGAATTACTCGAGTTCGCCGATGACCATCGCTTGTGGACGATCTCGGACGAGTGCTACGACGAGACTACGTTCACGGACGGCTTTGTCAGTGCCGCGTCGGTTGCACCCGATCATGTTGTTTCCGTTTATAGCTTCTCAAAGACTTACGCGATGACCGGCTGGCGGATCGGATACGCGGTCGCCCCGACCGGCGTCGCACACTTCCTGGCTCGATGCCAACCTGCTCTGATCTCGTGCGTCAACACCCCGACGCAGTTTGCCGCTTTGGCAGCGTTGACGGGGTCGCAGGACGTCGTGCACCGGATGCGCACGTCGTATCGCGAGCGGCGGGACCTCGCGTTGTCAATTCTGAAGACATCGTCATTAGCTGCATCAACACCTGACGGCGGGTTCTTCTTGTGGCTCGACGTCCGGTCGGTCGGTATGACGTCACGCGAGCTGGCCCTGCGGCTGCTGAGAGAACGCGACGTGGCGGTTGTTCCGGGAAGCGCGTTCGGACGGCTTGGAGAGGGCTTTCTTCGAGTGTCACTCGCGTCGTCGACTGGCGCCATAGCCGAGGGTTTAGCACGACTCATCAACCTGGCGTCGGCGTGAAGCCGGATCCACGCGTCCCACCATCGCAGTGGTCGCTCAATGGCAGACGCGCACTCGTGACGGGAGGGGCTTCGGGCATTGGCTTCGCGATCGCACGACGACTTTGCCTTGCAGGCGTCGACGTCACTATCGCCGATGTCGATCATGATCGACTCGCCGCTGCTCGCCAGAAGCTCGGTGGCGCTGGGACGATCGTGGCCGACCTGAGCAAGCGCGCCGACGTCCACGCCGTTGCCGACGCCGTGGGCCACGTTGACATCCTGATCAATAACGCCGGCCTCCAACACGTGAGTCCCCTGGACGACTTTGACGAGGATCAGTGGGATGTGCTGCTTGCAGTCATGCTCACCGCCCCGTTTCTGTTGATGCGTCGGCTACTGCCGGGCATGTACGAGAGAGGATGGGGGCGGGTGATCAACGTTGCATCAGTTCACGGCCTGGTCGCCTCACGACACAAGGCGGCATACGTAGCGGCCAAGCACGGACTACTCGGCCTTACGAAGACCGCCGCGCTGGAGGCCGCGGCGCGGTGTTCCGACGTGACGGTTGCCGCGGTGTGCCCCTCCTTTGTTCGCACGGCTCTTGTTGAGAAGCAGATCGTCGACCAAGCGAAGGCCACAGGGCTGCCTCCGGAGCAGATCCTGGACGACGTGCTGCTCGAACGCAACGCCGTGAAGAGACTAATCGAGCCGGACGACGTCGCGGCGGCGGTCGAGTTTCTCTGTGGGCCCAATGCATGGACCATGACGGGGTCAGCCCTCGCCATGGACGCAGGTTGGCTGGCTCACTGACGTCGGTGCGCGACCAGGACTTGGCATCCGAGGCGATTGCCGACTACAGAACGGCTTGTTTGAGCCGCAGCATCAGTCACATCGGTCGGCGGGAGGTATCCGCAGGCCGTGCGAAGTTCGGCATTTTCGGTGATGGGAAAGAGACGGCCCAAGTCGCCTTGGCGCGACAGACCCAACGGGGTGACTGGCGAGCCGGCTACTACCGCGATCAGACCTTTGTCCTCGCAACCGGTGTGGCGACGCCGCGGATGCTCTTCGCACAGCTGTACGGGGACGCGAATGTCGCCCGTGAACCTGCTTCGGGCGGGCGGCAAATGAACAATCACTTCGCGACCCGCCTCCTGGATCCAGACGGCCACTGGCTATCACAGACTCAGCGCGTCAATTCTGCGGCAGGGTTCGGCGCGGTCGCTGTCCAGATGGCGTCGGCACTCGGTCTCGCCTATGCGTCGAAGCTGTATCGGGGAGCCACTCCAGCGCTGCGGGCCGGTTTCTCCAACGATGGCAACGAAGTTGTGTTTGCCTCGATCGGTAATGGGAGCGCTGCGGAGGGCATTTTCTTCGAGTCAGTTAACGCCGCGACCGTGCTTCAGGTGCCGTTGGTCATTTGTGTTTGGGACGACGAATTTGCGATCTCCGTGCCGAATGCACTGCAAATGGCGCACGGATCGGTTTCTCGCGCATTGTCAGGTATGCGGGCGAGCGAGACAGCCACAGGCCTCCGTATCTCCAGCGCGCGTGGCTGGGACTATCCGGCGTTGCGACAGACCATGAAAGCGGCAACCGATGCAGCGCGCTCGGTTCACGTCCCCGCCCTCATTCACGTGACCGAATTGACGCAGCCGCTTGGTCATTCAACAAGCGGGAGTCATGAACGCTACAAGGCGAGTGAGCGCCTCGTGTGGGAGGCGGAGCACGACTGCCTGAGGGTGATGCGAGGATGGCTCATCGACGAGTGTGGTTTTGCCGTGGCGGTGCTCGAAGAAATCGAGGAATCAGCACGGCAAGAGGCGCAGGCCCAGTGCGAGGCGGCATGGACCGATTACGCGACTGAACTTCGGCTCGAGGGTGAGCGAGCACGTGACGAGATCGTGCGCTGCCTGCCGGATGCCACGGTCGCATTTGACGATCCCATCTCGCGCCGATCAATCGATATGGCGCTTCACCAAGCGGTGGTCGCGATGCGAGGGGTGCCGGGTCCCGAGAGGCGCCGGCTCGCAGGATTCGCGCAGGAGTATCGGGATCAGTCTGAGCAGAGGTACCGGTCTTCGTTGTACAGCGAGTCTGCGGATAACCCAATCAGGGTCTCTGGCGTGGCACCAACCTACACGAGTTCGCCCGAGTGGATCGACGGCCGCCAGATCCTACTCCGATTTTTTGACGGTAAGCTATCGGAAGAGCAACGCCTCTTCATCCTGGGACAGGATGTCGCTCAGCTCGGTGACGTCAACTTGGCGTTCGAAGGTCTCGCTCTGAAGCATGGTCCTTTGCGAGTAATCGATACGGGGATTCGGGAAGCGACCATCTTGGGACAGGGCATTGGTGCTGCCATGCGAGGTCTCCGCCCCATCGTCGACATTCAATATCTTGACTACCTCCTGTTTGCTCTTGAGGTGGCTTCCGATGATTTGTCCACCCTTCTCTATCGCACAGCCGGAGGACAAAAGGCACCGGTCATCATTCGCACTAAAGGACATCGCCTTCTCGGAATGACCCACTCTGGATCTCCAATGGCGGTACTGCTCCACGCGTGTCGAGGAATGTATCTCTGCACGCCACGCGATATGACACGGGCGGCGGGAATGTACGCGACGCTCCTGGACGGGGACAACCCGGCCGTCGTTGTCGAGGTCCTGAACGGGTACCGCATTAAAGAGCCGGTGCCTGCGAATCTCAGCCAGATGAGGGTTCCGCTCGGCATACCGGAGACTCTCAGACCTGGTTCGGACGTCACCGTCGTCACATATGGCGCCATGTGCCGGATCGCATTGGAGGCCGCTGCTGCGCTCAGCGACTTGGGTGTTGATATCGAGGTAATTGACATTCAGACACTGAACCCGTTTGACATTCATCATCGGATCACCGAGTCAGTGGCGAGAACGGGCGCGATTGTCGTGGCTGACGAAGATGTCCCCGGCGGTGCGAGTGCGTTTCTGATGCGGGAGATCTTGGAGGTGCAAGGTGCGTTTCAGCACTTGGACGCGGCTCCACGAACGGTGACGGCAGCTGCGAACCGACCAGCCTACGGTACGGACGGAGACTTCTTCACAAAGCCGGGAGCACTCGACATCGTTTCGGTCGTTTACGACGTGATGGGTGAACGGGCACCCGCTCAGTTTCCGCCTCTTTACTAGGGTCAGGTTGCTCTCGGCGACCGTGACACCTCGCGAGAGAGTTGTGACAGTCGGTCGGGCTCAGCGACGCCATGTCAGTGCGCAGGATGTGGGCCACTACGCGCCCCATCGGGGTCGCGAACTCCGAGGCGGACACTCGTCCCTGACGACATGCAAGGCTTCCGGCGGACGCCGAAATGCCCGAGCTGCGGCCGCTTGTCGCCCGTGGGATGGCTGCCCCACTATTGTCTTCCTGTCCCTTCGTGCTCGTGGCACCGCCTTCGGGGCGCGCCCACACCTACCTATCCTCTCCCGATGACGTCATTCACAACACGGCCTGAACTGAGCGGGACGTTCGGAATGATCAGTTCCACTCACTGGCTAGCGTCCGCTGCCGGCATGGCCATCCTCGAGCATGGTGGCAACGCGTTCGACGCTGCGGTGGCGGCCGCGTTCGTCCTGCAGGTCGTCGAGCCGCACCTGAACGGCCTTGGCGGCGAGGTCGCTATCGTGCTCTGGGACGCCTCTCGCGCAAACCCCGAGGTGATCTGCGGACAAGGTGCCGCCGCGGCCGCGGCGACGATCGAACAATTCGTCGCGCTCGGTCTCGACGAGATCCCTGGCAGTGGGCTGCTCGCCGCCTGCGTGCCCGGAGCGTTCGGAGCGTGGATGACGCTGCTCCGTGATCACGGCACCATGGAGGTCGACCGCGTGCTGGAGTACGCCATCGGCTACGCGGAAGGCGGATACCCGCTAGTCAGGAGGATCTCGCAGAGCATCGCGGCCGTCGAGCAGGTCTTTCGCAAAGAGTGGCCCTCCTCCGCCGCGCTGTATCTCGGGGCCGGAGTGCCCGTCGCCGGCACGCTCTTCCGGAACCCCACGCTCGGGGCGACCTATCGCCGCCTGGGGCGGGCCGGGCCCGGCGGCAGTCGGGAGGCGCGTATCGACGCCGCCCTCGACGCGTTCTATTCCGGGTTCGTGGCTGAGGCGATCGACCGCCACTGCCGCCACGAGTTCGGCGACTCGACCGGCACACCGCACCGCGGTCTGCTCACGGGCGACGACCTCGCCGGCTGGAGGTGGACCCACGAGATGCCCGTGCAGGCGGAGTTCGGCGATTGGACCGTCGCGAAGTGCCCACCCTGGAGCCAGGGACCGGTATTTCTGCAGCAGCTCCGCCTCCTCGCTGGTCTTGACCTTGGCAGCCATGAGTTCTTATCGGCCGCCCACATCCACCTCGTGACCGAGGCCGCGAAGCTTGCGTTCGCGGACCGAGACGCGTGGTATGGGGACCCGCGATTCTCAGAAGTACCCCTAGATGCCCTGCTTTCGGAGGCATACGCCGGGGCGCGTCGACAGCTCATGGGCGAGCGCGCGTCGCTCGAACTGAGGCCCGGGGCACCAGGTGGGGCCGAACCGACGCTCCCACGGTCTGGTCGCGGCCGTGTTGCGAGCGGCCACTGGACCGGCCATGGCGGCCAGTCCGTGGCCGAGCCGGCGCGCGACACCGTGCACGTCGCCGTCGCCGATCGGTTCGGTAACCTCGTTGCGTGCACGCCGAGCGGCGGGTGGCTGCAGAGTTCCCCCGTCATCGTGGACTTGGGGTTCCCGCTGGGCACGCGCGCCCAGATGTTCAACCTCGACGACAAGCATCCGAATCACCTGGAGCCGCGCAAGCGCCCGCGCACTACTCTCTCACCGTCCCTCGCGTTCTTTGAGGGTGAGCCACGCCTTGCGTTCGGCACACCCGGCGGCGACCAGCAGGATCAATGGCAGTTCGAGTTCTTCCTCGCTCACGCAGTCTTCGGCCAGGACCTGCAGGCGGCCATCGACGCCCCGATGTTCCATACATCGCACTTCCCGAGCTCGTTCATGCCGCACGTGTCCAACCCGGGCCGGCTGAACGTCGAGGGCCGCGTCGACCCGTCCGTGGTCGCGGCACTACGCGCTCGCGGTCACGAGGTGTTGGTCGAAGACGACTGGTCGCTCGGGCGGCTATGCGTCGTTGGTCGCGACCCGGGTACTGGGCTCTTGCGGGCAGCCGCGAACCCGCGAGGCGCGCAGAACTACGCCATAGGCAGGTAACGCTACCGACGCCATCGTAGGTCACATAACAGCCCCTGCCTGCCGGCTCGAGAGCGAGCGCCCAACTTTTGTGAAAACGTAGCGAAGCATGATGCTCGCGCCGTCGCAAGGTGTCACAAACACAGGAAACTCGTTATTTCTGCGGCCGCATAGGCCATTTCGAATACCAAATGTGGTGCCGAGGGACAGGATCGAACTGTCGACACCAGGTTTTTCAGTCGAGCCAACTGACGTTCGCCAAGGTCCATCTGGATCCGTAGTCGTATTCAAACTGCGCCGAATTCGCGCAATGGCCTCCTCCCATTTCCACGATCGTCCATCGACGAAGGTGTCAGATTAGGTGTCATTTTGACCGGCACTATCCGTCCCTAAGTGTGCCTTTCGCAACGAACTCGCCGACCAAAGCAGTGGCGATGCTCATGCTCAGAAGGGTCGCGATCAGCGTCGCCTTGCGACCGATCCGGTCACCAAAG
>JBEPVD010000024.1:0-45035 GCA_041691155.1 Candidatus Dormiibacterota bacterium | reverse complement strand
CGCCGCCTTCGAACCAGCAAAACTGACGGGACTGCGCGCTCAGCGCAGGGGGAGTTGCAAGAGCGAGTCCGTGGCCGCGAACCCGAGACGGCGGTACAGGGTGAATGCCCGCTCGCTCGGGTGCACGATCAGGAACTCGAGCTTCCGGTCACGCGCCTCAGCGATCACCGCCTCGACCAGTAACCGACCGATGCCCTGATCGCGAACCTCTGCGGTCACATAGACGCTCTGCACCAGACCTGCGAGACGGACGAACCTGAGCGGACCGGGTACGCGGTCAACGATCGCCAGGCAGGCCATGCCGACCACGCGCTGATCCACCTCGGCGAGGAAGGCTTGGTGATCCTGAATGTGATCGGAATACCAGGCAGTGAATGCGGCGACGAAGGCATCCTCTGACATCCCGCCCTCGCCCTGCTCGACCGCGCGCCACGTCCACCGCAGTCCGGCCAGAGCGCGAGAATCCTCAAGGCTGGCGGGGCGAATCGTCGCGTTGGTTTGGTGGGTGTCCGACACGCGCCGACTCTGCCACACGCCGAGCTGGCAACCCGCGCGGTAGGGTCGTCAGATGCCCGAGAACGACTCGCCCGCCTTCCCCGTCGGGAATCCTGACGAGCGCGAGCTGTTCCTCAGCTGGCTTGACTGGTTGCGCGGGGTGGTCCTTCGAAAAATCGCGGGCGTGAGCGAAGCGGATGCGCGCTGGACACCCGACCATGCGTTGATCTCGCTGCTCGGCATCATGAACCACCTGACGCACGTCGAATGGCGCTGGATCGACGGGACGATGCGCGGCGAGGATGTCAGCCGTAGCGAGGAGGAGTTCCAGCCAGGTGACGAGTTGAGCGTGGCAACCGCGGTCGCCGCATATCGCGCACGGGCTGCGGCGACCGACGCGTACGTGCGCGCGACGCCACTCACCGAACCATGTCGCGACGACGAGGGTGTTGACCTGCGCTGGGTGATCCTGCACCTCATCAATGAGACAGCACGCCACGCGGGGCATGCCGATGCTACGCGCGAATTGCTTGACGGCGTGACCGGCGAGTGATCAACCAGCCGGCCAACGTGGTGGGCCGTCGCTGACGATTCGCTCCACATCTTCCGGAGGTGCGCCCGGCGCGAACGCCTCGAGCATCCAGGTGACGCCTGCCGCCTCGAGCGCCACCACGGTCTCAGGGAGGCTCCGCGAGTCCTCAGCGGATATGGCGCAACGGACGGCAACGTCGAGGTCGGGACGCGCACCGCGTTCGGCAAGCGCTTTGCGAATGGCGACGATGTCGCTCGGCTGCGGCGGTGGTGGTGCGCCGCTGTGATGAAAGATGGGAAAGCAGCCTTGCAGCTGTGCGATGCGCGCGAGCGGCTTGCGGTTGGGCCATCGAACCGCACCCCACATGGGAAGCGGTCGCTGTCGAGGTGCCGGCAGCAATGCCTCGGTGTCGACGTTGTAGTAACGGCCGTGGAAGCTCACCGCGGCTCCGCTGAGGAATCGCAACAACAGCTCGAGTGCTTCATCGAGCATTTCCCCGCGCACGATCGGGTCGACCTGCTCGCCGAAGGCGCTGAACTCCGCCCATCCATCGTCGCCGAGACCGATACCGCCGATGAGACGTCCGTCGCACAACCGGTCGAGCGTCGCCATCTCGCGGCTCAACACCCATGGGCGGCGTCGGGGCAGTGGCGTGACCAACGCGCCGAGGCGCATGCGCGTCGTGACGGTCGCCACCGCGGCCATGGTCACCCAGGCGTCGGCCACCGCCATGCCGGGCGCGGCGAGCATGTGATCCCACAGAAAGAATCCGTCCCAACCCGCCGCCTCGGCTCGCGTTGCCAGCGCCATGACTCGATGTGGTTCCGCGTATTCCGCAAAGGGCGGCAGGAAGACACCGAAACGCATCGCGTGACTATCTGCGCGTCACGCGCGGGGCAGACACGCGGCCGCGATCTCGTCGTGGCGTGCAAACCACACCGCGCCGCTGGCGACGATATGCTCCATCAGCTGTTCCAGCACAATGATCCGCGAGCGGTGGCCGATGAGGTGCGGATGCATGGTGAGTTGGAAGAGTCCGTGCGCGCGGCGCGCGTCGTCGAACTCGTCAATCCATATCGTCAAGAGATCGCGCGGCGGCGTGTATGGCCTGATCCCGGTGTATCGCTCCATCGTCAAGTACGGCGCGTCGTCACGAATCCACTCCACCGGAATTTCGACGATCCCTGTGGGCTCCCCGTTTGCAAGGATCTCGTAAGGGTCATCGTCCGCCATCAGCGACGAGTCGTAGGTGAGCTGCAGCTCGCGAATCAGATCGAGCGTGTGCTCACTGAAATCCCATGACGGTGTGCGTATGCCCACCGGGCGTGCGCCGCTGAGCCGCTCGAGCGTGTCAACGCTACGCAGCAACAGGTCGCGCTCACTGTCACGGTCGAGTGCGGTGTTCCATTCGTGGATCCAACCGTGCAGTGCAATCTCGTGACCCGCTGCCACACATGCTCGCGTCTCGTCGGGATGGAGCAGCGCGGAAACGGCCGGTACGAAAAAGCTGGCCGGTGCGCGGTGGTGTTCCAGGAGACGAAGAATGCGGGGCACTCCCACCCGGGCGCCGTACTCTCCCTGCGAGAGTTTGCCCGGGTGCGTTTCGCCGTTGCGGAGCGGGATCGTTTCGTGGTCACTGTCGAACGACAGCGCCACGGCCACGTCGGCGCCGCCCGGCCACGCGACAGGAGCCAGACTGCGTCCCGCTCGGACTCGGGCGACGTGGCCTCGCCAGCGCGCCTCATCCCACATCCATGGTTGGTCGGCCAAATCGGTCTGCGGGGTGACGGCGCTCACAGCGAGCAGGGTACGGCTTCCCCCGCCCGAGACTCCGGCGCGTGCGGCGAACGTCTTTGCTTGCTCGACATTTGCCGGCTGTCTTGCAAAACTGTCTCCGCAGGTTCGCCGTTAGGGATGGCATGACAAAACGCACCGGGCATCACAGACCCATCCGACTGATTGGGGTGGTAATCGGCGTGCTGACGCTGGCGTCCACGGCATGCGGGGCCACAACTGCGGTCGTTGCGAAGGCCAAACCCACAACCAGCGCGACGGCGGGGCCAGTGTCCCCGGAAGCCACCCTGGCGCCGCTCCCGCCTCCCCCACCGGTGGGGCCGCTCGTGTCGGTCACCAGCGACAACAACACGCGCAGCTTCTACTCGGCCGCGGGGAAGCTCACCTTCGTGGTGCCGGCCAACTTCCCGTACGACGTGATCTCCCCGCTTGGCGGCGACCTCCTCGGCGAGAAAACCGATCCTCATGGCGGCGTCTCCGCCCTGGTCGCGATCACGGCAACGGGAGCGGTCACCCCTCTGGAGACGATCGCGAAGCCCGCTGACTTCATCGACGCGATGGGATCTGCGGCGACGCACACCTGGGCGTGGATACTGCGCGGCACCGGCGGCGGTTGTGGCGGAGAGCCTCCGCCCGCGACCACCTGCGACGTGTATGTGAGTTCGACCCCCGGAAAGGGCACGAAGATCGCAACGCTTCCCCCGATTCGGGCCGGTGTGCAGTCGCAGTTCTACCGGTGGACGGCCGCCGGTATCGTGCTCACGCAGGGAGGGCCACCCGGCTGCGCGTCAGGTCCGCGATTCAACGCCGATCTCACCGCCTTGCTCAACCCGACCACTGGGGCGCTCACAGAGTTGGATCCGAAGCTGGGAAGCGACCACTGCATTTTGCAGGACTTTGCCGACGACGGCACTATCGCCTGCATGCCGATGGTGACGGGGCCGTCCCCACCGGGACCGTCCACGGTCGTACTGCGCATCGTCTTTCCGGATGGCACCGTGCACAATGTCAAAGCCGCCCCGTTTCTCCCGGGATGTGTCGCGAGTGGCGGATCGGCATATGGCGACGTGAGCCTCGACTCCGGATCCGACTTGGTAGCCGTGACCCGTTACTGCGACGGCCCTCACATCCTCGGCAGCCCGTACAACCAGTTGATTGACACGTGGATCGTCGACACCGAGACGCTGAATATGGCGAAGGTAAACGTCTCAGAACTCGATGCCATCGGCTGGATTCCCGGCACCAGCACCCTCATTGAAGCCGGTACGCAAAACATATTCCCCGACGTGTATGCCACCTATGCCGTGGCTCCCAACGGCGTGGCAACGAAACTCGACAACGCCGATGCAAATATCGTTTCGTTCGCGCACGAAGGTTTTTGACACGTGAGACCGGAAGCGGCGGCGCCGTAGCGCCGCTCGCTTCCACGATCCCAACATCGCCCGTCAGATCGCGATTGCGATCTTCACGCCCAGCAGGATCAGCGGCCAGAGAATCACTGCCAGCACTGCTGACAGGACGCCGCCGACTGTCGTGAGGTGGTTGAAGAAGTGATGCGTCGCGGCGACCACGATCCCCACAACGATCCAGATGAGCGGTGGCAGGGAGATGCCTGATCGATTCATCGCGTTAAGTCCACCTACTCATTGACGCGTTGGCACGCAGTCGTCAGTGGCTGTGGCCGTCGATCTTGTCTTTGGCTTCCTCAGCGGCGCCCTTCACCTTGTCGGCGGCCTCACCGAGCGCATGCTCGACCTTGCCGATGCCCTGCTGCGTTGTCCCCTCGGCCTCGAGGTCCGCGTCTCCCGTGACCTTGCCGCCGAGCTCTTTTGCCTTGCCGGCGACCTGATCTGCTTCACCAGACATGTCATGTCCTCCTGACTCGATAACGAGTGCGATGGTCGCGATGGCGTCGTCGTCACTCGATTGATATTGATAGTGATGCTATCACATGATGTACCACTGGCGATGGCTTCCCTGGCGCTCGGAGCCTCGCTATGCTCGGGCGATGCCGAACCCACGTGAAGAACACATCCGCGCTGCCGACGGTCATGAATTCACCGGATACCTCACCCTCCCCGCGTCGGGCTCGGGTCCCGGCATGGTGGTGATCCAGGAGATCTTCGGAGTCACCAACTACATCAAGGGTGTCTGCGCCCGTTTGAGCGACCTCGGCTATGTCGCGCTGGCACCCGATCTCTACTCACGGATCGACGGTGAGTCGGTGATCGACGAACGCACGGAGAACGCGCTGCCGCGTGCGTACGGCGCCATGCAGAAGCTCGACATGGCGAAGGCGCCAGCAGACGCGGCAGCCGCCCTCGACCACCTCCGCGGTGTCGCTGAGGTGCGCGATGGTCGCGCCGGGATCATCGGTTTCTGCCTCGGAGGCGGCATCGCGTATTTCGTAGCCGCCGCCTCCGACCCGGATGTCGCCGTCTGCTACTACGGGTCGGCGATCCCGGGTGCCCTCGACCAGGCTTCGTCCATCGAGTGCCCGGTCCTGTTTGAGTTCGGCGACGCTGACGAGTTCATCACCTCCGAGCAACGCGCAGCGGTGCAGCAGGCCTTCGCGGGGCGCCCGCACACGGAGTTCCACCTGCATCACGGATCGAACCACGCCTTCGACAATCACAACGCCGCGATGTTTCATCATCCGGAGGCAGCTGCCGCCGCGTGGGAGGAGACCAAAGCGTTCCTGGGGCGAGAGTTTCCGGCCACCTGAACGTCAGCGGACCTCGATCACGTGCTCGCCGCGCGGGCGTAGCTCTCCGATGATCGGCGATCCGGGAATCTCCCCAGCAACCAGCAGCCCGCCGCTTGTCTGCGCGTCCGCGAGCAGGAGGCGTTCGCCGTGGTCGTGCGCGCTGCGACCGCCCCAGGCGACGTGCGGGGTCACCCACTCGAGGTTGCGTCGCGTGCCGCCGCTGACATAGCCGTCCGCGAGTGCCCGGCGTGCCCCCTCGAGATATGGAACCGCATCGGCGTTGATCACCGCCGTGAGGTTGCTGGCGCGCGCCAACTTGTAGAGGTGGCCGAGCAGCCCGAAGCCGGTGACGTCAGTCGCGCAATGCGCGCCACCCGCGAGGGCGGCCTCGGAAGCTGCGCGGTTGAGTGCGACCATGGTCGCCACCGCCTGCGGGAACACTTCCCCGGTTTGCTTGTGCCGGCTGTTGAGCACACCGATGCCCAATGGCTTGGTGAGGGACAGCGGCAGACCGGCAAGGCCGGCATCGGTGCGCAGGAGGCGGTCCGCGGCTGCGATGCCGGTCACCGCCATGCCGTATTTCGGCTCCGGGTCATCGACGCTGTGGCCCCCCGCAACCGGACATCCGGCCTCCATTGCCACCGCCAACCCACCACGCAAAACGTCGGCGGCGAGGCTCAGCGGGAGCACGTTGCGCGGCCAGCACACCAGGTTCACCGCAAGGATCGGCCGTCCGCCCATGGCGTAGATGTCGGAAAAGGCGTTGGCTGCCGCGATCCGTCCCCAGTCGTAGGCATCGTCGACGACCGGTGTGAAGAAATCGACGGTGCTCAGGACCGCGAGGCCATTGCCGTCGAGACGCACCGCCGCGGCGTCGTCTCCGTGCTCGAGGCCGACCAGCAGCGACTGGCTCGGCACGCCGACCAGGCCGGCGACCATCTCCTCCAGGTCACCGGGCGGGATCTTGCAAGCGCACCCGCCGCCGTGCGCGTAGCTGGTGAGACGCATGCCGCCGATGTTCGCAGGTTGCCGCCCAGCCACCTCGGCGGTCGCGCTTCGCGGTGGCCTACGCTTGCCGCGGAGGCGTCTGGGCACCTGGTGGGCTTCCTGATCTTCAAAATCAGTGTGACCGAGTATCTCGGTCAAGCGGGTTCGATTCCCGTCCGCCTCCGCCAGTCGCGCCGGTGTGCCTTCCATCCTCGCGCGTAAGGTCATCGCATCATGAATGCGGACCCGCGCCGAACGATCCCGCAAACCGACAGGGTGCTCGCGGACCCACGCCTGCACATCGCGGAACGCCGGCTCGGTCGAACACTGGTGCGTGACGCGGTGCGTGCGTCGCAGGAGCGCATCCGGAATGGAGACCTGACGTCGGAGAATCTCATCGACGATGTGTTGCAGGCGCTGCCGGCGTTGGCCACCACAATGACGTCGGTCCTGAACGCGACCGGCACGGTGCTCCACACCAACCTCGGCCGAGCCTCACTCTCCGAAGCAGCGCGTGCTGCTTTGCTCGCGTCCGCTGGCTACGTGGACGTCGAATACGATCGCGACACCGGCGTGCGCGCGTCGCGGGGCCGCGGAACGCTGCAAGCGCTGCGGGCCGCGCTCCCGGATGCCGGCGACGTCATGGTCGTGAATAACGGCGCGGCCGCGTTGTTGCTCGCGATCACTGTGCTTGCGGCCGGGCACGAAGTGATCTGGAGTCGTGGGGAGCTGGTGGAGATCGGCGATGGCTTCCGCCTCCCCGACCTCGTCGTCTCCACGGGGGCGACCCTGCACGAGGTGGGCACGACCAACCGGACCACGACAGCCGACTACGTGGCAGCGATCACCGAGCACACCGGATGTCTGCTCAAGGTGCACACCTCCAACTTCACGATGACCGGCTTCACCTCGTCGGCGGGTATTTCCGACCTCGCGAGCCTCGGCGCGCCGCTGGTGGTCGACATCGGATCAGGCCTGCTCAGTCCTGACCGCGTGCTTCCGCATGAGCCCGACATCACCAACGCATTGCGATCGGGGGCCGACGTCGTCACCGCCAGCAGCGACAAGTTGCTGGGTGGGCCCCAAGCCGGGATCATTGCAGGCCGCGCCGATCTGATCGCACGCTTTCGCAGACACCCACTGGCGCGTGCTGTGCGTGTCGACAAGCTCACGCTGGCGGCGCTGGAGGCGACGCTTCGCGGTCCGGCAACGCCGACCTGGATGGCACTGCACGCGGATCCGGACGCGCTGCGCGTGCGCGCCGAGGCGATCGTGGCCCGCCTCGGTGGCGACGCACGTGTCGTGGCGAGCGAAGGGACCGTCGGCGGCGGCAGCGCTCCCGGCGTCGTCTTGGCAGGGTGGGCGGTCAGCCTCCCGGAGCGGTATGCAGCCGGGCTGCGGGGCGGAGATCCCGCCGTGATTGCCCGCGTGGAACATGCCCGCTGCCTGCTGGATCCTCGCTGCATCCCTCCGTCCGCCGACGAGGACCTCATCAGTGCGGTACTCGCGTGCAGGTGATCGCGACCGCCGGGCATGTCGATCACGGCAAGTCGACGCTAGTGCGAGCGCTGACAGGCATGGAGCCCGACCGGTGGGCGGAGGAGCGGCGGCGCGGCATGACCATCGATCTCGGTTATGCGTGGACAACCCTTCCATCCGGACAGCAGATCGCGTTTGTCGACGTTCCCGGCCACGAGCACTTCACCACCAACATGCTCGCGGGGGTCGGCCCTGTCCCCGCCGTGATGCTGGTGATCGCGGCGGACGAAGGCTGGTGCGCCCAGACCGATGAACACGTCCGTGCGCTGCACGCGCTCGGGGTGCGGCACGGCATCCTCGCAGTGACGCGGAGCGATCTCGCGGATCCGGCGGTGGCAATCGCACAGGCCCGTAAGGAGCTCGCGGTAACCACCCTGGCGGACATTCCGGCAGTGAGCGTGTCGGGCGTGACGGGCGCCGGCGTCGGTGCCCTCCGGAACGCACTCGACCACCTGGCGCGGTCGTTGCCACCTGCGGATCCTGGTGAACGTGTGCGCCTGTGGGTCGATCGATCCTTCACGATCCGCGGCAGCGGGACCGTGGTCACGGGCACGCTCACCGCCGGGACACTGCGCCGCGGCGACACACTGGAACTCGGGGATGCGAACGTGACCGTGCGGGGCCTGCAGCGGCTCGGCGAACCGACGGACGAAGTCGGAGCGACGGCGCGCGTCGCTGTGAACCTTCGCGGCATTCCTCACGAGGCCGTGCGTCGCGGTGATGCGCTGCTCACTCCTGCCGCGTGGCGGCGGACGGCCGTCCTGGATGCTCGCGTCGACGGCGTGGATGTGCCGACGCATGTTGTGGTGCACATCGGGGCCACAGCGGTCGCGGCGCGTGTGCGCCGGATTGGTGGCACCACGGCACCGAGCCTGGTTCGCCTGCTGATGGACACCGCCCTGCCGCTGCGCGTCGGCGATCGCTTGGTCCTTCGCGACCCCGGCCGTCGCCGCATCGTCGGCGGAGCAAGGGTGCTCGACCCGGCGCCACCAGTGCTGCGGAGGCGCGGCGCGGCTCGAGCGCGCGCGGTGACCCTCGTTGACGCCCTCGGGGTTCCCGACCTGCGAGGCGAACTGACGCGACGCGGCGCGGCGCCGCGGACGTTGCTCAGGACGATCGGTATTCCGATCCCCGAGCCGCTGCCGCCGGGCGTCGTCGCGGCCGGTCGTTGGTTGGTTGACCAGACGGTCTGGGAGCGATGGCGGCACGAACTGGTGAGGACGGTCGCAGCACCACCTCCCACAGCGCTGGTCGACGCGGGCTGGAGCCACGTGGAGCTGGTGCGAGAGCTGCAACTCCCCGACGTCGAGGTGCTTGCCGCGTTGCTGGTAGCGACGCCTGCAGTCGCCGATGATCGCGGCAAGGTCCGCACGCGTGGCGCACGGCCGGCGCTTCGGCCAGACCTCGAGGCAGCGGTGTCTCGACTCGTCGGCGCGCTTCACAATCAGCCGTTCTCGGCACCCGAGCAGCCGCAACTCGCCGCGCTCGGCCTCGGGAAGCGAGAGCTCGGCGCTGCGGCGGCAGCAGGGGCGATCCTGCTCCTGCCCGGCGACATCGCGTTGCTACGAACTGCACCTGGCGATGCCGCCTCGCGACTGGGCATCCTGGAGCAGCCCTTCACGCTGTCCGCTGCTCGCCAGGCGCTCGGGACCACGCGACGGGTCGCGGTCCCATTGCTCGAGCATCTCGATCGCACCGGCGTGACCGAGCGAGTCGACGGCGATCTGCGACGGCTGGTGTCCACGCTGCGGCCGGACAAGAAGGAGCCTGCGGACGCCTAGTGCGCGGCCCTGAGCATGAACGTCACCGGCGGGAATGCTCCGGCCTGTGCTACGCCCGTCACCTCGAACCCGTGACGCTCATAGAACGTGATGTTGCGTGGATTGGTCGTTTCGAGGTACTCGGGCAGGTGACTGGCATCGACTATGTCGAGACAAGCCGTCATCAACTGAGCACCGATACCCCGTCCTTGCAGAGTGCGCTCGACGCCAAACCACGGGAGGTACCAGTGCGGGTACGTCGGATGACCTACCTCCATTTGGTCGAGGATCGACAACATGTTCTCGTGCTTGTCACGTGAGACGCCCTCGGTGAGCACGGTCATGATGGTGTCCCCGTCTGGCTCTACGTTGGGGGGCAACCAGAGCGCGACGGCCGAGAACTCGCCGAGTCTCCATGCGGACTGTTCGTCGAACGCCTTGCTGCCGAAGGCCGAGAGCAATTCGGGGAAATGCGTGACATATTGCTGCGGTTCCGGAAAGAGCCAACGCATCACCGGATCGTCCGTGAATGCGGAGACGAGGGTGGCGAAGGCCTTGGCCCCGGCGTTCTTGGGTACCGGGGAGCATAGTGCGGCACTCACCTGGGTCACTCTACCGTCCTCCGCGAATCTCGGTGATCTGCCAATCACGTCCGAGCTTATCTGACGAGCAAACTGCCAGTCAGTCGGTGCTCAATGGCGTCGTGAATGATCGACGTCACCGTGCAATGAACGCGGCTCTGGAGCAAGGATCCGCAGGCTCACCAAGGTCCGCTTCATGAGGCGCACGAGTGGCGGCCGCCGACCGATGGGGCCGTCGGTGTGAGGGAGGCGATCGACGGGCATCCGTCGTTCGATCAGTTGGCCGCGCGGTTCGGGGAGCGCCTCTTGACGCCCGAAGCGACGGAGTTCGAGGAAGCCCGGGCAGTGTTCAATGGCATGATCGGGTGGCGTCCCGCCCTGATTGCGCAATGCGCAACACGCCAAGACGTGGCAGCCGCTCTTGCATTCGCTGATCGCGCACGCTTGGAAGTCGCGGTTCGTGCCGGCGGTCACTCGGTGGCGGGGATGTCGAGCGTAGAGGATGGCATCGTGCTCGACGTCCGGCCGATGAATGAAATCAGTATTGATGCCGCGCAGCGAATCGCGCGGGTGGGCGCGGGCGTGACCTGGGGTGCGTTCGACCGTGCAGCACAGACGCACGGACTGGCGACAACCGGGGGACGCGTGTCGACGACCGGCGTTGCCGGATTCACGTTGGGAGGCGGCTCCGGCTGGCTGGAGCGCCGGCGTGGCCTGGCGTGCGACAACCTCATCTCGGTCGACCTCGTCCTTGCGAGCGGCGAGCACGTGACGGCGAGCAGGGACCAGCAGCCCGATCTTTTTTGGGCGCTCCACGGGGGCGGCGGTAACTTCGGCGTGGCGACGCGATTCGAGTTCGACCTCCACCCAGTCGGCCCGACGGTGCTAGCCGGATTGATGCTGTGGCGGTCCGAAGCGGGACCCGACGTGTCCCGGGTATATCGCCATTTCGCCGAGCACGCCCCGGAGAACCTTGGCAGCTCGCTCGTGATGCTCTACGGACCGTCGGAGGAATTCGTCCCCGCTCACCTTCGCGGCCGTCTCGTGGTCGCGATAGCGATCTGCTACGACGGAACGATCTCCGATGGTGATGCGCTGCTCGCGCCGCTTCGCGAACTCACACCCGAAGCGGATCTCGTCGGTCCGATGCAATACGCCGATTTCCAATGCATGCTTGATGATCCGCTGGGGAGAAGGAATTACTGGGGAGCGGAGTATTTCTCCGAACTCGGCGACGCGGCGCTCAGCGCGTTCTTGCAGTCAGCCGGGGTCATGTGCTCGCCGCTGGCAGACCAACTTGATCCCCCTCGGCGGTGCTGTCGCACGGGTCAGCGATGCCGACACGCCGATGACCCACAGGGACGCTCCATGGGTGTTCCACCCGTTCGCGGTATGGGAGTCTGCGGACGACGATGACGCCAACATCGCATGGGCGCGCAACTCGATTGCCGGCATGCGTGATTTCGCCAACGGTGGCGTCTACCTGAACTTTATCGGCGATGAGGGGACCGACCGCGTGCGAGCGGCGTACGGTGACACGAACTACGCGCGGCTCGCAGCCATCAAGGCCGAGTACGACCCTGGGAACGTGTTCCACCGCAACCAGAACATCAAGCCGGCGTCGCAGCGCTGATCGTCTGAAGGCGTCGGAGTCAGCGCGTTCGGGCACCGCGACCTCAGCTCTCCGTCGTTGCCCGCCGATCCAAGCGTTCACGCTGTGGTTCCACAGTGAATCGCGGGTCGCGCGCGGAGACCTGGCCGGCTTCGAAGATCGCGAACCGTGTGCATGCCGAGCCTGCCAGCAGCGCGGTGCCTGCGACGGCGGCGACTGTGCGGTAGCGGCCAACAAAAAGCGCCCCGAGCGCGCCACCGATGGTGAGCGCACGGCTCGCCTTCATCAGCCGGCCCGCCTTTCCGGTGCGGAGCGTTTCTGCGCTGATGCCCATGCTGTGCTCCATCCGTTGCGCCATCGCCAGCTCGACGACGGCCCCGCCGACGGCCATGCGCCGCGCGGGGCCCGCGTCCGCAACCGGTGCACCGAGCATTCCGAGTCCACCGGCTGCCGCCGCCGCAGATCCGACGAAGACAAACGGTAACTCGAAATGGGCCGCATGCCAGGCGGGCGTCGCCGTGTCGGACAGCAGGACACCTGTATAGGAAGCAAGTCCGGGCGCAAGCAGCGCCGCGAGGACTCCGGCGGGGCGAGCCGCAACATCGGCAAGCCGTTGCAGGGGCTCCGGACTCCGCAGCAGTCCCAGCACTTCCGCGCCCCCCGCAAGACCGGCGAGAGGACCGTACAGTGCGAGCACCCATGTGCCGACCGACATCGGCGATGTCGGTTTCGCGACGCGCAGCATGTTAAGGAATCGCTTGGGTTTGCCGAGGTCGTGGATCAGCGCGTAGGTGCCCGCGGAGATGCTCACAACGCACCGATACGGCTCACGCGACGGAGTGCCGGGCGGTTGGTGATATCCGCTCCCGCGGCCAGCAGCGACGAAGCGGACGCAAGACCACCGAGGAAGAAATAGGCGGGAATGTCGTTCTTCCAGGGGGACGCCTTCACCACCGGACGCCCGTAGTACGAGGTGAAGGTGGCAGGAGGAACCATCAGGCGTTCGCCTCCGCGGCCACCTCCACCACCGCGCCGCCTCCGAGGCGGTGCCGCAGTCGCGACGCCGGGTCGCGGGTCGGTGCTCACGAGCGGTTCCGCGCAAAGGCGGCCGCCGCGCCGAAGAGCAATGCGGCCGCCGCGAATGACGCCGTCTTCCACATCGCGGGCAGGTCCCGCGTGGTCACGACCGGATCGGGTGGGAGCCCGTAGATCTCGGGCTCGTCGAGGAGCAGGAAGAACGCGCCGGCGCCACCAATACCGTCCTCCGGGTCCGCGCCGTACAAGCGCGCGTCCGTGACCCCTGCCGCGTGGAGTGCATCGACGCGGTGCGCTGCACGCACCCGCAACTCATCGAGGTCACCGTATTGGATCGACTGTGTGGGGCACGCCTGGGCGCATGCAGGCGTCATACCCTCCCCCAGGCGGTCGTAGCAGAGCGTGCACTTCTGCGCGATCCCGACGTTGCGCGCGTCTGGCGGTCCGCCACGGCGATCAATGACGCCGAACGGACACGCGGGAACGCAGTAGCCGCAACCGTTGCATACGTCGTCCTGAATCACGACGGTGCCGAACTCGGTGCGGGTGAGCGCGCCGGTCGGACACACATCGAGGCACGCGGCATGGGTGCAGTGTTTGCAGACATCCGACGACATCAGCCAGCGGATGCCCGTGTCCCCCACCGATGTCATCGTTGCCTCATTCGGCGTGGCAACCACCGGAAGCGGTGTGAATCCCGTTGTGGCGACGCTCCGACGCGGTTGTTCGATGAAGGCCACGTGGCGCCACGTGCTCGCGCCGAGTGATCCGGTGTTGTCATACGACATGCCGAGCAGTTTCAGTCCGTCCTCGGGAATGCCGTTCCACTCTTTGCACGCAACCTCGCAGGCCTTGCATCCGATGCAGATCGAGCTGTCCGTGAAGAACCCCTTGCGAGCCGGGGCGTCCGACCATCCGGTGTCGGCAGCCGGGTTCGGAGCGGACGACCACCGCGGCATCACGTCGCGTCCTCGGGTGGCGTCGCGAGTGTCGTACCCGTATCCACCGAGAGGCCGGCGCGTCGCCGATAGCGCTCGACGTAGCGCGGCAAGTCCGGGCCCGTTGGGCGCCGTCCGGGTTGGATGTCGCACGAGGCCGCCTTGGACTCCTGAATGTGCACGTTTGGATCCATCGCAACGCCGAGCAGGTCATTCGCCGAGTCGCCGGCCACGATCGCGCCGGTACCGCCCACGCCCCAGTGATATGGCAACCCGATCTGGTGGATGACGCGGCCACCGACGGTCAGCGGGGTGAGGCGATCGGTCACCAGCACACGTGCCTCGATCGCGGTGCGCGCGGTCACGATCGTCGCCCACCCACCGTGCTCGAGACCGCGCTCCGCGGCCAGTTCCGGTGAGACCTCGCAGAAGAACTCCGGCTGCAGCTCGGCGAGATAGGGCAGCCAGCGGCTCATCCCTCCGGCCGTGTGATGCTCGGTCAGTCGGTACGTCGTGAAGACATAGGGGAAAACATCTGACCCGGCCTCCGGTGGCGCGGCGTTGGCGACGTTCTCCTCGCGCGGCAACATCTGCCGGGTTGGGTTCGACTGCTGCGGATACAGCGCGTTCCGAAGCGGCGACTCGAGTGGTTCGTAATGGGCAGGCAGCGGCCCGTCGGCGAGACCACTCGGCGCGTACAGCCATCCTTTGCCGTCGGCCTGCATGATGAAGGGATCGTCGCCGGCGAGACCCGCGGGGCCGCCGACGCCGGCTTCGGGACGGAATGACGGCGGTTTGGTGACCTGGAAATCGGGCACGTCATGGCCCGTCCACATGCCTGCGGTCTCGTCCCACCAGACATAGGCCTTGCGCTCGCTCCACGGCTTCCCGTCAGGGTCTGCCGACGCGCGGTTGTAGAGAAGGCGGCGGTTCATCGGCCACGCCCATCCCCACTCCGGTGCCACCCATGACTGCTCGGAGCCGGGCTTGCGCCGCGCCGCCTGGTTGACTCCATCAGCGTAGACACCCGTGTAGATCCAGCACCCACCGGCGGTTGACCCGTCCGCCTTCATGTCGACAAACGTCGAGAGCATCTGCCCCAGCTTCTCGCCGCTGAGGTGCCGCCCGTTGATCTCCTGCAGCACGGCCGCCGCGTCGGGCTCACCGCCGTCGAGCAGCGGGTAGTCCCACGTCAGCGCACGCAGTGGCACGTCTCGCTCCAGCACCGAGGTTGCGAGCCGCTCGCGCAGACGTATGCCGAGGTCATAGAAGAAATGCAGTTCACTGCGACAGTCTCCTTTGGGCTCGACGGCCTTGTGATGCCACTGCAGCATCCGCTGGGTCTGCGTGAAGGTGCCGTCCTTCTCGGTGTGCGCCGCAGCGGGGAGCATGAACACTTCGGTCTCGATGTCCTCGGTTCGCAGTTCCCCGGTGGCGATCTCCGGCCCGTCCTTCCAGAAGGTCGCCGACTCGATCATGTTGAAGTCGCGCACCACGAGCCATTTGAGGTGCGACAGACCCAGTCGTTGCATCTTCCCGTTTGCCGAACCAACCGCGGGATTCTGACCAAACAGGAAGAATCCTTCGACCTGGTCGTCCAGCATCCCGAGGGTGGTCTGATAGGTGCTGTGGTCGCCGCTGATACGCGGCAGCCAGTTGAACCCGAAGTCGTTCTCAGCTGTTGCGGCGTCGCCAAACCACGCCTTGAGCAGGCTCACCATGTACGTGTCCGCCGCCGTCCAGAAACCCTTCTGTCCATCACTCTTGATGGACGCGAGATAGGCGGCCAGCGTGTCGTGCGCGCCGGCCCTCGGCATCGGCAGGTATCCGGGGAGCAGGTCGAACAACGTCGGGATGTCCGTCGATCCCTGGATGCTTGCGTGCCCGCGCAAGGCGAGAATCCCGCCGCCGGGTCTGCCCATGTTGCCGAGCAGCAGCTGGATGATCGCCGCGCCCCTGATGTACTGGACGCCGACGGTGTGCTGCGTCCATCCCACCGAATACACCCACGCGGTGGTGCGCTCGCGCCCACTGTTTTCCGTAACGGCTTCGCAGACCTTGAGAAACTGATCTGGCGGCACGCCGCAGACCTGCTGGACCATCTCGGGTGTGTAGCGCGCGTAGTGTCGCTTGAGGATCTGAAACACGCAGAACGGATCCTCGAGACTCTCGTCGCGCTGCACGACACCGTGTGGCAGCGCCGCCCCGTGACCGCCAAGCGCGTGGCCACCACCCGCTTCGCCCGTCGGGGTGCGTCCCGTCACCGCCCGCGATCCCGCCGCCGGAGCCGTCTCCATGCCCTGGTACGTCCAGCTCGCGGGGTCGTACGTGCCCGTAGTCGGGTCGTACCCGGAGAAGAGACCACCGAGCTGGTCTGTGTCCTGGAACTCCTCGTTCACGATAGTCGCCGCGTTCGTATAACTCACGACGTACTCGTGGAAGTACTTGTCGGTGCTCAGGATGTAGTTGATGATGCCGCCGAGCAACGCTATATCACTGCCGGCGCGCAGGGGCACGTATTGATCCGCCATCGCCGACGTTCGCGTGAACCGGGGATCGATGTGGATGATCGTCGCGCCACGCGCTTTGGCCTCCATCACCCACTGGAATCCCACCGGGTGGCACTCGGCCATGTTCGAACCCTGGATGACGATGCAATCAGCGTTCTGCAGGTCCTGCTGAAAGGTCGTGGCGCCGCCCCGCCCGAATGAGGTCCCCAGACTGGGGACAGTGGAGCTGTGTCAAATTCGAGCCTGGTTTTCTATCTGCACCACCCCAATCGCACTGAAGAGCTTCTTGATCAGATAGTTCTCTTCGTTGTCGAGCGTGGCACCGCCGAGACTCGCGATGCCGAGTGTGCGACGCAAGGCGTGGCCCTGGTCATCGACGTCCTGCCAGGTGCGCTCGCGGGTCGCCAGCACTCGGTCGGCGATCATTTCCATCGCGCGTTCGAGCGGGAGATCTTCCCAGTCGGTGCCGTAGGGGCGGCGGTACCTGACCGTGGTCACCCGGCTCGGGTTGTTGACCAGTTGCTCTGTCGCGGATCCCTTTGGGCAGAGCCGGCCGCGCGACACGGGCGAGTCCGGATCTCCCTCGATCTGCACCACCCGGTCGCTCTTGACGTAGACGCGTTGCCCGCAGCCGACTGCACAGTAGGGACAGATGCTCTTGACGACTCGGTCGGCGGTCTTGGTGCGCGGCATGAGTGCCTCGGTACGCGCCGAGCGCACGGCGGTGCCGCGGCCGAGTGGGTCGGCGCCGGCGATCTGACGAACCACCGGCCACGAGCGAAGACGGCTGCGGACGCTCACTGCGCTACCTCCGGGCGTGCTATGACCGGCAGATCAGAATGGCGAACATGATATTCCGGCCGGACGGCGGGCGGCGGCTGCCGTCCCGAGGGTTTCTGTGGGGCTGAGGCCGCTCTCGGCGTACAAGGTCGCGCCGTACCGGCCGCGGGTCCTCGCGATCCTTGGGCTGGGCGCCGTCGCCGTGCTCTACGTCGCGTCGATGCCGTTGCTGTGGGTTGGCGTGGTCGACGAAACCGGTCACTACCTGCACGTCACCGGCATCGAAAAGGCGAACTGGGTACTCGTTGCCGCGGCGATCATCGTCGCAATTGCAGTTCGCCTCATCTTTGCCCCGCCAGGGGGCTTCCTGAAGTTTCTCCTGATCTTCATGGACTTCTACATCTGCATCGGCCTGTACATCGAGTACATCGACAACGTGGGCCGTGCCGCATCCGACCAGTTCACCCCCTATGTCGGACCGGGTTTCTTCCTCGCGTTGGCCGCGACCGTGTTGTTGATCGCCTCCAGCGTGCTCGCGTGGCGCGAGCATGACAACTGGGTTGAGGACCGCGAGGCCGAGACCGCTCGATAACTCCGTCCTGCGCGGCGTGCCCAAGAACAAGCGCCTCCGCCGTCACAGCCGATGCTGGGCGCGGAGGATGCTCATCGCCGCATCGTCAGGGAGACCGCCTCGCCCCGGGGAGCTGACGCTCCACGCGAGTCAGCAGCCGCGCGACTGGCGGCACGCCCAGCGCCAACCACGCGATGGCGCCGCACGCGAAGCCGAGCAGCGCTCCGACCAGGACGTCGCTCACCCAGTGCACGCCGACGTACACGCATCCAAAGGCGATGATCGCGGTCCCCACCGTAAGCACAGAACCAAGTGGACGCCAGGTCAGCAACACCACAGTCGCCGCCACCGTCGCAAAAGCCACCGTGCTCGATGGAAACGACGTGGACGGACTGTGGGGAAAGAGCGGAGTGAAATGGAGTACGACAAATGGACGCGGGTGAAACTGGATGTTCCCGATACGGTGGTTTGCGATATCGGCGATCACGAGACCAAGGAGCGTCGCGAGCAGCGGGCGTAGCGTTCGCGTACGCATCCAGAGGACGATCAACGCAATCGGACACTGCGCGATGCATGCCGCGGTGATGACGATGACCGGAGGCGTCAACCACGAATGACTGATGGCAAAGTCGTGCAGCGCCTGTGTGACTCCGCCGGCGGAGGCAATCGTCACCGGAGCCTCCTGCAGTCACGGTCGTTCGCCGCGATCGTCCTAGACCGGGGAGCGCGTTTCAGCCTCGCGCGAGCGTGCCGATCTCTTGACCGGTGGCATCACAGGTGCGGCGAGTGAGGTGATGGTGCTCGCGATACGCCGCGCCCTCGTGTCCGGACGCTTCGCCTCGTCGATGTACCGGAGGTGTTCATTCCGATGGGAGGGCGGCAACGCGTCGAAGGCGTGGCGGGCGACCGAGTTCGCATCGAGCGCCAGTGCCACGTCAGCAGGCACCGGCGCTGACTTGGCAGCCGGGCGCGGTGCCGTCATCGGACGTCGGTAGCGGCTTGGGGACGGTCGCGAGGTATCTCGGAACTCATACGGCGAAGCATAGTCCGCCCCGCGGGTGCCTCATGAAGTTATGCCCGTCGCCCGGTCTTGAACCGGTAGCGAGCGACGGCATCCTCGCCTGGGCGACGTGCACCTCTCTCGATGTCTAGGGCGGGAACCCAACTAGAGTGATGCGTGTGCGTGACCCGAATTCGGTCGACGGCGGCAGTCAGTTCAGCGGCGCTATGAGCGGCCCCTCGGGCGGGTGGCCAGTCGCGTCGCTAGAGATTGCGAGCTCAGGGCGTGTGAGTCTCCAGGGCCAGGCACTTCGGCTCCATCCGACAGCGATTGTTTGGCAACCGGGTCTAATTTCACGGGCCGAGAATGTTCAGCGATGGCTAAGCGACCAAAGTGGCGTGAGGATTGTTGGGACGCCGGGGCCGAGCGCCATCTTCTGGTGCGGAGACCCAAGAACTGTCCTGGCCGCACTGTCGACCGTTGGCGTCCCGACGAGTTGGGATGATCATCCAAGGCGTTCGTGGAGGCCGTGACTGCCATCGTCTCCTGAGCTCAAGTCGAGGGTGATTGACGGATGTCTCGCCTGGCGGATCCAGGGCATACCCGTTACCCGCCTCACCAGATGTCATCATCCCCGGCGTTGTTGTCGAGGAAGGCCGTAACCGAGGCGGTGATGGCTCCAAGTGTGGGGCCTACCCTAAGGCCGACAGCGCATCCTACTTCTCTGGCCATACACCCCTCCAATCAGAGAACTCCGCCTACGTTAGCTCAGGCTGGACGAGGCGCGAGGAGTTGGTCAGTTCGACATGTGGCTGCCGCGCGTTCGAAATCAGGCCTATCAGAGCTGCTGCGGCACCAAACAACGCGCGGATCCACCACGCGACGATGGGGGCAGGGAAAAGCAGACGGTCCCGGTTCCCCTTGAATCCAAATAAATTCGACGGACGGTGCTCACCGATGCCATCCAGAGGCCTAGCGTTGACGGAGCCGGCGTCGTGGCGAGACGGTTCTGCCGCGAGTGCCATGACCACCGGCATCCAGCTCACGCCGCAGTGCGGCTACCGGAGATCACTGCCGCGACTGCGAGCCCAGCGGTTGGAAGCATGAACATGCCGATGGAGGCTAAGCCGATCACGCTCATCACACACCACAGGACCGTGAACCCGATGAGTAGGCCACGAGCCGATGACATGCCTCGCCAACCGTGAAGAACGCCCCCGACGGCGATACCGACTCCCACCGCCGCGAGCATGATCATCAGGCCGCCTGCCCCGGCGTTGACCGCGAGGAGCGTCGCGCTCCCCGTTGAGGTCGTGAACTGCCCGTTTGAAGACGCAGCACCGCCGCTGGTGGAATACACCGGCAGGAACACCAAGCCAGCCACGACGAGTAGTGCGGATGCTCCGGCCAGTGCAGCCATCACAGCCTCTGCAACGGCTGGGGAAGCGCGATCTCCGCGGAGCCGGCCGGCACTCGTAGCCACGGAAACCAGAATACGCTCGCCCCGGGTCGTCCGGGGTCGCTTCGCAACGCGGCGCTCCGTTGTCGGCTTCGACACCGTAGCCGGAATGCTCCCCCATCGGGGGTACTCGCGGATGCTGCCCTGAGCGAGCCTCACGGCTCCCTCGTCAGAGGCAGCGCCGGGTCGGCTGACGGGGATGCTGCGCGACTGGGAGCATGTGTCAGGCCCGAATCGCCTATCTCTCTGAGCATGCGACCGCGAGGACGGTCGTTGTGCCGGGGCGTAGCGTCACCTGTGTCGGCGCCTGGCAATCCGCCAGGCCGCGTTGATACAGCGGACTCCGCCCCGTGATCGTGTATGAGCCGGCTGGGGCGGCCACGGAGAACGTGCCCTCCTTGCCGACCGTTTCCGTGAATTGCAGCCCGTCGGCGCCGCGCAATGTGATAGTCCCGTTTAGCGGACGCGGGGCGAGCCCAGGGGGGCCTCCCACGGCCTCCAATGTGCCAGTAACAAGTGCGGCGTGCAGCGCCGAGTTAGAGCAGCTCGAGACGGCAGATGCGGAGGCAAGGAGCGCGAGCACTTGCAGGATCGGAGCTTTCATCAACCAAGAATCCGCCAGAGCCTTCCCTCGCCCATGCCGATTCCTGCGCTCGAGCGCGAGGGGCCTGAGGCTGTGGCTGACCCGTCGGCTACCGAGTTCATTATGAGGAGATTACCGCCGTGCTACACAGATCGCTGTGCCGTCTGCGGCGAACTCCGGGACGGCGCTGGCGGGAGCCTCCTGCGTCGAGGATCCGCCACGGACGTAACACAACCACGTATATGGTGTTGCTGACTATTTCTACCCAAACGCGCTGGAGACAGGCATGACCACGAACTCTCTTCGAGCCACGACGGCGTTGCTACTGATTCCCCTGGCCTTGGTTGCCTGTGGCGGGAGTTCATCGACTTCGGCGCCGAGCGCGACCACCGCTCCCGCCACGCCAACCCCCACTCCCACAGCCACTCCCAGTCCGACCGTGGCGCCAACCCCCCAGCCGGGCGTGGCTTTGATCGGGACGCGGTCTGCAGAGGTTGCGGGTACTTCGAAGACTGTTCTCACCGATAGCCATGGGCTGACCCTCTACTTCAAGACCACCGACTCTGCGATGCACATCACGTGCACCGGAGACTGCGCGGCAAACTGGCCGCCGGTGCTACTGGCCAGCGGAGTCCCCACCGGCTCGCCTTCGGTCACAGGACGGTTGACCGTGTTTGCCGGCCCGAATGGCAATCAGGTCCTGTACGACGGGCACCCGCTCTATCGGTGGGTCGGTGATACCAGCCCGGGTCAGGCCACAGGCCAGGGTCTCGGTGGGTTTCTGGTGGCAAGCCCCACGTTGTGATGATCACTGCCTCAATTCAGGAATGGCGCCCCGCGATTTGATCTTGTGGTTTTCCGCCGCGTGAAGCGACGCGGGAAGGGCGGTTGAATCTAGCTCAGCGACGATGGGATGATGCCGATGTGCGAATGCGAAACGGGGTGATCTCGGTGGCAGTGTCGGCAGTGGTGGCAGCGGGTGGCGCTTTCGTCGTCGGGTCTCACAATCCCGCCGTCACGGTCGTGAGTGGCAACGCGCATGCCGGCGATGGCGTTGCGTCGGCCCTTGTGGACGGCTGGGCGTACGGCATCCCGACCGATGTGTCCTGGAAGGGGACGGACGGAAGCTGGCGACAGAGTGGCACGCCAGCCTGCATCGCGTGGACTGGTACGCCCCGCGACGTCCGCATCAAGTTCGGCTGGGTGCCAATCACTTCACCCGATGGCAACGGCTGGCGTCAGGTTGTCTGGGTTGCCTGCCTAAACTGAGCGTCGCGAGCGCGATTTCGCCGACTCGATTCGAAACGGGAAGCCGGTTACCCTCGCGCTGACGCCAGCGGTGACGGTGGACGTGCAAGCACCGGTTCTTCTAACTGGCGACCACACACGCGGCGAGCGATACACCCGAAGTGAGGCGAGTGGCGCGATACGCCTCGGTAATGACGGTGATCACGTCACCGCGATGCACTGGTCCCTGGAGTGTGCTCTTCTCGCAGTGCAGGGTATAGGCGTCGTGGGTCACAAACTCGATACTGGTGGCACCCGCGGACTGAGAAACCGAGGCAACAACACCGCGGATGAGCAGCGTCTTCTCCCGGTAGTCCGAGTAGAAATGGTCGCCACGCATGGCAGCCGCCAACTCGTTCGGGGTGGCTTCCTGCACGGTGAGCGATTGCAAGGCGTAGTTATCGCCAACGTAGAACGCGACCACCATGAGGCCGACGAACGCGGCCAGACCGATCGCGACCAGTATCGCGATCCGGCGGCGCGTTGCGGTGAGTACGGCAAGCGCTCGCATCGTCGCTTACAACGCGCCGAGAGCCAGACGGGGTACGGCCAGGGCGGATGCGGCCAGGCCAGGCTGCTTCTGGCTGAGACGTTCAAATCCATAGAATCCGGCGTGATGACTGAGCCCGTGAGAGCGCTGGCGCTTTTGGGCGGCGCCGTCCTCGTGCTCCTGATCCTTGGTGACGCGATCGGAACGCTCATCGTGACTCGAGCTCGAACCGCGAGTTGGCGGCCGACCCGCGTCTGGTACGCCACCACCTGGCGCTTCACGCGAATCACGGTTGCGCGTCTGCCGGCGCGAGCCGGCGATTTCGTGTTGAACGTCTATCCGGCAATGTCCCTGCTCGGCCTGCTCCTGCTATGGCTGGTCGGCCTCGGAGCCGGTTGGACGCTCGTGTACTGGGGCCTCGACGAAACCATCGGCGGCGAGGGTGATTGGGCGACTCTCGTCTATTTCGCCGGGACGTCCCTGCTCACGCCGGCGTTCGGGGTCGCGCACGGTCAGGGCGTGCGCTTCGCGTCGCTGGTGGAAACGCTCAGCGGTCTCGGCACGATTGCATTGCTGATCTCCTACCTCCCGGCTCTTTATGGCGCGTACAGCCGCCGCGAGGCTCGGCTGCTGACTCTCGACGATCCGGCGGGTCGGCGGATCACCCCGCAGCGGGTCATCGCGGTGCATGCCGTCGACCAGAACCTGAAACTCTACTTTCGCTTCTGCGCCGACTGGGAGATGTGGACGGCGGAAGTGCTCGAGAGCCACGTGTCGTATCCCATGCTTGCGCTCTTCCGCTCGCAGCACGCGGGACAGTCGTGGATCACAGCCCTCGGGGTTGTGACCGACTCCGCCTCGCTGGCGTGCGCGGCGATCGTCGGCGCCGATACGCGCGAGCCGTACTTCCTGTATCGGCGCGGACGCCGGGCGGTGCTCGATATCGCAAACGCCCTGCACATACCCGAGAGCGTCGACCTCAACCCGCCGCTGCGAGAGCAGCTCGCGCCCGCGCATGCGGGCCTCATGCAACTCGGACTCCCGGTACGGGATTTTGACGAGACGTTCGCGCGGCTGCTGGCCCTGCGCGAGTCATACGGATCCCGGCTGCAAGACCTCATCAATTACACCCTGGCACCGCACGGTTTCTGGGGCCATTCGGCGGAGGCGACGGTTGTCTCGGAGGTTGTTGCGGCCACTGCGGAGGCGAGGCTCCGGGCACGCCAGTGAAAACGCCAACGCTGAATGGCGAGGCGCCGGCGCACTCGAGCTCTCCCCAGCGCACTGTTGAGCCGGCCTGGATTCGACCATCAGCCCGTTCGGGTCAGCCGAAGGGGACAGGCTCGTTAGCCGCCCGGTGGCTTGTCGATGCGCCGCCACGCACCGCCGGCGAAGGTCCACACGCCGACCGGCGGAGGCGCTGTGGTGCCAGCATCGGGCGCGCCGATGAGCAGCAACAGGCCACGGCTCACGTCGGTCGTGACGACACCGCCCTTCACGGGCAGTGGTGCATCGGTGATCGGGCGCCATCTGCTCCCGGTCCACTCGGTCACCCTCGGTTCCGTTGCGACCGATGAACCGCAGGTGCATAACATCAGCGCGCCCGTGGCGGGGTTGTCAGCGAGGCTGGAGGCGTCGATGGGCGCGTCCCCATGCGTGGGCAGGAGCGACCACTGCCGGCCGCTCCACTGCCACGTCGAGTTGACCGCCCCGGTCGCGGGCGGGGGTCCATCGCAGCACGCCACGGCGATCAGCGAACGAGTGATGGGGTCGAACCACATCGGCGTGTACAGCGCGCTCGCTGGAAGGTCGGTCGCCCGTTGCCAGTGGTTTCCTGCCCAGACCCACGTGGCGCTCGTCGAGCCCGTGCCGATCGAGCTGGTGACGAGCACCATCTGATTGTTTGCAGGGTCCCAGGCCATGTCGGAACCCTGCCCGACCTGCGGACCCCCGGCGCCACTGTCAAGCGCCTTCCAATTGGATCCGTTCCACGACCACGTGTCGTGGATGCCGGTGGCAACGGTGTCGAGCCCTCCGAAAAGGAAGACGGTCTTCGTCTGCGGGTCGTATGCGGCGGATGCGTCGAAACGCCCTGGCGGGCTGCTCGCGGGATGGGCGAGCGTCCACCTGGCTCCGTTCCAGAGCCAGGTGTCGGCGTCGTCGTTGACGCCACCGAAGAGCACGATGTCGTTGGTCGCGGGGTCGTCAGCGACCGCAAAGCCGGCACCAGGTACCGGCAGGGTTGGGGTCGGGGTCGGTGCGACGCGCACGGGGACGGACGTAGCCGTCGGCACCGGAGGGACGGCGGCCGCCCGCTGTCCCCTCGACAGGACGATGCCGATGACTCCCGACACCGCAATGGTGACGACGAGCGCGATTGCACTCGGGTGCAGCGGTCGCCGTGTCGTCGCTGGCTTCATGGCCACTAGGCTCCTCGTCCCAGAGGGTAACGCGTGAGCCGCGACGATCGAGGCGCTGAATCACCGTGTCGACGGTGGCGCGGGATACTCTGAAGCACCTTTAATTCGCGCGAGTAGAGGAGGCACCAACCCGTGAGCAGATCCGTTCGCGAACTCGTCGTAGCGTACTTGGATGCGGTCGGTGAGAAGCGGTTCGACCGGCTTGAGGAACTCGTGCACCCCGACGCTTCCTTCGGTGGAACCACCAAGATCGAAACCACCGGCTCAGGCCCATTTGTTGATGGCTTTCGCCACCTGGGTCCGATCATCGACCGAATCGCGATCCGAAACGTGATCGTGGAGGGCGATGCGGCGTTCGTGCTCTATGACCTTGTCACGAGCACTGATGTCGGTTCTGTCCTCTGTGGGGAATATCTCATGACCCGTGATGGTCTGATTGCGTCCTCAACACTCATCTTTGATTGGCGTCGGTGGCCGGAGGTCATCCAGCAACTGCAGCAGCGCGTGATCGCACCTGCAACAAGCACGATCTGAGACGAGGCGGCGGGCATGGCATACGAGGAAGCGTTGGCGGCGCGTATTCGCGAGAGCGTCGCAGCGGAGCCACAGCTGACCGAGAAGAGGATGTTCGGCGGGCTGGCGTTTCTTATCGGCGGCAACATGGCGATCGCTGCCAGCGGTCAGGGTGGGCTGCTCGTGCGCGTTAATCCCGCTGAGTCGGACAAGGTGCTGAGAACCACCCCGGCGGTGGAGATGGTGATGCGCGGACGACCGATGGCCGGCTGGGTGCGCGTCGCGTCGGTGCACGTTCAGACGAAGCGCGAGCTTGCCAAGTGGGTCGCCATCGGAGTCGAGTACGCGCGCTCACTTCCGCCAAAGCGCTGAGCACCGCAAATGGTCCTGCCACTGACAGCGGGAGACGAGGCTCGAACTCGCGACCCCTACCTTGGCAAGGTAGTGCTCTACCACTGAGCTACTCCCGCGTGGCACGCGCGAAGGTGCGAAGTATATCGTCGCCGGTGCGCCGCACCCGGCGGCGTCAAACCGGCTGGGCTGCTTCCTGGCGCTGCGCTGCGATCCAGTCGTCCAACTGTTGACCTGACTCGAACGAGGTGATCAGCGCATAGCGCGGACCCGGGCCGGGATTGTGGACGACGTGGTAGAGACGCTCGGTATCGAGCACCAGTTGGCGCCGCGGATGCAGCGGAATGCGCAGCTCGGTCGAGGGATCGTCGCGCACCTCGCGCAGGATGAATTCCGAACCTTCCGGGGCGTTCAACTCCAGCCACGCCCGCACCACCCAGCCTTCACCGTCAGGGTTCAGCCGGTTGTTGTCGTCCTGATGGAGCTGGCGGAGCGCAGCTTCCTCCGACGAGGGGTTGAGCTTGATGACACGGACCCGGCCGTAGCGCGCACCGACCGCCTCGACATAGCTGCAGAGCGTCGGTGCGATCTCGCGGTTCGAGGTCCAGATCCCGTCCTTGTCAGGCTTGCCGTGGTCCCAGAAACCGGCGCACTCCATCTCGCCCTTCGCTGAGGCGAGCGGCGCGAAGTTGGTGTCGCCCCCTGACTTCCAGTCGACGTATTCGAGGCGCTCCCACTCCTCCGGCGGAATAGCGGGACCATCGCGGAGGACAACCGAACCATTCGCGGCGAGCACGTCGAGTTTCTTGTAAGCCATGGAACTTCCTCTCGATCTTGGATGACGCTGTTCAGCAAACGGGGACCGAGCGCTAAGGCTACACGCGGTCACGTGCCGTGGCACATCTCCCGCTCGCTAAGCTAACCCGCGGTGACAGACGACCTCTCGCTCGCGCTCGAGATTTCCGACATCGCCGACGGCATCTCGATGGAGCGGTTCCGTGCTCACGATCTGAAGATCGACGCCAAGCCGGACATGTCTCCCGTGACCGAAGCCGATCGGGCGATCGAGACCTACGCTCGGGAGCGCATCACAGCGGAGCGCCCCGACCACGCGATCCTCGGCGAGGAGTTCGGCCTCCTCGGCGATCGGCACGCGACCTGGCGATGGGTGATCGACCCCATCGACGGCACCCGCAGCTTCGTGCGCGGCAACGAGACCTGGGCGACCTTGATCGCCCTCCAACGCGAGGGTGAGTCGGTCGTTGCGGTTGCCTCCGCGCCAGCCATGCGCATGCGCTTCCACGCGACGATCGGCGGTGGCTCGTTCCTCAACGGTCGTCAGATCCACGTGTCGAAGATCTCGGAGATCTCCGAGGCACTCATCACGCACACGGCCATTCGCGGGTTTCTGATCACCAAGCAGTCGGAGAAACTGCTCGCCCTTGCCGGGCGGTGCTGGGACGCTCGCGGCGTGGGGAACTCGTTGTCGCATCTCAACGTCGCGCGAGGCACCGCCGACATCGGCTGGACGTCACGGGCCAGCGTCTGGGATTTTGCGGCCCTGAAACTGGTCGTGACCGAGGCGGGCGGACGCTTCACCGACCGAAGTGGTGACGACCCAGTCCTTGGTGGTACGGGCATCTCCACCAACGGACTGTTGCATGACCTGGTCATCAAAGCTGCCGGCTACCCGAAGGGGACGACGTGAAGATCGGCACCCTGCGCGACGGAGCAAATCCTTTGCCCGCGCTCATCGAAGGCGACCGGGCGTACCGGCTCGACGACGTCCTCGGTGCGATGGGCGGCATCCCGGTGGTCGTGTCTGACGGGGCCGACGCTGGGACCGTCCTCTCGAGTCGGGAGCTGGCCAAAGCCGCGCGTGCAGCGTCGGATTCGTTGCCCGACCTCATCACGCGCGGAGCGGCGCAGTCGTACCCGCTCTACACGCTCGGGCCTCCCGTTCCTCGACCTGGGAAGATCGTCTGTGCGGGACGGAATTACGCGGACCACGCCCGCGAGCTCGGCGACGATGTGCCGACGCGACCGATTCTGTTCGCCAAACTCGCGACATCGATTTGTGGGCCGTTCGATGACATCGTTCGACCGCTGGAGGTAGACGACCTGGATTACGAGGCGGAGCTCTGCGTCGTCATCGGTACCGGTGGCCGGCGTATTCCCAAGGGACGCGCGCTCGCGCATATCGGCGGGTATTGCTGCGCGAATGACGTGTCGGCGCGCAATGCACAGCTTGGACTCGGCGACCAGTGGTTGCGGGGGAAGAGCTTTGACACGTTCTGCCCCATCGGCCCCTGGATCGTCAGCGCCGACGAAATCCCCGATCCACAAGTGCTCGAACTGCATTGCCGCGTCGATGGCGCACTGCGGCAGAACGGGAATACCTCGCACATGATCTTCGACGTCGCGACGTTGGTCTCATACATCTCCGACGCGTTCACGCTGGAACCCGGTGACCTGATTCTCACGGGCACACCAGCAGGCGTTGCGATGGGGCGACATCCTGCGCCGTGGTTGCAGCCCGGCCAACTCTGCGAGGTCGAGATCCCGGCGATCGGCAGCATTGCCAATCGCATCGTGGCTGAGGAACCAGGCCGGGTCTGAGCGTGACCATCGTGAGGGAGGGCTCGCAGCCGGGCTGAGTCCGAGGGCAATCCGCCACCGCTTGATCCCGGCGGCGCGTCTCGTTTTGGTCGCTGGTGCTACGGTGAGAGCGCAAAGGAGATCGAGGTTCGCCATATCCGAGGGCGCTTTTCACGCCGGACTGCCATCGTCACGGGACTCGTCGCTGCATGCGTGGCCATCGCGATCCCGCTGGCGAGCATCGAGATCTCTCTGCTGGTCACACCCGCCGAGAACGTCCAGACGGCAGGGCAATCGGTCGATCTGAGTGCGGGGCCCGCGGTATCCGCTTCAGGACCTGGAACCCTGCAACTGTTCGGGCAGTCAATTCCGACCACGCAGCAGTTCTCAGGGCCGATACGGCCGCGTCTGCTCTGGGCTGAGGTCGCGAACTACAACCAACTCCTCACCGCGCTCCAGGAACCACAGAATCTCGGACGCGATTTGCGCAATGGTTGGACCGCCTACTTCATCCGTGAGCTCATCATCGCGACGCTCATCGCGTCGGCGCTCGCGGGCCTGATCCTCCATCTGGCCCGGCGGCGATGGCGCGTCGTCATCATCGGTGTCACGGTCGCGTCCATCGTCACCGGCGCTCTCGATGCGTCTGCGATTGTCGCGGCCGCGGGTGGCCTGCAGAGCCTGTCGCACGCGAAGACCCTGGACCAGCTCGTCGGTCGCGCTCCCCTGACGGTCAACACGCCGAGCCGCCGGGGACCGGCTCCTGCGTCAGGCATCGTGGTTATCGGCGACTCCACCGCCGCCGGCGCCGGAAATCCTAGGGTGGTAGGTCCGACGACGGAGGACACGGCATGCCGTCGCAGCGCAGACAGTTACGCTGCCGATATCGCTGCTGTGAACCATGCGAGTGTGGTCAATCTCTCCTGCACCAATGCCTCCATCGAAGATGGGCTGTTCGGCCCTGAGTACATCAACAACAGCGTCATCGCTTCGCAGCTCGCGCTCCTCGAGGGCATCAGTGGGGTGAAGACCGTGATTGTCAGCATCGGCGCCAACGAGATGCATTGGGCTGCCCTGATGGAGATCTGCCTCGCGACCCCGGCATGCGATGACAAAGCCTCGGCGGCCTGGTTCTCGCAGGCGTTGAACAGCTTCACGTTCGACTACTACGACCTGCTGCAGCATCTCGCAACATTGCCCGGCGCTCCGAGGGTGATCGTGAACGAGTACTACGACCCGCTTCCCGCCAAACCGAACTGCCCTGGGCATCCCGAGTTCACTGCGGCAAAATCCGGGGTGCTCACCGACCGCCTTAACACCTTCAACACCGTCCTCGCCGATGGCGCGAAAAGCTTCGGCTTCCAAGCCGTTGATCCGAGCTTCTTTGGGCACGAGCTGTGCACGTCGCAGTCGTTCGTGCAGAGTCTCGGCGACGCTGCTCCCTTGCACCCCAATGCGGGCGGCGAATTGGCCGTCGCGATCGCCGACGAGGAGGCTTTGCTGCAGCCGCCTCCCCCAACCCCGACGGCCGAGATATCACCCTCGCCCTCCTGAATAGGTGCGACCCGGCACGAAGCGTCTCAGGTCCCTACTGGCTTCAGCAGGCATTCCGCGAAAGCATCTTGCGGAAGGAGTTGAAGCGTGTGACGGAGGCCCCTTCGCGCGTCGTTGGCATCATCGCGAAGCGCCGTGTTACAGGTGGATCCCTCGCATGAGCATGCCGAGCGCGTACGCCTCGGGGGTCACCGGCTGGTCGCCGCGCTCGCCGTCATCGTGCGACTGCGATGCGCTGTCGGGAAGCATCTGAAACGCACCGGCCATGATCAGTTGGTGGACGTTGGGCGCGATGGCGTGGACGAGTTCGCCGAACTTCCCGACGCGCGTGGACACCTCGTGCGGCCGCTTGATCAGGGCCTCGACCACCATGTCCGCGGCCTCGTCGGAGCTGATCGTCGGGAAATTCTTGTACATGCCGGTCGGCGCAATCATGGGGGTGCGCACCAGTGGCATATGGATCGTGGTGACCGCAATTCCCTCGGCGGCTACCTCCGGCGCGAAGCACCGTGAGAACGCATCGAGCGCGTTCTTGCTCGCCACGTACGCCGCAAAGCGCGGCGGGTACGCCTGCCCGCCGATCGATGTGATGTTGATGATGTGGCCGTCCTGGCGTTCACGCATCCCCGTGATCACTGCCATGATGAGCGCGATCGCGCCGAAATAATTCAGCTTCATCGTCCGCTCGAAATCGTGGAAACGGTCGAGCGAGTCCAGGACTGAGCGACGAATCGAGCGTCCGGCATTGTTGATGAGCACGTCGACGCGGCCGTGGTCCGCGATCACCTGCTCGATGAGATGTGTACAGGCGTCGTGATCGCTGAGGTCGGTGGGATAGATGTAGGCCTTTCCCCCGCCACTGTCGACTTCAGCGCGCATCTCCTCGAGCTGTTCGACCCGGCGTGCGACACCGATGATGATCGCCCCTGACTCGGCGAGATGCTTGCACACAGCACGTCCGATGCCGCTGGAAGCCCCGGTGACCACGACGACCCGTCCACCGGCGACCCGGCGGATGTTGGCGGGACTCGGCAGTTGCGGGTCGAGATGGCGCTCCCAGAAGTCCCACACCTTCCACGCGTAGTCGTGGAGCGGCGGACAGGCGATGCCGCTGCCGGCGAGCGCGGCTTGCGCGTCGGTGGCATCGAACGTCGCGGGATAGTCCATGTACAGGAAGGCAGCCTCCGGGATACCGAGGCGCGAGAGCGCCTGCTCGCGCATGCGCTTGACCGCCGGGAGTGATCCCATGGCGGACAAGCCGCCGGGCAGCATTCGCGCCATGCGGCGGTCAATGCGCAACGCGAACTCCGGCGCGTGCGCTGCGCGGCAGAAGACATTGAGCGTGTCCCCAAGCGACAGCGGTGCGGGGTCGACGACATGAAACACCCGTCCGTCGAGCCCTTCGACGTGGGCGATGTGATCGACGGCTTTGGCGACGAAGTCGACCGGCACCAGGTTGAACGGTCCACCTTCGGGCCCGATGAACGGGACCCACTGCGGGAAGGCGTCGCGCATCTGCTGGATGAGCTTGAAGGCGTAATACGGACCGTCGACACGGTCCGCCTCACCCGTTTCGGACGATCCGATCACCATCCCGGGGCGGTAGCCGCGCCAGGGCACGGTCGTCTCCTCGCGAACGATGCGCTCCGACTCGTGCTTCGTCTTGTAGTAGGCGTGGTCGAGGTCCTGACCTTCGTCGAACATCGCCTCGGTGAAGGACCCTTTGAAGCGTCCCGCCACAGCGATGGAGCTCACGAGGTGCAGGCACGCTGCCCCGACCTCATTGGCGAGGTTGACGACGTTGCGGGTTCCGGTCACGTTGGCTCGCTCGGTCTCCTCCGCGGGTGCTGTGAGGTCGTATACCGCTGCGAGGTGGAAGAACCGTGCCCCACGAAGCCGCTCCCGGTCCGCCGTGGACAGCCCGAGCCACTCCTCCGTGAGATCGCCGGTCAGCGCCTGAATTCGCGTGCCACCGGGATCGAGGCGCGCGGATTGCGCCGCGAAACGAGCTCTCGAGCCGGGCCGGACGAGGACGAAGACGTCGTCACCGCGCGCGACGAGCAGCGGAAGCAGATGCCTGCCGATGAAGCCGGTGGCGCCGGTGACGAAGTAGCTCACGGCGCCGACAATAGACCGGTCACGAGCACCCCCGCAAACGAGACGCAGAACGGTCGGCAGAATCTGGCCCCGGCGTTCGTCGCGTCTTTGGCAAAGTAGGGCGTGTGATTTCAGGAGGACCGGGTCACGATCACCCGATCCTCATCGTGTGAACCCAAACCGGAGTTGCAAGCCATGCCTGAGCCAGTCATCGTCGCCCTCGGTCGGTCCCCCATCGGCCGCGCGATGAAGGGATCGCTCGTCAACGTCCGTCCGGACGACCTCGCCGCAAGCGTGGTGAACCAGCTGCTGCACCGGCTCCCGCAGCTGGATCGATCGGCGATCGAAGACCTCATCTGCGGCTGCGGCCTGCCCGGCGGCGAGCAGGGCTTCAATCTCGGGCGCGTCATCAGCATCCTCACGCGGGTCAATGCTCCCGGCACCACGGTCACGCGCTACTGCGCCTCGTCACTCCAGACCACCCGAATGGCCGCACACGCGATCCGCGCCGGTGAGGGCGATGTCTTCCTGAGCGTCGGGGTGGAGTGTGTCTCGCGGTTCATGAACGGCTCGAGCGACATGTCCCAGTGTCAGAACGACCGCCTGCAGCCCGGGAACGCCGAGCACTACCCGGACATCTACCTGGCCATGGGCCAGACCGCAGAGAACGTCGCAGCGCGTGAGGAGATCTCGCGCGAGGAGATGGACCGCTTCGCGCTGCGCAGCCAGCAACGGGCCGTGGCAGCGCAGGACGATGGCTTCTTCGACCGGGAGATCGTGCCGATCACGCTGCCCGACGGCGGCGTCATGACCAAGGACGACGGACCTCGCCGGGAGACCACCCTCGAGAAGCTTTCGGAGCTCAAGCCGGTGTTCCGCGAGCACGGCACGATCACCGCAGGCAATGCATGCCCGCTCAACGACGGCGCCGCGGCGGTGGTGATCATGTCGGACTTACGCGCGAAGGAACTCGGAATCACACCCCTGGCCCGGATCATCGCCACCGGTCTGACCTCCCTCGAGCCCGAGTTCATGGGTCTCGGTCCGATCGAGGCTTCGAAGCAGGCGCTTCGGCGGGCCGGTATGTCCATCAACGATGTCGACGTGGTCGAGATCAACGAGGCCTTTGCTGCGCAGGTGATCCCATCGGCCCGAGGCATCGGCATCGATCCGTTCGATGACAAGCTCAATCCCCACGGCGGCGCGATCGCGCTTGGCCATCCATTTGGCATGACCGGAGCGCGCATCCTGTGCACACTGCTCAACGACCTGCAGACAGCCGGGGCGACCATCGGCCTCGAGACCATGTGCGTGGGCGGCGGCCAGGGAATGGCGATGATCATCGAGCGGCTTCAGTAGCCCGCCAGCGGCGCGAACTCGCGAGCAGCTAGGACCCGACGCGCGATCCCCAGCCCCGCGCCGCGCGACCTGGGAGCACGACCTCGGGATCATCCGTCGACGGCTCGGACGTCGTTCGTCGCCTCGGCGACCGGCCGGCCAGGATGATTGCGGCAAGCTCCTCCACGATGCCATCGGCCTCGCGCCGGTCGATGATCAGCGGGGCGAGCATGCGCACGCTGCCCGCGCCACCAGCAAGCGCGAGAATCCCACGTTGCGCCAGCCGGCGCAGGAGCACCGAGGCGTTGAGACTGGTCTCGATCGCCACCATTGAACCGCAGCCCCGCACCTCGCGGATCTCGCCGAGGCGGAGGGCGCGGAGACGACCCTGGAGGCGTTCCGACGACAACCCCGCGAGCGCGCGCAGCGTAGGCCCAAGCGCCGTTCGAATCGTCGCGTTGGCGGCAGCGCAGACCACCGGTGACAGCGGGTCCTCGTCGTCGCGTCGGGCGATGCGCGCCCTGCGAGAGATGCTGGGCCCCACCGCGGTGACCCCGAACGGCAGTCCGCTTGCCAGGGACGAACCGAGACAGACGATGTCCGGCGCGACGCCCCGCTCTGCCGATGCGAGCGCCGGCCCCATGCGCAGCGCGGTGCGGACCTCATCGACCACGAGCAAGGCGCCGACCGCATGACAGTGCTCGGCAACCGCCGCCAGATAGCCCTGTGCCGGCACCCGGATGCCGGCCTCAACCTGGACGGGTTCGACGATGACCGCGGCCACCTGGTCGTCCAACTCCGCCTCGAGAGCCGCGATGTCATTGAAGGGAACGCGAATCACCTCGAGCGTGCGGCCGGCGACCTCGCCCAAGCGCCGCCCGGCGCTCACCGCGCGGCCGCCGATCCCAGTGCCGTGGTCGGACCGCAGCATCGCGATCACCCGCGAACGGCGCGATGCTGCGGCGACCCAGGAGAGGGCGAGATCGACCGCAGCTGAACCCGAGGCGCTGAAGCTGACGTGCGTCAGCGATGCCGGGATGAGGAAACTCAACGCCTCGAGCAACTCCTCGCGCAGGTCGTATTCAAAGCCGGGGGGAGCGCCGCTGAAAGCCCCGAGTTGCGCGGTGATCGCCTCGGTGACCCGCGGGTGGTTGTGGCCCAGCAGCGTCGCGGCGCCGCTCGAGGTCATGTCGAGGTAGCGCCGGTCCTCATCATCCCAGACGTATGCCCCATCGCCTCGAAGCAGGCGCACGTCACGCGAGGCGCGTGTCACCTCGTTGAGCCACCGGTCTGGAAGCACTGCCGACACCGTCAACCTCCACTATGTGCGGTAGCGTACCGCCGTGCAGGACGCCGTGCCCCATTCCCTTTACATTCGCCCCTTGGGCGCAGTACTCTCCGTTTGACCCGCCAGCGTCGTGCGACGCGTTCGCGGTGTCAGGGCTCAGCACTTTCCTGGGGGGCCGGCGTTCGGGGGAGCGTCGGCTCCATCCTTTTTTCTCAGGCTGGTCCGCCAAGTTCGACGGGGCGCTCCGGATCGGTGATCCACTCACTCCACGAGCCCGCGTAGAGGGCCGCATCGATGCCGGCGAGTGCCATCGCCAAGACGCCCTGAGCCGCGACGACGCCAGAGCCGCAATAGATTCCGACCGGCTCGCCCGCCGCGATCCCCAGCTCCGCAAAACGGACTCGGAGGTTCTCCCGCGGCAGGAAGGTGCCGTCCGCGTTCAGTGTCCGCTGCGCCGGGAGATTCACCGCACCCGGGATGTGCCCCGCCACCGGATCGACCGGTTCGGTCTCGCCCCTGAAACGCTCTGCCGCCCGCGCATCGACCAGGACGCCGGTGCGCGCCATCGCGAGTGCGCCGGCGGCGTCGAGGAGCGGCATTCGCCCTGGCACGGCTTCGAAATCCCCAGGGGCAGGGTCGACGTCGTCCCCAACCTGGACGGGGAGCGCGGCAGCACGCCAGGCCGCCAGACCACCGTCCAGCAGCGACACATCCGGGTGTCCGTAATACCGGAGCAGCCACCGTGCCCGCGCTGCCGACATCCCGCCGGCTGCGTCGTAGACCACGACCGCCTGGCGGTTGCCGACCCCGTGCCGTCGCATCGCCGCGGTGAACGCGTCAGGACCCGGAAGTGGATGCCGACCTCTCCCAGGCGGTGCGCTGAGTTCGCTGCCAAGGTCCACGAAATGTGCTCCGGGGATGTGCCCGGCTCGATACTCCCCCACCCCGGGCGGGCCACCGAGCGCCCAACGGACATCGAGGACCACCGCCGGGTCGCCTGTCGCAAGTCGTGACGCGAGATCGTGACAATCAACCAGGAGCGATACCATTGCCGCAGGATCCCCCATTGACACGGAGCGACGACGAAACCTCAGTGAAGGCGACTGCGTTATCTCTCTGTCCGACACGCATTGTTGAACGCGTCTTCAGATCGAACAATGGTACGGTGGAGAACCATGGCTGACCAGACTTGGCGGAGCCGCGGAGGCCTGGCAATCGCCGGAGGCGTGGCCTTCGGCGCACTACTCTTGACCTCGTGCGCACTTCCGGGCACCACCGCGCCTGTCGGGAACGTCGCAGCAGTGCACGTCGCGGGCGTTCCCGCGGTCGCAGCGCCCCCGACCATTGCTATCAGTCCGGTGAACGCGGCGCAGAGCGTCGGGCTCGACGCTCCGATCACCGTGACGGTTGCGACCGGACACCTCGACACCATCTCGGTGACCGAGATCGGATCGTCGGTGGCGGTTCACGGCACGATGTCCGCGGACGGCCGCAGCTGGCAGATGACCGACGCCCTCGACCAGAAGGCGCACTACACAGTGGTCGCCACCGCGTCGAGCACGGCCGGTTCAACGTCGAACGCGACCGCCACATTCGGCACCGTTGCCGCTCGGTCGCGGCTCCTCACCGGCATGACTCCCCTCAACGGCGCGACCGTCGGCGTCGGTGAGACCGTCGATCTTCGTTTCAACACCTCGATCCCAGCCGATCGACGCGCCGCGTTGCTGCAGCGCATTCACATCACCTCGACGCCGGCGGTGCTCGGTGGCTGGCACTGGCTCGACTCGCAGAACGTCCATTTCCGCCCCGAGGTCTACTGGCCCGCGAATACCAAGGTCATTGTTACCGCTAACCTGAAAGGCTTCGGAGTCGGCGGCGGGATCTGGGGACTCGGTGACTGGACCTCGTCCTTCACCATCGGCGCGAGCCACGTCTCGATCATCAACAACAAGACTCACACGATGCAGATCTTCAACGGTGGCAAGCTGATCGAGACGTATCCCGTCAGCCTTGGCAAAGGCGGGTTCGCAACGATCCAGGGGACGCTGATCGTGCTCTACAAGGCCCCAGTCGTTGTCATGAAGTCCTGCCCGACGTTCCACACGCCGGCCGCCTGCATTCCGGGTGGCTCGCAGTACTACAACGATCCGGTGTACGACGACACGGCCATCTCGACCAGCGGGTACTTTATTCACGCTGCGCCGTGGTCGGTGGGCTCCCAGGGTCGTGCCGACGTCTCACATGGTTGCGTCAACCTGAGCAACTCGCGGGCAGCGCAGTTCTACAACTTCAGCATTCCGGGAGATGTCGTCCGGATCGAGAACACTGGTTACAACGCCGGGTACTCGGATGGCGAAGGTGACTGGCAATTGTCATTCGCACAAGTCTCGAACACGGCCGGGTTTGGTCCCGTGTGGACCGGTCCCGTTGGTGGTTTCTCGCTGTCCGGCCAGGTTTCCTGACCTCCCCTTCGCGCTGATCTGCGGATAGCCATCTGATGCGCGCGATCGTCGTTGTGGCTCCCGGGGGCCCCGAGCAGATGCACGTGGAGGAACGACCGGATCCCGTTCCTGGGGACGGAGAGATCGTGGTTCGGGTTGCCGGCGCAGGGATCAACCGAGCCGACCTCCTGCAGCGCATGGGCCAGTACCCGCCGCCACCCGGTGCCAGCGACATCCTCGGGCTCGAGGCAGCGGGTGTCGTGGCGACAGTCGGGGCCGGGGTGTCCGATCTCGCTGCAGGCGACCGGGTCATGCTCCTCGTCGAAGGCGGTGGTTACGCGGAACTGGTCAAGGTACGCGCGCTCCAGGCGGTACGGGTTCCGGACAACATTGACCTGATCGATGCGGGTGGCGTCCCCGAGGTCTTCATCACCGCACACGACGCGCTCTTCACACGCGGGCACCTCGAGCGCGGCGAGACAGTCCTGGTGCACGGCGGGGGCGGCGGCGTGGGCACGGTCGCGATTCAACTCGCGAAACTCCGGGGCTGCCGCGTGCTGGTCACCGCCGGGAGTGCCGAAAAACTCGAGCGTTGCGCCCAACTCGGCGCCGACTCGGGGATCAACTACCGCACCGAGGATTTCGTCGCGCGCACCCGCGACCTCACCGACGGGCGCGGCGCCGACGTCATTCTCGACATCATGGGTGCGGCCTATGTCGGGAGAAATCTCGAGGCGGTCGCCATGGACGGCCGGGTGGTCGTGATCGGCATGCAGGGTGGGACCAAAGCCGAAGTCGACCTCGGCGCGATGATGCGCCGCCGCGTTTCGTTGATTTCCACGGCGCTGCGCGCGAGACCTGCCGAGCAGAAGGCGGCGATTGTCGCGGCCTTCGCGGCGGACGTCGTTCCCGCGCTCGCGGATGGCCGGCTCCGAGCCGTGATCGATCGGATTCTGCCGCTTGCCGAAGCCCCAGAAGCGCATCGCCTCATGGAGCGCGGCGATGCCGTGGGCAAGATCGTCCTCGACCTCACCGCGGGTGAGTGAGGCCGACGTCTGGGCCACATGGCTGCGCAGCGGCCGCGACGGTGGGAGCGCTCGGATGCGCGCCACCAATCTCGAGCGACTCGCCTCGGCACGTGACCGCATTCTCGATCGAGCCGAGATCGTCGGGGGCGACACCGTCCTTGACGTCGGCACCGGGCAGGGCCTGCTTGGTCTCGCCGCCTTCGAGCGCAACGGCCCAGCCGGCCGCGTGATCTTCTCGGACGTCTCCGAGCCTTCGCTCGGCGACTGCCGGGCCGAGGTCGCCGCAATCGCCGCGAGCGATCGGGCGAGCTTTGTCCGGGCGTCGGCCACCGACCTCGCCGGTATTGACTCAGCGTCCGTCGACGTGCTCGTCGAGCGCGCCGTGCTGCTGTTCATTCAGGATCGCGCGCGTGCATTCGCCGAATATCGCCGCGTCCTGCGGCCCGGAGGTCGCCTTTCCATCGCGGAACCACTCAACAGTTGGATGGGCGTCGATCGCCCCGGGTACCTCTGGGGCTACGACATGACCGAGGTGATCGAACTTGAACGCAAGATCCATACCGCGGACCAGAAGAACCGCGGCACGGCCGCCGATGAACTCCTCCGCGGCTTCGACGACGGCGACCTCGTCGCCATGGCTCGCGCCGCCGGATTTCTGCGAGTCGAAGCACTGAGCGAGCGCGCGCTCGCACCGCCTCCGGTGCGCGAGGATGTCGACGTGTTCCTTGACACCGCGCCCAACCCGCTCGCGCCGACCACGCGCGCGCTGATGGACCTTGCGCTGTCGCCCGAGGAAGCGCGTCGCTTCACCTCGGCGCTGCGCGACGCGCTGCGCGAAGGGCGCGGCGAGCGCCGGCACGCCATGGCATATGTGCGAGCCTGGTCGTGAGCAGCCAACTCGCGACTACGACCTGGGACACGGTTGTCGTCGGCGCGGGCCACAACGGGCTCACCGCCGCGGCCTACCTCGCCCGCGCCGGGCGATCCGTGGTCGTGCTCGAGGCGCGCGATCGGATCGGCGGCGCCTGCACACTCGAGCACCCCTTCGATGACCCCGTCTTCGTCGTGAGCCCGTGTGCATACCTCGTCGGCCTCCTCCACCCCCGCGTCATCGATGAGCTCGACCTGCGGCGCCACGGATATCGAGTGCATCTGGTCGATCCGCATCTCTGGTGCCCGTTCGACGACGGCACTGCGCTCACCCTGTGGGACGACTCACAGCGCAACCATCGCGTGGTCGCCGCGATGAGCCCGGGAGACGCCGACGGCTACACGCGCTACGAGCAACTCTTCGGCCGGATCCGGCGCGCACTGCGCTCCGAGGCGCACGACACCTGGGTCGGCGACTCCCCGGATCGCCCAGCGCTCGAGGAGTTGCTTGGCCACGACCCCGAGTTGATCGAGATCATGTTCCATGAGTCGATCGCCTCGGTCATCGAGCGCCACGTCAGCGACGAGCGGCTGCAAACCGCGTTGCATGGGCAGGGACTCATCGGCACCTGGGCCGGCCCGCGCGATCCCGGCACGGCGGCAATCCACGCGATGCACTCGATGGGCACGATCGAGGGCCGTCCCGGCGCCTGGGGCTATGTCCAGGGCGGCATGGGGCAGGTCTCCTACGCGCTCTGCGCCGCCGCCGAGGAGGCGGGTGCCGTGATCATGCGCAACGCCCGCGTGGCCGAGATCCTCCCCGGCGAAGCCGTCGTCCTCGAGGACGGTTCACGAATTCGGGCGCGGACCACCATTTCCAATGCCGACCCGCGCACCACGCTCGCCCTGTGCGCCGACTCCGCTCCCGCGGCCTTCGTGCAGCGAGTCAGCGACTGGCGCATGGAGGGTCCGGTGCTGAAGATCAACTGCGCAATGTCGCGGCTGCCCACCTTCATCGCAGCGAGTCCGGACGACGCGCCACATCGAGCGATGGTGACCATCGCCCGGAGCCTCGACGAGACGCAGGCGGCATACGAGCGCAGCCGTCAGGGAGAGCCGGCACCGAGGTGGGCGGAGTTGTACTTCCATTCCGCATATGACCCATCGGTTGCACCCGAAGGCAAACACGTGATGAGCGTGTTCGCGGAGTACGCGCCCTATTCGCTCGCCACGGGGTCGTGGGACGAGCGGCGCGAGGCGGTTGCTGACGAGGCCTTCGCGGAGATCGCCCGTTTTGCTCCCGACGTCTTCGAATGCGTTTCGGAGCGCCAGGTCCTGGCACCGCCGGACATCGAGCGCGCTGTCGGACTCGCCGGCGGACACATCTTTCAGGGGGAATGCCTGCCCGACCAGATGTGGGATCGCCGTTTCTCGCCACGAACACCGATGCCCGGCGTCTACATGTGCGGAGCGAGCACCCACCCGGGCGGCAGCGTGATGGGGATCAACGGCCGCAACGCAGCGATGGCGCTCCTCGCCGATGCCGGGGCCGGCAGCACCCTCCGACCCGCCTAGCGTCCGATCCGCAACGCGCTGCGGATGACGTTCCTCTCCTCGCGGTCGGCCACGCGCAGCACCACCAGCGTGGCGCCGTAGATCAGCGCTGACGCGATCACGACGACAAACAGCAACACGCGACTCTGATGCGGGTTTGCCACGTAGATGAACACCCCCATCACGAGGCCGGCAACAAGCGCCTTCCACGAGTTGGCGAACAGCGGAACCGTGCCCAATTGCGCGCGCAGCACGATCCATCCCACGACAACGAGTGCCGCCTCGGTGACCACCACGGCCCAGCTCGCGCCGAGATATCCGTAGCGCGGAATCACGATGAGGTTCACACCGACGTTGATGACCAGGCCGACCGTCGCGACCAAGGCGAACACGTTCTGCTTGTCGATGGCGTTGAGGGTCGCGGCAAAGGTGTTGTCGGCAAACATGAAGACGATCGCGAGCGAGAGGATCTGCAGCGCCGGCTCGGAACCGGGGTACAGCTCGAGCAGGCTGTTGAACTGCGGCGCGAGCAGGAACATTCCAACCGTGATCGGCCACCCGAGAATCACGAGTGCCTTGAAGAATTTCTCCGACAGCGGGAGCACTCGTTCCGGGGACCGCCGGTGGTACACCGCGAGCACCGGGAACACGACGGCCCGCAACGCAAACGGAATGAAGAGCAAGGACTCGAACGGCTTGTACGCAAAGGTGTAATACCCCACCTCGCTATAGGGTCGGAAGCGCTGCAGAATGGGCACATCGACTTTGAAGTAGACGGTCGTGATGATGAACGTGATGCCGAGCGGAATCGCGGCCTTCACCCAGGACATCAGCAGGCCGGGCTCAAGACGAAGGCCCGGCCGGAGCACCCCCATGCTGATGAGAACGATGCCGAAGTACACGCATGCGAACGCGTAGCTGATGGCGTATGTCCACAGGAAGAACCCCGTGTCGGCGTGGATATGGACGCCGATCACCACCAGCACCAGCACCACGATGGTCTCCGGCACGATTTCGATGATTTCGAACGTCAGCCGCTGCATCGCATACAGCGTGTTGCGCAGCAGCAGTTGGTAGCCGGACAGCACCAGGATTGCGAACGACGGCCACAGCAGCGAACGCACGCCCGCGATGTACAGCGCGGCGAAGATCAGCGGCAACCCGATCGCGGCGCCGATGACCTTGACGGACGCGACGTTGTTCCAGTACCGGGAGAGCTCGCTCGTCTGACGCGCTCCTTCGCGTACATACAACGCGGAAAAGCCAAGGTCCGTCAGCGTTCCGACCAAGCCGACGTAGGTCACCGCGGTCTGCATCTCGCCGAAGCGCGTCGGATCGAGGTAATTCCCGACGATGATCACCGCGACCAGTGCGACGATGCGCGAGATCACGCGCACGATCAGGATCAGAATGGTGTTGCGCAGGGCCCGCATGCCGAGGCCGCCGGGCGTATCCGGCGTGGTGGCGCCCGTTCCGGGGGCGGCTTCGTCCTGCAAGGGCCCCATTCTATCCTTGCCTTCGCGCCATGCTCGCCGTCATTGACGGTCGATACACTGCGAGGCCATGCCTGACCTCGCCGCTGAGCAACGCATGGACGGCGGGGCCTTACTGGCTCGGACGTTGCGCGATCGCGGCGTGCACACCGTGTTCGCCCTGCCGGGTGGTCACATTCTCCCGTTTCTCGACGCCTGCCTCGACGAGCACATCATCGTGATCGACACCCGCCATGAGGGTGCGGCTGTGCTCGCCGCGGAGGGGTGGGCGCTGGCGACCGGGGACACCGGCGTTGCGGCCATCACGGCCGGCCCGGGCTTCGCGAACGGGCTCATCGGGCTGATCGACGCCGGCGCCTGGAGCGTCCCACTGGTGATGATCGCCGGGAGGACCGGACGCTCGCGGCAGGGCCGGGGAGCGGTGATGGACATCGACCAACGCGCGATCGCGACGCCGATATCGAAGTGGGCGGCGACGTGCTCCGAATCCGGTCGCGTGCCGCGCTATGTCGCAGAGGCACTGCATCGCGCCCGGAGCGGCTGTCCGGGTGCTGTCTATCTCGAGATCGATGCCGATGCCATGTATCGCAAGGCCAAGCCGCCGGACGTCGCGGCCGTCGCCTACATGACCACTCCGGTTCGCCCATCGGGATCGAAAGCCGATATTGCTGCTGCCGTCGAGGCCCTCACGGCGGCCGAGCGTCCGCTGATCGTGGCGGGGAGCGGGGCGTACTGGTCGCGCGCGGGCGACGAGATCGGCGACTTCGCGACACGAGCTGGGATTCCTGTGATCACGGCCAGCGCGGCCCGCGGGGTCGTGGCGGATTCGCACCCCTGGAGCCTCGGGTCGCTGGTCCACGGCGGCCTTGCGATCCCGAGCTCGGACTGTGTCCTGGTGCTGGGATCGGCGTTCAACGCCAACGTGATGTACGGCGGACCCCCCCTCTTCGGCTCCGATCAGACCCTGGTGCAGGTCGACATCGCGCCGGAGCGCGTCGGCGGCAATCGCCGTGCTGATGTGACGGTCATCGGCGACATCGCATCGGTGGTGCGCGACCTGACCGACGCTTGGGGTGCGACAGCGTCAGGCCGTGATGGCTGGCTGGCCCGAGCGCGGGCGCTGGCCGCGGCGTCGTTGGATTTCTGGAATCGCCAGATCGACGAGCACACCGGTGAAGGCGTGCATGCGGGCGCGGCCGCCCGAGAAGTGGCGGCAGTCGTTCAGGAGCACTTCCACGGCGCCGCCACGCTGGTCGCCGACGGCGGCGACGCGCTCGCCTGGGCGCTGGCCTACTTCCAGGCCGAACAACCGGGACGGCTGCTCACCACTACGACCGCGCTGGGCACCCTCGGCGTTGGAATGCCGTTCGCCCTCGCCGCGCAGGCGGCGCGTCCCGACGAGCGTGTCTTCCTGTTCACCGGCGACGGCTCCTTCGGACTGACCGCGATGGAGGTCGACACCGCCGTGCGCCATCGCCTGCCCGTGATCGTCATCGTCTCCAACAACGCCGGCTGGGGCGATGTCAAGCACGAGCAGGACGACGCCTTCGGCCCGGGTCGGCACGTCGCGAGCGACCTCCCCGGTGTGCGCTACGACCGGCTCGCGGAAGCACTCGGCGGCCATGGCGAACGCGTTGAGCGCCTCGAGGACTTGCGGCCGGCATTGGAGCGATCAATGCAGAGCGGCGTCTGTAGCGTCATCGACGTGCAGACCGATCCGTCGGTGATCTCAGAGCTGCTGCGGATGGTCGCGCAGCTCAAGTTGATGTAGCGGTGCGCGCGGTCACCCTCGTCGACGCCCACCGGCTCGAGGTCACGGCACTGCCGGATCCGGAAGCCCTCCCCGGCGAGGTTGTCATCCGAGTGGACGGCTGTGGGATCTGTGGATCGGACCTGACCTCATACAAGGTGGGCCTGTTCACCGGGAGCGTCCCGGGGCATGAGCTTGCGGGGGTTATCGAGACCGTCGGCGAGGGCGTGGACGCATGGGCGGCCGGCGATCAGGCCGTCATCGATCCCAAGATCCCGTGCGGCTCCTGCGACGACTGCCGCACTGGAGCGCCCTACCGATGCGCGATGGCGCTCACGGCCGGGATCGGCTTCGCACGCAACGGCGGCTACGCCGAACTGGTTGCGACACCGGCCGGACTCCTCCACCGCCTCCCCCCGGGCCTGGCGCTCGAGCACGCGTGCCTGGTCGAGCCGCTCTCGGTCGCGATCCATGCCGTGGAGCGCGCTCTTCTGCGCGCCGGCGACGCGGCGGTGGTTGTCGGCCTCGGGCCCATCGGCCTGCTCGTGGTAGCCACGCTGCACGCCCGAGGCATCGGATCCATCGTCGGGGTCGATCCGGTCGAAGATCGCCGGCGGCTGGCCATCGAGCTCGGTGCGTCAGCGGCGGTGGCTGAGGTTCGCGAAGTGCGCCGCCACGTGCCACCGGTGCCGGCGGTCCTGGAGTGCTCCGGATACGCACCGCTGCTGCAGGCTGCGGCGGATCTCGTCGCCCCCGGCGGCCGGCTCGTCCTGGTGGGCGTGCCTTTCGCCGAGACCACCGTGATGCCGCTCATGTGGGTCACACGCGAGATCGAGATTGTCGGGAGCATCGCCTCGAGCACCGCCGACTTCACGGCCTCGCTCGAGATGCTTGCCGGCGACCCAGGTATGGCGCGAATCGTGACCCGGCGCGCGTCGCTGACGGAACTTCCTCAGGTCTTCGAGGAACTCATTTCGCCGGTTTCGGGCGGGAAGGTGGTCGTCGACCCGCGGCTGTAGCGGGCTTGCGCACCGGTTTCGCTGCAACGTCCACCGGGGCGGGTTCCATGGCCCGCCAGCA
>JBEPVD010000023.1:0-46073 GCA_041691155.1 Candidatus Dormiibacterota bacterium | reverse complement strand
ATCGCGGTCCGGCACAACGAGACCGCCGACGAGATCGCCCGCGGTATCGACGCCGCCGAGGCCCGCATCCGGGCCGCGGTGCCGATCGCCCGGGTGATCTACCTGGAGCCCGACATCTACCGGGCGAGCCAGGCCGACGAGCCGTCGGCCGTGCCGTCCACCGCGGAGGCACACTAGTCGTGGAGCTGCTCGAGAGCCCGATCCGCAAGTACGCGTGGGGTTCGCGGACCGCGATCGCCACCCTGCAGGGCCGCCCGGCGCCGACCCCCGACCCGGAGGCCGAGCTGTGGATGGGCGCCCACCCGACCGGCCCGTCCCGCCTTACAGCCGTCGTGGCAGTTACGTCAGTGGACGGCATGCTCCGGCTCACAAATCGCGAAATATTGATCCGCTAGGCGCCAATGGGGATTGCGCAAGCGGCAACGGCCGCTTGCGCGTGGCTCTTCGAGCCGATACGTCTGAGCGTGCGCAAATGCGGCGTGCGGTTGCGAGCTGTCGTCACGCGAGAGGCGTTACCTGAAGCGAGTTCATGACTCTTGCAATGACGGCATCGGCGACACCTCGTGAGCACACAGCGACGTCGATGTAGTTGTCTATCGCATCGGGGTATGCGATCAACTCCGTGAGGCTCCGATCTCCCTGCAGGCCACCGCAGGCACCGTTGCCGGTGGTGGCAACGAGCTTTGCCGGCAGGCCGGAGACCAGGAGTGATGTCCCCGGCTGATCGCTGAAGTTCCAGGGCTGAAAGAAGCTGTCGTGGAACACCTCGACGAGTACCGCGCCGGGTTCCAGGGAGTTCAATGGAGGACCGCACGTGATGCTGTTCCAGGTCGTGGTGCACGGGGGCGAAAGGGTCTGATTGCTGAAGCTCCCCATGAGGGTGCCGAGGGACCCGGGTGATACCCACGAATCGCCGGCTTCCCAGTTGGTTGGCATCGAGAGGGAGATCTCGTTGTCGATCGTTCGTGTGGTCCAGGGGCCGTGCAAATTGATCGGAAGCGGCGGCCGTGTAGTGGACCCTGCGGCGGTCATGCCGAACAGCAGCGTGCAGACGAATGTGAAGGTCGCAACGCGACGTCGACCGCGGCTGCTCGAACCCTCGGGACGAGACGCGAGCGCCATGTGCTCAGCGTACTCCCACGGCTCCGCTCGCACAGTCGGTCTTCTGGCGAACAACCGAGCGGGTAGCCGGGCGGCCCGGACGTACGGCTGCGCCGTTCGCCGTGGCCAGGGCGATATTCTCTGCCCGCGATGGCCGTGTGCGAAAAAACACGAATTGCGATGGTTTGACGTGGCTGCGATTGAGCCGGGGACAGAACCGGACAGCGGATTCAGCAGCGCGGGCACGGTTGCGTTCCGGTGGGCGCACGGTCGGCAGCAGGTGGTGGATGCGCCCATCTATTGGGTGCCGACGCCGCTGCGTTTCGGCGGACCATGACCCACGACGACGCAGCGCTCGACATGCTGGTGAGCGCGGTCATTGTCGGTGACATTTTCGCCGCGTCTCAGCTGGTCGCCGCCTCGCCGGCCATCGTCAACGAGCGCTTGGAGCGTGGCGCAACGCGCGAGGACGCGACGGCGCATTTCCACAAAGAAATCAGCCACTACCTGTATGCGGGTGATACGGCACTGCATGCCGCTGCGGCCGGACATCGCGTCGACCTGGTGCAACTCCTGATCACCGCCGGAGCCGGCGTCAGTGCGAGGAATCGCCGTGGCGCCGAACCGCTGCATTACGCCGCCGATGGGGATCCCGGCTCGCAGACCTGGCACCCTGCTAACCAGGCTGCAACGATCACCGCGCTCATCGCAGCGGGCGCTGATCCCAACGCGACGGACAAGAGCGGCGTCACCCCATTACATCGAGCTGTGCGTTGCCGCTGTGCTGCGGCGGTCGATGCCCTACTCGCCGGCGGTGCCAATCCTCATCAGGTGAACAAGAGCGGTTCCACGCCCATGAAACTCGCAGCGCAAACTACAGGAAGAGGCGGATCCGGCTCAGCAGAGTCAAAAGCCCAACAAGCGCTGATCATCCGCCTCCTGAAATCGCACGGCGCAACCTGAAGCGTGAGGCCTCACCCCGGCACAACAGCAGTAGCGGCAAGACGGCATCCGCGATGAGGCCTCCTCAGCGAAGGACTACGGCGCTGAGGGCGTAGGCGGGACGGGCCGGTCAGCCGCGTAGCGCATTGGGGAGCGAGCGAGAGAGCGCGACAATTAGCTTGCGCGAACGAGCGAGCGACACGCTAAGCAAACGCGGCTGACCGTCCCGTCCCGCCGAACCACCGACAAAGTGACTGCGAAGCGTTACCCGCTGAACCGGTACCCGATCCCCGGCACAGAGTGGATGTACGTCGGCTTCTCCGCATCCGGCTCGATTTTGCGACGCAGCCGGTAGACGTGGGCGTCGACCGTGCGAGTCTCGATCTCGACTTCGTAGCCCCATACGCGACGGAGCAATTCTCCGCGGCTCATGACCTGACCTGGCCGGGAGGCGAGCAACGCCAGGAGGTTGAACTCGGTCAGCGTCAGCATGACCTCTTCACCATCGCGGAACACCTGGCGGCGTCCGAGGTCGATGGTCAGTCCTGGGAACTCGAAGCGATCGCGGGGCTGCTCCTGCGCGGAGATTTCGCTGCGCCGTAGGTGGGCTCCGATGCGTGCCATGAGCTCGCGAACTTCGAAGGGCTTGGTGACGTAGTCGTCGGCACCGAGCTCGAGGCCGACCACCACATCGATGGTGTCGCTCTTCGCCGTCAGCATGATGATCGGGACCCTCGCACCTTCGGCCCGCAGACGCCGGCAGACGTCGAGACCGCTCATGCCCGGCAAGTTGACGTCGAGAATGATCAGATCGGGGTTCTGCTCGCGGGCGAGGTTCAAGCCCTCGACACCGGTTGCGGCCTCGATCAGGGTGTGGTTCTGCGCGCTGACGGCCAGGCGCACCACCTCACGACTCGGTGGATCGTCCTCGACGATCAGGATGGTCTTCCCGGCTCCGCTCATCAGACGGGCACCTCGATAAATGTGGAGATGCGCTTCACGAAGTTGGCCACCTCGATTGGTTTGGTGATGTAGCCGGAGCAACCGGCCGCGAGTGCTTCTTGCTCATTGCCTTTCATTGCGTTGGCGGTGAGGGCGACCACGGGGACTCCAGCTGTCTTTGGATCCGCCTTTAACATCCGGGTGAGAGTCAGCCCGTCCATGCCAGGCAGCTCCACATCCATGAGCACGAGATCGTAGACCTTGGACCGCATCTTGTGGAGGCCTTCCTCGCCGTCGACCGCGATGTCGACGTCAAAGCCGCTGCCCAGCAGGACCATCTTGGCGAGGTCCCGGTTGCTGGCATTGTCCTCGACGAGCAGGATGCGATTGTGGCGATGGCCGTTGAGCACCTCAATTCCGGCCAGGGGTAGCCGGAACGTGAAGACCGATCCGTGGTCCGGGTTGCTCTCCAGCGAGATGGTGCCGCCGTGGAGCTCGACCAGCCTCCGTGTCAGCGAGAGACCGAGCCCGGTGCCCTCGACCTGGCGGGTGGTGGCGTGGTCGAGCTGATAGAACTCGTCGAAGATCCGCTTGTGATGTTCGGCCGGGATGCCGACTCCGGTGTCGCCGACGTCGACGATCAAGTCCTCGCTGTCAGCCCGCGCTGAGACCCAGACCTTCCCGCCCTGGGGGGTGAACTTGATCGCGTTGCTGAGCAGGTTGTAGAGCACCTGTTTGAACTTGCTCTTGTCGGCCCGAATCTCCAGACCGACCGGTACCACGTCAATGGTCAGGTCGATATCGCGGCGCTCACTGAGTGAGCGGATGACGTTGTGGACCTCTTTGACCGCATCCTGGACCCCGAAGCGATCGTAGGAGAGCTCCATCCGGCCGGCTTCGATCTTGCTCAGGTCGAGCACGTCATTCACCAGCTCGAGCAGATGCTTCCCGGACGCGTGAATGTTCTGCAGGCACTCCTGGCGCTGTTGGGGCGTGAGATCGACCAGGTTGTCCTTGAGGATCTCACTGAAGCCGAGGATCGCGTTCAACGGCGTGCGCAGCTCGTGGCTCATATTCGCCAGAAACTCGCTCTTCAAGCGCGAGATTTCGCCGATCTGCGCATTGGCAAGCTCCACCTCGCGTTTCTGGGTGGCGATCTCGCCGAGCTGGGCGCGCTGCGCGGTGTAGAGCCTGGCGTTGTCGATGCTGATTGCCGCCTGGCTCGCGATGATGCGCATCAACGCCTGCTCGATGCTGGTGAAGGGCTGCACCTCGCGGCGAGCGAGGGTCAGTGCACCCACGAGTCGTTGTGGCGATTCGAGGGGCATGACCAGACAGGACCGCGGCGCATATGCCAGGCCGAGGGTCTTGAAACGCCGGTCCTTTGTGGCATCAGCGACCGAAACCAGCTTCCGTCGTTGCGCGGCCCAACCGACGATGCCTTCGCCAAGCTCGAATCGAGCGACCTGCCCAAGGTTGTCGGTGAACGGGTACGTCGCGATAGCGGACAGGGCACGACCGTCCTCGTCAAGGAGGAAAACCGTGGCAGCATCGCAGTCGACGAGGTCGGCCGCGGCCTTGAGCATGAAGTCGATCGTCTCCTTCAGCTCCAGACTCGACGTGAAGAGGTTACCGACCTGGCCCAGAAGGTCGACAATGACCTTGTCGTCCATCGCTGAGCCGAGTATACCCGCGAATTTCGGCCCCGGCAGACTGTCCGACATTTGCAATCGATCCAATGCGGCACTCATGAGCGTCGCTTTTGCAACTCGGCGACCAGCGCGGGGAGGACTTTCAGCGCGTCTCCAACGACGCCGAGGTCAGCGAGCTTGAAGATTGGAGCGTTCTCGTCTCTGTTGACCGCAACAATTGCCTTCGCACCCTTCATACCGACTGTGTGCTGCATCGCCCCGCTGATCCCGAACGCGATGTACACGGCGGGTTTCACGGTCTTGCCAGTCTGGCCCACCTGCATGGAATAGGGGACCCATCCCGCGTCGACGACGGCTCGACTGGCTCCGACGGCAGCGTTGCCGAGGACTGCGGCAAGCTGGTCGAGCAACTCGAAGTTCTTCGGATCGCCAAGGCCGCGGCCGCCACTGATGACGATCGAAGCCTCTTCCAACTTGGGGCCGACGGCGACATCCGCAACCCGATCGGTCACGCGCGTCGTCAGGTGCTTGGGGTCGATTGCCGAGGTCACCGGCACCACCGCCGCAGCCCCGCCACCGCTCGGTTCGGCGGCAAACGACTTCGGCCGGATGATCGCGATTGCGGGTGCGTTGTTCTCGAACCGGGTCGCCACGTTGAGGGTTGCCCCGAACGCCGAGGAGTGCACGGTCACCCCGTCCGTCTCACTGATGTCGAGACCGTTGGCGATCACCGGAACGTCGAGTTTGGCGGCAAGCCGGCCCGCGACATCGCGTGAGTCGTAGGTCATGCCGAAGAGCAGGAGATCCGGCTGATGCTCGGCGACCAAGGTGGCCAGCGCGTCAGCCGCGGGGCCGCCCAGCAGCAACTCGCCCCAGAGGGGATCGGTGCCGGCGTAGAGCGTGGTCGCTCCGTGGGCGCCAAGCTCTCCGGCCGCACTTGCCGCATCCGGCGAGAAGGCAACCGCCTCCACTGTGGAGCCGAGCGTGCGTGCTTTGGCGAGCAGTTCGAGCGCGACCGGCACCGGTTTGCCGCCCGCGATCTCGGCAAACACCCAGACCTTGCCCAAAGCCATGGGTCAGATCACCTTCTTCTCTGCGAGGAAATCGGCAATCCTCAGATAGCCTTCGCCGTCGTCCTTGACGATCGAGCCGGCGGCACGCTGGGCTGCCGGATCAACACCCGAGATACTCTGGCCGGCTGTAGCGCCGCCGGCACCCTCGAGCCCCAGGTCAGCTGGCCCGATCCGGTCGAGCGGCTTGGATTTGGCTCCCATGATGCCTTTCAGCGACGGGTACCTCGGCTCGTTCACACCGGCGGTCACGCTCACCAGCGCAGGGAGCGTCGCCTGGACGAGGTCGTAGCCCGCCTCGGTCTGGCGCTTCACTGTCAGCGAGGTTCCATCGACCGTCACGGTCTTCGCAAAGGTCACCGCCGGGATGTCGAGCAGCTCGGCGATCATCTGCGGGACGACACCGGTGTAGCCGTCGGTGGATTCGGTCGCGGTGATCACGAGATCGAATCCCTCGCGGCGGATGGCCGCGGCAAGCACCCGCGCGGTCGTCAGCGCATCGGATCCGCGCAGGCCCTCGTCACTGATGAGGACGCCCTTGGAGGCGCCCATCGCCAGCGCCTTGCGGACCGCATCGAGCCCGCGCTCCGGCGCCATCGACACGACCGTCACGTCGCCACCATTGGCTTCGACGAGTTGCAGCCCGGCCTCAACCCCGAACTCATCGCCGGGATCGAGCACCGCCTCAACCCCCTCGCGCTTGAGTAGATGCGTCGTCGGATCGAGCTGTCCCGTCGTATTGGGGTCGGGGATCTGCTTGACGCAGACGACGACCTTCATGAGTGCCTCCGTGTTATCGCCTCGGGATCGAAACTCTAACGCACAAACGCCGGAATACCCGGATCGGGGCGGCCGAGCGTGGCCGCGACTGTCCCGAGATCGACCGTGTTGTGGACTTGTATTCTCGCCGCCTGGGACTGCATTGCGGTCAATGTGGCGCCAATTCGTCCCGCTTCCCACCTGGAATCGGCTACTGCCACGATCCCGTAGTGATAGCGGCGCTCGGAGAGCCAGTCCTCCCAGGAGTCCATGCTGGCGACGGCCTCGATGCCGGCATCGCTGAGCTCGCTCGCGCGGGTGACGGGTTCGCCGTCGAGTGACGCGACCGTCCAGCGAGCCTTCGGCCATCGTCGCGCGGCATCGACCAGGAGTGTGTGCAGGCGCTGCTGGTCGCCGGTGCCCTGGGGGGCAGGGCGCAGGCCCGTGAGCACCAGCACCCGCTCGCACGTCCCTGCATCCCGCCCGCCAAGGATCGCGCTCGGCTCCACGCGCCGGCTCTCGGGCGGTCTGCGGTCGAGGATCCCGCGCCAACGCGCGCGGATCAGGCGCCGGTTGCGTTCGAGGCGGTCGCTCTGGACCCCGCCGCCGCCCGACCCACCGCGAACGTGTTCCACCACCGAGCGTGGCTGGTATACGACCTGACCGTGCGCAGCCCCAAGTGCCAGGCACAGGTCGACGTCCTCGTAGTACATGGGCGCAAAACGCGGGTCGAAGCCTCCGACACCGACGAACGCGGACCGCCTCACCAGCAGACACGCTGCGGACGCGTAATCGACGGTCCGACGGAAGAGGTATTCGGGGCGATTCGGGAGGTCGCCGTCGCCGTACTGGCGCACGCGTCCGTCGCGCCAGATGATCGAGCCCGCCTCCTGCAGCCGTCCGTCCGGATACAGGAGCTTCGGCGCCACGGCGGCGATAGCGGGATCGGCATCCGCCACCTCGATGAGCGGCTCGAGCCAGCCGGGGCGCACCCAGGCATCGCTGTTGAGCAAGAGCAGGTAGCGGCCGCGCGCCATCGCGGCGCCCTGGTTGTTGGCGGGGCCGAACCCCAGGTTGCGGGCGTTCCGCAGGATCCGGGCACCTTCGACCGCGCTCAGCGCGTCGGCAGTGCCGTCGGTCGACGCGTTGTCGACGATGACCACCTCGTATCCGGGCGATGTGACGTCCGCAAGCAGCGTCAGCGCCTGGCGGGTGAGGTCCCAGCGATTGAAGGTGACCATGACGACGCTGACCTCGGGGTTCGAGACCTCCGGAAAGCGGATCACGTCCGGCGCCGCCGCCACCGCCGGTATCCCTCGCGGATTGGCCGGGTGATCCGCTGCTCCGGTGAGCGCTCGACGTGCTGCAACTCCGCCTGCACCCGCGACAGCTCCGCCTGGAGCGCCGTCCGCTCGTCGACGAGGCGCTGCTGGAGGATGGCAAGGGCGGACTGCACGGGATCCTCGTCGCGGTTCACCGCCAGAAAGGCGGCGGCCCGGGGCAGCCATTCCGCGAGCCCGGCGAATGCGCCCTCGAGGATCTGGGACGGCACCTCGATCGAAACTGGCTTCGGATCGACAAGCAGGCCGCGAACACCGCCGGCCAGGTCCGCGCCCAGGAGTGGGATCACGCGGTCGAATCGGTGGCGATCGTCAGTGTCAACCGCCGCCACCGGCACTCCCAGTGCGGCAGCCAGGTGCGCACCCGCGGATGAGGTCGCGACCACGGCCACGGACCCGGACATGGTCGCGGCGACGTCGTCCAGCCCCGACCAGGTCGGCAGGTGATGCACTCGCTCGGCCGGCAGGCCGGTGACACGAAGGTTCGATGCCAAACCCGCCTCACTGGTGGGATCGAGGGTCAGGACAACCACGGAGAGTGTGGATTCGCTGCGGAGTGCGGCGTTCATCGCATCGACGAACCGTTCAACCACCCCGGGGGAACTCACTGCCAGGCCCGCCTCGATCACAAGCCGGCGGCCAGCTGGGACGGCGCCACATATCCGGAGCAACTCGAGCCGCCGCCGCAGCGTGTCCGGCGCGAACACCCGCCGAGCGAGCAGCACGGGGTCCCCTGACAGCACGGCGGTCGTGCCGAGGCGCTCGTGGGCCGCCCGATCGCGCACCCAGATGTCCTTCCCTGCGAGGCCTGTCACCTCGGCGCTCGCACCGTCGGGGCCGCCGACAGCGAACCACGCGATCGAGGCAGCGGCGGCCCCTCCGTTGCGAGTACCCGTCAGCACGAGGTCGGCGACGCCCCGGCTCGCGATCGCAGCATCGGGCACGCCGTATCGGGCAGCCCAGTGTTCGGAATCCGCCAGCACGTCACCGGTGACGATCAGCGCGTCGACACCGAGGCCACTGTTCGGGGAGTCCCCCAGCGGTCGCGCCGGACGCCCTTCGTCGCCCGGAATCGGACGTTCGGCGCCAAATGGGGCGAGGGCGACGACGACAACGTCGGGACGCCGTCGGGCGAGTTCGGCCTCGACGACACGGCGCAAGGCAACTTCACCGAGTTCGCCGGTGTCGAAAGCCCCGAGGAGCCCGACCACCGGCCTCTCAGCGGCACCGTCCACGTGATGCCTCCGTGCACAGGGCGGATCAGGCGAAGACGCTCACCTCTCAGGTCTGGCTCAGGGAACGGGCGTCAGCGACCGCTGAGAATGAGGGCACCGCCACCATAGAACAAGTTGAAACCAAGGAGCACCGGCATGTCGGGAAATTACTTCACCAAAAGGATCGCGCTCAGCGCAGTCGCGTTCGCGGTGGTCGCGGTCGGCGGCATCGCATCGGTGTCCATCATCCCTGCCCTCGCAGCCGGCGTTTCGTCGAATGGCGCCGATACGCTGGCATCGACCCCCGCCGCCGGCGGATCGGCCAGCCATCCCCTCGCGAAACGACTGGCCACCCGGCACATCGCACTTGCCCTCTTCCGGACCTCGGTTGAGGAGACGGGTCTCAGCCGGATCACCGTGCTGAAGGACCTCTTGAGTGGAGAAACGTTTGCGCAGATCGACGGCTCCAAGGCGCAGTCGGTCGAAAGCGCTGTCATGGCCAAGGTGACCACGCGGATCAAAAAGGCGCTGTCCAAGGGCAAGATCACCCAGGCCCAGGCGACTGCGCTCACCGCCGCCGCGACGGCCGGCATCTCCAAGCTCATGACCACGAACCTCAGCACGGATATTCGCGCGAGCTTCGGCGGATTCGGCGCACCGTCCGGTTCAACGCCCCCCTCTTCGACAGCCTCCCCCGCCGCGACGACAGGACAGAGCCTCCCCCTCTGATCGGTCGACCGGCCCGGCAGTCTACCCGGCCACCCCGGGTAGACTGCCCCGATGCCCAAGAGTTATTCCGGCGCCGACCAGGTCATCGATCCGGCCAAGCGCTACACCGCGACCATCGCAACCGACCGCGGCGACATCGTCATCGCCCTCGACCCGAAGCGGGCGCCCAAGTCGGTCAACAACTTCGTGTTCCTCGCTCGTGACGGCTTCTACGACGGCCTCACCTTCCATCGCGTCGTCGATGATTTCGTGATTCAGGGCGGTTGCCCCGAAGGCACCGGTCGGGGCGGCCCTGGTTACAAGTTCGAAGACGAGCCCGTGCAGGGCGAGTACGAGCCCGGCGCCGTCGCCATGGCAAATTCGGGACCGAACACCAACGGCTCCCAATTCTTCATCTGCACGGTCGACGATCGCCACAAGCTGAGCAAGGCGTACAACCTGTTTGGTCAGGTCACCAAGGGCCTGGAGGTCGTCACATCGATCCGCAAGGACGAGGTGATGAAGTCGGTCACCATCACCGAGGAGTGATGGCGGATTCGCAATTGCGTCTGATGGCGGTGCACGCGCACTGTGACGACGAGACCATCACGATGGGCGGCACGCTGGCCGTGTATGCCGACCGCGGCGTGAAAACCTGCGTCGTGTGTTGCACCGACGGCAAGCTGGCGACCATCGTCGACCCGGACATGCCCGAGGAAACGACGCGGCCGCATCTGCGCGAGATCCGCGAGGCCGAGTTGCGCGAGGCGTGCCGGATTCTCAAGGTCGATGAGGTCGAGTTCCTTCGCTATGGCGACTCGGGAATGGCCGGCGCCGACACCAACCAGCTCCCCGACGCCTTCTGGATGGCCTCCATGGATGAGGCGGTCGGCAGGGTCGTTGCGCAGATCCGTCGTTTCCGCCCGCATGTTGTAGTCACCTATGACGGTAACGGCGGCTACGGTCACCCCGATCACATCCAGACGCACCGTGCGACGCTGCTTGCGGTCGAGGCCGCGCATCTCCTGCCCATGTACAAGGATGCCGGGGCGCCGTGGAAAGTCGAAAAGCTCTACTACACCGCGTTTCCCAAGGCCGAGTTCGTGCGCATGGTTGCGATGGCGAAGGCGGCCGGGATGGATCCGCCGTTCGGCGAGGAAGATCCTGAGAACATGGAGTTCCTCACGCCCGACGAATACGTGACCACGAGCGTCGACACGGTTTCGGTGATCGACCGCAAACGCGAGGCACTCCGCGCGCACAGGAGTCAGATCTCGGCGGACTGGCCACAGTTGACGATGCCGGACGAGGCGCTCAAGGCCTTCGCCAACGAGCACTTTCAACTGGCGATGTCGCGCACACCGGCAGTGCTGCCGGAGACGGATCTGTTCGCAGGGGTTACTCCGGAGTCTTAGCCGGGCCTCGGGTTCGCTGGGTTCCGCATGCTGCGGCAGGGGGATGGCGCCACGGGCTCTCTGCTCAGCTGTTCGCTCGCTCGTACTATCGACGTTTCGTACACAGTCCCCGTCCGACTGTAGCCAATTGATCCGTGAAATATTTCCGATTGCATTCGCTTGCCAGTACCCTGAGACGTTCGCCGTGTCGTGTCTGCCATAGCCTTGGTCTGGCGTTTGAAAGCCCACGGAACGCTCTGAGCGAGGAGGGACGTGGCCGCGCAGCGCATTGGGGAGCGAGCGAGAGAGCGCGACAATGTGCTTGCGCGAACGAGCGAGCGACACGCTAAGCGGAGAGGCCACGTCCCTCCTCGCTGCGGCACTCAGCCGCTCAGCTCACGAACGCTCCAGCACCATTGCGATTCCCTGGCCGCCGCCGATACAGAGCGCGGCGACGCCGAGATGCACGTCGCGTTTCTGCATCTCGTAGAGTAGGGTGACGAGGATTCTGGTTCCGCTGGCACCGATGGGATGACCGATCGCGATCGCTCCGCCGTTGACGTTGAGGCGGTCGTCGGGGACGGCCAGTTCGCGGCCGACGGCGACTGCTTGCGCGGCGAAGGCTTCGTTCAGCTCGAAGAGGTCGATGTCGCGGAGTTCGACACCGGCTTTCTGGAGCGCGGAACGGACCGCAGGCACGGGGCCCATTCCCATGATTCGGGGGGCGACACCTGCGCTGGAGTAGCCGCGAATACGCGCGAGCGGCGTGCGGTTTTCGGCTTTGGCACGTGAGGCACTCATGACCACGACCGCTGCCGCGCCGTCGTTGATACCGCTGGCATTTCCGGCGGTGACGGATCCGTCTTTCGCAAAGGCCGCTCGCAACGCGGCAAGCGACTCGGCGGTGGTGCCGGGGCGCGGGTGCTCATCGGTATCGATGAGGATGGTTTCCTTCTTGCGCTGGACGGGCACGGCGATGATCTCGTCCTGGAAACGGCCGCTCGTCATGGCGGCTTCCGCCTTCTGCTGCGAGCTTGCGGCGAACGCGTCCTGGTCTTCGCGACTGACTTCGTACTCGCGCGCGATGTTCTCGGCGGTGCTGCCCATGTGGCAGTCGTCGAAGGCGCACCAGAGGCCGTCGCGAATCATCTCGTCGACGAGCTGTCCGTGGCCCAGTCGGTAGCCGTAGCGTCCGTTCTCCATGAGATATGGCGCTCGCGACATGTTCTCCATGCCACCGGCCACGAGGCATTCGGCGTCACCGGCACGGATCGCCTGCGCCGCGAGCGCGACGGTCTTGAGCCCGCTGCCGCAGACCTTGTTGATGGTGGTCGACGGCACGCTCTCTGCGAGACCGGCTCCGATTGCCGACTGTCGCGCGGGGTTCTGGCCGAGACCCGCCTGGAGCACGTTGCCCATGAGTACTTCGTCGACAGTGTCGATGCCGGCACGGCGCAACGCTTCTTCGACGGCGATCGACCCCAGCCTGGTCGCCGGCACGTCGATGAAGACGCCCCCGAACGTTCCGACGGCAGTGCGCGCGGCGCTGACGATGACTGCATCTTCCATGCCGATCACTCTACCGCGACCCTTCGGACGGAAACGTGGGGCTGCCGCCGAACGAGGCGGCGTAGCGCGCGGTGAAGGACTCGCGGTTGTACCGGTGGTGCTGCGGGCCCCGCTGCTCGACCACGTAGGACGCCGCAAGCGATCCCATCCGTCCTGCGACGTCTACCGAGGCACCGGCGCGCAAGCCCGTGACCAGGCCGGCGACGTATGCGTCCCCCGCCCCCGTGGGGTCGACCGCGGCCTCGATGTCCGCGGGTGGAATCACGGTGACTCCGTCGGGTGTATGGAGCTCGCTGCCGGTGGACCCGCGCGTCACCGCCACCATGCGGCCCTGGCTCAGGTCGCCGATCGACAGGCCCGTCCGCTCCCGGATCAGCTCCAGCTCGTAGTCATTGCCGGACACCAGCCATGCCTGCTCGAGGCCACGGCGCAGCACGTCGTCAGGCATCGCGGGGATCTGTTGCGCCGGAGCGAACACGAGCCGAGCGCCCAGCGCACCGGCCTGCTCGACGTGCAGTGCCATGGCAGCAGCGTCGTCCGCCCCGACGACGACCTCCGACACATCACCAAGCCTGATGAGGTCGACGCCCGCCGCCCGGGTCATCGCGCCTGGATAGAAGGCCGTGATCTGGTTGCCGTCCGCGTCGGTCGTGATGAAGGCGGTCGCGGTCCCGATCCCCTCACACAGGAGCACGCCGGAGGTGTCCACCCCCTCGGTTTCGAGGGCCGCCGCATATTCGCTGAAATCGCTCGCCCCCGCGGCGGCACAGAGCAGCGGCCGCTCGCCGAGCAGCGCCATCGAGAAGGCGATGTTGGTCGCGGTGCCACCGCGGCGCTGCTCAAGGCGCTCGATGAGAAAGGCGACGTTCAGCTCGTGGGTTTTCTCTGGAAGGATGTGGTCGCCGAACCGTCCCCCGAACACCATGATGGTGTCGTAGGCAGCGGATCCGGTCACCGCGATTCGTCCCACAGCCGGGGCAGGATAGCCAGCGCGACGTGCCCGGCGTACCGGAGCGGCGACAATGGGCGGGATGGCGCTGCATGAGCTGGGACGCGGGGCGACCCCCGAGACCCCGGTCTCCGGCCTCACCCGATCGCAACCGGCAGCCGAGGAAACGGCGCTGGTTGACGCGGTCGAGGTGTACCACCGGACCTACACGACGATCCTGCGCAGCAGCGGCGAGACGCAGCTGAAGGTGTTCGAGCACTCCCACAAGGCGATGGGATCGAGCCTGCATGGCCTTGCCGGGTCGGTGCAGCTCGACCTCGGAGCTCTTCTCTACGCGGTCCGCCGGCTGCCAGACGCGATCTTCCGAGCCCGCCTGGTGGTGATGGGGCAATCGGCCGAGGTGTTCGCGCAGCGCGGCTTTCCGGCGTTTGCCGACTGGACCGAGGTCCACGCGCCCGGCCGGCGGCGGCGCTGGTACGACGACGGCAGCGGCACGCTGGCTGTGCTCATCGCCAGCGCCTCCGACGTCGACGATCTGATTCCCACCATGGTTGCCCTTCAGATCGAGTTGAAGAAGCTGCGCGTCGCCCTGACAGGTTCGGAGCTGGTGGACATCGCACAGGCGACGCCGGCGGACATCTCGACGGCCTGTGGTGGCCTCGAGGACGACTGGCTGCAGCTGCACGAGATTTGGGGTGTCGGGTTCGGTCCCCGGCTCGCGGCGATCGCCGAGTCCGCCATAGAGTTGCGGGTGCGCATGCTCGGCGGCACACAGGTCGGCTACGCACGGGTGACCCGCAGGTGGTGGCAGCAGGTCACCGGGCTCATGCGCTCCGAATCGCTGCTGGATCGACCGGTGTATTTCGTGAGCAGCAACTCGCACGCCATCGCGAACCTGCTCACCGGGGTTGCGCCGCGTCACGCCGAGGAGCTCGCGGTCGCTGTGGAAGCCGAGGGAACCGCGGAGCTTCGCGAAGAGCTGCAGCGATTCCGGGACGGCACGGCTCTCGGCCACTGGAACAACTTTCTCTATTACGCGGCACGGGAACGTCTGCGACTCCTCCCCGACTCCGAGCGCGCCGCGCTGCGGCGTGAGGAGCGCGATGCGGGCGCACTCGGCGTCACCAGCCGCACCGCGCTCGATGTCGCCGCGCAGGTCATTCCGCTGGACCGGCTCACCCCCGTGCACTTCGACGAACGAGTGCTCCCTGTCGATCCCACCGCGCTTGCGGCGAGCCGAGCGGTGATCGTGAACATCGATTACCCGCTTGGTCTGGCCGCGTACAACATCCTTCGGGAGGTTGCGGAGACCGTCGATCTTCGCGGGGTGTACGTGCTTGGCAAGGCGGCGACGCTGAACGCCGACGTCGGCGACGTGATGATCAGCAGTGTGGTGCACGACGAGCACAGCCGGTCGACGTACTGGCTCGACAACGCCTTCTCCGTCTCGGATATCGCGCCATATCTCCGCTTCGGCAGCGGTCTGGACAATCAGCGCGCGGTCAGTGTCAAGGGCACCTTCCTCCAGAACCGCGGGTATCTCGACTTCTACTATCGCGAAGCCTTCACCGTGGTGGAGATGGAAGCTGGTCCATACTGCAACGCCGTGTACGAGATGACCCAGCCAGCCCGCTACCCCACCGGCGATCCGGTCAACTTCTCCAAGTTGCCCATCGACTTCGGGGTCATCCACTACGCATCCGACACGCCGTACACACAGGCGCGCACGCTCGGAGCGCGCGGTCTGTCGTATTTCGGCATGGACTCCACGTACGCGTCGTCGGTGGCCATCGTGCGGCGCATCGTCGCCCGCGAGGGTGCGACAGGCCGGTAACCGTGTCCCTGGTCAGCCTTCGCGACGTCGGGGTCGCCTTCGGTGCAGTGTCCGTGCTCCAAGGTGTCACGTTCCGTGTCGAGACACGCCAGCGCATCGCGGTGGTCGGCGCCAACGGCGCCGGCAAGACGACGCTGCTGTCCCTCATCAACGGTGCGCGCGAACCCACCGAGGGCGAGGTCGAATGGCAGCGCGGCATCCGCATCGGCTATCTGCCTCAGGATGCGCCGGAGCCGGTTGCCGAGACGATCCTCGATGAGGTGATGGCGTCGCGTGAGGACCTCGCCGCGATGCACCTCGAGATGACCCGTCTCGAGCCGCTGCTTGCCGACGGCGCGCGGCCGGACGCGCAAGCGTTGCTCTTGAGCTATGGCGACATCCAGCATCGCTACATCGACCAGGGCGGCTACGAACTGGAGGCGACTGCCCGCGAGGCGCTCGGCGGGCTCGGCCTCGATACCGAGACACAGCAACGGCATCCGTCCCAGTTGAGCGGTGGTCAGAAGCGGCGGCTCGAGCTCGCGAAACTCCTGGTGCAGGATGCCGATCTCCTGCTCATCGACGAGCCGACCAACCATCTCGACCTGACTGCCATCGAGTGGCTCGAGGATTTCATGCGCGGTGTGTCGACCGCGTTTGTGCTCGTGTCGCACGACCGGAGGTTCCTTGACAACGTGTGCACCCAAGTGATCGAGGTGGCCGGCGGCACCATCGAGGAGTATCCGGGGAACTACACGCAGTACACCAAGCTGCGCGTCGAACGGCGTGAGCGCCGCCGGCGCGAGTTCGCGGCGCAGAAGGCGTACATCGACCACCAGGAAGACTTCATCCGCAAGTACAAGGCAGGGCAGCGCGCACGAGAGGCTCGCGGCCGTCAGACCCGTCTCGACCGGCTCGACCGCGTGACGCCGCCGACCGTGGACCGCAAGCCCCGCTTGAAGTTCAGCAGCGCGCCGGCGTCACGCGTGACGTTGAAGGGAGTCAATCTCATCATCGGCAGGGACGCGCCGCTGCTGCTGGTGCCGCCGCTGACCATCGTCCCGGGCGAGCGCATCGCGGTCATCGGTGCCAACGGCAGCGGCAAATCGACCCTGCTGCACACGCTCGCCGGAGATCTCCCGCCGCTGGATGGAACGTTGACCCTCGGCCCGCGCAGCGTGCGCCGGTTGTACCGGCAGGATCTCGGCCAATCCACCGAGCACGGCGCGGCAGATGTTCCTGCCGGCGACGACGAGCGGACCGTCCTCGCGGATCTGCTGGCGACGCATCCAGTCGGCGAGGAACGCGCGCGGACGCTGCTCGGTTCGCTGCTGTTCAGCGGTGACGACACCCTCAAGCTCGTCGGTGATTTGAGTGGCGGCGAGCGGGCGCGGTTGATGATGGGCAAGCTCGCGATCGAGGAGACCAACCTCCTGTTGCTTGACGAGCCCACGAACCACCTCGACATCCCCGCCCAGGAGGTGCTCGAGGCAGCGCTCGTGAAATACCCGGGGGCGATGGTGCTCGTGACCCATGACCGGGCGCTCATCGACGCCGTGGCCACGCGCACATGGGCCATCGAAGACGGCGGCATCCGCGAAGTGCTCGGCGGCTACACGGACCTCCTCAAGGCGCGGGATCGCGAACGCCGCCGGTGAGCGTCGCGGTGGCACGCTCGCGCACGCCATCTCCGGGGTGGGCGCTGGTCGCCGCTACGATCGCCGTCTCCTTCTCGGCAATTCTCATCAAAGCGGCGGACGACGACCCGGCCACGATCGTGTGGCTCCGGATGGGCATGGCCGCCGTGCTGCTGCTTCCCTGGGTGGTGCGCGACGCGCGCCGGGGTGTTCTTCCGAAAGAGGCGCGCCAGATCGCGATGGTGGTCGCCAGTGGTGTGCTGCTTGCCGGCCACTTCCTGCTCTGGACCGCCTCGCTGCAGTACACGTCGGTCGCCGCCAGCGTCTTTCTCGTGTCGCTCCATCCTGTGATCGTCACACCGCTCGGCAAACGCCTGCTGGGAGAACGGGTTTCTCGCCAGATGCTGGCCGGAGGCGCGCTTGCGATCCTCGGCATGCTGGTCACCTGCGCCGGTGATCTGCGCGTCGACAGCACCGCGTTCGGCGGTGATCTGCTTGCGATTGCGGGCGGCTTGTGCCTTGCCGGCTACCTGCTCATCGGCCGGAGCGTGCGCGGCAACCTGGGCGTTGCGGGATACTCGGCGATCGTGTACGCGGTGGTGTGTGTCATCGCGGCGGCGACCGCGGCAGCCGTCGGTGTCGCGCACTTCCCTTCGCCGCCAGTGGCTCTCGCGTGCCTCGGGCTCGCGGTCGTTTGCACGATCGGTGGCCATACCGTTTACAACTGGGCATTGCGTCATGTGCCCGTCCTGCTCGTGTCCGTGTCCTTTCTCGGTGAGCCACCGCTCACCGCGGTGCTTGCCTTGCTCATCCTCGGGGCGGTGCCGTCGCTTGCGACCGACGCGGGTGGCGTGCTGATTCTCGCCGGGCTCGCGCTCGCGCTGGTGGAGCCGGGCGCGCGATCCGGGCGCGCCGGCGACATCGCGATCGCGCAATGACCGCGCTCCCTGCGTGCGGCCATTCCAGCGCCACTGGAATCCGACTCTTCGACGCGCACGACCCAACGACCGGCGATCCGTTCGCCATCCTGCGCTGCGGGATGTGTTCCCTCGCACAGACCGTCCCCGCACCGTCTGCGGCAGACCTCGACCACTACTACCCTCGCGGGTACCACAGCACCACCAAGCGGTATCGCGGCGGCATCGATCGCGTGCTCGGGTTGGTGCACCGCAGCAGAATTCGCACTCTCGAGCGACTCTCCGGCGGTCCTGGGAGTGTGCTCGACATCGGATGCGGTCCTGGTGTGCTCATCAACCAGATGCGTGCACGCGGCTGGCAGGTCAGGGGTACGGAGCGCTCACCGTCGGCCGCGCAGCAGGCACGCGACGTGTTTCATCTCGATGTCAGCGCAGTCGACGTCGACGAATTGGTCGCGACCGGCGCGATGTTCGACGTCGTGGTGCTCTGGCATGTCGCGGAGCACCTTGGGACACCCGCGGACGTGCTGCGTGGCACCGGCCGGCTGCTGCGTCCCGGCGGCATCCTGCTGGTGGCGGTCCCGAACTTCGCTTCGCCGGAGGCTCGGGTGGGACGTGCCGGATGGTTCCATCTCGACGTCCCACGACACCTGGTGCACTTCACACCGTCGACTCTCACCGCGATGCTGACTCAGGCCGGATTCCGGCCGGTGAAGGTCACGCATCTCGTCCCCGAGTACGACCTGTTCAGCTTTGTGCAGACAGTCGAGAATCGCCTCGGCCTCCCTCCGAATCTGCTCTACGACGTGCTGCGACGGCCGGAGGCGCGACTACGGCGGCGGCCGAGCGGACGTCTCATGGCAGGTGTCGCGGTCACGCTGGCAGTGCCATTGAGCATCGCCGCCGCCGCTCTCGCCCCTCTTACCGCGGCCACCCGACGCAGCGCGACGATGGCCGTCTATGCCGTGCGGAGTCCTGATCAGCGCGAATAACGGCGCGAGCGCAGACCCATCCGGTGCAACACATAGCGATTCACCGTCCATACCGTCTTCAGCCCGTAGACGAGCGACACTCGGAAATTGACCGATGAGGCATCGTCAAAGTACCGCGTGGTCACCGGCACTTCGGCCACCTTGAACTTGAATGACGCGGCCTGCGTGAGGATCTGTGTGTCGAAGACAAAGTCATTCGAATTGCGCAGGAACGGCACCGTGGTGAGGAATTTACGACTGTAGGCGCGGTATCCCGTGTGATATTCGGAGAGTCCGAGCCCGAGGATGCGGTTCTCGTAGTTCGTCAGAAACCGGTTCGCCAGACGCTTCCACCAGGGCATGCCACCGGCGCGCGCTCCGCCTCGATTGAGGAAGCGCGACCCGAGCACCACGTCGGCCGTGCCGCTGCGGATCACCTCGACCATATCGTCAAGAATCGCCGGGTCGTACTGGCCGTCGGGATGCAGCATCACGATGACGTCGGCGCCGTCGCGAAGCGCCTCGATGTAGCAGGTCTTCTGATTGGCACCGTACCCCGCGTTGTGCGGATGTGAGATGACGACCAGGTCGAGCGACACGGCGAGCGCCGCGGTCCCATCGCCGCTCGCATCATCGACCAGGATGATCGTGTCGACCACACCCGGCGGGATGCGCGCCAGCGTCGTCTCGAGGGTCTTCGCCGCGTTGTACGCGGGCATCACGACGACGGTTCGCAAGGCCTCGATCGAACCCCTGCCGGTGACAGCGGTGCGCTGCTTCTGTGCCGTGTCTGGCAACTGGTTCCATCCCATTGGGCCACCGCCAACTCTGTGTTGGCGCGTTTGACCTCTTTCAGCGTTCGATGATACCGCATCGGCGCCACGCCCTTTTCGGGCTATCCCGCCTGCAGCGGCTGGTAATTCCGCTGATAGAACTCCCAGAACTCGCCCGACTTCAGTGGCCGCCACCAATCCTCGTGCTCCGCAAACCAGGCGACCGTCTTGGCCATGCCCGCCTCGAAAGGCACCTCGGGACGCCAGCCGAGCCCGCGCAGCCTCGACGAATCGACGGCGTAGCGACGGTCATGCCCGAGACGATCCTTGACGAAGTGCTTGAGATGGCTCGGCTTGTCGAGCAGTTCCAGGACGGTGTCGGCAACCGTGACGCCATTGGTCTCGCCGCCGGCACCGATGTTGTAGTCCATCCCGACCGTGCCCTTGCGCAGTGCGCAGTCGATGCCGCGCACATGGTCCTCAACGTAGAGATAGTCGCGCACGGCGCCACCGTCTCCGTAGATCGGCAACGGCAGATCGTCGATGGCGTTGGTGATGAACAACGGGATGATCTTCTCGGGGTACTGGTACGGGCCGTATGTGTTCGAGCCGCGCGTGACGATGGCCGGAAACCCGTACGAGGTTCGGTACGCCTGGATCTGCAACTCTCCCCCGGCCTTGCTCGCACTGTAGGGGCTGCGCGGCTGCAACGGGTCACCCTCGACACTGAGACCGAGCTCGACGTCGCCGTACACCTCGTCGGTGCTCACCTGGACAAAACGTTGGTGCCCCTGAGCTCGCGCCGCGTCCATGAGCACGAACGTGCCGAAGACGTCGGTGAGGATGAACTGCCCGGGCGCCTCGAGCGATCGATCGACGTGTGACTCCGCTGCGAAGTTGACGATGACATCGACGGCGGCGGCAAGCTCACGCACCGTTGTCGCGTCGCAGATGTCGCCGCGCACGAAGCGAAAGCGATGGTCGTCATGAACCGACTCGAGGTTGCGCTCGTTTCCTGCATAGGTGAGTTTGTCGAGCACGACCACCGAGTCGTCGGCATGATCGCGAAGGGTCATACGCACGAACTCGCTGCCGATGAAGCCCGCTCCACCTGTGACCAGCAGGCGCATGTCAGATGTTCTCGATCGTCCAGTCGAACCCGATGCGCGGATCGTTCCATGCGATACGACCCTCGTCAGGATCCGCTGGATTGTACGGCTCGGTGACGTAGTAGTTGAGGATCACGTCGCGGAGCGAAACGCACTGATAGCCGTGCGCCACCAGCGGGGGAATCGCAACCATCCGTGGCGCGTTCTCGCCCAGCATCACCGTCTGGATGCAGCCCGCCGTCGGCGAGTCATGGCGAAGGTCGACCAGCACGACACGCGCGTCGCCCTGGACGATGTCCCAGTAGTCCCACTGTCGCTTGTGCCAGTGGAACGCCTTGATCAGCTCGGGTGGGTTGCCGCCGCGCGCGTAGGCAAGGCTCCGGGATATCTGCGCGAACGGCTGGTCAGGAATGAACGGCCGGCCCTGGTCATCCAGGTCGCCGCGCTTCAGCTGCTCGATGAAGTAGCCCCGCTGGTCCGCCCACTTCTTGAATGTCTTGACCATGACGCCATCGATCGCGCCGAGACGTTCGGCGGGTGGGCGCGAAGCCATCGTATTCAGCACCCCGTCCATCTCGGGGAGCACGGTCATCCATGCCACAGCTACTGGAACCAGCCCTCGATATCGATGATTGCGTTGACGCTGCCGACACTGTTGTACAGGAACAGGTCCCCGTCGTTCGGGTCAGCGCCAATTGTGTCGAGTTCCACGATGGCGAGGTTTGGCAGCACCTCCCCGACGTTCACGTTGAGATCGGAGACGTTCGGTTTGGCAATGCCGGCCGGCCAGACGGTCAGGTATGTGGTGGCCGACGGCGCCACGGCCGTCAGGTTGGCGATGATCGCCACTACCACCGTTGGACTGCTGAAAGCCGGGACCCCGGCGTGGCCGGCAACGGAGATCAAGCGCGATGGAGGAATTGCTCCCGTAGCGCATGAGAGGGACGCAACCCGCGTGTCGCAGATTCGGGTAGGGGCAAGCGCCTGGTATTGGTAGCCCGCCGGACTTGCCGGCGCCGATGAGCTTCCGAACCAGCCATTGGCGTCGATTAGCAGGTTGATGGTCCCAGCCGCGTTGAAAACGCAGAGAGAATCGTCCACACCGCCCGTGGTGGACGGGCCGAGCGCCACCATCACTCGATTCGCCTCGACCGCACCGGAGGCGAGGTTGATCGTCGAGGTTCCCGTTGCGGTGCATCCGCCGTGCGAGTTGGTAGGGAAAAGGCTGAGGTAGGTCAGGGCGGTTCCCGCTACGCCGGTCAGGTTGACTACGGCAGCCTCGGCCGAGCCATCACTCGGAAGGCCACCCGCCGTGCTGAAGTTGACCACCATCGACGCGCCGGCACCGAGCGCGTGATGCGCGCTGCAGATGGGCGTCGGCGACGGGCTCCGTGTGTCGCAGACGCGTATGGGCGCGATCGGGTGGAAGAGTCCGGTGACATCGCTCGACGCCTCGGGAGTGAAGTAGCCCTCGACATCGACGAGCACGTTGACGGTGCCGAGCGCGTTGTAGATGTTGATCCACTCCTCTCCGTTGAATCCACCCAGCGTCACCGTCACCAGGTTGGCGATCACGGTGCGCGCCGCAAAGTTCAAGTTGGACGCGTTGGGTCTCGAAGTGCCATACGGGTATACGGTCAGCAAGCTCGACGAGGTACCACTCACTTCCGTGACGTTCACGACCACCGCTGTTGCCGACGTCGGGATGGGCGACGCCCCGAGATCGGTGACCTGGACTGCGCGAATCGCCCCACGACCGAGCGGACCTCCCGTCTTGCGGGTGTCGAGGAGACGGAAAGGGGTGACCGGAACGTAGTTGGCCAAGCCCACATACGTGAAGTTCGCGTTCGACTGCCCGATGGTCGAGCCCCGATCATCAATCGCCACCAATGGGGCGATCTCCGGCTGCTGGGCTGCGGGTGGCGTGATAAAGCTGAATGAGGTCGGATTGAGGTTGATGAGCGAAAGCGCGGCCCCCGACCACCAGGTTGCCGTCGTATCGCTGCCGAAGTCAACCCCGCGGACGACTACCGTCTGTCCGCCGGCCACCGGCCCGGAGGACGGTGTCATTGAGGTGATGATCGGACCGGCGAGCGTGATGTCGTCGATTTGTGTGTTCCAGCAATCTCCGCCGCTGCTCGTATTGCAAGGACCCTCAACGCTGCCGTCCTCGGACCCCGACACCACCCAGACATCCTTCGGATTCGACGGGTCTTGGGGCGGCGCCAGAGTAGTCGCCCCAGCGGCAGCCGTTACTGTCGCAGGCGCCGGTGAAGAGGTTGTCGCCGTTGTGTAGGTGCTGCTCGTGTGCAGTGTCTGAAATGAAGTCAGCTCGGTTCCACCGTTAACGATTGCAGCGTCGACAATGGAAGGCATGATGGTCGTCGACGACTCATCGAAGACCGTGACTGCGTCGCCGCTGGAATCGAGACTGACCGCTGGGTAAAAATAGTCGACTCCGTTGAGGCCGATGCCGTTCATCTGATTGAGCATGGTCGGAGTGCCACTGCCGATGCTGCTCGCGGAGATCTCGACGTAGTTGAGGCAGTCTCGCTGGACCGTGTCGCCGGACGGCTGGCAGCTGGTGCCGTCCGTGGCCCATAGGTCGTCGTTCTCCCAGACGGCATTGAGGAATCGGTCATCGTTGGTCTGGAGTTGCAGCCCCGTGCTCGGCTGGTCGGCCGGCGGCAGAAACCCGGTCGAATCATCGACCGCGGTCGCCTGCATGGGCACGTAGGTCACGGTGGGCAGGGGGACGCCGCTGCCTTCAGGAGTCCCTGTGAACTTGTCAACTTCAGCGGCCGGGCTGCCACTGGCGCAGCCGTTTCCCGCGCAGTCGGATTGATTGCTGATCACGTACTGCACCGACACGGAGCCGATCGACTGCACGGGTTGCGGTGCGAAGGGACCGTCATCGAAGAAATCCACTGAGTTATTGGCCCCGGAATCGTGCTCGAAGTCGGTCTTCTGCAGAATGTCGACCTCGCTGCCGTTGAACTGGTTGGCACAGGTGAAATCGTCGAAGGTGACCGCCACCGTGTTGCTGGCGATCCCCAATCCCGGCTGATCGCCGAACTCGGTGGGCGCCTGGGATGGATTTTGGCTGTTGGGAAACGCTTCCATGGGCAGCGCATACACGGTCCACGTCGTGAACGGGAGCGGATTCGACGAACCTGAGACGGCGATCAACACCGGAGCCGACGCCGGGCAGTTGGTTGGCGACGAATAGCGATCGGGAACTTCCGTGATCGTTATCCAAAACCGTCCGCCTGCCGCGTCGTAGATAATTCGGGGATCGCTGCTGTGGTAGCCGGGGCTGACGTCCAGGAATGTATTGAGATCGGCGAGTCCAAGGTCTCCCCCACTGCGATTGAAGATCTCGACGGTGGAGTTGACAACCTCGACGATGTCGGTCGGACCTGCCGCCACGTCCTCGTTGGGGGGCGTGACCTCCTGATCCGAACCGAAGCTGTTGATGGTCGTCGCCTGTGCTATTCCCGCAAACCCCGCAAGCTGATCGGGCGCCGTCGGAGGCGGCAGCAACGGAGAGTGATGCGACTGCAGGCTCCGCGCTCTGAGGGGGACCGCCACGGTCCCGCGAGGCGCGACGGCAGCACCGCCGGCATTTGCGGGTCCAACACGGTCGGGTGCTGCGCTCCCGCCGCGCCGGAGGATGCGCCCCTTCGCCGCGTTGCGCTCCTGTGGCGTCAACGGGCGGAATGGCATCGTGAGAGAAGCCGTCCCACTCCGCGGGGTCGCGGCGGTATCTGAGACCGGCTTCGGGTGACGTATCGGCGCCGCCGAGACGGGCAGAAGACCTATCACCGGTACTGCGGCAATCAGGCCGAGGCTAACGAATGACAGTAGCAAGCGCCTTCCAATGGGCATTCCTGACCTCCGGCGAGCGGTCCTGTCGTCTTGGGGGAACTGGTCGAGGGATGACCGACAGGTGACCCGTCAGCCTGGCAGTCTAGACCCGTTTCGGAAAAGGGGAAGCATTTGGTCGTGGCGCTCAGTCGAAGCGCAAGCTCAGCGGCGTCGGCCAGAGGACGTTCGCATTCAGGTATGGGTCTTCCGCCTCGCCAGCACCACCCCAACGTTGTGCGAAGGCCCGCGCATCGCTTCGGTCGGCATCCATGGCTGCTGCGCGCACGGCACCACCCCAGGTCAACTCCGCGAGTGGTGTGCAGAGGACGCGAAGGCCGAGGGCACGTACCCGCATGCAGTAGTCCACGTCGAACAGCGTTCTCCGAAACGTCTCGTCCAAGCCGCCTGCCTCCTCGAACACTGCCCGCCGCGTCATCAGGCAGGCACCCGATACGGCGCTCATCTCCTTGATGACATGCAAGTTTTGGTTCACGCTGGTCGCGAGTCCCAGCCGCCCGATGATCATCCCCTCGTGTGCGACGGCGCCGTCCGGATAGCGCAGCCGCGCCCCGACGACGCCGATGTCCTCGCGCTGACTCAGCTCGAGTAAGACCTCGATCCAATCTGGTGTGATCACTCGCACTGAGGAGTCGACGATGACGATGTGATTGCCGTTGCCCCCGCGAACCGCTGTGTTGATTGACGCCGCGGCGTTGCTGCCTGCGACCGCAACTCGAACCTGTCGCACTGCATACCGTGAGAGTCGCTCAAGACTCGTCTGACACTCGTCGCCGTCCGCCTCGTTGCCCGCAACCACCATGACATCGACGTCCGGCGCACCGCGCACTGTGTAGCGAGGGATGTACAGGCCGGGACTCGGCCCGAGGTCGACGTGTCCGTCCAGTCCGCGTCGTTGCAGCGCATCCGCCACCGCCCGCCGCCCGGCATCCTGCGCGAGCGGTTTGTACGCCGCGGACACGGCCGTCGACCCCGGAACCATGCGCCATGCGTAGAGCACGTCGGCGACATGTCCCACATGCGCCGCCTGCTCGCTCACTCTGAGCATGAGGTCATGATCCTGGCTCCCGTCGAAACCCTCGCGGAATCCACCCACGGCATCAGCCGCGGTTCGGCGCACGACGGTGAAATGGTTGATGTAGTTCTCGGCAAGCAGACGATCGGGTGAGAAGTCGGGCTTGAACGTCGGCGCCCCCAACGCTCCATCCGGGATGAGCTTGTCCTCGTCGGAGTACACCAGATCCGCGTCAGGGTGTTCGCCGATGTATGCCGCCATCGCGTGGAGCGCATGAGGACGGAGCACATCGTCGTGGTCGATGAACCCGACATACTCGCCCCGCGCAAGCGCGAGCGCGGAGTTGGACGCCGCCGCGATACCGCCCTGCTGCTCACCGTAGCTGACCCGGACACGCGCGTCGGCAGCTGCGCGCTCGAGCACTGCGCGTACATGTCGCTGCGTCGAGGCATCGTCGGCAATGCACAGTTCCAGGTGCGGATAGGCTTGCGAGAGCACGGAGTCGATTGCGGCCTCGAGCCATGCTTGCTCGGGGTTGTGCACCGGCATGACCAGACTGATCACCAACGGGTTGGTGAGCGCCTCCGACTCACGGCGCATGACGGCGAGGTCGTCGGCCTTCGGCGTATGCAGCTCCAGCCACCGTTGATATTGCCGGCGGCGGGCCGCAGCGGTGTCCGCGACTCCGATCGCCCGCCGCAGATCACGATCCCGGCGTATCAGCCCGGCAACCGCCGCCGGACCGCGATCGACCAGCGCAAGCGTTCTCGTCGCCGCCTTGTGGAGCGCCTCCTGGCGCCGGGACTCCGGGGGAATCACGCGGCGTACCTTGCGGACGGCCGCGACGGCCATCCGCGCCGACGCGCTCCCCGTCGCCTCGGCGAGTTCGCCCCGGAGTCGCTGGAGTTCCGTTTCGAGCTCGGCGATCCGTCCGCGGGCAGCCCGCAACTCATCGATGAGCGTGGCCATCTCGTCGCTGGGTGGCGTCATCTGGGGAAATCCGGCCGTGTCACGGCGGCGATCTTCGCGTGCATCGAACGCAGATGGTAGGCGCGGCGCGCGCGATCCGCCGCCGATTAGTATGCTCGAACTCCGGCGCGACGCCAGGTACGTGCGATTCCAACTGGAGATTCCGAGATGACCGTCGTCGCTCAGGGGAGCGGCACCCTCGAAGCGATCCCGCGGCCGAAGAGCGTCGTCCAGCGAGATCTCAACCTCGTTCGAGAGCTGTCGATCACCGCCTTCAAGCTGAAGTACACGGGTTCAGCGCTCGGCTACGTGTGGTCGCTCGTCAAGCCGCTGATGCTGTTCGGGATCATGTATCTCGTCTTCAGCATTCTGCTCAGGGTCGGTCAGAAGCAGCCTGATTTCCCGGTGCAGCTCCTGGTCGCCATCGTTGCGTGGACCTTCTTCACTGAAGCGACGTCAACGGCGATGAACGCTATCGCCGGAAACGGCGACCTCATCCGCAAGGCGTACTTCCCGCGCTGGATCCTCGTCATCGCGTCCACGACGAGCGCGCTGCTGACTTTCGCAATCAACACCGTGCTGATCGTGGTCGTGACGTTGGCGCTCGGTCACCTCGACCTTGGCTGGCGGAGCCTGCTCGCGCCGGTCTACTACATCGAACTGATTGCGCTGGTCCTCGGGCTCTCGTTGCTTTTGTCGTCGCTCTTCGTTTTCTTCCGCGACCTTGGGCACATCTGGGAAATCCTGTCGCTGGTGCTCTTTTATGGATCCGCCGTCGTGTTCCCATTCACGTTGGTCTACGACTACTCGCACAAGCTCGCGGCCATCGCGGGAGTGAATCCAGTCGCTCAAATCATCCAGGATCTCCGCCACTCGCTCGTCAGCCCGAAGATCCCTCCCATGGCGTCGTACATCGGGGTGCTCGAAGTCGTCCCCATTCTGATCAGCGTCGGCGTTTGTGTGCTCGGCTTCGCAATCTTTCACAAACTCACACCGAAGTTCGCGGAATCCCTGTGAAGCCCATCGTCGAAGTCTCGAAGCTCCGCAAGCGGTTCCGTCTGCCGCTCGACAAGAGCACGACGTTGAAGTATCGCGTCACGCATTGGCGCAGCTCGTCCCGGTACCGAGACCTCATCGCCCTGCGTGATATTTCCTTCGATATTCCGGAAGGCCAGTTCCTCGGCATCGCGGGCCCCAACGGGTGTGGCAAGAGCACGCTGCTGAAGATCCTGTGCAAGATCTACAAAGCCGACTCCGGCTCTGCGCGTGTCAACGGCGAGTTCTCGGCGTTTCTTGAGCTGGGAGTGGGCTTCAACCCGGAGCTGACCGCTCGCGAGAACATCTTCCTCGGCGGCGCAATGCTGGGACTCACTCGTGCGCAACTGCGCAACAAGGTTGACGAAGTGTTTGCCTTCGCCGAGCTCGAGGATTTCGCTGAGCAGAAGCTCAAGAATTTCTCGTCCGGCATGCAGGTGCGCCTCGCGTTCACCGTCGCGATCCTCGCGCAGACCGATTTGCTGATCATGGACGAGGTGCTCGCCGTGGGCGATGCGAGCTTCCAGGAGAAGTGCTTTGACATCTTCAGCCGGTACAAACGCGAAGGCAAGACCATCGTGCTCGTGAGTCATGACCTCGCAGCACTCGAGGAATATTGCGATCGGGTGCTCCTGCTCAACCGGGGCGAGATCATTGCCGACGGTCCCGCCAACGAAGTGACGACGGCGTACCACCGCATGGTGGCCGACCACGCCTTGACCGTGCAACGAGATTCGCCGTCGGAACGCCTGCCGCGTGGTTCTGCCGACAGCGGCGCCAAGGCGGTCGAGATCGTGTCGGTGAGCTTGCTCGACGAACAGGATCAAACGCGCGGCCGCTTCGACACGGGCGCGTCGCTGACGCTCGACATGAAGCTCCTTGTCCATCGCGACGTCGGGGATTTCGTGTGTGGCATGGCGATCCTCCGTGCCGACGGTCTGCTGGTCGCGGGCACGAACACGTTCCTCGATCAGGTCACGGTTTCGAGCACCGCGGTGGGCAAGGTCATCTCAATCCGCTACACCATCGCCTCGCTCCCGCTGCTCGCCGGCGGTTATGTCGTGCAACTGACCGCGCACGACTTCACCGGGTCAAAGACCTACGACGGCGCATATCCTGCGGCGAGTTTCCATGTGAACAACATGGGCGGCCATGTGGGTCTGCTCGAAATGCTGGGGTCCTGGAAGGTTGCGCACGAAGATGGCGTCGCCGCGGGCGCCGCCGTCCGCGAGTCCGCCACCTGAGCCCGCACCAGTCAGCAGCACGCGGCCGCGAACGCGCTGATCAGATCGGCGCGCCCGTCATGAAAAACAACAGGTGGGCGGGAACCACGCCCATCACGACACTGATGATCAGTACGTAGAGCATGGCAGTCGCCGGTTGGTTGGCTCGGATGCGCGCGAAATGTCGCGTGAGCAACGCCACCCCCGTGGTGAACACAATCCCCGAGCCGACCACGAGCAACCAGAACGGGACGGCATCACCCGACCACAGCAGCTCGCCGCGCACGGTGTTTCCGGCCGTGATGACGACCAGCACGATCACGACCGCCTGCAGCGCCACGGCGGCGAACACGACGTCGATGGCCCGGCGCAACGGTCGGAACGACAGGTTGGGCGCGACCAGGTACCAGTGACCAAGCAGCATCCCGGCGAGCGCACTCCCCGAGACGAGCGCCGCAGGAACAAACGCGATGACGGCGGCGCCGACGCCGCCCAGCGCGGGTCCGAACGCGACGGCTGATTTGGCCATCGCAACCGCCCCGAATCCGATGGTGATGGCGCCGACCACACGCCGCGCCACATCGGTCATGACCGCACAGAAGAAGGCGTAGGCGACCAGCGCGAGCGTGAAGAAGACCGACCAGTGAAACAGCGACGCCTGGGCGCCGGCCGGCAGCGGGGCGCCCAGGAGCGACGTGCCCGACGGCAGGAGCCCCTCGATGAGGACGTCGAGCGCCATGAGCCCGGCGCAGATCAGCGACGTGGTGCCGGCGAATCCGCGGCCGATCTTCCCGAGCAGATCCACCGCGTAGGCCGCGACCGTCGTCCCCGCGGCGACCTCGAGCAGCACCACGACGCTGGCGATCGGCGCGAGCTCGGGGAGCGAGGTGGGATCGGGCACGCCTCGATCCTACGGTTGTGGTGGTCCCCCACCGGTGCGTGAGGAGCTCAGACAGCCGGGGGACGTCGGCCGCGGCGATCCACTGCGTTGATCGCCTTGCGCAGGACACTGCGCCGAATGGTCCCGGGCGGCGCGGCCTTCGCCGCCTTGACATCCACGCGCATGGCAATACGGACCGCCGGCCGCTCGCTCCATTGGACCTTCTCCTCGAGCCCGGCGACCCGGCTCTGCAGGTCCGTGATCTGGCGCATCTGCTCCAGCACGAGCGCGTTGCGCTCCTGCAGCTCATGGAGCATCCGCGAATAGGCACGGTCGTAGTCGGCGACCACGCGATGCAGCGGAGCTCGGGATCTCCGGTAGCGCGCCGCCCATGGCGCGATGTAGGCGCCGTCGTAGTCGACATCCCGCAGGAACCCGTGGCGGGCGAGGCGCTCCGTCCAGTACTCCTGCGGATGGATGTTCGTGTGCGTGGGATCGCGGTAGTGCATCGGCGTCGAGGTCAGGATCACCTCGTCGGTGAACAAGCACAGGTTGGCAATGGCGCGATCGGCGTCCTGCGAGTCCATGTGCTCGACCACCTCGAAACACGTGATCAAGTCGTAGTGCTTGCTCAGCGGCTCCGTGATCGACCCAACCCGAAGCGATGAGCGGATGTCCTCCCGCGAGTGGGCGATCGCGAAATCGCTGAAGTCGACACCCTCGGCATCCACTCCGCGATCGCGCAGCGCCTCGACGAGGAGGCCGATCGCACAGCCGGCGTCGAGCACCGTTTTCGGGTGGAAGTCCTGGATCAGCCGGTCGGCAATCTTCCCGAAGAAATCAAGCCAGAACTCACTGCGCTCATAGCTGATGCCACCGTCGGTGTAGCTCGCGTAGTAGTCGGCTCCGTAGTCGGCTGCCACGGTCGTGCCCTCCTGCGCGACCGGCGTCCCGCTGCCACCCGTTGCCGATTCGTCCTCGGCCGTATCCGATGCGATCCTCACCCCGGCGCATGCTAGCACCGCTCGAACGGGCGGATATCCCCGGAGTGACGGTTTGGCACACCGTGTTCCCCTTCGATTTTCCTCTGCTAGGTTGAGTCGCTGATGGTCAGCACACCCGTGGCACTCGGAGCCGGCATTGTCTGATCAGCGAGCCCAGCTGCTCGGCAAGCTGGCATCGGCGATCGACGGGGTCGCGGATGCGGCGTCGCGACTGGCACCGCCGGCGACACGGCCTCCGGTCCCATCTCCGCCACCGCTCACTGCTCGCGGGCGAGCATGGACGCTCGCCGCAGCAATGGAGCCCATTCTTCCTCCTTCGCCTGAGCGAGCGGCTCCACCGAGGGCGTCGTTCCCGATGCCGCCGATGGCACCTCCGCCGCCGCTCGAACACCATCGATCGGGACTGCCCGCCATGGTGATCGGGTCAACCCTCCTCGGGCTGGTCCTGGTTGTGGTGGTTGGTTTGCGTGTGTTCTCCGGCTCCACAAGCGCCCCGAGGCCGCTCCAGGTGACCGGGCAGATCGCCCTCACTGGTGTCCGGCCGGTCAGCCCGGCGGTGTCGCCAGGTGGCGTGGTGCCGAGCACGCAGGTCTCATTCCCGGCTCGGACGGCGACCGTCAACATCGAGGTGAACTCCGGAGCCACATCCGTCAACGCACCGGTGCAGGTCGTCGTGAGCGTCGGGCGGCCTTCGCAGCAGATCTTCGAGAGCGACTACGTGCTCAGCCAGTCCGGGGACACGGTGATTCCACTCAGTCCGGCCAGTGGCACCTACGCTCCCGGCGACTACGCGGTGACCATCACGTACCAGGGCGACCTGCTCGGAGCCACAGCGTTCTCCGTCGCCTGAGCGATGGTCCTGTCAGTGCTCCACCGGCAGACCGGCGTCCTGCCAAGCGTCGATCCCGCCGCTGACGTTGTAAGAGTTCGGCCTGCCGAAAACGCGAAGGTATTCGACAGCGCGTGCGCTCCGAGAACCCATTCGGCAATGCACGTAGACATCGCGATCCGCGGGTATCTCGCTCAGGCGCCCGGGCAACTGACCGAGCGGGATGAGCACGGCGCCCGGTATGCGCGTCTCGTCGTACTCCCACGGCTCGCGAACGTCGACGAGCACGGCGCCGGCGTTGACCGCCTCAGCGGCGGCCTTGGGACTGACCTCGATGCTCTCCGACATTCGCGGCATTATAGATGCGTGACCGAGCGCGTCCATGCGTCCGTCAGCCTGCTAGGCTCCTGACCGTGAGCACGGTTGCCGCGCCGGCGGTGGTGGACTCTCCCTGGCTGAACGCACAGCGTCAGTTCGACAATGCCGCCGAGATCCTCCAGCTCTCCCCGGGATTGCGCGCGGTGCTGCGAGAGGTCCGCCGGGAGTTGGTCGTCCGCTTCCCAGTGAAGATGGACAACGGCAGCGTCCGCATGTTCGAGGGGTATCGGGTCCAGCACAACGTGACCCGCGGGCCGGCCAAAGGTGGCCTCCGATTCCATCCGGCGACCGACATCGACGAGGTCAAAGCACTCGCGATGTGGATGACCTGGAAGTGCGCGCTCGCCAACCTTCCGTACGGCGGAGCCAAGGGTGGCGTGGCAGTCGACCCCTCGACCCTGAGCCATCGCGAGCTCGAGCGCATGACGCGCAGATTCGCGGCTGAGATCAGCGTCCTCGTCGGACCCGAGTCGGACATTCCCGCACCGGACGTCAACACCACCGCCGAGATCATGGCCTGGATCATGGACACGCTCTCCATGCAAGCGGGCTACTCGGTGCCTGCCTCGGTGACCGGCAAGCCGCTCGAGATCGGCGGCAGCGAGGGCCGGCCAAGCGCGACCGGTCGGGGCGTGAACATCATCGCCATCGAGGCTTGCAAGCGCCTGGGCATGGAGCCATCGCAGGCTACCGTCGCCGTCCAGGGTTTCGGGAACGTCGGGAGCTGGGCATCGCAGCTGATGCACGAATCCGGGTTCACGATCTGCGCCGTCTCTGACGTCAACGGCGGCATCTACTCTCGTGAGGGGCTCGACATCCCGGCACTGCTCGCCTACCGGACGCAGCACGGTGGTGTCCAGGACTTCCCGGGAACGTCCCCGGTTACCAACTCCGAGTTGCTGGAACTCGAAGTCGACGTGCTGGTGCCGGCCGCGATGGAGAACCAGCTCACCGCGCGCAACGCGGGTCGCATCAAGGCGAGGCTCGTCGTCGAGGGAGCGAACGGACCCACGACCCCGGACGCTGACAGCATTCTCGAGCGGCGCGGCATCACCGTGGTGCCCGACATCCTGGCCAACTCCGGTGGCGTCACCGTCTCGTACTTCGAGTGGGTGCAGGATCTCCAGTCCCTGTTCTGGGAAGAGGACGAGATCAACGTGCGTCTCAAGAAAATCCTCCAGAAGGCCTTCACGCAGATGTGCGACCAGGCAGACCTGCACAAGGTGTCGCTGCGCCTCGGCGCCTACCTCGTCGCGGTCAAGCGGGTCGCGGACGCAACCGCTGTGCGGGGCATCTACCCGTAGGGGTGATCCCGGCCACCGTCTCCGCTTCATGACGCTCCTCGATCGGCTGCGCAAGCTGCCCCTGCCTGCCGGCACGATCCCGGTCGCCCTCGGGCTCGGGCTTGCCGGGCTCATGCAGTACGGGTTCCTCGTGGTCGCGGCGCGCGCGCTCGGACCCATCAACTTCGCGCCGCTCTCAGTGTTCTGGGCGTTGCTCTTCGTGTGCGGGCCGGGGTTCTTCCTGCCTCTCGAGCAGGAAACCGGGAGAGCGATCGCCGCCCGGCGGGTTCGCGGCGAAGGAGGGCGCCCCGTCTTCATACGCGCGGCGATGTTGGGAACCGGGCTCGCGGTGATCCTGATCATCGCCACGGTGCTGGCTGCGGGTCCCATCGACCAGCACGTCTTCCCGGGAAACCCGACGCTCCTGATTGGACTCATCGGCGGGTTCGCCGCCTACCTGCTCGAGTTCCTGGCTCGCGGTGCCCTGGCAGGCAACGCCCGCTTCGGCGCCTACGGTGTGCTCCTGGGTGGAGAGGGCGCGCTCCGGGTCGCCTTTGCCGCCATCCTCGCCGTGATCGGCATCAAGACCGCCGGTCCCTACGGGATCTCGCTGATCGTTGCCTCCCTGGCGGCGATTGCGATCGCGGTCACCGGCAGGCGCGGGCTGCTCCGGCCGGGACCGCCCGCTCCCTGGTCCGAGATCACGCACGCGCTCGGTTTTCTGTTGATCGCGTCGGTCTTCACACAGTTCCTGCTCAGCGTTGGCGCGGTCGCCGTTCAGGTCATCGCAACCAAAGCCGAGGAGTCCGCCGCCGGACGGTTTCAGCTCAGCCGCATCGTCGCGTACGTCCCGATATTCCTCTTCCAGGCGGTCCAGTCGGCTTTGCTGCCCAAGCTGTCGACCCTCGCGAGCAGCGGACGGCACCGGGAGTTTCAGGCGTTGCTGATGCGTCTCCTGGCCCTGATGGCCGGCCTCGGCGCGGTGGCCGTTGCCGGATTCACCATCCTCGGGCCGACGGTCACCCGGATCCTCTTCGGCCACGGGTTCGAGCTCAGCAACCTCGACTTCGCATTGCTCTCGGCGAGCTGCATCGGATTCATCTTCACGCAGATCTTCGGGTATGCCCTGATCTCGCTCTCCGGGTACCGCCGGGTTGCGCTCGGATGGACAGCCGGCGCGGTCGTCTTCGTTGTCGTCCTCCTCTTCGGGTCGTCGCTCTTCCTCAGGGTCGAACTCGGACTCCTCTCCGGGGCGCTCGCCTCGTCCGTGGTCATGGGGGCGCTGCTGCTCCCACTGTTGCGGGAGCGCGGCACTGTGGAAACGGAGTTGCAAACGACGGATCTAGGAGCCTCGCCAGTCTGAGACTGCGCCCATGGGTGCTCGCGCCCGCATCGCGCTGGTTGGAGCCGGAGCGATGGGGGCCAATCACGCGCGTGTCATAGCCGAGTCGGATGACGCCGACCTCGCCGTCATCATCGACACGGATCGCGAGCGAGTCCGCCCACTCGCCGACCGCCTCGGGTGCGAGTTCGCCGAGGGCCTCGAGGCCGCTTCCGGCTGCGATGCCGCGGTGATCGCGACGCCGACCGCGTTCCACCTGGGGGCCGCGCGCGCGCTGCTCGAGTTGGGAAAGCCGATCCTCGTCGAGAAGCCGGTCACCCCCGACCTCGCGAGCAGCCGGGCACTGGTCGAGTGCGCGGAGCGACGCGGGGTGCCGCTCATGTGCGGCTTCGTCGAGCGCTTCAACCCGGTCGTCGCCACCATGCGAAGCCTGCTCGACGAGGATCCGGTCCACATCGTCGGTCTGCGGCACTCGCCGGAGACTCCGCGCAGCACGTTGAGTGTCGTGTTCGACCTCCTCATCCATGAGATCGATCTGGCGCTCCTGTATATGGGCGGCGTTGAGCCGACGCGCGCCTCGGGAGCGACCAGCACCGCTGGCCGCGATCCGATCATGGAAGTCGCCGACTGCATCCTCCAGTTTCCCGGCGGCGCGATCGCGACACTGTCCGCCAGCCGCGCAAGCCAGCGCAAGGTGCGCTCGCAACTCGTTGCCACCGCCAACGCCCTGTATGACGTCGACCTCCTCCGCCAGGACCTGACCGTGTACCGACACCGGGCGCATGCCCAGGGTGTGGGCGTCGGGCAGGCGGCCGGGTATCGCGCCGAGACCGTCATCGACATCCCGTTCGTGCGCCATACCGGCGAGCCGCTGGCGCTGCAGTTCGCGCATTTTCTCGACCTCGTCGCAGGGCGCGCGGACGCGTGCGCCGAGCGCAACTCGATCCTCCCCGCTCACGTGGTCGCCGCCGCGATCGAGGAGTGCTCATGAGCGATCCGAGCGTCAGCTATGTCCTGCCCGTGCACAACCAGATCGCCGAGCTGCGACGGACGGTGCGCCTCCTCGTCGAGCGGCTTGGTCACCTGCCGGGATCGGAGATCATCCTGGTCGAGAACGGCTCGTCGGACGGCTCGGGCCCGCTCTGTCTCTCACTCGCCGCGACGTTCGACGGCGACGATGTCGGTGTTCGTGTGACCACCTCGGCAAAGGGACTCGGCTTCGCCTGGCGCCGCGGCATGGCGATAGCCGGGAGCGAGGTGATCATTCTCACCGCGGCCGATCTGCCATTCGGCTTTACCGATCTCGACGGATTCCTCAGCATGGAGAATCCGCGTCCGCCGCTGGTGATCGGCTCCAAGTCCCACCCGGACTCGCACATCGAGACGCCATTCCTCCGGCGCACCATGTCTTCCGGTTTCAGCCTCCTTCGGGCCAGGCTCGTGGGCCTTGATGTGGATACGCAGGGATCGATGATCATCAAACGCTCGCTGGCGCTGTCGATACTCCCGCGACTGCAGATCGGCGACTACCTGAGCGGCGTTGAAATCAACGCGTGGGCGATTCGCGAAGGCGTGACCCCTGTCGAGATTCCCGTCCTGTACACCGCGTCGGGTCGCTCGACAGTCTCGCCGGTTCGGGACTCGATCAACATGGCGATGGGCCTGATCGCGCTGCGGCACCGCCTCGCCGCGGACGGACAACCGTCGCGAGTGAGCGGCGAGGTGCCTGCCTGATGGCCGTGTCTCACGCACCTGCGCAAGAGCGGATCCGCATCTCCGTGCCGCAGCTCGGGCCGGAGGTCGAAAACCTCGTCCTTTCCGTGCTGCGCAGCGGCCATCTGGCGCAGGGGCCCATGGTCGAGCGTTTCGAAGCACTCTGCACGACCATGGCCGGCACTGCGCACGCAGTTGCCGTGACCAACGGAACGGTTGCCCTCGACGCGGCGCTGTTCGCGCTCGACATCGGTCCCGGTCAGGAGGTGATCACGTCGCCGTTCACCTTCGCGGCGACCATCAACGCGATCCTGCGCAGCGGCGCGTCGGTGCGCTTCGCGGACATCTGCGCCGACTACACGATCGATCCGGCGTCGGTTTCCGCCTTGATCGGGCCGGCGACGGCGGCGATCATGCCGGTGCATCTGTACGGACTTCCCGCCGACATGCGTGCTCTGATGTCACTCGCCGCGTCGCACGGGCTTGCGATGATCGAGGATGCGGCGCAGGCGCACGGTGCCGACGTGGACGGTCAGCGCGCCGGCAGCTTCGGTGTCGGATGCTTCTCGTTCTACGCCACCAAGAACGTGACCAGCGGTGAAGGCGGCTGCATCACCACTGACGACACCATGCTTGCGGAGCGCCTTCGGGCCGCGAGAAACCAGGGCATGCGCGCCCGATATGATTACGCCATGATCGGCCAGAACTGGCGGATGACCGACGTGTCGGCCGCGATCGCGATTCCGCAGATGGAGCGGCTGGATTCGATCAACGAGGCCCGACGGCAGAACGCCGGTGTCCTCACCTCATTGCTGGCGGCCAATCCGCTGGTCACGACGCCCGGCGTTCCTGCCGGCCGTGGCCCTGTCTGGCACCAGTACACCGTCCTGCTCGACCGAGGCGTCAACCGTGACCGCGTCGCGGCCCTGATGTCATCGGAGGGCGTCGACGCGGGCGTGTACTACCCCGGCCTCGTCTGGGATCACGAGGCCTACCGTGACCACCCCAATGTGCATCGGGACGACACGCCGGTCGCCCGCGACTACACGACGCGCTGCCTCTCGCTCCCGGTGCATCCCGGCCTGAGTGCGAGTGACCTCGAGCGAGTCGCGGAGACGCTTCACCGCGCGATTCGCGGCGCCTGAGGCGCCTGCCGGTTACTTGCCGGCCGACGCCTCGATTGCCTCGAGCAGTTCCGGACCCTGGTCGGCCGGTCCCACCAGCGCCATGCGCACGTCGTCGATGCCGTCGGCGATCTGCTCGGCGATCGACTGGACTTCCGCGGCAGTGACCTTCATGATCGCGGCGGCCCGGTCGTCCGGCGTTTCCATCGGCAGTCCCGCGCGCCAGCGGCTGCCATAGAAACGAGCACCAGCGATCGCGGTCTCGGTCGAACGCAGCAACCTCCCGATCATCGCTGACTTCGCTGCCGCCAGCTCGTCTGCGCCGACGCGCTTCGAGGCCATCTTGCGGAATTCCTTGAACGCGAGCGTCGTGGCTTTGCGCGCGTCCTTGGGCCGCGTCGCGGTCGCGATTGCGTAGAGACCGGTGTCGTCAAAGCCTGCGTGGTGCGCGTAGATGCTGTAGCAGAGCCCGTTGCGCTCACGCACGGTCTGGAACAGCCGCGACGACATCCCGCCGCCGAGCACGTGCGTCATGACCGACAGCGCCGTGCGGCGAGGGTCGACGGCCGGGATGCCAGGGACCGCGAACACCATGTGCACCTGCGGTTCTTCCTGCGCGGTCACCGGACGAACGTTGACCGCGTATTTGTCACCGAGGCCCCACTTCGCCGGCTTGCGTGCGCGCGGTTTCCCGTGAGGAATATCCGACAGCAGCTCCAGGGCCTGATCGGGGCTCATGGTTGCGCCGCCCGAGATGACGAGACACATGGACGCCGGCGCGTAGAACTTCCGGTGGTAGTCGGTGAGCTGTTCGCGGGTGGCCTTCTGAATGACCGCGGGAAAACCGGCGGCAGACCACGACATTGGCTGGTCACCACCAAACGCGACGGTACCGAGCCGGTCCCAGATCCATCCGTCCGGATCGGCCAGTCGCATCGACAATTCCTGCAGCACGACGTTGCGCTCGCGCTCGATTTCCTCCGCCTCGAACAGCGGGCGGCTGAGCATGTCGCAGATGATGTCCGCGAGCTTGTGCATCGCAGTCGCGGGGCCCTCAGCGAAGTAGGCGACTTCCTCGGTGTCCGTGTACGCGTTGGTGTTGGCGCCAAGAGCGTCGATCTCACGCGAAATGATCTTGGTGGTCGGACGGCGCTCCGTCCCCTTGAAGAACATGTGCTCGAGGTAGTGCGCGAGCCCGGAGGTCGAGGCCGACTCGTCGCGCGAGCCTGCCCGCACGATGAGGAAGACACCTGAGTTGCGACTGCTCGATGGCGCGTTGAGCAGGGTCACGCCGTTCTTCAACACGGTGAGTTCGGGTGCGTAGACGGGAAGATTCGCTGCCATGGTTATGTGGTCCCTGATTCCCAGGACGAGAGGTATTTCTGCTGCTCGTCGGTGAGGGTGTCGATGCTCACGCCCATTGCCTGGAGCTTGAGTCGCGCAACCTCACGATCGATCTCCAGCGGAACGTCGTGGACGGCGATCGCCATCTCCTTGTGGTGCTTGGCGATGTGCTCTGCGCAGAGCGCCTGGTTCGCAAAGCTCATGTCCATGACGGCGGCAGGATGGCCTTCGGCTGCGGCGAGGTTGAGCAGCCGCCCCTCGGCAAGCACGTGCACCGTCCGCCCGTCGCGAAGACGGTGGGACTGCACGAAGGTGCGCGGCGCGGTGACTTCGACAGACATGTCGTCAATCGCCGAGAGGTTGATCTCGTCATTGAAGTGACCGCTGTTCGCAATGATCGCGCCGTCCTTGAAGCGCTCGATGTGGCCCCGATCGATCACGTTGATATCGCCGGTCACGGTGATGACGATGTCGGCTTCCGGCGCGGCTTCAGCGAGTGGCATGACGCGATACCCGTCCATCACGGCCTCGAGCGCGCGGGTCGGATCGACCTCGGTCACGATGACATGCGCACCCAGCCCATTGGCACGGCTGGCCAGTCCACGCCCGCACCAGCCGTATCCACAGACCACGAGCGTCTTGCCGGCGAGCAGCACATTGGTCGCCCGGATCAGCCCGTCGATGGTGCTCTGGCCGGTGCCGTACCGGTTATCGAAAAGGTGCTTGGTCAGCGCCTCATTGACGGCGATGATGGGAAAGCGCAAAGCGCCGTCGCGCGCCATTGCACGCAACCTGATGACGCCGGTCGTCGTCTCCTCGGTGCCGGCAATCACGTTGTCGAGCAACTCGCGACGGCCCTTGTGCAGCTCCGCCACCAGGTCGGCGCCGTCGTCCATGGTGACCTGAGGACGCGCATCGAGCACGGCCTGGATGTGCGAGTAATACCGCGCCGAGTCCTCGCCTTTGACGGCGAACGTCGCAATGCCGTGGTTCCGCGCCAGCGCAGCCGCAACCGCGTCCTGCGTGGACAGCGGGTTGCTCGCGCAGAGCGTGAGGTCGGCGCCGCCGGCTTTCAGCGTGATGGCCAGGTTTGCGGTCTCGCTGGTGACGTGCAGGCATGCACCGAAGCGCAGTCCTTCCAGCGGACGCTCGCGCGCGAAGCGCTCACGAATGATTGCGAGGACGGGCATTTCGCGCGCCGCCCAGTCGATGAGACGTTGTCCTTCCCCGGCCAGACTGGGGTCCGCGACATCGGACTCCGCGGCTTTCAGCATGTTGGTCACGCGATTCCTCCATTCGTCTGCATGCGCAACAGCGCCGTGTATGGGCGCCCGCCAAGTGCGGCCGACCCCCCGAGTGCGCTCAACTCGATCAAAAACGAGAATCCGACGATATCGCCACCCAGTCGCTCCACCAGTGTGGCCGCCGCGCCGGCGGTGCCGCCGGTGGCGAGCAGATCGTCGACGATCAAGACTCGCTGGCCGCGCTGAATCGCATCCGCATGCAGCTCGACGACGGCTTCGCCATATTCGAGCTTGTACGACTGCGAGATCCGCTCACCGGGCAGTCGCCCTTCTTTGCGGACGGGCACGAACCCGGCCCCAAGATGGTCGGCGATGGCGCCGCCGAGGATGAAGCCACGCGACTCAATGCCTGCAACCAAATCGACATCGCGATTCCGGTATGGCGCCGCCAGCGCCGACACCGCCGCGGGGAACGCAACACGGTCACCCAGCAGCAAGGTGATGTCCTTGAAGACGATGCCGGGACGGGGAAAGTCAGGAACATCCCTGATCAGAGCGCGCAGGCGCTCCACCACATCCTGCTCTTGAATCGTCACCGGAGCCAGTCTATCCGACAGACTCTGTGACCGTGCCCTCCCCTCCGAGCCCACCGACGTGAGGGTCTTGATGGACGGGCGCCCGCTGCAGGGGGCATCGTCGGTCAGAGGCATCGGCAGCTACGCGCGGGGTCTCCTCACCGGGTTCGCCGAACTCGAAACGCCCCCCGAGATCCGCCTGCTGCTGTCGGAGCATCGTGAGCCTCCGCCTGAGGTCACCGCCTCGGTTCGAGCAGCCTCACGAAGCATTCGAGTCGTTCATCCGACGCTTCAACCTGTTGCCGATACAGTCTTGGTGTCGCGCGCCCTGCGCGACGCCGAAGTCGACCTCTACCACGCGATCGAGTTCGGCCAGCCACTGCGGACCCGGCTCCCCGTCGTGGTGACGGTGCACGATCTCATCCCCTTCGTCATGCCCCGCGAGTACCCGTGGGTTCGCCGGGCCCGCATTCTCGGGTTGCGCCTGTTGCGTCGGGCGGACGCCGTCATCGCTGTTTCGCAAGCGACGCGACGTGACGTGTTGCGCCTCGGCAAGACCGATCCGCAACTGATCACGGTCATCCCGGAAGGAATCGCACCGGCATTCCATCCGGCATCCGCGGAGTCCGTTGCGGTGGTGCGCGCGAAGTTCCGGATCGACAAGCCGTTCCTGCTCGCCGTCGGCACCTTCGACCCCCGTAAACGCCTGTCGTTGCTTGCCGATGTCGCCAGCCGCGTACGGCAGCAGCACGACGTTGCGCTGGTCATCGCCGGCGACCAGGGGACGTTTGCAGGCAGCGTCAGCGAGGGCCTGGAACGCGCCGGCCTTGCCGACCACAGTCGCGTCATCGGACATGTCTCGAACGACGACCTGGTCGCGCTGTACACGGCTGCGGAGGTATTCGTCTTCACCTCGGCGTACGAGGGCTTCGGGCTCCCTCCGCTCGAGTCGATGGCATGCGGTACACCGGCGGTGGTGTTCGACAACTCCTCGCTCCCCGAGGTGAGCGGCGGTGCAGCGTCAGTCGTGCCGGACGGCGATGCGACCGGAATGGCGGCCGCGATCAACCGCGTGCTTGCCGACCCGTCGGAGCGGGAACGAATGCGCGAGGCGGGCCTCGCCTGGGCCGCCACGTTCACGTGGCGACGTGCTGCGGAAAAGACCCTGGACGTGTACCTCGCGGTGATGAACCGCTAGAGGACCGCGATCCGGCTACTCGCTGGACGCCAACCGCGCGTTGGTCAGACGTTGACCGCCGCGGGGTTGTCTACTCCTTCTCGGTGACGCGGTACTCGAGGTACGCCCCGAACATGAGCCGCGTCTGTGCTTCCAGTGCGGGGATGACGCTGAGCGCCAATCCCACCACCGGGTACGTGAACAGTTGCAACTCGGCCCAGCGCCTGCGCCACCACGGCCACTCCTTGGGTTTCGGCGCGATTCGGTAGTCGACCTGGACGAGCAGCACGGTGTTGAGCAGCGTGATCGTGAGGATGCTCGCGCTGATGCTGCCGAGAAAGGCCGCTGTGGACGACAGGCTGTAGTCGAGGTCGATGAAGGCCGGCAACGTGCCGCCGAAGAACAGCAGGAGCGGCAGGGTCGCCCATGTCAAATGGTTGAAGAGCAGGTTCATGTAGCGACGCGCGCGCATCCGCCACGGGATCTCCGGATGGCTCAGCATTCGCGAGGTCACGTAAGGGATATCGGTCGCTCCCCAGGCCCATCGCTTGATCTGGTTGTACTGCGAGGCATGCGTCGCCGCGTACCCGCGCGCTCGGGGCGCGTCGCCGTAGACCGGGAGGAAGGCAGGGCGTGTGTTGAGCGTGCCACCACAGTGAAAGAAGGCCTTCCAGAAGAACCGCGAATCCTCCGGGATCACGTCCGAGTCCCAATAGCCGACGTCGGTCAGGAGGTCGAGCGACAGCGTGTATGAGGAGAACATCACCAACCGGTGCGGGTTCTGATGCAGGAACATCTGCCACTGCGTGGCCGCTGTGGCCATGACGCGAATGGCGACGGGGACTCGCCAGATGTTGTTGAGAAACACCGGGACCGGCTGCCAGATCGACGTGAGCCGATCATTCGCCATGCAGAACTGCAGCGTGATGTACGCGAAATACTGAGGATGGACCCGGAAGTCCGAGTCGAGGTCGGTGACCATCGTGCGTGTCGGATCGAGCCCGAGGTCGTCACATGCCTTCCTCAGCACCGGTCCGCCGTATGCCATCGCCGCGGACTTGCCCACCACGATGCCGGGCAGCAACGGATCGCTGACGTGGATGAACGCGAGAAATGACGCCGCGAATTCCTCGCGCAGCCGTGCGACATTCTCGATGCCGCCGGTGTCGGTCTCGCGGGTGATGATCGCGCAGACGCGAAGGTGCTGCGGGTAGTTCGTCGCCACCAAGGCGGCGACGGTCGCACGCAGCACGGCGTACGACTCCGTGTAGGTCGGGATCAGCACACACTGGACCACCTCGGACGGCGCCGGGGCTCCCTCGGGGAGGTGGGCTTCGAACTCCTGACAGCGCTGCCACCAGTCGAGGGCTTCGGTAGCCTCGAGTGCCTTCACGGATCGCCGAACGCCGCGGACGGTGACGGTGGTCCGGAAGAGCCAGTAGGCGTCCAGGAGCACCGCGCCAACGCCGAGGATCCACAGCATGCTGGGGTCGTTCAGCCGGATCGCGAACGCGGTCACGACCGGAACGAGCAGCGCGAACCACGTCAGCGCGCCCGGGAGGATTTCAAGAAGCCGCTGCTGGGTATGTTGCGACAGCGGGATCGCCCTGGATCGCGCGATCATCTGCACCCCAGTCTACCGATCCTCCATACATGAGCCTGAATGCCCCAAGAAACCACTGACCCCCCCGTCGACGCAGACCAGGAAGAGTCCGAGGCACCGGCGCCCGAGGTGCTCGAGGGCGAAGCCGTCGAGGACGACGACGCCGTCGAGATCGAAATCGAGATCGGTGTGGTCGTCGAGGATGACGATGACGAAGACGAGGAAGAGGTCGTCGCCGTGGCGGCCCCGGTCGTCGTCGCCGTCGCTGCCACGCCTCGCCCGTCACCTACCCCTGGCAGACCTCCGGGAGCTCGAGAGGAGCCGCCCCCGCCGTTTGGTGTTGGCGAGCGGGTGATCCTCACTTCGAACGTGCGCCCGAGGACGGGAACGTCGATCGGTGACTACCCGGTCGGCTCGAGAGGGGTCGTCGAGACCGTGCTGAGCCAGACTGCGATCGTTCGTTTTGACCGGCACTCGGACACGAAGGAAGTCGTGGCCTTCACCTGCCTGGAGACAGCCGAGACGCCGGAGCGGCATACGGAGCTGACGCAGCTGATGGTCGAGCCGCCCCGGGTTTCGGACCGCGGACCGCGACCGCCGGCAAACGGCGCAGCCGCTCCGGCAATCCCGGAGCCCGAGGTGAAGCCTGCAGAGGCGGTCGCCACACCGGAGCCGGCCAAAGACGCGGCGCTGAAACGGGAGGAGCCTCGCGAGATTGCGACACCGGGCCCCGCCCCGCCCAAGGCTGCCGCGCCGGCGGCCAAGCCAGCTCCACCCGTTCAAGCCGCGTCGCCGAAGGTTGCCGCACCGGTGAAGGTCGGGTCGGGCGCCAAGCCCGCCACGGCGGCGGTGGCAAAGCCACCGGTGAAAGCTGCGGCTGCCGCAAAGCCGGCGGCTTCAGTGGCCAAGCCGCCGGTGAAAACCCCTCCGCCAAAGCCCGCTGCGAAGATGGCGCCCGCCAGCAAGAACGTGCCTGCGGCCAAAGCCAAGTCGTCCGCGAAGCCGAAGCCCGTGGTCAAAGCCAAATCTGCAGCAAAGGCCAAAGCAGCCGCCAAGGTGAAGCCTCCGGCTGCCAGACCCGCCGCCAAGGCCCTTTCCAAGGCCACGGCACCCGCTCCCAAGGCCAAGCCGGTGGCCGGCAAGGCGCCTGTCAAAGCACCGTCTTCGGCGCGAAACCCTGCCCCAGCCAAAACCCCGGCGCGCAGGCCGGTGGTCGCCGTGGCGGCGCCCGCCCGCAAACCGGTCGCGAAGCCCGCGGCCAAGCCGGTCGCGAAGCCCGCGGCCAAGCCGGTCGCGAAGCCCGCGGCCAAGCCGGTCGCGAAGTCTGCGGCGGCTTCGAAAGCCCAACCGAAGACAACTGCCAAGAGGCCGGCGAAACCTACTCGACCCGTCGCGGCACCGGCCCGCCCGGCCGCCAGACCGGCCTCGGGCTCCGCTGGTGCGGCGAAACCCGCGAGCGCGAAGCCCGCCGCGCGACGAGGCCGTTAACCGACCTTCGAAACCTCGGGGGCGGTCTCGATGGCTGAGCCGTAGACGCCGCGATACTCGGGCGGCACCAACTCCGCGATTCGCGAGCCGATGAGATCGGCTACCGCCTGATCGTCCCTGCGTTCGCCCGGGACTCGGTCGGGGAGCTGAAAGACCTTGCCGTAGTGCAGCCGGATGGGCACCCGCCTGGGCAGCGTATGACCGCGGCCCAGTGCGGCCTCGGTGCCCCACACGCCAACAGGCAGCACCGAGGCGCCCGATCGCCGGGCAAGGAAGCCGACGCCCGCCTCAGCCCGGCGCATCCCAGGTGTGGACGACCGGGTTCCCTCGAGAAAAATGAGCAGGCGCCCGCCCTTCGAGAGGACGTCCAGGGCGGTCTTCAGCGCACGGCGGTCAGCAGTGCCCCTGTCGATCGGGAAGCAGTTGCAGCCCGCGAGCACCCACGCTGTGAAGGGATTCCCGAAGAGCTCGCGCTTGGACATGCAGTAGAGAACGCCGGGCCCGAAGCCCCCGAAGAGCCACGGATCGATGTTGCTCAAGTGGTTGCAAACGATCAGCAGGGGGCCGTTCTCGGGAACCTTCGTCGGAGAATCAATCTTCAGACCGCGCCCGAAGAACCCGCGGAGCGACGTCCGGCAGATCCACGAGACGATCTTGTAGCGCCAGGATCGGCGCCCGTCGTCCCGCACCGGAAAGCGCTCTGGGAAACCGGGGATCTCTTCAGTCACGATCGTCGATGGTAGGGCGTGCCGCATGGGCGACCATACAATCCTGGCTCCCGCCCCCTTAGCTCATCGGTAGAGCAGCCGGCTTTTAACCGGTTGAGGGAGGTTCGATTCCTCCAGGGGGCAGTTCTTGCCGTTCCTGCGCCTGGGCGGCGGGTCCCGTGCTAGCGGTCTATGGGTGTGTTTATTCGCGTCGCCTCCGCGCAGATGCGCGAATGGCGGTGACTCGATCCAGCGCATTCGGAGCGCCGCAGCCATGAGGGTGTGAGGCCCTGTGGACTGTTCGCAAAGAACACTGTTTTGTGTATCCTACAGGAATGTGTGACGTCGGCGACGGGACCACGGAGGAGTCGAGTGACGAGCTGACGGCGCTCGCG